>NZ_DASUNC010000040.1:0-72081 GCF_036277355.1 Archangium sp.
TCCACTGGCGCTGTGCACGTTGCCCTCGCGCAGCCTCACGTCCAGCAAGTCCCCCGTCTCCGCGATGCTGGCCACCAGCGGATGGTACATGCGCACTCCATAGTGCCTGTTGTACGCGCTGCCCTCCTGGTGCCCGTGCACATCCACCGGCAGTCCATCCACGTCCACCGTCCCCTGCTTCAGCCGCTCGCCCCCGGGCTGCGCTGCCCTCAGTCTCCGGCCTGTCAGCCATACCAGTGCCTGCCTCAGCACCTCGCGGTTGCCCTCCTGCGCCAGCATGGCTGTCAGCCGCGACAACGTCGGCTGCGAGGCCAGTCCCTCCGGCCTTCCTTCCTCCTGTTTCAGCGGCCCGGTGCTCTTGCTGTCCGAGACCGCCAGTCTCAGCGCCGCGTCCTTGCGCAGCGCGTCCGCGTCATCGATGTCTTTCCACCCCTGCGCCAGCAGCAACAGGTGCGTGCGCACCAACTCCCTCAACGAGTGGGTGATGCGACTCTCCTCGCGCGTGTCCGTCAGCATCTCGCCCAGCCAACGTGTCAGCCCCAGCCGCTCGTCCACCTCTCGCAGCACCACCGCCCCCGCCTCCCCCGTCAACCGCTCCTCCCTCCCCTCCAGCCGCACAGAACCATTGAACTTCAGAGCGAACTCATTGAGGATTTCACCCATGACGCGCCTCCGGCCGATTGGTGCTGGTTGCCTGAACAACACCCATCTACCACTCGGGAGGTAAGGCGCGTCACCCTCTTTCCGAGGTCACCCCGCGTGCCCTATCGTGAATAAGGCGGGGTGGACCGTGGATGCGCAATCAGGGCTGAAACGCGAGCAGTATGGTGTGGTCAGGTGGCGGGATTCAGAAAATTTCGAAATCGAGCATCGGTAACGCCTGGCGCGCTGCTGCTGGCGAGGTGGGTATGAATTCAAGATTGCTCCTCCTGCTCTGTAGCGTGGCCTTCGTGGGCTGTGCCCATCGGCCATGTCAGGTTCTGGGGGACTTGTTTGGTTGCGGCTGCGTCCCCAAGAGGCCGCAGCCGGAACTCCAGGACATGAGCGTCCAGCTTCCCGTCTTCGATCACACCTTGAAGCCGGAGGTGGACGTAGATGGCTACACGCTCCAGGCCATTCGCATCGCGGCGGATGATCTCCTGAAGTCAGGACCGGCGGACCTCCCATGTGGCGAGAAGCAGGTCTCCTACAGGTACCGGGCACTGCGAAGGGGCGACATCATCTTCGTCCGGATCGAGTTCAAGCCGGAGAATTGCGGAAGGACCGTCGGCATGCTCGATGATGGAGCAACCTATGCGATCGGAGTGGATGGACGAATCTTGAGACGGGACCTGGATGGTGGCTGAGGCTCACAGCGTGGCATTCAACTCGAGCACGGGCAGCTTGGGGCTCATGACATCCGGGTACTTGATGCCGGCGCCCGTATTGAGCAGCAGCACGCGCTGACCGGCCTCCAGCCACCCATCGCGCAGCAGCATCCTCGCGGCCCCCACGAGCGCCGCGCCCTCGGGGCAGATGAACGCCCCCTCCATGCGGCTGATGCGCTCCAGTCCCCACATCGTGTCCGCATCCGGCACGGCGACGCAGGTGCCCCCGGTCTCGCGAACGGCCTGGAGCACGAGGAAATCGCCGAGGGCCTTGGGCACGCGAATGCCCTGAGCAACAGTCGACGCGTTCTCCCACTTCTCGGAGACGTCCTTGCCCTCGCGGAAGGCCTTCACGATGGGCTGACAGCCCTCGGCCTGGACGGCGACGAGCTTGGGGAAGCGGACGTTCTCGGGCAGCCAGCCCATCTCGCGCATCTCCAGGAGGGCCTTGTAGATGCCGATGATGCCCACGCCGCCGCCGGTGGGGTACAGGATGACGTCGGGCAGGGTCCACCCGAGCTGCTCGGCGATCTCGTACCCCATCGTCTTCTTGCCCTCGATGCGGTACGGCTCCTTGAGGGTGGCGGCCTCGAACCAGCCGTGGGCCTTGGCCGAGCGGCCGACGATGGCGCCAGCATCGGTAATCTGCCCCCGTACCATGTACGCATTGGCGCCGACGGCGGTGGCCTCCAACACACTCATGGCGGGAGCATCGGTGGGCATGACGAGCGTCACGGACATGCCGGCGCGAGCGCCGTAGCTGGCCCACGCGCCGCCGGCATTGCCATTGGTGGGCATGGCGAGCGCCTTGATGCCCAGCTCCCGAGCCCGGCTCACACCGGTGGCGGCGCCGCGAGCCTTGAACGAGGCGGTGGGATTCAGTCCCTCGTCCTTCAACCACAGGTCGGGCAAGCCAATCTCCGCGCCGAGCCGCGGCAGGGGAAACAGCGGCGTCATGCCCTCGCCGAGCGTGACGATGTTCTTGTCATCGCGGACGGGGAGCACCTCGCGGTAGCGCCACAGCGAGGAGACGCGGCCGGCGAGGTCGGAGGGGCGCACGGCGCGGGCGACGGCCTTCAGGTCATAGCGCACGAGCAGCGGGCCGCCGCAGTCGCACAGGTTCTGGACCCGGTCCGCGTCATGCGTCTTGCGGCAGCGCGAGCACTCGAGATGGGAGAGGAAGGACATGGCGGCCTTTTAGCGGACGAAGCGGGCCATTGGCTCGACGCTGATCTCGAACTCGGAGGCGAAGGTGTCTCCGGGGGCGACGGTGAGGAGCCCCTGGTGCGTCTGGAGGGCGCCACCGGGGGCGGTCCAGGGCTCCACGCAGACGAAGTCACGGCCCTCGAGCGTCCACACCACGAGGGTGGTGAAGGAGGGGCTCCAGGCGAGCTCCACGGGGCGCAGGCCGGGTCCGCGCTCCAGCGTGGTGCCGTGCAGCGAGTGATCGAGCAGGTGCATGTCCACCTCGGGCCCGGTGAGGTCCAGGCTGGTGAAGGCGACATGGGCAGCCTTGCGGTTGTCCCAGGCGCGAGAGGCATCGGTCTCGACGCTGGCGGAGGCCTTGTTGGCCTGGGGGACGTGGAAGTACGGGTGGTAGCCGAGGTGCAGGGGCATGGGCAGCGAGTCGCGGTTCTCGGCGCTGAAGGACAGGTGGAGCGCGGAGCCGAGCAGCGTCACGGCGAGGCGGGCCTCGAAGCGCCAGGGGAACTCGCGCAGGGTCTGCTCCGAGTGTCCGAGCGAGAGCACCACGCGTGAAGTGTCCTGGCCGCGCACCTCCCAGGGGAGGTCACGGGCGAAGCCATGGCGGCGCATGGGGTACTCGCGGCCCTCCGCCGTGTATTTGTTCCCGGGGAGCACGCCGGGGGCGGGGAAGAGCACGGGGATGCCGCCGCGCACGTTCTTCGTGGGGTCGGCCAGGGTGCTCTCGTCGAGGAAGAGGATGGGCTCGCCCTCGACGATGAAGCGGCTGACGAGCGCTCCGCGCTCGGGGACGATCTCCGCACGAGAACCCTCATCCGTGAGCACCACCATGTTCTCCTCCAGGAGCGCCGCGCCGGACGTGGCGCGGGTGCCGGGCTTGTACCAGGAGAAAGCCCGCGTTCACTCCGGGAAGAGCCGCGCCATGTCATCTTCCAGGCAGGCCTGGCCGGGGATGAGCAGGGGTGTGCGGCCCGGTGCATGAGTGCATGCACATCCCGCTACAGGGGAGCGGCGAGTGGAGTGTCCACCCTGGCATGTCCGATGCCACGCACCTCGGCTCTGGTGAACCACGCGAGCCTCTACGCGACCAGCGACTCGAGCGACGGGGAGGACCCATCGGCCCGCCCGGGCCCGCCCGGGCTCAATGGAAGGTGGCCACCACCGCGTTGTGGTCGGTGGCCTCGCCCACGTCGATGACCTCGGTGCTGACGAGCCGCTCGGCCATCCGGGGCGAGGCGAAGATGTAGTCCGTGCGGTAGTCGATCGTCACCCCGTTGCGGACGCGGCGCGCGGTGACCCAGGCGGGCGAGGCGGGCCGGTGGCGCAGGGTGTCCACCCAGCCGAAGGCCTCCACGTCGTCGATGACGTCGAAGCGGGGCGGGTGGCCGTACTTGTCCACGCCCGCCAGGCGCAGCTGATCGGCGAGGTCCACGGGGTAGGGGTCCCTGCGGGACAGGGAGTTGAGGTCCCCCGCCAGCAGGTAGAGGCCCTCGCGGAAGGCGGTGGGGTCCAGCAGCGAGCGCAGGTAGCGCGCCTCGACGAAGCGGAGCGTCTCGTAGTGCGCGTCGTAGTGCGTCCCGAAGAACGTGAGCGGACCCTCGCCGGTGTCGAACTCGCACTGCACCAGCGCGTGGCCGATGAAGTGCGGGTTGTTGTGCACGCGGATGGAGCGGGGGGCCATGCGGCTGAGCACGGCCACGTGGTAGCAGTTGCCGCTGCCTCGCGGGCGGGCGGAGCCCAGGTGGGCGTGGATGGCGCCCTCGGGGCCCAGCGTGGCGGCCACCTGGCGCAGGCGCTCGCCATCGTCCCAGCCCAGACACTCCTGCAGCACCAGCAGGTCCGGGTTCTGCTTCGCCACCAGGGCGAGGAGGGACTCGAAGCGATCCTGCCCTCCGAAGAGGACGTTGAGCGTCATCACCTTCAGCGTCATGGGCCCTCTTTACCCCGGCGAGCCACCCAGGCGCCGCACCCGGATGAGCTCTCCCACGATGGACACGGCGATCTCCTCCGGGGTCAGCGCGCCAATCTCCACGCCCATGGGCGAGCGCAGCCGGGCCACGGCCTCGCCGGAGAAGCCCGCGGCCTTCAGCCGCATCCGGAAGCGCTCGGCCTTGCGCCGGCTCCCAATCACCCCCAGGTAGGCCGAGGGCTTGTCCAGCAGCGCCTCCACCACCGCCTGGTCCAGCGGGTGGTCATGCGTGGTGATGCAGAAGCAGTGTTCGGCACCCCCGCTCAGTGCGCGCGCGTAGTCGGCGGGGTCCTTCAGCACCAACTCGATGCCAGGGAAGCGCTCGGGGGAGGCCCACTCGGGCCGGGCGTCCACCACCGTCACCCGGAAGCCCACCCGGTGCGCCAGCAGCGCCAGCTCCCGCGCCACGTGCCCCGCGCCGAACACCGTGAGCCGCGGCGGCGCTCCGTGCTTCTCCAGGAACACCTTCATCCGGCCCCCACAGCACATGCCCAGCTCGTGCGTGAGGTGCGTCTCGATGACGCGCGTGCTCTCGGCGGACTCCAGCAGGGCCCGCGCGGCCTGGATGATCTGATGCTCGATGGCACCACCGCCCACGGTGCCCCGCAGGCTCCCATCCCCGAGCACCACCATCTTCGAGCCCGGCTTCTGCGGCGTGCTGCCGGCGCTCTCGATGACGGTGGCCAGTACGAACGGACGGCCCTCGGCCACCAGGGCCGCCATCTGCGCGTAAAGGTCCATGGCAGGGGACACTCTACCCCCGCCCCGGGCTAACCGAAGAAGACCTGGGCGACCTCGAAGAACTCCTGGGGCACCTTCTTGAGCTCCCGGGTGGCCTCCGACAGGTCCACGCTGACGATCTCATTGCCCCGGAGCGCGGCCATCTTGCCGAACTCACCCCGGGCCACCATGTCGCACGCGTGCACGCCGAAGCGCGTGGCCAGCACCCGGTCATGGGCCGTGGGGGCGCCGCCGCGCTGGATGTGGCCCAGCACCGACACGCGCGTCTCGTAGCCCGTGCGCCGTTCGATTTCATTGGCCACGATGGCACCCACGCCACCGAGCCGGGGCCGGCCGGCCTCGTCCAGCGCACCCGAGGTGACCAGGTGCTCCTGCTGGTCCTCGCCCGCCTTGATGCGCGTGCCCTCGGCCACCACCACGATGGAGAAGGAGCGCCCGGTGGAGTGCCGGTGCTGGATGTGCTCGGCCACCCGCACCAGGTCCGCGGGGACCTCGGGGACAAGAATCACGTCCGCGCCGCCGGCCATGCCCGCGTAGGTGGCGATCCACCCCACGTGCCGCCCCATCACCTCGCACACGATGACGCGCTTGTGCGACTCGGCGGTGGAGTGCAGCCGATCAATGGCCTCGGTGGCGATGGTGACGGCGGTGTCGAAGCCGAAGGTGAAGTCCGTGCCGTTGAGATCGTTGTCGATCGTCTTCGGCACGCCGACGATGCGCAGGCCCTCCTTGGCCATGCGCGTGGCGGCCGAGAGCGTGCCCTCGCCGCCGATGGCGATGACGGCGTGGATGTCATGGCGCTCGATGGCGCGTTTGACCTTCTCCAGGCCGTTCTCGACCTTGAAGGGGTTGACGCGGGAGGTGCCCAGGATGGTGCCACCGCGGTGGAGGATGCCGGAGGTGGTCTCGCGCGTGAGGCGGAAGTGGTTGTCCTCGAGGAGACCCTTCCACCCATCGCGCAGGCCCATCATCTCGAAACCATGGGCGCTGGCCCGGCGGACGACGGCGCGGATGACCGCGTTGAGGCCGGGGCAATCACCCCCGCCTGTCAGGACGGCGACTTTCATGAGGTAGCCCTTCTAACCCACCTTCAAGACGATTCATGCGTGAAGTTGACGCAAACCGCCCGCCAGCCACGGTGGCATCCGGCCAGTGGGGCAGGGCCAGGTTGGAACGGAGGCGGGCGGGCGGGGCCCCCCCGGGCCGTGGGCCTACCCATGCGGCCTCTTCCCCCGGGCCCCATCCAACGGGTGACACGTTCCTTGGTCGGGTGCCGGGGCCTGGCCTATGCTGGCCGGCGCCTTGAACGTCCGCGTCTTCGCCTCCGAGCAGGAAGCCGTCGCCGCGTGCGCGGCCCTCGTCGCCGCCGCGATCCGGGAGAAGCCCTCCCTGGTGCTCGGGCTGCCCACGGGCCGGACGCCGCTCAACGTCTA
Organism: Archangium sp.; assembly: GCF_036277355.1. GTDB lineage: Bacteria > Myxococcota > Myxococcia > Myxococcales > Myxococcaceae > Archangium. The sequence continues at coordinate 6,714 of NZ_DASUNC010000040.1, forward strand.
CCGGGAGCTCGTGGCGCTGCACCGGCGCGGCCAGGTGGACTTCTCGCGGGTGACGACCTTCAACCTGGACGAGTTCCTCGGGCTGGCGCCGGACGACCCCAGCAGCTACCGGGCGTACATGGAGCGGCACTTCTTCCAGCACGTCAACCTGGCACCCGAGCGCATCCACTTCTTCGACGGGAGCGCGGAGCGGGCCGAGCGGGAATGTGTGCGCTACGACCTCGAGCTGGCGGAGGCGGGAGGGCTGGACCTGCTCCTGCTGGGCATCGGGCCCAACGGGCACGTGGCCTTCATCGAGCCGGGGGACGGCCTCCAGGCGGGCAGCCACCGGGCGCGCCTGTCGCGGGAGTCCCGGCAGGCGGTGGCCTCGCTCTTCGGGGAGGACGTCTGGAAGGTCCCCCTGGCGGCGCTCACGCTGGGCATGGCGCCGCTGCTTCAGGCGCGCCGCGTCATCCTGCTGGCCTTCGGGGTGAGCAAGGCGGCGGCGGTGACGGCCATGGTGCTCGGCCCCATCACCCCCATGTGCCCGGCCTCGTTCCTCCAGCTCCACGGCAACGTGGAGGTGTGGGTGGACGCCGAGGCCGGACGGGGCCTGGACGGCTCGCGTTAGTAGCCGCCGCTGGCCACGGACTGGGAGAAGCGCTCGCGCACCAGGCGCAGAAGGCCGAGGAACCCGGCGCGGTCGCTCATGCCGTCCACGGCGCCCTCGGCGAGCGGCTCGGCGGTGGCGAGGCTGAGGGAGCGCTCACCGGCCGGGCCTGACGCTTCGCGGCGGGAGTGGACTTCGTGGGGGGAGCGGGCTTCGCGGGCCGGGGAGGAGGGCGGGGCCGGAGGCGCTCGTAGTGGGTGAGCACCCGGGCCACGTAGAACTCCGTCTCCCCGTTGCGAGGGACGCGGCCATTCACGTTGCCGGGCCCGGCGTTGTAGGCGGCCACCGCGAGCCGTACGTTGCCCCGGTAGCGCTCCAGCTGCTCGGCGAGGTAGCGCGCGCTGCCATCGAGGGCGGGGGCCGGGTCGAAGGGGTCCTCCACGCGCAGCTGGCTCGCGGTGGAGGGCATGAGCTGGCCGGGACCCATGGCGCCCGCGGGGGAGATGCGGTGCGGCTGGGTGTTGGACTCCACCTCGACGAGTGCCTCCAGCAGGCCAGTGGGGAGGCGGTGGCGGCGCTCGGTGTCACGGATGAGGGGCGCGAGCTCCGGATGCCCCTCGAACAGGCACGAGGACCGGTGGCGCGCGTACGCGGACAGGGCGTGGGCCTTCTGCTCCAGGAAGGACAGCGAGAGGGGAGACACGGAGGTGTCGCCGAAGAAGGCCACCGCCAGATTGAGCAGCACGAGCGGCAGCAGGGCGCACAGCGCCACCTTCACCCAAGGAAACCCGCTGTCCCGTCTCCGCCGCATGGCCTCCTTCCTTACGGGCGCTCGGGCCTCCCGTCCAACTTCCGGCGGCCGGGCCTGTGCCCTGGGCGGGGTGGCGTCCTCGTCCTCGCGTACACCCGACGCGGCGCGGCGCGGTGGTCATTATTTTGATGACAGAGGATTGGCACTTGAGGCGGGACGCCGCGGAGGCCCGGGGCGTCTCGCGAGGAGCAGTCGAGATGATCGGACTTCCACTGGGCCTGGTGTACTCCAACTTCGGGGAGTGGCTGTTGCACCGGTACGTGTTGCACGGGCTGGGCAAGAGACACAAGAGCTTCTGGAGCTTCCACTGGCACGAGCACCACCAGCGCTCGCGGCGCCACGAGATGGTGGACGCGCAGTACCGGGGGCCGCTGTGGAGCTGGACGCCGCAGAGCAAGGAGGTGCTGGGGCTGGCGGCCATCGTGGTGGGCCACCTTCCCCTGCTCAAGTGGGCGCCGTGGTTCGTGGCCTCGGTGTGGGCCTCGACGGTGCTGTACTACGTGGTGCACCGGCGGGCGCACCTGGACGAGAACTGGGCGCGCGAGCACCTGCCGTGGCACTACGACCACCACATGGGGAAGGACCAGAACGCCAACTGGTGCGTGACGTACCCGCTCTTCGACTACGTGATGGGAACGCGCCGCAAGTACCTGGGGACGCCCGCCCTGGCCGAGGCCCGGGTCCCCGCCGCTTGAGGGAACCCCCTCCCGTGCGAAGGGGAGGGGGCCTCGGGGACTTCGAGTGAAACGTCAGGCCGGCTGCGTCGTGGGAGGCGTCTCCGCCGCCGGAGTCTGAGCCGGAGCCGACTCCGCCGGGGGGGCCGGAGGCGGGGCGCTCATGGCGGCCTGGGCGCGGCGGGCCATCTCCTTCGGGGTGAGGTCCTCCTTGTGGGTGGCGATCTGCCACTGGTGGCCGAAGGGATCGATGACGATGCCGTAGCGATCGCCCCAGAACGCGTCGCCGATGGGCATGGCGACCTTGGCGCCCGAGGCCAGCGCTTGGTTGTACAGCGCGTCCGCGTCACGCGTGTAGATGAGCAGGCTCGACGAGATGCCGCCGACGCTCAGGGGCGAGCGGGAGCCCATGTTGGGGAACTCGTCCGAGTACATCACGATGGAGTCGCCGATGCGGAACTCGCCGTGGAGGATCTTCCCGTCCGGCGTCGTCAGCGCCTTGCCCACTTCCTTCGCGCCGAAGGCCTTCTTGTAGAACTCGAGGGCCTCCGGGGCGCCGCGCACCACGAGGCTCGGCGTGACGATGTGGTAGCCCTTGGGAATGGGCTGGGCCTTCTTGGCCTTCTTGGCGGGGGCCTTCTTGGCGGGGGCCTTCTTGGCCGCCGCCACCTTGCTGGTCACCTTCGTGGCCACCTTCTTGGCCGCCGTCCGAATCTTCTCCGCTGCCTTCTTCGTGGCCTTCTTCATCGCCATGGTTGTTCACCCCTTGGGAACTTCACATCGCGTTGCTGGATGGAAACCATGAAACGAAACGGGGCGGCCTTCAACGGGAACCTCACCGCACTCGTTGGAGGGCTACACCGTGGTGGGACGGTCCTTTCCCATGCCCCCCCACCTTAATGGGGGCCCTGGGGCCGCGTCTGCTCGTAGATGCGGCGGAGTGTCTCCACGCCGGGATTCAGTTCACGCCGGGACATGGCGTGGACGGCCTCGAGCAGGCGCGCGTTCACCGGCACCGGGATGCCGTGGGCCTTGCCCCGCTGGACCACCTCGCCGTTGAGGAAGTCCACCGGCGGCTCCCGGCCCCGCTCGATGGCCGCCAGCATGGACGAGCGCAGCCGCCGGTACCTCGCGCCGATGGCCAGGAGCATCGCGTGCCGGCCCACGAGGCTGAGCGAGCCCCGCGCGTGCTGCTCGGACTCCTTCAGCGTGAGCCACTCCAGGTCCACCGTGGAGGCCACCTTCTCCAGCTTCACGTTCTCGGCGCGGGCCACCTGGAAGACCTCGGTGAAGACCTCCATCGCGAGCCGCCGGACGAAGCGGTGCAGCAGCAGCGGCCCCACCCTGCTTCCCCCCACGGTGCCCAGGGTGGAGATGGCGCAGTTGATCGCCAGCTTGCTCCACCGCGCGCCCCGCAGGTTCTCCGTGAAGGCCACCTCGCTCACCGCGCGCAGCACCTCGGCCAGCCGGGCGAGCCTCGGGTCCTGCCCGCCGGAGAGCGCGCCCACCGCGAAGCCCCCCGAGGAGGTCCGCTCGTAGACGCCGGTCTCCGGGGACGACGCGCCCCAGGCCACGATGGCGCCGAGCACCCGGTCCTCGCCCACCACCCGGGCCACCAGCTCCTCGCACAGCCCGTTCTGGAGCACCACCATGGCCCCCTCGGGAGCCAGCAGGTGGGCCGTTTCCCGGGCGGCCGCCTCCACCCCGTTGGGCGGCGTGGCGAGCAGGATGAAGTCGTAGGCCCCCTCCCGGGGCGGCTCGACGAAGACCTCCAGGTGCCCGCGAACGGTGCGCTCGCCCTTCTCGTCGCGCAGCACCGGGCCGCGCGTCCGGAGCACGCGGGCGATCTCCTCGCGGCGGGCCACCGCGGTCACATTCCCGCCGGCCTCCATCAGGCGGGACAGGATGACACCGCCGATTCCGCCACAACCGACGACGAGGACTCGGGGAGCTGTCTGTGCTGGGTCCATGGCCGCCGTTGCCTACCACGAGCCGGGCCCGGACACGCGGCCGCTTCACCAGGAAGTCCATGCCGGGACCGGCGGTTGTCCCCCCGCCCGCGACGCCGCCGGGGCTCGGTCCCTTCAGGACGAGATCTCCGGCCCCCCCCGCGCTAGTATTCCCGTCTTCCCCGCTTCCGCGCCCCCTTCACGCCCCTCTGCCCTCATGACCGCTCGTACCGAAAACCTGAATGTCGCCGGCATCGACCAGATGCCCTCTCCCGCGGAGATCAAGACGCGGGTGCCGCTGACCGAGCGTGCGGCCGAGACCGTGCTCGCTGGGCGCCGTGCCCTCATGGACATCCTGGACCGGAAGGATCCGCGCTTGTTCGTCATCGTGGGCCCGTGCTCCATCCATGACCCGGTGGCGGGGATCGACTACGCGCGGCGGTTGCGCCAGCTCGCGGACAAGGTGAAGGACTCGTTCCACGTGGTGATGCGCGTGTACTTCGAGAAGCCGCGCACCTCCACCGGCTGGAAGGGCTTCATCAACGACCCGCGGATGGATGACTCCTTCCGCATCGAGGAAGGCATGGAGCGCGGCCGCCGCTTCCTGCTGGACGTGGCCGAGCTCGGCCTGCCGGCGGCGACCGAGGCGCTGGATCCGATCGCGCCGCAGTACTACGGAGATTTGATCTCCTGGACGGCGATTGGCGCGCGCACCGCGGAGTCGCAGACGCACCGCGAGATGGCCTCGGGGCTGTCGACTCCGGTGGGGTTCAAGAACAGCACGGACGGCTCGCTGGAGGCGGGCGTCAACGGCATCCTCTCGGCGTCGCGTCCGCACAGCTTCCTGGGGCTCAACGAGCGGGGCGAGTCGGCCATCATCCGGACGCGGGGCAACGGCTACGGCCACCTGGTGCTCCGGGGCGGGGGCGGGCGGCCCAACTACGACACGGTGTCCGTCTCGCTCGCCGAGCAGGCGCTCGCCAAGGCGAAGCTGCCGGGCAACATCGTGGTGGACTGCTCGCACTCCAACTCGTGGAAGAAGCCGGAGCTGCAGCCGCTGGTGATGCGCGACGTGATGCACCAGATCCGCGAGGGCAACCGCTCGGTGGTCGGCGTGATGATCGAGAGCTTCATCGAGGCCGGCACCCAGCCCATCCCCGCGGACCTGTCGCAGCTGCGCTATGGCTGCTCGGTGACGGATGCGTGCGTGAGCTGGGAGACCACCGAGGAGATGCTGCTGAACGCCCACGAGGTGCTGCGCGGCACGCTGCCGAAGCGCCGCGCGGCGTGAGTCCGTTCCGCTCGTGAGGTGACACCGAGGCGCTGACGTTCAGCGCCCGCCGCGCTTGGGCGCCGGAGCCACCTTCCGCGCCGGGCGCTTCGCGGTGCTCTTGCCGGCCGGGCGCTTCGCCGCGCCACCGGCTCCCTTGCGGGCCGCGGCCTTCCGGGGCGCCGCCTTCTTGGCGAGCTGCCGGGGCGGGGTCTTCCGCCGGGGCGCGGGAGCCTGCTCCGCCAGGGGCGAGGCGAGGAGCGTCTCCAGCGCTCGCATCGCATCCACCGTGGTGAAGATGCCCTGCACGCGGCCGTCCTGGGCGACCACGGCGGAGCCGTACTTGTGCAGGGCCATGGTGCGCGCCACCTCGAGCAGCGGCGTCCCCGGCCGCACCGTATAGGCCTCCTGGGACATGGCCTCCTCCACCGCCACCTCCTTCGGGTCCACGCCCTTGAGCGTCTCGATGAGGTGCAGATCCCTCATGGACACCATCCCCACCAGCTTCCCGCCCTCCAGCACGGGCAGGTGGCGGATGGCGTGCTCGTTCATGAGCCGGTGCGCCTCGGCCAGGGGGCTCTGCGTACCAATGGTGTGCACGGTGCGGGTCATGAAGTCGTCGACGGCATGGGTCATGGCGGTTCCTCGTGAGTTCTTCCGCTCACAAGCTAGCAAGGCGCTGGCCATCCTGAAGCCGGGAGCGTCCAGAGGTGAGGCCCATCTGTCCGGCGCGCAGCGTCTGCGTCCCGGGCCCGCGAGGGGCGCAAGGGCTGCGTCCCGCCTCCACGGGGCGGGGGGCAACCTGCCCCGTGTGTTTCGTGACATGACTCCGGCGGTCATCTACAGTGAGGTGACCGCAGAAGACACGCGAGAGGAGTCCCCCGAATGCAGTCCGCGACCGCGCTGCCCGGTTTCGAGCGCCTGTTGGAGGTGTGCCAGGGCCGGGCCCATCCCCTGAAGCTGGAGCCCCCGCTTCCCTCCGGCGGCCCGGTGGAGCCGTCCGTGGCGGGGCAGCCGATGGACCCCCAACTGGCGGCCCTGTACGCGCGCGCGGGCTACCTCTGGGTGAGGGACGAACTCTACCTCTTCCCCGCGCGGCACGAGCGGCGGCCCGACCTGCACCGGGTGAACGCCCACTGGCGCAAGGACCAGGTGGCGCCGTTCGGCTCGCTGCTCGTCTTCGCGAAGGATGACCGTCTGGCCTACTGCTACGCCACGGTGCCGTCGCTGTCGGACGCGCGGGGTGTGCAGCCCGTGGTGTGGGTCGACGTCTACGAGGCGCTGTACGCCGTCCCCGTCGCCTCGTGTGTCGACCACTTCTTCGCCACCTACGCCCGCTACCTGGAGACCGCTCCGGCAGTCTCCGCGGACGAGGAGTCCCCTCCACGCCGGATCTTTCCCTGGCATGCTTCCGAGGCCATCGCCCGGGACGCGGAGTTGGTGCGGCGCGTCCAGGCCGGGCACTTCGACTTCCTCATGAAGGAGAGCACCCGGGCGCGCGAATGGGTGGAGGCGTGGGCGGGCAGGCCTTAGATGCGAGGCCCCGAGGGCGATGTGTCTGCCCTCGAGTTGCTGCCCCTGGACGAATGTCTCTGGGCACCCGCCTGCGCCACCCCAACTGGGTGCGCCAGTCCACGCATTTCGTCGTGCAGCGCCAGTCATTGGACTGGGTATGGACCCCCTCCTGACAGGTGCTATCTTCACGGGCGGTTGTCATTTCAAGGGCACTCCGCATGGCGAAGGACTACGCACTCCTCACCTGGAAGCGCCCTGATGAGGAGGTCCCTGGCACTCCACCTTCGGCCACGGTGGCACCGCGACACCAGCCCTTCCTGGGCAGCCCCTGGGCCAGACGACTCCAGGCGCTCCTGCTCGCGAGCTGCCTCATGGCCAGCCAGAGCGCGGCCGGTGGCGACTCGAGTCGCGAGCGGTTGACGCTTTCGGTCAAGGCGCATGCGCGAGATGCAGCGCCCAGTCCCCGCCAGGAAGACTGGCGGGGCCGAGTTCTGTCCCTGCGGGTGGTGGACCCAGGTCTCCTCGTGGTGGAGGCAGGCGATGAAATCATCGCCGCGGGCGCGCTGAACTGGGGCGAGGACATGCGGCTGCGGGTAGACCCGCACACGGCCCACCCGCGGACGACGCTGCCCCGGGTCATGAGCCGAGAGCCAGGCCGGGAGGAGGTGGAGGTAGACGTCCCGGAGGGAGTGGGCGCTGGCGCGCGGCTCACCCTCACTTATGAGTGGACCTGGTACCACACTGGCAAACCCGCCCTGGTGCGGACCTGGCGCCTCCCCCCTGGGGAGGTCATCCCGCCAGAGTGGCTGGACGACGAGCAGGTCCAGACGGAGCGGGATGACACGCCAGAGGGATTGGAAGACGGCGCGCTTGCCCTCCTCTGGGCACAGGAGGCCTCCTTCCCCGTGCAAGTGGACTCGGAGTGGCCCGAACTGCTCTGGGTTCCCGGGTACGCCTCGCGCGAGGAAATAGCCTCGCGGCTCTTCGGAGATGCCGCAGCGGCGGACGCTTTTGACTTCGAGCCCCGTACGCCTTCCTCCGGTGCCGTGGAGGGCCTTCAGGTCTGCGTGCGCGTGCGCCACCCGCCAGCGCTCGTGCCGGAGTTGCTCGCCTCCATGCGCCGTGCCCTGGAGGCGCTGCTGGAGGCGGATGTCGCTTGGAGCCAGTCCCAACGCGCGGTGGCTTCCCTGGACAGGGCCGCGACCGCCGCGCTGGTGGAACGTGGCCTGCGCTGGGCTCAACGCTCGGACATTCTGGACGGGGCAGGGTGGAGCTACTTCGATCGGTACCTCCAAGCGCTCGAGCCTTCAAGCGAGGAGTCTCAGCGCGGGCACATCCTTGGAGAGGCCGCTGAGCCCCTGCGCAAGGCCATCGCTCTGCGCTCCAGACGCTTCAAGGCGAGCTACAGCGTCACGGATGGCTCGCCCGTCCTCGCCCCGGGTAGCGTGGTGGGCCGCTTCTATTTCGCCGATGGCTCCAGCGTCCAGGTGCGCACCTTGCTGCTGCTCACCGAGGAGACATCCCTGGAGCGTGCGGAGCTGCGCGTGCGCAACGCTCCTCGTGGAAGCCCGCGCGTCATCATCCCCGGGGAGGACGGGCTCTGGCGGGGCTACAGCGCCGAATTCAACACCGTTGCCGGGGCCCGCGAGCCACTCGAGCACCCGGAGGGCAATGCCTCCTGGTACTACCCGGGCACGCTCCTCATCCACCCGGGTGACTGGCGGCCGGGGCTGGGGGCGGGTACGGGCGGGTTGGCGGCCCTGCGGCGGGAGCTTCTGCGGACAGCCCTCGCCACGGCGACACCGCAAGCGCCCCAGCCCCTCCTCGCCCTCGACCATGACGTGCTCTCCCTGCTCGCCCCGGACGAGCGTGTGGGCGTCTTCAACACCCTCCTCACGGGCCGTGCGCTCAACTCCGACATGAGGGAGGACGCAGTGCACCTGCTGACGCGTGTGCTGCTGTCCACGCCTGACCCGGAATTCCCCGCCCTGGAGCGCGAGCTCACCTCGAGTGGGGCGCTGCAGAAGCTGCTCGGCAGCAACGCACCGGACAACAAGGTGTTGCTGGGGCAGGCCTTCACCCAGAAGGCACTCGCCTCGTTTCCCCTCACGCTGGACCTCCTCGAGTCCTTGCCCACCTTCCACCTGGGGCGCGAGGACGAGACGACACACCTGCTCAATGTCCCCGCTGGGTGGGTGTCCACGGTGTTGGTGTCCCCCGAGGCGTGGGAGGTGCAGCAGGGAGTGCGCCTGGGCGCCGAACCCGCTCTGCCCGGAGAAGAGGTGGGGCCCTCCAGGCGCATGGCGCTGTACTTCCAGCCGGTGCGGCAGGCGTTCCAGGCCCGCTACCTGTCCTCGGTGGACGAGGCGCCGCGCAGCCGGGCTCTGCACCCACTGGAGTGGGCGCGGGTGGAAGTCCATGGGCCACAACCGCGCACGCACTTGATGACGGCCATGGAGCTGGCCCTGCTCGCTTCCACACCGGACGCGTCACTTCGCTGGTCGGCAGTGAGCCGCATCGGCGAGATGCACATGGTGTACGGCGCCGTGTCGGCCCTGGCGCGGGCGCCGCTGCTGACAGGCGCGCCCGCCACGGCAACACAAGGCGGCACGCTGGCGGCGGCACGCGGAGCGGCGGTGCGCCTCTTCGCGGGCCGCATCTCGTTGGTGGCGACCCTGGCGGTGGTGGACACGTACCGGGACGAGCTGTCGCGGACGCCGGAGGGACGGAACCTTCTCGCCGTGCATGAGCTGGCCATGGCGGCGCTGGCTGGCCGGGACATCTACAAGCTCGCCACCTCGGGCATAGGACGTGAGCTGGTCCACCGGGGAGGGCTGGTGTTGAGCGCGGCTGGCGCCCGGGCCTCGTCCGGAATGCGTGAGTCGGTGGAGTCCGTCCAGGCCCTGGTGAAAACGCTGGAGCGAGCGCTCGCCGAGGGAAAGGCCGTTGCGACACCGGAGGGACTGCGGTTTTCCCTTGCTGGGGGCGCCGAGGCCTTCAAGCAGGCCTTCTTCGCCATACGGGGGGAGATGGCCGCCGCACGGGTCCTCGGGGGCATTCGCGGCGCGGGGCTCGCGGTACAGCAAGCCGAGAAGACGCTGGAGGCGCTGAAGCTGCTCGCGGCGGAGGGCCAGGATCTGGCGCTCGCCTACAACGCGGTGGCGCGGCGCGCGGCGGCTCTGCCGGCCGACAAGGCCCAGGCCTACCTTGCCGGGGTGGAAGCGCTGCGCGCCGCTACCCGCGGTACGGCGAAACCAGCGCTCGCGGAGTTGCTGAGGCGCTCGGGAGCTCCGAGCCTGAAGGACCCGCTTGCATTCCTGAAGGAGTCCGAGTGGCTCGTCAGTCACCCGGAATTGGAAGCCGAGGCAGTGATTGAACTGGCGAGGAAGGCGCGCAGGGCGAGCGTGGACCTGGGTTGGCTGCTCGCGACAAACCTGCCGATGGAGGACCTCAACTTCATGGCCAGGAACGAGAAGATGGTTTGGGGACTCTTCCGGCGCGCGGCGGCGGAAGCGGCGAACTTGAAGCTTCAACTGCAAGCGCGTGAGCAACTCCGTGGCGTCGCCGTGGAGATGCTGACAGAGCGCAATGCGCAGAAGCTCTTCCCTGGCTTCCGGCTGTCCGGGCGGCAGGTGAGACTGAAAGAGGGGCACATCATCGACAACGAGCTGACAGCGATGGGGGGCTCGCGGCTTCAACATGGGGTGGAAGCAAAGGGATGGAACGAAAACCGATGGCGCCAATCGCTGGACACCTGGAGGGCAAAGCAGGGCACTCGGAAGCTCAATGAAGCACAGGAGGCGTTGGCGGAAAAACTCCAGCACCTGCTTGACCAACTCGCGGACGCCGCGAAGTCCCCCCGAGGCAACCCGTTTCTTGTCGTTACCGACAAGCTGAGTGGACCGACCCGAGATAAGTTGGAGAGATTCCTGGAGAGACATGCGCCAGGTACGCAACTCATCCAGATCGAGGAAGCGGAGATCCTGAACAAAACGAAGCAGTTGCGCGCGGCACTCAGGCTGCCGGAAGACCTGTCTGGAGGTGCGCCATGAGCCGGTGGCCTCTCTGGGCGGTCCTGGCTCCAGGTGAGCCCGCCCGACTGGAAGGCCGGGCCCTGGGCATCGTGATGCCTGACTGGGACGAAGAGGACGGAGGAGAACTGCCCTTCGAGGTCATCCCGGGCAGTGGCGGCTACCACGCTATCGTGGGGACGGACCCCAGGGACGTGGGCACCGAGATGCAGATCGCCGAGAAGCTCTCCCTCGAGTGCACCGAGCCTGTGTACTCGATTGAGCGCGCCAACGACCCGTGGACCGTCATGTCGTGGCGAAAGGGGGTGCTGGAGCTCCTCGATGTGGGCCCGGACGCTCTGGCGAAGTCCCTTGGCTGTCCTCTGCCAGAGAGAGAGAGCCCCGGGGACTCGCCCGCGAGGACGCCCCTGCAGACTGTCGCATTGGTGGAAGGAGTCCGTGCACAGGAGGCTCGCCGCGCGTTGGAAGAAGATGCTGACGAGTCACTTCCTCCAGGGTACTACCGGCTCGAGGACTCGCCGCGAGGACTCCTCATTGCCAGCGGCACAGGCGACATAGGGTATGCCGATATGACTGTGTCGGAGCGGTTTCCTCATGCAACGGTGTATGCGGTAACTGCTTCGCCGAATCTCGAGATGTTCTTCGTTACCGTTTTTCGCAAAGGCGAGAGTGTTGAAAGATTCGCGCAGCCGCGGCCTGTGATTTCGTCTCGGCCCACCGTCAACGAAATCAAGGGCGAGCGCTCGCCCGAGCGGATCCTCGCGGCGCTGGGCATCCCGGCGGAGTGGTTCCGGAATCAGTGAGGGGCGCCGGATTCAACCGCTCGCGGATTGAGCGTCCGTTCGGGTGGGCGGGCGCCGCCGTCAGAAGATGAAGTCGAAGTAGTGCACCTCGGCCCGGAGCCCGGCGCAGGCCAGGATGTCCGCCGTCCACGCCCGGGCGGGCAGGGTGCCCTGCGTCTCGAACACCAGCTCCAGCCGGTCCTCGCGCGCCAGCTCCGCCACGCTCGCCGCCTCCACCCCGCGCAGCGTCAACTGCGTGGGCGAGAACGCCTGCGACGGCTGCTGGTACTCGAGCAGGGTCCGGATGACCTCGTCCGCTCCCACCCGCCTCAAGGACACCTTCGCGGACTCCAGCCCGCTCAGGTCCACGCCGCCCCCCGTCACGTCCAGTTGGAACAGCCTCAGCCGGAAGTCCGTCTCGAGCCGCCCCTCGGGCAGGTCCGCGCCCAACTGCCCCAGCGGGAACTCGAAGACGTACGTGAGCGTCCGAGTGTCCGGCCCGGCGGCGGCGAATTCGATGCTCCGCTGGCTCTTGCAGATCTCCTCCGTCTCGGCGTTCACCACGAAGAAGGTGTCGGCGATCTTCCGGCAGCCGGGAGCGAACAACGTGAGGGCGGTCGACAGCAGGACGCGGGAAAGGGCACGCATGGGGGAGCCTGTCAGTTGAAGTAGATGAGGAGGCCCAGCTTCGCCACCGGGCTGGAGAGGCCGATGTTGAGCGGCCGGGCGGTGAGCTCCGGATCCTCCCCGGCCTCGCGGATGAAGGCCTTGGCGTCGGCCACCTCGATGAACCAGTAGCTGATGCCCACGCCCCCGAAGATCGTCACGTAGCGCGCGGGCGAGAATTCCAGCCCGACGTGGCCGCTCACCTGGTGGTAGCCCACCTTGCGGATGGCCGTGGCCGGCGTGGTGGGCTGGCCGTGCAGCTGTGTCAGCAGCTCCTCGTAGTCCGCGTTGAAGTAGTAGCCGTACTCCAGCTCCAACACCGGGGAGATGAGCAGCTCGAGCGGAATGAGGCTCAGCCCACCGCGCGCCCCGAAACCCAGGTTGTTGCGCGTGGCGCCCACGTGGGCCCGCGCCCAGCGCCGGGGATGGATGAGGGCCGCGATTCCAATGCCCTCGGGTGCTCCCGCCACCAGCCTCATGCCGAACCGGGTGTTCCACGGCGGCGCGGCGTCCGGATCCGTGGGCGCGGGCGTGGCCACCGTCTCCTCCTGCTCCGTGTCCGGAATGTCCAGGTCCTCCGGGTCCTGCTGCGCCCGGGCGACGGGTGACACCGCCAGCATCAGCAGGCAGGTGAGCGCGAGGCCCGCTCTGCCCGGACCGCCCCTCGGGTTGATTGTCGTGCGCATCGCTCCGTCCCCTCCGGACCATCCCGGCCCGGAGCGAATCATTCGCGAGCCGGGGCCCGGAGAGAAGCCGCGAACACGGGGTTCACTTCCCGGCAGGGCAGACAGGCGGACGGGGCGGGGCCGGTGGGGGGGAGACATCGGCCTGCCCTCGGGGAGGGCTCGACCCACCGGTGGGGTCTGCTACGGTGTGCCCTCCGGGTGCCGCTGGCCCGTGGAATTTCTCGATGCTCAAGAAGATCCTGATCGCCTCCGCGACGCTGGTGGGGCTGCTGCTCGCCATCGGTCTGGTGCTGCCCTCGACGTTCCGCGTCGAGCGCTCGACGACCCTCCAGGCTCCGCCCGAGGCGATCTACCCCTACGTGGCCAACCTCGAGCGCTGGCGCGAGTGGGGGCCCTGGCGCGCGGAGAAGTACCCGGGCAGCCAGTGGGTGTTCGGCGGGCCCCGGGAAGGCGTGGGCGCCGTGCACGGCTGGAGTGGCGGGAGCGTGGGCAACGGCACCCTGTCCCTCACCCGGGCGGATCCGAAGACGGGCGTGGCCTACGACATGTCCGTGGAGAACGGCCGGTATCTGGTGCACGGCCACATCGCCTTCGCGCCCGAGGGCCAGGGCACCCGGGTGACGTGGGTGGACGAGGGCGACATCGGCCGCAACCCTTTCGCGCACTACCTCGTTCCCCTCATCCGCTCGAGGCTCGGCGGTTACCTCGAGGAGGGCCTGGCCGGGCTCGCGAAGCGGGTGGCGTCCGGCCCGCTCCCGGCCGAGGCCCAGCCCGAGCCGGCGCCCGCTCCGGTTCCCGTGGAGCAGGCCGAGGCTCCGGCACCGTCCACTCCCGTGCCGTCCGCGCCTCCTCCGGTGGAGGTCGCGCATGCGCCCGACGCGGGCGAGGGCGCTGCTCCGGTGGCCGTGCCTCCGGTGGAGGTCGCGCACGTGCCCGATGCGGGCGAGGGCGCTGCCCCGGTGGCCGTGCCTCCCGCGCCCGAGGGTGGAGCGGCTCCTGCCTCGCCGGGCCCGGGGGTTCCCTCCGGCGAGCAGGCGCCCGTGGAGTCCTCGCCCACTGTTCCGGCGCCGACTCCCGCTCCTGCTCCGGCTCCGGCCGAGGGGCAGACGGCGTCGCCGACCTGACACCGGTGGGCCGCGCGCGGACGCCACGGGCCCGCGCACCCGTTATGCTGCACGGCCACCATGTCCGAGCGCGTGCGCACAGAGGTTTCCTCTGGCTCCCGTGGGGAGTTCCCCTCCGCCGAGGACATGCGCCGTCAGCTCGAGGGCCGTGTCGAGGTGGTGGAGGCCTCGCGCGAGCGCTACGCCGCGCTGGAGTCGCTGCTCTCGGGCGCCAGGTGGAAGCGCCGCCTGCGCGCGCAGCCCGGTGCGCTCGACGCGGTGCTGCGCCACGAAGCCGCCTTCCACGAGGCCATGGAGCGCATCCAGCACCGCGCCCGGGTGGACGGCTGGCCGGTGCACTCCCCGGTGCTCGCCATGAGCCGGGACGTCTGGATGCTCCGGAGCCGGCTGGAGGCGCTCGTCCGCAAGCGGCTCGATGAGCTGGCACCCGTCTCCGGTGCGCCCTCGCTGGTGGAGGAGCTCACCCGGCTCGATCGGCTCGTCTCCGAGGCCATTCCCCTGGAACCCATTCCGGGCGAGGTGCGCCTGCTCGAGGGCGACACGGCGGACGCCGCGTTCGCGCTCCGGCTCTATGTGTCGATCATCGGCGCGCTCGCCCTGGGGCCGGCCGCCCACCGTCTGGGGGGAGAGCCCCTGGCCTTCGCGCTGCTGTCGCTGCTCGTCGCGAACATCGTCCATGGCGTGTTGCGCTCCGGCAGATACTGGCTCACCAGCAAGCGGCTCGTGTGGAGGCCCTACACGGGCGAGCCGGTGCAGCTCTCGCTGCGCTCCATCACGGAGGACGGCCTGCGGACCTCCTTCCTCGGCGTGCGCGTCCTGGGCGAGCGGAAGCTCTTCATCCAGGACTCGGCGCAGGGCCATCTCCTCGCGGTCCTGCTGGAGCTGCGCCGTCATCCGCTGCTGGACTCCGCGCGCACCGAGCGTCTGGCCGACGTGCTCTGCTACGAGGTGACCTTCAAGGGGATGGCCCTGCCGGGCGGTGCGTCCGACAGGGGCTACGCGGTGCTCCGTCCCGGTTACGTCGCGTTCCTGCCGGGGAACCGGGGCACGCAGGCGCTGCGGGCCATCACCGGCTCGCGCTCCTCCCCGAAAGTGAGGGCGGGCGAGATACCGCACGTCATCGAGCAGCTCCGGTATCTGTCCTCGGAGGCGGAGTTCGATGCGTGCGTGCAGCGCGCCGTGGCCGCCGCGGGAGGCGTGCGCTGGAGCGCGTGGGATTCCCGCTACGACGCGAGCGCCCCGGTGTGGAAGGAGATCCGCCTCGAGGCCCAGACACCTGGCTCGGGCCAGGGCTCCCTGAGTGGCAAGGTGGGCTGGAGCCTGCAGGCGGAGGCCGTGCGGCTCCTGGCGGACTGGCCGAAGCGCTGAGTGTCGGCGCACCGACGCGCCCACCTCCCTTTGGACCAGTTCCTTGGACCCTGGCACGTGGCCAGTCTCGCGGCACTCCGAGAAAGGGTGCGAGAGCCAACTCTCGAAATCCCCGGAACCTCGGCGAAGGGGCCTATGATCGACGAAGTCGATCAGCGCTTGAAAAGCTGGGTGGGACGGGTGCTCGGTGATGCGCCCGTCTCCCTGTCCGCGCCGGACAGGGACTCCGTGGACCGGCTCGTGGGGCTCTATCTGTTGGAGCTCGCTCCGGCGCCGCCGCCCCGCACGTCGCGCCGGCCGCCGCTCCGGGTGTCGCTCTGCTACCTCGTCACCGCGGGCGGGGACTCTCCGGAGCGGGCCCACCACCTGCTGGGCGAGCTCGTCTTCGCGGCCATGGAGGAGCCGGGCTTCGAGGTGGACCTGTCGCCCGTGCCGGTGACGCTGTGGTCGGCGCTGGGGATACCTCCGAGGCCCGCCTTCCGCCTGCGCGTGCCGCTGGAGCGCGAGCGTCCGCTGCCGGCCATTCCGCGCGTGCGGGTGCCGCTCATCACGCGGACCGTGCCGGGCACGGTGCTGCTCGGCCGCGTGGTGGGGCCAGGGGACATCCCCATTCCGGATGCCCAGGTGGAGCTGCCGTCCATGGGGCTCCACTCGCGCACCGATGCGAAGGGCCGCTTCCGTTTCGCCTCGGTGCCCGCCGACACGCCGCTCGGACGGCTGGAGGTGCGTGCGAAGGGGGCGGTGCTCGCGGTGCGTGCCGAGGAGCTCCCCACCGAGGAGGGAGCGCTGTTGGTGCGCCTGCCGTTGAAGGAGGGATGACGTGGCGACGAGCTATCTGACACCCGGTATCTACATCGAGGAGGTGTCCACCGGGCCCAAGCCGCTGGAGGCCGCGGGGACGAGCACGGCGGGCTTCGTGGGCAGGGCCCCCAATCCCGGCGCGCGCCTGCACGAGCCGGTGGCCATCAACAACTGGTCCCAGTTCGTGAAGGAGTTCTGCCAGGGCAAGGAGGTGAAGAGCACGCCGCTGTCGCTGGCCGTGTATGGCTTCTTCGAGAACGGCGGGCGGCGCTGCTTCGTCGTCAACATCGGCGACAGTCCCAGCCTGCTGGGCAGCGGGCCCAAGCGCGAGGGCCTGGACGTGCTGCGCGAGGTGGACGAGGTGGCCATCGTCGCGGCGCCCGGCTACACGGATCCGGGCTCGTACAACGCGCTGCTCACCCACGCCGAGCAGATGATGGACCGGGTGGCCGTGCTGGACGCACCCGAGGACGCCACCGTGGAGCGGCTGTGCGAGGTGGGCACGGTCTCGGCCCCACCGGCGGGGAAGGAAGGGGAGGGCGGGCCGGGGCCACGCCGCTCCCGGGGCGAGCGGGCCCGGGACTCGAAGTACGGTGCGTACTACTTCCCGTGGGTCTCCCTGTACGACCCGTTCGACCGGAAGCGGCTGGTGAACGCGCCGCCGTCCGGGCACATCGCGGGCATATACGCGCGGGTGGATGGGACGCGCGGGGTGCACAAGCCCCCGGCCAACGAGGTGGTGAACGCGGCCGAGGGCCTGGCGACGCCGTTGACGCGCGAGGAGCTGGGCGTGCTCAACCAGTGCGGCGTCAACTGCATCCGCTTCTTCCCCCGGGACGGCATCAAGGTGTGGGGCGCGCGGACGCTGTCGAGCGACCCCGAGTGGCGCTACCTCAACGTGCGGCGGCTCTTCTGCATGGTGGAGGAGACGATCGGCCAGGGAACGCGCTGGGTGGTGTTCGAGCCGAATGATCTGTCGCTGCGGCGGGCTGTCGTCCGGGACGTGAGCGCCTTCCTGCGGCGGCTGTGGCGGGACGGGGCGCTGGTGGGCCGGACGGAGCAGGAGGCGTTCTTCGTGAAGTGTGACGACGAGACGAACCCGCCCGAGGTGGTGGATGCGGGGCAGTTGGTGTGCGTCATCGGGATCGCGCCGGTGAAGCCGGCGGAGTTCATCATCTTCCGCATCGGCCAGCACTCGGGCGGTGTGGAGCAGACGGAGGAGGTGGCCGGTGGCTGATCCGAAGCAGGCGGAGACTCCACCCCCGCAGGAGGCGGGTGCGCAGCCGGGGACGTTGGTGGACCCGATGCGCGCGTACAACTTCAAGCTGGACATCAACGGGGTGAACGAGGGGCACTTCACCGAGTGCCACGGGCTGGAGGTGCAGGTGAACGCGCTGCGCTACCGCGAGGGCGGAGCGGGCGCGGTGGTGCGCCGGCTGGCTGGCCCGGTGGCGTATGGGGATGTCACGCTGCGCTACGGGCTGACGACCTCGCGCGAGCTGTGGAACTGGTTCATGGAATCGGTGAACGGCACGCCGAGCCGCAAGAACGTGTCCATTCTGATGACGGGGCCGGACGGATTGACGGAGGTGTTCCGCTGGAACCTGGTGGATGCGTGGCCCTCGGGGTGGAAGGGGGCGGCGCTGGATGCGCTGGGGCAGATGGTGGCCATCGAGTCCGTCACGCTCGTCTTCGAGTCCATCAACCGTGGCGGCTGACGGAGCGGACAAGAGCCGGGGCAGGGCCCTGGTGCGCACGGTGGCGCGGTGGGTGAAGGGCTGGGCGGAGTCCGTCCTGAACGAGCCCCCCGTGGAGGTGCCCGTGCAAGACTCCCTCTCCCTCTGGGAGAGGGGTGGGGTGAGGGATTTCCCGCCGCCGGACGGAGACGGAGGACCCCCGGAGCACTGGAGACACCTGGTGCAATCCACGCGGCGAGGCCCGCCCGCGGACTGGGTGGAGCGCGTGCGCCGTGGAGCGCCGCATCTGCTCGAGGGACTGGAGCTGGAAGAGGCACAGCCGGTCCCGCCCGGGATTCCGCCCGAGGCCGTGCCTCCAGCGCCCCGGGTTCCGGTCGTGCCTCCGAGGCGGGAGCCCATGTCTGTCGTTGCTTCGATTCCTGCTCCCCATGCGCGGCCCCGTGTTCCTTTGTCGAAGCCCTCGCTTCCTGTCCGTGAGAAGTCCGGGAGCGTCCCGCTGGTGCGGCCCGCTGTTCCCCAGGCTCCGGTGAGCACGGCTCCTGCCGTGCGGCATTCCGCTCCCGTGCCCGCGTCGAGCGCCGGACCGCGCACGGGTGGGCTCGTGCCTCGTCCACCGATGGAGCGCGAGACGGTTGCTCCGGTGTCTGGCATGGCGCATCGGGAGGCTCGGGAGACGCCGCGTGAAGGGGGCGCCATACCCACGGCACCTCGCACGGGCCCTCCGCGAGAAGCGGGCTTCACCCGGGCCCGAGGGCTCCCCTTCCGCCCGCTTCCCGAGACGTCTTCGTCTCCGGAGAAGAATCAGCGGCCCACGTCCTTCCCCGGGACACGTCTGGTCCAACAGGAGGGGAACCCGGGGTCTTCGATACCCTCACCCCGTCCCTCTCCCGGGGGGAGAGGGGTCATGGGCGGAGTGATGACAGGGGTGCCGGGGGGGACGGGTCCACGCCACGCAGTGGGCGCGGCCTCTCCGCCTCCGACCCGGTCTTCTCCGTTTCCGACTCCCGAGCCCTCTGTTCTGGAGACTTCGCGTCCCCAGCCGCATGCCAGGACCGAACCCTCTCCCGTTCCCGTCGCGGCGTCTTCCTTCGACGCTCCCCACCCGTGGCCGGAGCCTCCGGAGCTTCCTTCCCCTGAACCTGGCGATCCACGGGTGGTGCTCCGCGACTGGGAGCGGCTGCGCCGGTTGGAGCGCGAGCAGCGAGGTGAGTGATGGAGCGCGTGGCCTTCCTCATCGAGCCCGAGGGACTCCGGCTGGGCGCGCTGCTCAACCCGGAGACGCTCGTGGTGCGCCGGACGGCGGGCGTGCGGCCCCGGCGTGCGCTGGGCGTGCCGCTCACGGGGACGGGGCTCATGGATGATCCGCTCCTCTTCACCGGCGGCGGCACCACCGAGCTCAACCTGGAGCTCCTCTTCGACGTGACACTGGCGGGCTCCTCGGTGACATCGGAGGACGTGAGGGACCTGACGCGGCCCCTGTGGCAGCTCGCGGAGAACGCGCATGCCGAGGACGGTTATGGCCGCCCCTCGTTGCTGCGCGTCGTCTGGGGCAAGGTGCTGAACATGCCGTGCGTGGTGGCCGCGGTGGCCGAGCGCCTGGAGCACTTCACCCCCACCGGTGCACCCCGTCGCTCCTGGCTCTCGCTGCGCCTGCTGCGCGTGGAGGAGGAAGTCGCCCGGCAGGTGGAAGCCCCGCGTGTCCCCCCGGGCGGCGTCGGCGCCGAGAACGAGCAACTGGCCGAGCAGGTGGCCGCGAGCCTTCCGCCCGAGGCCTTCGACACCCAATCCGTGCTCAGCGGTGGACCGGATCCGGGCTCGGGGCAGCGGTTGGATGAGATCGCCTGGGAGCGCTACAGGGATCCATCGCTGTGGAGGCTCATCGCCTCGCTCAACGGCATCAATGACCCGATGCACCTGAACACGGGCACGGTGCTGCGCCTGCCACCGGCCTCGGCCATCCGGGGGTCGACATGAAGTCCGTCCGGGGACTGCCAGAGCTGCGCATAGAGGTGGACGGGACGCCCCTGGCGCCCGAGGAGCTGCGCGCCCTGGAGTCGGTGCGCGTCCAGCAGCAACTGTCCCTGCCCGCGCAGTGCGAGCTCACCTTCACGGATCCACGAGGGGCACTGGCCACGCGAGGCCTGCCTCCGGGCACCGCGCTGCGCCTCTCGGTGGCGGCCCGGCGCGAGCCGCTCTTCGTGGGCGAGGTGACGGCGGTGGAGTACGTGCACGGCGCCTCGGGCACGAGGCAGGTGCGCGTCCGGGGCTATGACCTGCTCCATCGCTTGCGCAAGCGTCAGCCGGTGCGGGTGCACGCGCAGGTGACGCCGAGGGACCTGGCGCGCGAGCTGGTGTCGGACCTGGGCCTGTCCGTCGAGGCCTCCGAGCCCGGGCCGCTCTCGCACCACCTCATCCAGCACGGACAGTCGGACCTCGAGTTCCTGGTGGAGCAGACGGAGCGCTGTGGCCTGTGGCTGGTGCTGGAGGAGGGCGTGCTGCACGTGCTGTCCCTGGACGGCCACGGAGACCCCGTGCCGCTGGTGATGGGCGAGTCGCTGCTGGAGGCGTGCGTGGAGGTGAATGGGGACCCGGCGTGCCGCTCGGTGAGCTCGGCGGGGTGGAATGCCCTGCAAGGCCAGGTCTACACGGCGAGCCCCTCTGGAGGCCGCGTGGGCCGGCGGGTGGAGGCCTCCGTACCCCCGGAGCGCTTGGGGGGCAGTGGCGAGCGGGCGCTCGTCAACGAGAACGCGGAGGACACCGCGCACGCGGAGGCGCTGGCCCGGGCGGAGCTGGACCACCGGCTGGCGCGCGAGGTGGTGCTCACCGGCGTGGCGGAGGGAGATCCCCGGCTGCGCCCCGGCACGCGCGTGGACGTGCGCGGCGTGGTGCCAGTGGTGGCGGGCCAGTACGTCCTCACCTCCGTCTCACACACCCTGGATGCACAGCACGGCTTCCTCTCCGAGCTGTCCTCCGCGCCACCGCCCCGGCGGACCCGGCCGCGCGCCTCCTCGGTGATGCCGGGCGTGGTGAGCCGGGTGGATGACCCCGACAACAAGGGCCGGGTGCGTGTCTCGCTGCCCACCTGCGGCGACGTGGAGACGGACTGGATGCAGGTGCTCTCCGCGGGTGCTGGCGCGGGCAAGGGCCTGGTGATGCTGCCGGACGTGGGAGACACCGTGCTGCTCGTCCTCTCGGGGGAGGACCCGGCACGCGGCGTGGTGGTGGGTGGCCTCTACGGAGCGAACGGCCCACCGGACACCGGTGTCTCCGGCGCGGCGGTGCGCCGCTTCAACCTGCTCACCCCGGGCGGGCTCAAGCTGCGCCTCAACGACGAGACGCAGACGCTCCGGGTCGAGGACCCGCTCGGCAGCTACCTGCAGCTGTCTCCCCACGTCGTCCGCCTGCACGCCGAGACGGCGCTCGAGATCGAGGCTCCTGGCAAGTCCATCACGATCGAAGCCGCCACCATCGATTTCCGGAGGAGGGACTGAATGCGTTGGGTGACCGTGGACGCACTGATGCAGTGCGCGCACCTGGGCAGGATCGGCCTCACCGCCTCGCAGTCGTGGGTGACCATCGAGGGCCGCCCGGTGCTCGTGCAGGCGGACCCCGAGGGACGGCCCATCGCGGGCTGTCCCAACATCGGGCCCACCATCAAGCCGTGCACCACCACGCTGAAGGTGCAGGCGGGCTATTCCTCGTGGATTCGCGTGGACGGCAGGCCCGTGGTCCTCGACATCGTCACCGGGCTCACGGATGGCACGCCGCCGGGCGTGGTGAAGTACCACTGCACCGCACCGGGTCAGCCCTTCGTGTCGGAGGACCGATGAACGTTCCCCGCTACCGTGCGTGGCGCTTCCTCCACCCGGACCTGGACCTCGTCGGCGTCGGGCCCGGGGGCCTGCACCTGTCGCCCTCGGGGGGCATCGCCATGGTGCAGGAGGAGGCCTCGGTGCGTCAGGCCATCCTCCTGCTGCTGTCCACCGTGCCCGGCGAGCGCGTCATGCGCCCGGACTACGGCTGCGAGCTGCACCGGCTCGTCTTCGCTCCCAACGACGACACCACCGCGGGCCTCGCCATCCACTACGTGCGCCGGGCGCTGGCGCGCTGGGAGCCTCGCATCGACTTGCTCGACGTGGACGCCAACCGGAGCGCCGAGGAGCCCTTCCGGCTCGACATCTCGCTCGAGTACCGCGTGCGCACCACGCAGCGGACGGAGCGGTTGCGTTTCGGCCTCGACCTCGCGGGAGGGCCCGCCTGATGCCGCTGCCTTCGCCCAACCTGGATGACCGCGGCTTCCAGCAACTCCTCGAGGAGGCGCGCAACCGCATCGCGCGGACGAGCCCCGAGTGGACCGACCTGAGCCCGCATGACCCGGGCATGGTGCTGCTGGAAGTGTTCGCCCACCTGACGGAGACGATGCTCTACCGGCTCAACCGGCTGCCGGAGAAGGCCTACGTCGAGTTCCTCCGCCTGCTCGGCGTGCGGCTGCAGCCCCCGAGCGCCGCCACGGTGCGGTTGCGCTTCAGCCTCGCGCGTCCGGCCACGAGCATGGTGGAGATTCCCCGGAGCACGGGCGTCACCACCTCACGGGCCGAGGCCGGTGCCGAGCCCGTCATCTTCCTCACCGCCGAGCCCGTGCGCATTCCGGTGGGAGGCACGGAGGTGGAGGTGCTCGCCCACCATGGCGAGCAGGTGGAGGCGGAGCTGGCGGGAGTGGGCACGGGGATGCCGGGCCTGTCCGTGACGGCGCGCCGCCCGCCCATCGTGGCGCCCACGGGAGATGGACGGGATTTGATGGTGGGCGTGGAGGCGCTGCCGGGCGAGCTGGACGGGCGCGTGCCGGCGCGCAAGCTGGGGGACAAGACGTTCCGCATCTGGCGCGAGGTGGAGAGCTTCGCCAACCTGCCGCCGGACGAGCCCGCCTACGTGGTGGACCGGATGACGGGCACCCTCACCTTCGCGCCCTCGGCCCGGATGACGGGAGAGGACGGCGCGCTGTCCACCGAGCCGCGAGCCCTGGCGGCCGTGCCGAAGGCGGGGCGGGCCATCATGCTCTGGTACCTGCGCGGCGGAGGGCTCACGGGCAACGTGGCCGCGGGAGCCCTGGACACCCTCAAGACGGCGCTGCCCGGGGTGAAGGTGACCAACCCCTCGCCGGCCGTGGGAGGCCGCGCGGCGGAGACGCTGGAGAACGCGCTCGTCCGGGGCCCTCAGGAGTTGCACTCGCTGGGGCGCGCCATCACCGCCCAGGACTACGAGCGGCTGGCGCTGCGCAGCTCGGGAGCGGTGGCCCGCGCCAAGGCCTTCACCCAGGCCCAGTTGTGGGCGCACGCGCTGCCGGGCTCGGTGGAGGTGCTGCTGGTGCCCTACCTGCCGCCCAACGTGCAGGGGCCCTCGGGCGAGGGCGTCACCCAGGAATCGCTGCGCCAGCACGAGACGGAGGAGGCACGCGCCCGCATCGAGACGGCGCTGAACGAGCGGAGGCCGCTGGGCACCACGTGCCAGGTGGGCTGGGCGCGCTACAAGACGGTGCGCGTGCGGGCGCGCGTGGTGGTGCACGGGGCGGAGGACGCGGCCGCGTTGAAGCGGCGCTCGCTGGAGCGGCTGCACCAGGCGCTCAACCCGCTGCCCACGAAGCTGCAACCGGGAGGCTGGCGCTTCGGCCAGTCGCTGCGCGTCTCGCACGTCTACGACACCCTGCTCGCCGAGCCCGGGGTCAGTTACGTGGACCAGGTGCGCCTGCTGGTGGACGAGGTGCCGAAGGACGTGCGCACGCTCTGCGAGGACGCCTTCCAGCCGCGCACCTACTACGCGGGCGGAGGGGACGCGCTCTTCCGGACCGTGTCCGACGCGGATGGCTGGGAGCGCGTGGGCCGCTTCCCCGGAGAGCAGGTGGAGGTGGTGGAGGCCCACCCGCAGCGCGCCGGACTGGTGGCCGTGGCCGCGCGGCTGGCGGACGAGCCCCAGCGCTCCCGGCTCCACCTCTCGCTGGACAGTGGCGAGACGTGGGAGCGCACCACGCACACGCTGGACCATGTGGAGGACCTGGCGTGGATGGTGCGCGACGGCGTGCCCGTGCTGCTGATGGCCACGCGCGTGGGCCTCTTCGAGCTGGCGGTGGAGGAGGGCGCCACCCCGCTGCAGGTGCTGGTGGACCCGTCGGACCACGACCTGGGCTTCCTCTCCGTGGCCGCCTCCACGGACGCGCGCGGCGGGGTGAGCGTCGCGGTGTCGGGGATGAGCCTGCGCGGCGTGTACCTCTCCAGCAGCGGCGGGCGCGGCAACAGCTTCCGGCACATCGGCCTGCGCAACCAGGACGTGCGCGTGCTGGAGGTGCAGCGCGATGGACCTCGCTCCTTCCTCTGGGCGGGACTGGCGGCGGCGAGTGGCGCGGACCCGGGCAAGGGGTGCTTGAGCTGGGAGCTGCTCGGCTCGGCGGACCCGCCGGATGGGTGGCGCCCCCTGGACAAGAACTGGGATGGAGGAAGCTGTCTCGCGCTCGCCTTCGACGGGGCGAGGGCCTATGCGGCCACGCACCGTGCGGGCGTGCTGTGGATGGACGCGAGCCGGCGCGAGGCCTCGTGGAGCCGCCCCGGGGTAGACAGCGGCCTGCCCCTGCGCGAGCGCGAGCGCCTCTTCCAACCGGTGTTCGCCCTGGCGGCGGCGCCTGGGGGCGGACTGCTGCTCGCGGGCGGCCCGGCCGGTGTTCATCGCCAGCGCGAGCCGGGAGGGCAGTACGGCAACTGCTCGACGCAGGAGTTCACGGAGAAGGTGACGCTGCCGCCCTCCTGGCTGCTGGTGTCGGGCCCGCATGAGCTCGAGGTGGTGACGGTCGATGAAGCGGAATGAAATCACCCGGCTGCTGCCCGGCGTCTTCCAGCGGACCCTGCACGAGAACGGCCCGCTGGTGGCGCTGATGGACGTGATGGAGGCGCTGCACGCGCCCTCCGAGGCCCTGCTGGCCGAGCTGCCCGCGCTCTTCCACCCGCTGCGAGCACCAGAGCGCTTCGTGCCCTTCCTGGCGCACTGGGTGGACCTGGGCGTGCCCGTCACCACGGGCCTGGGACGGATGCGCGAGCTGGTGTCGGCGGCGGTGGAGCTGTCTCGCTGGCGGGGCACGGCGCGGGGGCTGCTGCTCTTCCTGCGCACGGCCACGGGCCGCGAGGACTTCGTCATCGAGGAGCAGGTGCCCGGCCTCCACGGGCGTCCCCGGCCCTTCCACCTGCGCGTGAGCGCCCCGGCCGAGCTGGCCGCGCACCGGCCCATGGTGGAGGCCATCATCGAGCGGGAGAAGCCCGCCTACGTCACCTACGAGCTGCACTTCGGGCAGCCCACACCAGGAGCGAGCTGATGCCGCGCGCCTTCGACATCACCGCCACCACGAGCAGCGTGCAACTGGACGCCTCGGGCCAGGGCGAGGTGTCCTTCACCGTCTCCAACAAGCTGGGCGTGGGGGTGACCGCCCGGGCCACGGTGGTGCCGGATGGCAACACCCGGGCCGAGTGGATGCAGTTCCCGGCTGGCATGGAGCGGACCCTGCCGCCGGATGGGACGGCGGTCATTCCGGTGAGGTTCTCCGTTCCCCCGGGCACGCCCCCGGGCTCGTACGGCTTCGCCCTGGATGTGGCGAGCATCTCCAACCCGGACGAGCACTATGACCGGGGGCCCTCGGTGGCATTCACCGTGCGGGAAGCGGCGGCGCCGGTGAAGAAGCCCTTTCCCTGGTGGTTGGTGGCGCTCGCCGCCGGGGTGCTGCTCATCGTGGGTGTGGTGGTGGCCATCCTCTCCTCGCGAGGCGGGGACGAGGGAGCCGGGCTCGGAGCGGCCTGCGCGAAGAAGGAGCCGCGCTGTGGAAAGGACCTCACGTGTGGCACGGGCAACGTGTGCGTCGGCACGGCGGGCTTCAAGGGATGCGCGAATGGTGGGCAGTGCGCCACGGGCCGCTGCGAGGGAGACACCTGCGAGGAGCGCGTGGCCCTGTTGGGGACGTGCAACAGCGCGGATGACTGCGCGGAGCCCCTGGCGTGTCACGAGGCGGCGTGCCGGGGACTCGCGGGGTTCAGTGGCTGCGACAAGCCCGAGCAATGCGTCACGGGGCGCTGCGAAGCGGGCACGTGCAAGGAACAGGTGACCCTGGGAGACACGTGCGACAGCAACGACGACTGCCGCTCTCCCCTGACATGTTTCCAGGGCTTCTGCCTCATCCCCCTGGGGGAGAAGTGCACCCATCCCTCCCAGTGTGTCTCCGGGGCCTGCAATGGGACGTGCAATCGGGGGGTCGTGCTGTGCCCCAGGTGCCCGCTCGGGACGATCTGCGTCGATGGCCAGTGCGTGAGGCCGGCCATCATCCGGGACCATCGCCTCCTCGATGAGCTCCAGATAGAGCCGCGGCGCACGGTTCCCACTCCCTGAGGAGCTTGCGCCATGGACCAGCCCAAGCCCTCCACCGTCCTGCTCATCCTGGCGGTGTTCGCCTGCGTCATGATGTACGTGCTGGGCCTGGGCCTGGGCGCGCAGGATCGTTCCTCCAGGAGCACCAACCCGGTATCGAAGGAGGAGCGCGAGCAGTGGCGCGAGCGCTTCGTCAAACCGAGGCCGGTGGCGGAGGAGGACCTGAAGACCACGGGCTGCGTGCTGTCCGAGGGCACGGTACGGGTGGCGCGGGGAGGGGCGTGCCGGGTGGACATCGCGAAGTCGGGAGTGCGGGTGCGCACGGTGAACGTGGAGCCGCTGTCGGGGAGTCTGGTGGACGTGCGGCTCGAGCCGAAGGGCGGGCCCGCGGTCCCGGCCACCATCGATGGCCTGGGCGAGCGCCGGGGGCTGGATGTGCCGGAGGAGGGGGCCCTGCTGTCGCTGACGTGCACCCGGGGAGTGGGGAACGGCGCCGAATGCCTGGTGAAGCTGCGCTGAAGCTCAGGCCGCGGTGCGCTTGAGCTTGAGCACCCGGAGGATGGAGACGAGCGCGCCGATGAAGAGCACCACGGCCCAGATGAGGCCGAGGATGGAGACGATGATGGCGCCCACGGCGTCGGTGATGCTCACGAGGATGATGGGCACCCAGCCGTGCAGGATGCTGAGCAGGGCGCCAGCCACCAGGGAGGTGAGGAAGAGCAGCACCAGCCCCTTGTTCTGGAGGAATCGGGGCTGGGCGAGCACGAGGCAGACACCGGCGGCCACCTTGAAGGCCATGAGCAGGCCGAGCGTGGCGGAGGCGCCACCGCGGTTGAAGAAGCCCCAGATGGCCAGGTAGGCGATGGTGCCGAAGGGCACCGCGGTGAACAGGGACACCATGAGCAGCAGCAGGCCGATGGCGCCCACCAGCATGGCGATACCGGCCAGCAGGGCGACGATGGCGCCCACGAGCGATACCACGCCCTGCACCTGACCCTGGACGCGCTCGGGGATGAGCAGGCTGGCGCCCATGAGTCCGAGGGTGAGCAGCAGGAGCCCGTCGACGAGCGCGAGGTAGGGAATGCCGAGCCCGGGAGTCGGGGGGTTCTCGCGTTGCATGGCGAGCACCTCGTCGACACTGACATCATCCTGAGCGCCCTCGCCGCGCAGGTTGGCTTCGATGTCCGCGCGGCTGGCGACGGGGCGGGGCAGGAGGATGGATGCACCTACTTCGACGAGCACACAAAGGCCGAGCAACACCAGTGCCGCGATGAACAGTGGCTTGCGCAGCTCCATGTGTGGACTCCCCCCGGCTCACGCCTGCCGCCCCGAGCCGCGCGGGAGGATAAGCATGGGGGAGCGCGCGGGCCGGAGGTGGAGGGAGACCTGTTCTGAAGACGAACGCGCGCTCCGCCTATTGGCCGGTTTGCGCGCCGGAGACGTGGGTGAACCCGGAGGCGGTGAGCGTGCAGAACCGCTGCGGGCACGAGTCGTCCGTCGTCCCGGCGACGATGTACATGGCCGGCAGGTTGGTGGGGACGGCGCCAGGGTACGCCAGCGCGGTGACTCCCCACTTGCAGCCGTCGAGCTCGAGGTTCTCCTCGTTCGCGCCGCAGATGACGCGGTACGCGTTGGCGTAGGTGACGACACACTGGAGCGAGCGCTCTCCGCCGGCCTTCGCCTGCCTCGAGTCGAGGACGAGGTTCTTTCCGCCGCCGTAGCGCGCGAGCAGGCCCGCCGGGCAGTCACCCTCCGTCTGCCAGTTGGCGATGCTCCAGGTCTGCTCGGTGTACTTGTCACTGGGGAAGGGGAATCCGCAGATGAAGGACGAGTTGTTGGAGCGGACCTTGTCCGCGCAGTCGTCGGTGGAGGCGGAGAAGCGCCCCTCGACGCGGTGGCCCTCGGGCGACGTGCCCTCGGCGCTGCCCTCCCAGCGGAAGGGGTAGGAGCCGTTGTTCTGCCACTTCACCCGGTCCACCTTCACCGTCCAGCTCAGCGGCTTCGCCGTGGCGACCGTGCCGTCTCCGAGGTGGAGGTTCCCCGACGTCGTGTACCTGCCCGCCTGCAGGGGGACGAGGTACATCGACGCGCCGACGGGGACGCGGGTGTTCCACTCGGCGATGTCCGGCCAGCTCGCGAGCGCGCGCTGCGAGCCGTCGTAGCTGAAGCCCGAGTCATCCGACAGGGAGTGGGTGGACTTCGTGCCGTCGGGGCGCGTGAGGGTGAGCTCGAAGGAGCGGCCACTGTCGACGCAGCCAGCGGCGAGGCTGGAGCACAGCAGGAGGAGGGAGGGGCGCGAAATGGTCATGGAGCCAAGAAAAGGACAAAGGGAGCCTGGATGTCGAGCCGCACCGGGACGAGGCTGGAAAGCGCTTCGTGTCCCGCTCGCCGGCTTGCCATGGGCGGGCCCCTGCACTAGTGCTCCCTTCATGGCCGACGTGCTTCCCGAGGCGTTCCTCCGTGCTGTTGCCGATGGTTTCCCCGCGGACTTCCTGACCCGCGAGCCTGGCGAGCTCCAGGAGTACGGGCGCGACTGGACGCGCGTGCATACCCCCGCTCCCAGCGCGGTGGCCTTCCCGCGCACCACGGACGAGGTGGCGCGGCTGCTGGCGCTGTGCAACCAGTACCGGGTGCCGGTGGTGCCCTCGGGCGGGCGCACGGGCCTGGCGGCCGGAGCGGTGGCCGCTCGGGGCGAGCTGGTGCTGTCCCTCCAGCGGATGAACCGGATGGAGCCGGTGGAGCTGCTCGGCAACACGGTGCGCGTGCAGGCCGGGGCCGTCACCGAGGCCGTGCACCAGCACTGCGCCGAGCACGGCCTCACGTGGCCGGTGGACTTCGCCTCCAAGGGCTCGAGCCAGGTGGGCGGCAACATCGCCACCAACGCGGGCGGGGTGAAGGTCATCCGCTACGGCCTCACGCGCCAGTGGGTGCTGGGCCTGCAGGTGGTGACGGCGCAGGGGCAGGTGCTGGAGCTCAACGGCGCGCTGGAGAAGAACAACACCGGCGCGGATCTGCGGCAGCTCTTCATCGGCAGCGAGGGCACGCTGGGCATCATCACCGAGGCCACGCTCAAGCTGACGCCGCTGCCGGGCAAGCAGGACGTGTTCCTCTTCGCCGTGCCGGACGTGGCCGCCGTGCTGCGGCTGTTCCGCGAGGCCCGCCGTGCTCCGCTGCTGCTGAGCGCCTACGAGTTCTTCACCGACAAGTGCCTGGCGCGGGTGCAGCGCCACCGCAAGCTGCGCTCGCCCTTCGAGGCCCCGAGCGGGTGCTACGTGCTGATGGAGGCCGAGGGCAAGGACGCCGCCGAGGTGGAGGGCTGGTTGGGCTCGCTCTTCGAGAAGGGGCTGGTGACGGACGGCACCATGGCGCAGAGTCCCTCGCAGGCCAGCGAGCTGTGGGCCCTGCGCGAGAGCATCAGCGAGAGCCTGTCCGCCACGGGGTTGCCGCACAAGAACGACGTGTCGCTGCCGGTGGCGAACCTGGAGGCCTTCTGCTCGGAGATGGACGCCGTCTTCGGCGAGCGCTACCCGGGGTGGGAGATCGCCCTGTTCGGCCACATCGGGGACGGCAACCTCCACATCAACATCATGAAGCCCGAGGGCATGGAGAAGGCCGAGTTCCTCGCGCACACGAAGAAGGCCGACCCCACGATGTTCGAGCTGGTGCGCAAGCACGGCGGCAGCATCTCGGCCGAGCACGGCATCGGCCTGCTCAAGAAGGACTACCTGTCCTTCTCGCGCTCTCCCGCCGAGCTCGAGATGCTGCGCACGCTCAAGCGCGCCCTGGACCCGAACAACATCCTCAACCCGGGGAAGATCCTCGACGTGTAGTGGCCCCTTCCTCTTCCCGACGCCAGGACCCGTCACGTGACGTTTCACGTAGGTTGCTTCCGGATGACTTCGGAAGTAATCTCCTCGTGAGACGACGTGCCTGCTGCCCGGATACCGGGAGGGCAGGCCGCCATGCATGTCCACGGCCCCGCATTGCCGAGAATCACGGCTCCCGGGGACTGGCATCGCGGACGCGGAGGGAAGATGCTGAGTCCTGGAACGACGGATTGGACTGGATCGACGGACTGGAGAGGACGCGCTGGGATGGCGGAGGAAAAGCCCCCTCATCGTGAGGCGACCTACGAGGAGCTCATCGCCCTTCCCGCACACGTGGTGGGGGAGCTCCTCGAAGGAGAGTTCATCGCCTCACCCCGGCCCGCGAGCCCTCACTCGGCCGCCAGCTTCGCGCTCGCCATGGAACTGGGCGGTCCCTTCCAGCGAGGCAAGGGCGGTCCGGGCGGCTGGTGGTTCTTCAACGAGCCGGAGCTGCACTTCGGCAAGAACGTGCTGGTGCCGGACCTGGTGGGTTGGAAGCGCTCGCGCATGCCCGTGCGCTCCGACGTGGCCCACTTCACCCTCGCTCCGGACTGGGTCTGCGAGGTGCTCTCCCCGTCGACGGCCCGCATCGACCGGACCGTGAAGAAGCGCCTCTACGCCCGGCAGGGGGTGGAGTTCGTCTGGCTCGTGGATCCGGTGCTCCGCATCCTGGAGGTCCTCCAGCGCCACGAGGGCCGCTGGTTGGAGCGGGGCTCCTGGAGCGGCAACGCCCGCGTCCGCGCCGAGCCTTTCGAGGCCCTCGAGCTGGAGCTCGAGGCCCTCTGGTTCTCCGAGTCGCCCGAGCCCGGTTAGGACACGATGCGCGTCTTGATGTCCGTCTGCAGGCCCGCGATGGCGTGGCACACCGGGTCGGCCACGTCCTGGTCCAGGTCCATCACCAGGTAGCCGATGTTCGCGTCCGTGCTCAGCACCTGCGCGTGGATGTTGGCGTTGAGGTCCGAGACGATCCGGTTGATGTCGCGGAGCACGCCCGGCGTGTTGCGGTGCACGTTGAGGATGCGGTGCGTGTTGGCGATCAGCGGCGTCTCCACCTGCGGGAAGTTCACCGCCCCCGTCGTGGCCCCGCTCCTCACGAACTTGATCAGCGACGTGGCCACCTCCTTGCCAATCGCCGCCTGCGCCTCCTCCGTGGAGCCGCCGATGTGCGGGGTGAGGATGACGTTGGGCAGTCCCTGCAGCTCGGTGACGAAGCCGTCGCTGTTCGTCTCCGGCTCCGTCGGGTAGACGTCCACCGCCGCCCCTCCCAGGTGGCCCGAGCGCAGCGCGTTCGCCAGCGCGGGAATATCCACCACCGTGCCCCGGCTCGCGTTGATGAGGCAGCTGCCCTTGCGCATCCGCGCCAGCTCGTTGGGGCCAATCATCCACTCGGTGGACGGCAGGGCCGGCACGTGCAGCGTCACGAAGTCCGAGCTCTCCAGCAGCTCGCCCAGGTTGGCCGTGGGCCGCGAGTTGCCCAGCGGCAGCTTCGTCATGACGTCGTAGAAGATGACGCGCATGCCCATGGACTCGGCCAGCACGCCCACCTGGGTGCCGATGTGCCCGTAGCCGACGATGCCCAGCGTCTTGCCGCGCACCTCGTGGCTGCCCGTGGCCACCTTGCGCCACTGGCCCAGGTGCACCTCGCGGTTGCGGTCTCCCAGCTGGCGCGTGAGCATGACGATCTCCGCGATGACCAGCTCCGCCACGCTGCGCGTGTTGCTGAAGGGCGCGTTGAAGACGGGCACGCCGTGGATGTTGGCCGCCTTCAGGTCCACCTGGTTGGTGCCGATGCAGAAGGCTCCCACCGCCAGCAGGTTGGGTGCCTTGGCCAGCGCCGGCTCCCACACGTTCGTCTTGCTGCGGATGCCCAGCAGGTGCACGCCCTGAATCCGCTCCTCCAACTCCTCGGGCTTGAGCGCTCCCTTGAGCCGCTCCACGGAGAAGCCCTCCGCCGCGAGCATCTCCTCGGCGGACGCGTGGATGTTCTCCAGCAGCAGGACCTTCAGGGGGCCTTCGATGGACACCGGGGTGGAGGGCGACGGGAACTTGGGCGTGCTCATATGAAGCACCGCGTTAGATCCCGCCCCCCGGGCTGTCAAGCGTCTGCTACGCCCACACCGGGGCCGCCCGCCACGAGGACGAGCGGCCCGGTACCTCCCGGTGTGAGCTACTGGAGGGTGTAGGCCACCGTTCCGCTGCAGCTGTTGCTGGAGTAGCAGCCGGCGCGGATCTGATACGAGCCGCCCGCACCCGCGGGGACGGTGTACGTGAGGTACGACAGGGTGCCGCAGCCGCTGCCGTCGTCGTTGAAGGCCACCTGCGTGCCCGAGGGGCCGTACAGCCGCAGGTAGGTGTCACCCGTACCGGAACCACCGGCCACCGTGCAGGTGCCCAGCCGGATGACCTGGCCGGCCGCCGCCGTGACGCTCTGGTTGACGGTGTTCTGCTGGGCGCTGTTGGTGTTGCTGGCGCTGAAGTTGAACGAGCCGCTGGTGCCACCGCCCGGGGTGCCCGGCGTCACCTTCCACACCACGGTGCCGCCGCAGCTGCCGCTGGAGTAGCAGCCACCGCGGATGGTGAAGGAGCCGGCCGCCGGCACGGTGTACTTGATGTAGGAGCCACGGCCGCCGCACGAGTCATCGTTGGAGGCCACCTCGCCCGCGGCGCCGTTGAGGCGCAGGAAGGAGTCCCCGTCCACCGTGGCGCCGTCCACGCCGCAGGTGCCCACCTCCACCACGTCGCCCGCGGCGAACGTGAGCGTCTTGTCCACCGTGTTCTGCTGGGCGCTGTTGGTGTTGGTCGCGGTGTACGCGTACGAGTTGGCCGGCGGCGGAGGAGGCGGCGGCAGGCCCGTGCACAGCCGCGCGCTGCTGTTGTTCATCGCGGTGCAGGCGGCGCGGATGGCCGGGAAGACGTAGGTGACGTCCTCGCCGCGGCAGCCCGTCTCGGTGCACACGTTCACCACGCGGCAGCTGCCGCTGGTGACGTAGTCCGTCTCGCCACGCACGAGGATGCCCGCCACCGTGTAGCCGTTCGTCTCGTACACGCCCGAGCCCGAGTTGCCACCGAAGGTGTCCGTGGTGGCGATGAAGTAGTCCAGCGTGCCCGAGCGCGTGTCACGCACCGAGCCGCCCGAGTCGATCTTGAAGGGGATGCCGCTGCCGCTGCCGATGACGGCCACGTTCTGCCCCACCGCCAGCGCGGTGTTGCCCGTGCGCACCGGCGCCGGGGTGAAGCGCGGCGCCGCCGAGCGGTCCAGCCGCAGCACGGCGAAGTCCAGGTTCTGCCCGTTCACCGTGGCCTGCTGGCGCGCGACGATGGAGACGCAGCTGAAGATGTCCGCCGTGGTGACCGGCTGCAGCGTGCCCGCCGCGGGGCGGTAGTAGTTGAAGACGAGCCGGGTGTTGGTGCAGTCCGTGGCGCTGGTGACGCAGTGGCCCGCGGTGAGCACCAGGTCGTCATCGATGAGCGTGCCCGAGCAGAAGGCCGCCGTCGGATCATCCCGGAAGCGCTCGGTGGTGCACAGGTTGTAGGAGGTGCCCAGGTTCGAGCCGTTGAAGGTGACGTTGTTGGGGTTGGTGGCGTTGAAGTCGGACGGGTTCATCAGCGCCACCGTGGCCTGCTGGGCGCGCAGGCGCAGCGTGGCGTCCGGGTGCGCGTAGACGTCCTGGCGGTTGTCCGTGCCGTAGACGACTTCGCTCTGCTTCTGGCCGAGCTCCGGGGCCTGCGTGCCCTGGGCCGCGTCCAGCTCCTCCGCCGGGCCGCAGCCCGCCGCGAGCGTGAGGGTCCACAGCACCGCGCCCACGAGGGGCCGGGCCGTCCGCCCGTACCGGGGATGTCGCATGGTGATTCGCTCCTGTCTTCTTGGGGGGGTGAGAAAACGCGCCAGACTCGGAAGCCGGGCAACCCCATGATGCCTCAAATAAACCCTACGAGGGCATACGTTTGACGGAGCGTGCGTGCGAGGCCGTCCCGCGGGGGCGGCGGGCTACTCGTCGTCGGGGTTGCGCAGCCAGGCCAGGGCGGCCTCGCGCGTCTCGAAGGTGCGCGTGGGGATGGTGAGCATGGCCTGCTTCGTCATGCGCCAGGCCTGGAGGCCGGAGGCGGCATCGCTCACCACGCGCGCCGAGCGCTTCATCCCGTGCAGCTGCGCGTAGGCGTTGAGGCTGGCCATGGTGGCCACCATCTCCGGCGGCATCACGCGCAGCTGCCCCTGGTCCACCAGCGCGCTCCAGGGGCCGCCCATGCGGATGATCGTCTCGCGGATGCGCTTGAGGTAGTCCGTCACGTCCTCCGCCGTGGGCTGCGGGGGATAGACGACGTCGATGATGCGGTCTGCCTCGTAGACGTTGATCTGAAAGGGCATGCGGGGCGCACTCTAGCCTCAGACAGGCCCAGGTCGAAAACCCCGTCAGCTCCCCGGGCCCCGGACGTCCCTGGAACCGGGCCACTCGCGGCCAGGAAGGGGGAGCGTCATGAACAAGAAGCTGTATGTGCTGAGTGCGGTGTTGGGGTCTCTGCCGGCCCTGTTTCCGGTGACGTGCTCCCCGTGGGCGCCTTCCGGGCAGAAGCGGGAGGAGGAGTCGCGGGGCGGTGCGTCGCGGCGGACGGAGCGGTTCATCGGCGGCAACGAGGCCGCGGTTCCCCCGTCGCCGCAGGGGGGGCCGGGCCTGGAGCCCGGCGTCCCGGCGCACCCGTGCGAGCTCATCACGGTGATGCAGGTGCCGTGTGACCCCGCCGCGGCCACGTGCGAGTACACGTACTGGCAGTGCCCCGAGAGCGTGGAGCCGCTCCGGGCGTAGCCCGGTGGCCTGCCTGTCCTACGCCCCGGTGGGCGAGCCGTGGGCCGCAGGGGCGGGGGTGTTCTTGGCGCCCCCCTTCCCGGGTTCATAGCTTCGCACAGGCCCCGGGCTCGGCTCGTGCCGGGCCGGGAGCCGTGCCCGGAGGTTGCGTATGGGGACGCGAGTGAAGGTCTTGGGAGCGGTCATGCTGGCGGCGGTGCTGGGCGGCGCGGGGTGCGCGGGGCCGAAGGAGGCGGCGCGGGATGTCGAGTCCGCGGTGCCCGGCCTCTCGCAGAAGGAAGAGGGCGTGGTGACGAACATCGACAAGGACGCCCACCGCATCGCCGTGAAGAGCGTGAGCGAGCCGGCCGCGCAGGAGGTGTGGTTCGCCCTCACCCCGGACACGAAGCTGGAGCGCGACGGGCAGCTGGTGACGTGGGATGACATCAACGAGGGCACGCCGGTGCGCGTGAGCTTCGAGCCGGCCGCGGGCGCCGAGAAGACGTACAAGGTGGAGCTCCTCACGGGCCAGAAGGCGGAAGAGGTGAAGCAGAAGGCCGAGCTCCTCGGCCACTAGCCTGGCGCGGGCGTCCGGGTGGGAGCGGGAATGCGGCGAGCGGGGTGGGGAGTGCTCCTCGCGCTCGGCGTGGGGAGCCAGGTGGCGGGGGCGGCGCCCTGGTCCCATCTGCGCGAGCTGTCCGTCACCGCGGGGGCCGGCGTGGAGGGCTACACCCTCGACCTGGCGCCGCTCATCGACCCGGGGGTCACGTACGGGGTGATGCTGGACGTGCTGCCCCCTCCGTTGCTGGGCGTGCTGGACGTGGGCCTGGAGGTGGGCTTCTCGGGCGCGGTGAACGGGCTCGACACGCGCGCTCCCCAGGCCTCGGCGGATGGCGTGGAGCTGGTGCGCCACGGCGTCCACGCGGCGGCCACCGTGGGCCTCCTCCACTCGGTGGTGCGGCCCTACCTGATGGGCGGCCTGGGCCTCAGCGTCTACAACATCCGCGGCACCGTGCGGGGTTTCGGTGATGACCTCGTGGGCAATGTCCCGCTCGGAGCCGGCGTGCGCGCGTCCTGGCGGGGCCTCACCGCGGACGCGCGCCTCAACTACACCGTCCTCTTCGATCAGCGCTACGCCACCGGCGCGCCCGTGTCCAACGTGGGCGAGCCCCCGGCGCTCACCATCGGCAAGGCGGGCCGTTATTCCGGCACGCTCAACCTCGGCGTGACGTGGTGACGGCCCGGCCCTCTCGTAAGATGAATCGCCTGCCGGACACTCTACCTACGGGGAGCGGCCCTCCCGATTTCCCTCCCTCCCACCCCTGAATTTCTTCCCGCTTACCGGCGGGGCCCCTCGGGGCGAGGAGCCCAACCCCTTGGAATCCATGAGGTGGGGCGTGGCACGCGACGCGCAATGAGAAGCGCACGGGTTGGGGGTCGGGGGTGGGTTGAGGGGATTGGGGCCGGGAGCGCTCGGGCGGGTCGGGGTGGTGTGGGGCTGGGGGGCGCCCGAGCGCGTGCAGTGTGTTGGGGGCGTGCGGCGTGGGGGGTGGTCGTGGGCGTGCGGCGGATGCGGCTGGGCGAGCTGTGGGTAGCGAGCGGGCTGTTGGCGTCGGCGCAGGTGGAGACGGCGCTCGCCTTCCAGGCGCGGTGGCGGTGCAGGTTGGGGGAGGCCGCGGTGCGGATGGGACTGCTCGGGCCGGAGCAGCTGCTCATCTCGTTGGCTCGTCAGCTCCAGGTCCCCTTCATCCGCCGCGAGGGACTGGAGCGCGTTCCCGAAGGCATGGTGCGGTGCGTGCCGCCGCGGGTGCTCGAGCGCCTGCGGATGTGCCCGTTGCGGGTGGAGTGGCGGGACGAGGTGCGCGGCACCGTCTTCGTGGCCACCAGCGAGCCGGGCAACCTGGTGAAGCTCGATGACATGTCCTTCGCCACCGGCTGCTCCGTGCGCCCGGTGCTCGCGCTCGCCGAGGACATCGAGCACCTGCTGCGGCGCGTGGGCATCCTCGCCACGCACTCGCGCGTGCGCTCCATCGAGCTGAACCCCGAGGACGCACACGTGCGCTTGAACATCACCCGGGACTATTTCGCGCTGTGAGCCGGTGTATGTAGAGCGTTCCGCGACGCCTTCCATTTTGGATCACACGCCTTCCTGCCCACCAGGGCAGCACAGGGCCGGTGGCCCACTCCAAGGGAAGGGAGTGGAAGGTCTCTTCGTTTTGGTGGCGATGGAAGGACCTCCCTCCTCTTCGAGCGATGCTGTTTCTCCTGGTCATGCCCCCAACCCGCGGAACAAATTGGCCTCGCCTGTGATGGAGTGGGTCGATTGGAGTGATGCCTTTGTGCGGGCCACGTCGTGGCTGGATGACGTCCACGCGCAAATCACCCAGGGCGGAGACGTGCAGTCCGGCATGGAGTCCCTGCACCGGGGACTGCGGACGCTGCGCCGCAAATGGGACAGGGAGGAGTGGCGGCGCTTCTGTCTGGAAGCCGTGCGCACCCACCCGTTGCGCGAAGTCATCCACCAGTGTCCCTTCACCCGTCACGCGTTCGAACGTCCACGTGGCTACGCGGGGGACGCCGAGCTCATCGACTACCTCTACAACGACCACGCGCACGTGGACGGCCTGGAGTACCAGGGCCGCGAAATCTACCGCTACATGCATGACCAGCCGAGCGCGCGCAGCGTGCGCGAGCGGCGTGAGTTGCTGGCGGCGGAGCTCGACGCCACCGCCGAGCGCGTGCACCTGCCGCGCATCCTCTCCGTGGCGTGTGGCCACCTGCGCGAGGCGGAGCTGTCCACGGCCGTGCGAGACCACCGGCTCGGCGAGCTGATTGCCTTCGATCAGGATCCGCTCTGCCTGGCGGAGATCGCCCGGGTGTTCCCCACCGGCCCGGTGCGGACGGTGTGCGGCTCGGTGCGCTCCATGCTCCTGGGGAAGACGTCCTTCCGGGACATGGACTTCGTCTACTCGGCCGGCCTGTACGACTACCTGGCCGAGGGCACCGCCGCGCGGCTCACCCGGCTGCTCTTCCACATGCTGCGCTCGGGCGGGAAGCTGCTGGTGGCCAACTTCGCCGTCTTCCCTCCCGAGACGGGGTACATGGAGGCCTTCATGGACTGGTGGCTCGTCTACCGCGACGAGAACCAGATGAGGGCCCTCACCGCGGAGATCGATCCCTCGGAGCTGGCCGAGGTGAAGCTCTTCCGCGACAGCGTGGACAACGTCATCTACCTGTCGCTCACCCGCCGTTGAGGGCGGGGGCGCCGGCTAGTGCGTCTCATGCGCCTCGCGCGGCTCCTCGGGGCCGTGGCGGGGCAGCGTGACGGTGAAGGTGGCGCCCTTGCCCAGGGCGCTCTCCACCTCGATGGTGCCGCCCAGCGCCTGGACGATCTCCCGGACGATCCACAGCCCGATGCCGAAGCCACCGTAGTGGCGCACGGACACGGCGCGCTCGAAGCGCTCGAAGATGCGTGCCGCGTCCTCCTCGGCGATGCCGATGCCCTCGTCTCGCACACGCAGGCGCGCCTGGGTGGCGTCGCCCTCGACGGTGATTTCAATGGGCCGGCCCGCGCCATATTTCGTCGCGTTGGTGAGCAGGTTGACCACCACCTGCTCCAGCCGCATGGCGTCCCAGTGGCCCACGATGGAGGCGGGCAGGTTCAGCCGCAGGTCGCACTCGGCGCGGTTGAGCGCCTCGCGCGAGCGCTCCACCACCCCGCGCACCAGGTGCACCAGGTCCACGTCCTCGAGCTTGCCCAGCATCTGCCCCTGGGCGATGCGCGAGATGTCCAGCAGCTCGTTCACCAGCTTGCCCAGGCGCTGCGTCTGGAGGTTGGCGGACTCCAGCTTGGCGCCGAGCCGCTCCGGGGGCAGCCGCTCCAGCCCCTGGCGCACCTGGGACATGAGGCCCTGGATGTGGAGCTGCAGCGAGGTGAGGGGCGTCTTCAGCTCGTGCGCGGCGATGGAGAGGAAGTCATCGCGGCGGCGCACCGCCTCCTGCTCCTCGCGGTAGAGCCGGCCCCGCTCCTCGGAGAGGGCGGCCATGCGCTCGAAGCCCTCGGCGTTCTCCAGGGCGGCGCCCGCCAGGATGCAGACGAAGGAGGCCAGCCGCTCCTCGTCCTCGCCGAAGAGCTCGCCCACCTGCCGGTGGCTGACGCACACGCAGGCCACCGTCTTGCCGCGCACCTGGATGGGGGCGCACAGCAGCGAGCGCACGCCGAGCAGCTCCATGCTCTCGCTGACGCCACCGGGCATGCCCTGGCCCATCACCGCCGGACGCCCCGTCTCCAGCGTCCGGGCGATGGCGGTCCGGCCCACGCCCGCCGCGGCCAGCTCGTCCTCGGGCAGCAGCGCCTCCGGGTCGAACACCACGCAGTGCTCCGGGCGCAGCAACTCCATCATGGAGCGGCGCGCGGCGTCGAACACCGCCTCGCGGGTGAGGGCGGAGGCGATGCGCCGGCCCGCGTCCAGCACGCGGGGGAAGCGGTCCGCCAGGGACAGCGTGTCCGAGCGCTCCGAGCTCCCGGGGCCCTCCTGGCCCAGTCCCTGCTCCAGTTCCTGCAGCTCGCGGGTGGCCGTCTCCTGGTCCGTGGCGGCGCCCGGCCAGCCGAGTGCCCGGCCCACCTGCCCACGCGCCAGCAGCGTCTGGGCGCGCTCGTGGCGCATGCCCAGCTCGTTGGCCACGTTCAGGCTCTGCTCCAACCAGCGGCGCGCGCGGCGCGCATGGCCGGACATGGCCGCCAGCAGGGCCCGCTCGCGCAGGGCGTGCGGGAGGTTGTTGCGGTAGGTGTTCGCCACGTCGTGCGCGCGCCGGGCCACGTGCTCGGCCCGCTTCAGCAGCGCCTTGCGCTCATGGGGCGCCAGCGAGGACACCTGCTCGACGCGCTGGCGCAGCGCGGTGGCCAGCCAGCCCGGAATGGGCGCCACGTACTCCGAATGCAGGTGGGCCGCCTCGGCGATGCGCTGTGCCTCCTCCAGCGTGGCCACCGCGCCCTCGGCGTCCCCCTCGCGCAACTGGCGGATGGCCTCCGCCTGGAGCACGCCCGAGTGCGATTGCGGATCCGCCTCCGGGTTGGAGATCTCCCCCTCGAGCAGCCCGCGGGGGATGCGGCCTCCGGAGGCCTTGCCCCAGGCCTCCAACGCCAGCCGCACCGCGTACCGGTCTCCAATGGCCAGTGCGTCGCCATGCAGCCGTTGGCTGGCCTCCAGCGCTTCCTTCAACTTCCCCTGCCGGTACAGGCACATGATGGTGTTGAAGGTGGCGTTGTTGACCTCCCAGCGGTCTCCGGTCCGGTCCAGCAGCCGCACCGCCTCGCGGCACTTCTCGATGCTCTCCTCGAAACGGCTCTCCGCGTAGAGGGCCAGGGCGTAGAAATGCAACGTTTGTCCTTGTCCCCACACGTCGCCCATCTCCCGGCGCATGGCCAGGGACTTCTCCGAGTAGGCGTTGGCCCGGCGGTACCAGGGCAGGGTGGTCATCGCGGGTGAGTGCTCCGAGTAGGCCTGGGCCAGCTCGGGCGTGGGCGGGTAGCGTTCGGCGATGTTGAGGTCTCTCAAGTGGGCCCAGAGGACGGCCATGCGGCCGCGCAGGTACCAGTAGCTGTAGGCCAGCCGGCTGTAGATATGGACGGCGAGCAGGTCCTCCTCGCTCTGCTCGAGGGGACGGCGTGCCAACCAGAGCCGGGGCAGCAGGGTATGGCCCGCCTGGACGCCGACCTCCCAGAGGGCCGCCAGGCTCAGGGCCGCGGACGAGCGGGGCATGAAGCGGCCGAGCAGCCGGAGGGCCTGCTCCATGGCCGCGTTGCCCTCGTCCACGTTGCCGCGCCGGAAGGCCAGCTCTCCCAGCTTGGCCAGCGTGCGGGCCTGGTCCAGCCGGTCATGGGCGAGCGACTGGGCGAGCGAGAGCTGCTGTTGGGCGGCGTCGTAGCGGCCGCGCAGCATGAGCACGTCACCGAAGCCGGCGCTGATGCGGAAGCGGATGCCCGGGTCGGCCCCGGCCGCGCCGCGCTCGGCGATGCGGTAGTTGTGCTCCGCCGTCTCCAGGGCGAACTGCTGCCGGGCCCGCTCGGCGGCCACCAGCGCGTAGGGCAGGGCCTGGGTGTACTCGCCCGCGGCGTCGAAGTGGTAGGCCAGCTCGAAGGGGTCCGCCGGTGGGTTGGCCGCGATGGCGCGCGCCGCCAGCCGGTGCAGCTCCCGGCGCTCCTCGGGCTTGAGCAGGCTCAGCAGCGCCTCGCGCAGCTTGTCGTGGACGAAGGTGTAGCGGCCGCCCGTGCCCTCCCACAGCATGTGCCGGCGCCGCGGCTCCACCAGCCCCGCCACCACGCGCTCGCGCGGCGTGCCGGACAGGCTCGCCACCCGCTCCAGGTCGAAGTTCTTGCCCAGCACCGCGCCCACCGACAGCAGGCGCAGGGACTCCGGCGGCAGCAGCTTCAGCCGGCGCACCAGGAAGGAGGCCGCCTGTCTCGAGGAGCGCACGTGCGCCATGGCCTCGGGCTCCACCTGCCAGCCCCGGGGGCCCGGCACCAGCGCGCCGTCCTCCACCAGCCCGTGCAGCACCGCCGAGGCCATGAAGGGATTGCCCTCGGACAGGCGCACCACCAGCTCCATCGCCTCGCGCGGCAGCGTGCCGGCCATGGACTCCAGCATGCGCGCCACGTCCGCGGGCCCGAAGGCCGTCAGCCGCAGGTGCGCCGCCGGGTTGAGCCGCCGCAGCACGTGCCCGGGGCCCACCTCCTCGCTGCGGAAGGACACGATGATCATCACGTGTCCACCCACGGTGCGGCGCGCCTGCTGCCAGCTCTCCAGCGACCGGAGCGTCGGCTCATCCGCCCACTGACAGTCCTCGAGCAGCACCACCGCGGGCTCCGCCTCCGTGCCCAGCGCGCCCAGCAGCGTGGTGAGGGCCCAGACGCCGCGGCTCTCGCCCAGGGACTCGGGGCCCAGGCCCTGCTGCGCGGGACGCAGCACCGGCTGCAACTGCGGCAGCACCGTGCACACCGAGGCGGCCTGCTCCTGCAACCGCTCGCGCAGCAGCTCCGCCAGGGCGGGCCGCTCCAGGGCCGCTGACGCGATGCCCGAGGCCACGTCCACGAAGAGCTGGAAGGGCCGTTGCGCGGACTGGGCCACGGCCTGTCCCTGCAGCAGCCAGGCCCGGTGCTGGCGCGCGCGCGTGGCGAACTCCTCCAGCAGCCGGCTCTTGCCGCCGCCGCTCTCGGCCTCCACCACCAGCAGCCGCCCCGGCTCCGTGCGGGCGCGCTCCAGCTCGCGCTCCAGCAGCGCCAGCTCCTCGTGCCGGCCCACGAAGGAGGGCTCGGTGAGGCTGTGGCGCATGTCGTGGGCGCCCGCCACCAGCTCGGGGTCCAGCTCACCCCGGGCCAGGGCCGCCTCGATGGCGCGCAGGTCCTCGCGCGCGGACTCGGCGGACTGGTAGCGGTCCTGCGGGTCCGTCTGTAGCAGCCGCGAGACGACCTCCTCCAGCGCGCGGGGCACCTCCACGCCGGTGGTGCGCAGGCGGGGCCGGGTGGTGAGGTGCTGGCGCAACACCTCGCCCACGGAGGTGCCGTCGAAGGCCGGGTGGCCGGCGAGCGCCTCGAAGAGGACGGCGCCCACCGCGTACAGGTCCGAAGTGGCCTCCACCGGACGGTTGAGGAGCCCGGCCTGCTCGGGCGAGAGGTAGCGCGCGGTGCCCACGGGCAGGTCGCGCAGGGACGGGTCCAACCGTTCACTGCGCGCCAGGCCGAAGTCCACCAGCGTGGCGCGGGTGAGGGTGGGGCGGCCCTCGACGATGATGTTGGAGGGCTTCACATCCCGGTGGAGGATGCCGTGGGCGTGCGTCTCCGCGAGGGCGGCCAGGACACACTGGCCCACGATGAGCGCCTCGGGGACGGACAGGGTGCCACTGGCGAGCCGTTCCTGGAGCGACACTCCGGCCACGAAGGGCGTCGCCAGGAAGAGCAGGTCTCCCCCGGAGCCGAAGTGCAGGACGGGGACGAGGTAGGGGCTGTGCAGGGAGCGCAGCACACCGGCCTCGTGCTCCAGGCGCTGGCGGGCGGTGGGGACCAGGGAGAGGGCGGATGTCGTCTTGATGACGAGCCGGGCCCCGGTATGCAGGTCCACCCCGAGCCACGTGGTGATGCCACGGCCCTGCTTGATGCGTTGGGTCAACTCAAAGCGGTTGCCCAGCCGCCTGCCGGGATGCGCCCCTTCCAGAGAGGGTCCAGCCTGTTCGTAGCCCTCCGCCATCAATGCCCTCCCCCTCTGGTCGCACCACCTACGGTGGTGGGGTCGGCGCGTCATCGACAAGCTTGGGACCGCCGAGTGCGGTGCCAAGGGGGGCGAGGCGGCTCATGCGCCAGAGGGTAGGGTGCTTCAAATGAGCAGGCGGGCTCGCTTCCGCATCCCCCCGGGGAGGGGCCCGTACGCCCGTGCTGTCGTCTGGAGAGCAGAGGAGCGGGCGGGCCCCGGAGTCTGGCTCGAGGCCCGTCCTTTGAATGATTCGGCGCCTCATCGGGTGACGGTGTTGTTCACCACGCGGTAGTTGCGGCCGTCGTGGTTGCCGGCGGCCGTGCCGTAGGCGCGTGTGGCTTCTACTTGTACTCCACCGTCAGCGTGGCGCCGGTGCCCTCGGTGAGGAAGAGGTACGAGGTGCCCGAGGGGTTCTGCTTGAATTGGAGGCGGGCCTGCGTCTTGCCCGTCTTGTTGAGGGAGGCCAGTCCCGAGGCGTTGAAGTCCGCCGAGCTCTGCGTGCCGGTGGTGAACTTGATGAGCTCGGCAACGGCCGAGGCGGAGGCGGCCGCGGCGTAGTCGGCGGTCTCCGTGGCGGCGCTGGTGCCGAACACTCCGTTCTTCAGGTCGATGACGAGCGTGTTGCCGGCGGCGGGGTCGGCCCACGGGTCACCGGCGGAGGAGGACAGCGTCACCTTGAGCGAGGCGCGCACGAGGGTGGCGGTGTCCGGCAGCGCCGAGGTGTCGAACGAGAAGAAGGCCCGGTTGAGCTTCGCGTCCGTGCCCTTGCCGATGGCCGGCGTGCTGATGGTGCCCACCGCGGGCGAGGTCCCATCCGCGTTGGCCTTCACGTACCCGTCATCCGCCGCGATGCTGGAGAAGGACACGGTCGTGGTCCCGCCGCTGGTGTTGCTCACGGTGACCGAGGTGTCGTTGTCCGTGCTCACGTTGTTGGCGGCGTCATAGGCCTTGGCCATGATCGAGTGGCTGCCGTTGGCCACGCCCGCCGTGTTCCAGGTGAAGACATACGGGGCCGCCGTGTCGGTGTCCGCCAGCGAGCCGTCGACGTAGAACTCGACCTTCTTCACACCCACGGCATCCGAGGCGCTCGCCGTTACGTCCACGGTGCCGCT
The DNA here is from genome assembly GCF_036277355.1 of Archangium sp. Classification (GTDB taxonomy): domain Bacteria; phylum Myxococcota; class Myxococcia; order Myxococcales; family Myxococcaceae; genus Archangium. Next base: position 51,076 of record NZ_DASUNC010000040.1, read on the forward strand.
GACGGTGGCGGCGTTGGCCGGGGCGGTGATGTTCACCGTGGGAGGCGTGGTGTCGGACGAGGCCGTCGGCGGGCCCACGGAGATGCTGTCCACCCACGCCTTCGCGCGGGTGAGGTTTAACACAATTCCTTGAATGCTCCTTATCCGGATTTGTGTAAGGGAATCCCTCCGTCCATGACGCGCAATGTCAAACCCTTGCGAACATGAAGCTAGCATCATGAAGACATGAACCCGGCATCAGGTTGAACCGCCGAGCATGACGCGTGACGTCAAGGACGGGCGGTGGGGAGAACCTGAACCGGGCATCATACAAACATGAGTCCGGCTTCATGTTACGGTAGTATGCCGCCGCCGCCCCGACGGCCGGCTCGAGCAGGCGCTACCCGACCCATGCAGTCCCCCACGCCTCTCGTCTTCTCCACAGGAGCCATACATGAGGATGTCCAGGTTCTCCCTCCGTTTCTACGCGACCGGTCTCGCGGCGTGCGCGCTGCTGGCGTGCGAGAAGCCCAACGGCAACGGCAATGGTAACGGGGAGGAGGAGGCTGTCGTGTCGGTGGAGGCGTGCAAGAAGCAGATCTCCGCCCGTCACGACGAGCTGGTGGCCGCTGGAGTGGACGTGGCCAGCTGGTCCTTCCGCGACGCGCCCGAGATGGCCGAGCCCTCGCTCACGGAGCGCCAGACGCCCGCGACGTACACGCAGTACGACGGCAAGTACCGCCCGCTGAGCAACCACCCCGGCTGCTCCATCGAGAACCTCTACTACGACAAGAACAACACGGCCGGCTCCACGCCGTACACGGACGGCAACAACGACGGCAAGTGGACCGGGGACGGCGTCTTCGGGGGTCCCAACAAGGCGGCCAACCACATCGACGGGGACGTGGCCCGCATCCCCGGCTACAACTGCGCCGCCAAGGAGTACACCCAGAGCAACGAGGACACCTCCAAGCCCATCGTCATCCTGGTGCACGGCAACTCCACCCGGCCGCACTCCTGGGAGAAGTTCCTCCTGCCAGCGGGCACCACCATCAACTCCGCCTTCGAGAAGGTGCAGTTCAACCCGGACACCGAGGCGCGGGTGCAGCTGGCCGAGGCGCTGATCGCCGAGCGCTACCGCGTCATCGCGGTGGACTTCCGCACGGACCTGGTCGCCACCGTGGATCCCACCGCCAACAGCAGCACGGAGAACGCGGCGGGCAACATCGACCATGGCTGGTCCACGCCCATCCTCCAGTCCCTCATCAAGGCGGTGATGCTCAACAACCCCAACCGCAAGGTGGCCATCATCGGCCACTCGCTGGGCGTGACGGTGGTGCGGGATGCGCTGCGCCGGCTGTACGTGGACTACGTGGACGGCAAGCCGGAGTCCATCAACCCCTTCACGCGGGTGAGCCACGTCATCCTCGGCTCGGGCGCCAACCACGGCGTGTCCACCTTCGATCCGCCCAGCTCCCTGTGCGCCAACAACCGCACCATGCGTGGCACCATCGTGTGCGAGATGGGCAGCCGCACCAACTACCAGCAGACGTACTTCCACAAGCCGCTCAACGGCCCCCGCGACCTGTTCGCCACGCCGTGCGCGGATGGTGACTACGCCTTCGGCAAGACGGGCCAGTGCGGCGGCAACGTGGTGAAGTACTACACCATCACCATGACGGACATCGACCAGGGCGCCAACTACCAGGACCTGTACGTGTCCGAGTCCGCCTCGCGCATCGACCTGGCGGACTGCTCGGTGAACAAGCTGACGACGCTCAACGACTACGACACCAGCGGTTACTTCAACAAGGGCTTCATCGCCAACCACTTCGGCTCCCTGCGCTCGGCGGCGGGCCTGAAGCTCACCATGGGCTATCTGGCGAAGTAGCCGCGGTCCCTGTCCGTCTTGCTCCGCCGCCCGCGCCCGTGGCTGCCGCGCGGGCGGCGGTTCCCCTTCTGGAGAGCAGCCCCCAAGAAAGTTCTCTCCCCCCCATGACTTCCTCTCTCCCCACCGCGTCTCGCGTGGCGCTCGTGTGCACGCTGGCGTCCGCGCTGCTGTCGGCTTCCGCCCACGCCCAGACCGCCGAGGCCGCCGCTCCGGCGTCCGCCGACGCGCCCGTCACGCAGGCCGCTCCCGCCGCTCCCGCCCTCACGCCGCAGGCTCCCGCGAAGCCGGATGCCGAGGCGAAGCAGGACCCGACGGCGCTGGTGCTGGGGGCGCCGACGCCCGCGACCCGGCCCCTCTTCGCCCTGGGCAGCGACACGTACTTCATCAGCCCGGTGCTCTCCATCGCGGGCGGTCTCCAGTCGGAGAACCTGCTGGTGAACCCCAACCCGGAGAAGGAGAGCCGCATCACCACGGTGGCCATCGCGCGCTTCGGCGCCGAGGGACGGCTGGGGCCCTACGTCACCTTCCGCAGCGAGTTCGAGCGCAACATCCGCAACCACGGCTCGGGCATCTGGGAGGGCACGGCCTCCATGTCCGTGCGTGACCAGGTGCTGCGCCTGCAGCGCTGGGGCGCCACGGTGGAGGCGGGCATCATCCTGGACCCGGCCAGCGTGGACTACTTCTCCGCGCACATGGGCGACGTGCTCCTGGCGGACAAGTACACGCGTGACCCGTTGCTCTACAGCGGCTTCAACCGCGGCCAGGGCGTGCAGGCGCGCTACACGCGCTGGGGCCTCACCGCCGGCCTGAGCTACACCGAGGCCAACCCGCTGAGCACCTCGGCCTCCTTCATGGTGGGTGGCTCCTTCGGCGGCAACAGCCGCTTCTGGGAGCGGCCCCTGGGCAACTTCCGCAACGGCCAGCCGGATGACGACATCCACTTCCGCGTCATCAGCCCCTCGCTCTCCTACGAGCACCCCTGGTTCGAGGTGAAGGCCATGGCCCAGGTCTTCAGCATCAACTACCAGGCCACCTCCACGCAGGATCCGCCCCTGGAGGGTTACAACCTGCGCGGCGGCGTGAAGCTCAAGCTCAAGGGCATGGTGCCGGCGCTGCCCGTGGAGGTGACGCCCTTCTTCAACGTGGCGCGCGTGCAGAACGACGTCGTCAACTCGGTGGCGGGCTACAGCAACCAGTTGCTGCGGACGCCCTTCGACGCGCTCACGATGTCGGGCGGCCTGGATGTCTTCCTCTCCGGCCGCTCGGGCGTGGGCTTCTACGTCGTACGCGTGGCGGACCACACGCCCTCCTTCGTGCCCCCCACTGGCGGCACGCCCTCCAGCGAGCCCGTCACCCGCACGGCCATGACCTACTTCAACGTGGGCGCGACATGGTGGATGTTCGACCAGGTGGCGCTGGGGGCGCGCGTGGCCACCTACGCGCGTGACATCGACGGCAAGCCGGAGCTGAAGGAGCGCGACCTGTCGGGCTTCCTCACGCTGCGCATGATTCTCTGAGAGGGATGTCCATGGGAGAGCTGACGGGAAGGACCGCGCTCGTGACGGGCGCGGCGAGTGGAATTGGCCGGGCGGTGGCCGAGGACCTGGGTGCCCGCGGGGCCCGGGTGCTGGTGTCGGACCTGGACGAGGCCGGTGCGCGCGAGGTGGCCGCGGGGATTCCGGGCGCCGTCGCGCAGCGGGCCGACGTGTCCTCGCGCGAGGAGTGCAAGGCCCTGGTGGACCGGGCCCAGCGGGAGTGGGACCGGCTCGACATCCTGGTGAACAACGCCGGGCTCCAGCACGTGTCTCCGGTGGAGGAGTTCCCGGAGGAGCGCTGGGAGCAGATGATCCGCATCATGCTGGTGGGGCCCTTCGTGCTGACGAAGCACGCCCTGCCGCTGATGTACGCGCGCAAGTGGGGCCGCATCATCAACGTGTCCTCGCTGCACGGTCTGGTGGCCTCGCCGTACAAGTCCGCCTACGTCTCCGCCAAGCACGGCCTCATGGGGCTGACGAAGACGGTGGCGCTGGAGGCCGCCGACAAGGGCGTGACGGTCAACGCCCTCTGCCCCAGCTACGTGCGCACGCCGCTGGTGGAGAAGCAGATCGCCGACCAGGCCCGCGTGCACGGCATGACGGAGACGGAGGTCATCGAGCGCGTCATGCTGGCCCCCGCGGCGGTGAAGCGCCTGCTGGAGCCGAGCGAGGTGGCCGCGTACGTGTCCTTCCTGTGCTCGGAGGCCGCGGGTGGCATCACCGGGGCCGCCCAGGTGATGGACTGCGGCTGGACGGCCCGCTGAAACGCAGCACGCGTACCACTTCATGACAGGGGAAAGACCGTGACGGTACCCAACGCCTCCCAGGCGCCCGCGCAGGAGCAGCACACGAACATCTGGAAGGTGGCCGCCGCGAGCTTCATCGGCACCGCCGTGGAGTGGTACGACTTCTTCCTGTACGGGACGGCGGCGGCGCTCATCTTCAACCGCCTCTTCTTCCCGTCCTTCGACCCATTGATGGGCACGCTGGCCGCGTTCGCCACCTTCGCGGTGGGCTTCGTGGCGCGGCCGCTCGGCGGCATCATCTTCGGGCACTTCGGCGACAAGCTCGGGCGCAAGTCCATGCTCAGCGCCACGCTGATGATCATGGGCCTGGCCACGTTCGCCATCGGCCTGCTGCCCACCTACGAGAGCATCGGCGTGGGGGCGCCCATCCTGCTGGTGCTGCTGCGCATCCTCCAGGGCTTCGGCCTGGGCGGCGAGTGGGGTGGCGCGGTGCTGATGGCCGTGGAGCACGCTCCGGCGAACCGGCGCGGCTTCTACGGGAGCTGGCCGCAGATGGGCGCGCCCGCGGGCCTGCTGGTGGCCAACGCCGTGTTCTCCCTCTTCTCGAAGCTGCCCGAGGAGCAGTTCGTCTCGTGGGGCTGGCGCGTGCCCTTCCTCTTCAGCGCGGTGCTCATCGGCATTGGCGTCTTCATCCGCGTCAGCGTCGCCGAGTCCCCCGCCTTCCGCGCGCAGCAGGCCGCCCACCAGGTGTCCAAGGCCGAGAGCGCCGGCCCGCAGAAGCTCCCCATCCTCGAGGTGCTGCGCACCTACCCGCGGCAGATCCTCCTCGCCATGGGCGCGCGCTTCGCGGAGAACGGCTTCTTCTACATCGTCACCACGTTCGTCCTCACCTACGGCGTCGAGCAGCTGAAGCTGGAGAAGGCCACCATGCTCAACGGCGTGCTCGCGGCCACCACCGTGCACCTGGTGGCCATTCCCGCCTTCGGGGCCCTGTCGGACGTGGTGGGCCGCCGCCCCGTCTACCTCGGCGGTGCCGTGGCCTGCGCGCTGCTGGCCTTCCCCTTCTTCTGGCTCATCGACACGAAGTCCACGGCCCTCATCGTGGTGGCCATCTCGCTAGGCATCATCGCCCACGCGGCCATGTACGGGCCCCAGGCCAGCTTCTTCTCGGAGCTCTTCGGTACGCGCGTGCGCTACAGCGGGGCCTCGCTGGGCTACCAGCTCGCCTCCGTGTTCGCCGGTGGCCTGTCACCGCTCGTCGCCACCTTCCTGCTGTCGCAGACCGGGGGGAAGCCCTGGCCCGTGTCGCTCTACATGGTGGGCCTGGCGCTCGTCACCCTCGTCTCCGTGTACCTCTCCGCCGAGACGTTCCGCGGGCACCTCTCCGAGCCGGCCCCCCCGGCTCCGTCAGCGGGAGCCGAGGGGACTGGCGAGCGGCGCGAGGTGGCCTGAGCTTCAGGCCGCCTGCGTCTCAGTAGGCGTAGGCGGCCATGTCGGCGCGCACCACGCCGACGATGTTCTCCCAGTTGCCGTTCTGGTAGTGGTCGTGGTTCTCGCCGTCATCGCGGAACTGCACGGTGTGGTAGCTCCACTTGGCCTTGCCGTTGCTGGTGGCGGCGGTGCCCGTGTTGAGGGTGCCGTCGCAGAACCAGTCGCCGGGGTTGCAGAAGCCGCCCTTGACGGAGACGCCGCCGGTGGAGTGGTACGCCACGGCCTCGTCATCCTGGCCGGAGAGGATGCCCGAGTAGAGCGTGCCCTTGGCGGCGGCGAACATGTAGAACCACTTGGAGCGCGTGGTGTTGTGGTTGTACATGGAGCGCGCCGTGCTGGTGGTCAGGTCGCCCACGATGGGATCGCTCGTCGCCCACTCGCCGTTGTCGGCCAGCTCGCTGCCGCCGCCGGCGCCCGAGGCCACGTCCACCCACTTGATGTTCCAGCCCACCTGCGTGGTGCCGTCCGTGTTGCCGCACACGCCCGTGGAGTTGGGGACGGCGTTCTTCTTGTAGCGCGCCGAGCCGCCGTACAGGGACAGCGCGTAGCCGATCTGCAGGTTGCCCGCGCTGTGCACGGCGATGTAGCACCAGTTGGAGCCGGTGCAGAAGCAGTCCAGCGCGTCACGGATGCGGAAGTTCTCCACGGAGATCTTCTGCCGGCCATCCCAGTTGACGGCCTTCTTGTTCACGCCGGCCGCGACGGTGCTCGGGCCCCAGTTGGAGAAGTCGGCGTAGTTGCCGCGCTGGGTACCGCCGCCATTCTTGCCGTGGATCCACAGCGTGTAGTTGGTGGCCGAGGCCTCCGGGGCCACGAGGAGCGCGGCGGTGGCCGTCGCCGCGATGACTGCCGTACGGATGTGCATGGGGAACTTCCTGTGTGGGGGGTTCACGCCCGCCTGTCTTCCAGACGAGCGTGGGGAAAACCCTACCACCAAGATTTTCCGTTCAATACGGACACCTCTCGAAATCTGGGAAATTGTTCATATTGGTGCGGCGCGTCACCCCGGGCCCGGAGGGAGAGGAGGGGACCCGAAGGGCCGATGCTAGGCTGTGCGTGGATGAAGCTCCTCCCGCTCCAGGGTGTCTGCGCGACACTCATGCTCTCCCTGTCATGCTCAGGGCCAAGAGCCTACTTCCTGCGAACCGAGCTACCCATTCTGGAGGGAGAGCCCGGTCTCGCGGTGGCACCTGGACCCTGGAAGCATGACGACATCGCCGCCGTGGTCTCGGATGCATCCGATATTCCGGATGACCTGGTCGTACCGACACTCAAGGCCTTGATGGGCGGACCTGCCCGTTCTCGGCTTCGCTCACAACCACCCCTGCGGAACGATCATGAGCGGCCCGGATCTGACCATCTTTCCCCTGGTAGAGTCAGGTGAGGGAGTCTGGATGATGGTGGCCTACGGGGCGACTCCCAGTGGCAGGATGGTCCGTGATTCGCGAGGAGGGTTGATTCCGGTGTGGCATTGGCTCGCCACGGGTCGACGAGACACTCCACGCTTCTACAAATGGAATCCAGCGGGTGAGGTATTCAAATGGAGCGAGGACTCGAAGCGCTGGGATTTCCAGGCGACCTGTCAGCCTCAGCCCTCCAGCATGCTGAGCCCTGGAGGCGCCTCTCCGAAGTGCATCCCCGCGTTGAAGTAGAAACCCGCCCCCTCTTCGAGTGGTGATATGTCGAAGCTCAATTACCTCGTCCTCTTTGCTTCGCTTCTGGTGGATGGGGGGAGCGAGGCCCCTCCATCCAACGCTCCGGAGGCGGACGGGGGAGCACCGGCGTTCCTCATCCAGTTCCCCGGAGTTGGACGCGGGGAGTCGAGTCTCCAGCTCGGCATCTCGGAACTGTATGCGGACATCTTCGCGCGCAGGCCCCTCTTCGCAGCCGGTATTCACTGGCCTGTTGACGTGCGTCCGTTGGCCACGTTGGAGGGCCCCGCCGTGCTCGCGGCACATGCGGCGATGCAACACGTGCTGGCTCGCTTCCCGAAGGAGTATGCGGGGAGTTGTACCTATTCCGCCCAGGCCTTGGAGGCCGTCGTTGGCGAGCAGGGCGGGCTCTACTTCGTCCGTATCAACCAACGTCCGGAGCGATGTGGACGCTTCGCCGCGGGCGTGAGCCCGACACCCGACTGGTTCGAATTGTACGCTGTCTCCCCGGACGGGAAGGTTCTGGCGCGCTATCCGTACCAGCCGTAGAGGATGGGAAATTGTTCACCCGGTGGGGCCGGGCCGCCGCCCCAGGGCGCGCGCCAGCTCCGTGCGCGCGGTGGCCAGGTTGTACGTGGCCTGGACGCGTTGCACGGCCGCGTTGGTGGCGGAGAGCTGCGCGTCGGACAGCTCGATGATGTTGCCCACGCCCCCACCGGCCCGTGGTGCGGCCGAAGTCCCAGATGAGCTGGCTGACGGACGCGCCCGCGTTGACGCCCTCGCGGCTGATGAAGCCGGACGGGGTCGTGGTGTTCACCGAGCCGCCCTCGGACAGGGAGCGCTGGTAGGTGAGGTTGGCGCTCACCTGGGGCAGCAGCGGGGCGAAGTCCTGGTCCACGCGGGCGTTGGCCGCGGTGGTGTTGGCCTGGGCCTGGCGCAGCTGCGGCTGCCGCTCGGTGGCGGTGCGCAGGGCCTCCTCCAGGGTGAGCACGCGTTGCTGGGCCCACGCCGGACTGGCGGCGAGCAGCAGGGCGAGAAGGGGAAGGAGTTTTCGCATCACTCGTACCTCAGTGCGTCGATGGGATCGAGCTGGCTCGCCTTGCGCGCGGGGTAGAGGCCGAAGCCCACGCCCACGAGCGCGCTGAAGCCCAGCGCGATGAGAATGACCTCCGGGCGGATCAACAGGGGCCACTGGAATTGGTTGGCGAGGACGCGGGCCACGCCCAGACCCACCGCCGCGCCGATGAGCCCTCCGAGCAGGGCCAGCGTCAGCGCCTCGATGAGGAACTGGGCGAGGATGTCCCGGGGCCTCGCGCCCACCGCCACGCGCACGCCAATCTCCCGGGTGCGCTCGGTGACGCTCACCAGCATGATGTTCATGATGCCGATGCCGCCCACCACCAGGGACACGGCGGCGATGGAGGCCAGCAGCAGGCTGAGCGTCTCGGTGCTCTGCTGGCGGCTGTTGGCCAGCTCGGACAGGTCCCTCACGTCGAAGTCATCGGGGGTGTTCTCGCCCAGCCGGTGCCGCTCGCGCAGCAGCGTGCTGATGTCCTCCCGGGCCTTCGCGGTGCCGGCGCTGGCATCCGCCTGCACGTTGAGGACGCCGGTGATGTACTTGCCCAGGCTCTGGGACTGGAGCTGCCGCTGGAAGGTGGTGGCGGGGACGAGGATGCTGTCGTCGTAGTCCTGCCCCATGGGCGACTGTCCCTTGCGCGCCGTCATGCCGATGATGGTGAAGGGCGTCTTCTTGATGCGGATGACCTGGCCCACCGGGTCGAAGCCCGCGCCATACAGCTTCTCCACCACCGTCTGGCCGATGACGGCCACCTTGGTGCCCGCCTCCACGTCCGCCTCGGTGAAGCGCCGGCCCGTGGCGATGCTCCAGCCGCGCACGTCGAAGTAGTCGGGCGTGGTGCCCGTGACGCTCGTGGTCCAGTTCTGGTCCTCGGAGAACACCTGGGTGTTGGTGCGCATCTCCGGGGCGGCGGCGCGCACGCTCGGCAGCTGCGTGCGGATGGCCTCCAGGTCGTCCCAGGTGAGGGTGGGCTGGCTGCCGAAGCCTCCCCGCGCGCCGCCCGAGTTGGTGGAGCCGGACATGACGATGAGCATGTGGGTGCCCATCGCGTCGAACACCTTCTGGACGCTGGCCCGGGCCCCATCGCCGATGGCCACCATGGCGATGACGGCGCCCACGCCGATGATGATGCCCAGCGCGGTGAGGAAGGAGCGCATCTTGCTGCGCAGCAGTGAGCGCACCGCCAGCGACATCGTCTCGAGCACGTTCATGACACGGCCTCCTCGAGCGGCGGCACTTCCGCGGGCACCGGCTGCTGGCGCTTGTCCGAGATGATGCGTCCGTCCCTCACCACCACCACGCGCCCGGCATGGCTGGCGATGTCCGATTCGTGCGTCACCAGCACGAGGGTGATGCCCTCGTGACGGAGCTCCTGGAAGAGCGCCATCACCTCGATGCTGGTACGCGAGTCCAGGTTGCCCGTGGGCTCGTCGGCGAGGATGACGCGGGGCTGGCTCACCAGCGCCCGGGCGATGGCCACGCGCTGCTGCTGGCCACCGGAGAGCTGGCGCGGGTGGTGCTCCAGGCGCGCGCCCAGGCCCACCCGCTCGAGTGCCTCACGGGCCCGCCGCTTGCGCTCGCGCGCGGGCACCCCGGCGTAGAGCAGGGGCAGCTCCACGTTCTCCAGGGCGCTGGTGCGCGCCAGCAGGTTGAAGCTCTGGAAGACGAAGCCCAGCATGCGGTTGCGCACGATGGCCAGGCCATTGCGGTCCAGGCGCGACACGTCCTGGCCGTCCAGGAAGTACTGGCCCGAGGTGGGCCGGTCCAGACAGCCGAGGATGTTCATCAGGGTGGACTTCCCCGAGCCGCTCGAGCCCATGATGGCCACGAACTCGCCCGGCTCCACGTTGAAGTCCACGCCCCGCAGGGCCGCCACCTCCACGTCTCCCGTCCGGTAGATCTTGCTCACGCCCCGCAGTGCGATGAGCGGCATCTGCTGTCGCTGACCGTTCATGTCGCGCCTCACGCCTGCCTAGAAGGGCCCCGGGGGACGGAATCCCCCACCGGACCTGCCGCCGCCCATGCCACCCATGCCACCCATGCCGCCCGTCCGTTGGCCGGAGCCCTGGCTCGTGCCCTGCGTGGACTGCGCGCCCGCGGCCATGGCGGTGATGACCTGAGCTCCCTCGCGCAGCTCGCCCTCCACCTCCGTGTACGTGCCGTCCGTCACGCCGGGCTTCACGCGCACGGGCCGGGGCTTCCCGTCGCGCAGCACGAACACCGTCTTGGTGCCGGGGGCGGGCTTCTCGAACGCTCCCGGGCCATTCGGAGCACCCGCACCGCCCACGCCAGGGCCCTGCGGGGCCGCTCCCTCGGGAGGCGCTGGAGGCCGGAAGCGCAGCGCCGCGTTGGGCACGGTCACCACGTTCTCCCGGTGCGCGGTGACGAAGGTGACATTGGCTGTCATGCCCGGCTTGAGCTTCAGCTCCGGGTTGGCCACGTCGATGACGGCGTCATAGGTGACGACGTTCTGCACCGTCTGCGAGGCGTTGCGGATCTGCCGGATGACGCCCTCGAAGTTCACCCCCGGCCAGGCATCCACGGTGAAGGTGGCGCGCATGCCGTCCTGGAGCCGGCCCACGTCGGACTCGGCCACGCTGGTGTCCACCTGCATCTTGCGCAGGTCCTCGGCGATGGTGAACAGGGTGGGGGCCTGCAGCGAGGCCGCCACCGTCTGGCCCACGTCCACGCTGCGCGAGATGACGATGCCGTCGGTGGGCGACACGATGGTGGCGTAGCGCAGGTTGACCTCCGCCTCGTTGAGTGCCGCCTGGGCCTGGGCCAGCGCGGCCTCGGCCGAGGTCACCTGGGCCTGGGACACCTGGGCGGCGGACTCGGCGGTGTCCAGCTCCGACTGGGAGATGAACTGCTGGTCACGCAGCGTCTTGGAGCGCTCGGCCTGGCGGCGGGAGTTGTCCGCCTCCACGCGCGCCTTCTGCACGTTGGCCCTCGCGGCGATGAGGTTGGCCCGGGACCGCTCCACCGCGGCTTGGAGCAGCTGCGGATCGATGCGGGCAATCACCTGGCCCTTCTTCACCGGCGAGTTGTAGTCGACGAGGATTTCCTGGATACGGCCGGACACCTGGCTGCCGACCTGGACCGTCACCAGGGCGGACACGGTGCCCGTCGCCGTCACGCGCGACTCGACATCGCGCCGCTGCACCGCCGCCGTCTCGAAGCTGGCGGCCGGGTCCTTCGCCTTGGGCTCGAGCAGCCACACGCCCGCGGCCACCACCACGGCGATGACGCCCAGCCACAAGGGCCACCGGGCGGGCAGGTGCCAGCGCCGGGTGTCTTCCACCGGCAGGGACCTGGGCTGGAGGGGAGGGGACTGCTCTTCGCGTCGCGGTAGCTCGGTCGTTGACCTCATGGGCCGAGATCTATGCGTCGCGATGTTTCGGTGAATCTCGCCGTTATTACGAAAGATGACGGGCGAGGTCCGCCATCATGGCCGCTTGCCCTGCGTCAGGTCCGCCGAGCGATGCCTCTCTCGTCAGGGGATCTTCTCCGGCTCACTGATGAACAGGGCGTGAAACAAGAAGATACGACCCGGGAGCACTTGGAGGGGGACGAGGTCTCACCGCCTGACCATTCAGGGACGGTTGGACGCTTGCTCCCGGGTCGCATCCTGGAAGATGCACACCGGTTGTTAACCGCGCGCTTCGAGGAGATGACGAAATATTTCCGAGCGGAGAGGGATTTCGGGAGGCTCAACCCGCGCGCGTGCGCAACCAGGGCCAGGCGACGGCGGCGGCGGGCCTGAAGGTGGCCTTCTCCGCGGGGAACCCGGCCTCGGGCGGCACGCTGCTCGCCGTGGCCCGGCTCGCCGAGGCGCTGCCCGCGGGCACGGACGTCCTCGTCACCACCTCCGTGGCCTCTCCCGGCTCCGGCACCGCCGAGCTCTTCGTCCGCGTGGACGATGACGGCACGGGCTCGGGCCGCGACGCCGAGTGCCGCGAGGACAACAACACCGCCTCCGCCTCGGTGGACCTCACCTGCGAGGTGCCTCCGGGCAACCTGCCGCCGGTGGCCCTCTGCCGTGACGTCACCGTGCCCGCGGATGCTTCCTGCCAGGGCTACGCCAGCGTGGACAACGGCAGCCATGACCCGGACCACGGCCCGGCGACCGTCACCTGCTCGCGGCCCTCCGGCTCGCTCTTCCTGCCAGGCCTGACGAACGTCACGTGCACCGCCACGGACGCGTCCGGCAACACCGCCTCGTGCGACTTCGGCATCCGCGTGAGCGCCGCCATCTCCCTGCCGTAGCGTCCGGCGCGTGACACCGGGCCGGGAAAGCTCCCAGTTCCCATCAGCTTTCCTGGCCCGCCTGTCCGGCCCATGACGAGGTTTGGGCTCACGGCAAATTTTTCCCCTACCTGAGTTTGGGGGAGTGGGTTAGAGTCCACCCACGGTGTGTCGGAACCGACACCTCTCTGTGTCCCAAGAGTCCTCTGCCCCCCGGAGGCTCCAACACGAGGGAAGAAGTATGGGTAACGCACAGCAGCATTCGTCTCTGGCCGTCCCCCCCCGGTCCTCGCGGTCCACGCCCGCCATCGTCGCGATGGCCCCGCCCGCGCTGGCCAGCGTGTGGGGAGAGCCGGTGCACTTCATGCCGGAGACGCCGCGGCTTCCCGAGGAGCTGAACCGGCAGGAGCTGTTCGCGCGCATCTGCGTGAGGGATCCGTACTACGCGCTGAGCGAGGTGCGGGCGGTGGGCGAGGGCGAGCTGACGGCGCGGGTGCCGGTGGAGCAGGAGACGGGGGGCGAGGCCTCGCCCATCAACGCGGCGGAGGTGGGGCGGCACCTGGCGATTCTGGGCTCGTGTGCGTCGTCGCTGGTGAATCCCAAGGAGGGGCAGCACTACTACCTGGCGCGGCGCGCGCGGCTGGAGCGGTTGCACGCGGGCCCGCTGCCCCGGGCCACCGAGCTGCTGGTGGGCACGGCGAAGGCGGAGTTCCGGGACAAGCGCATGGCCACGGCCCAGACGCGGCTGACGGACGCGCGGGGCCAGGCGCTCTTCTCGCTGGAGGTGGACTACAACGTGCTGTCCGCGGCGGCCTTCCTGCGCCTCTTCCAGGGGGCGCGCCAGGAGATGCGCCGCGAGCCCCGGGCCGAGCGCGGGCCGCGCTGCACGTCCGGCGACTTCGCCGCGATGCGGACCAACCCCCACCGCCAGCCGCCGCCGCTGCACGGCTACGTGCGGGACGGGGAGTGCCTGAAGGCGACGCTGGGCCCGGTGAGCGCGGAGCTGTGCAAGGGCCACTTCGCCATGCACCCGGTGCTGCCGGTGGCGGTGGTGATGAGCGGCCTGTCGGGGCTGGCGGGCTCGCTGCTGCGCCAGCTGGTGGGCAACCCGGAGGCGCGCTACCTGGTGACGCGGGGCGAGGTTCGCGCCGACAGCCTCGCCTACGCCGGTGAGTCGGTGACGTTCGGCAGCCACCTCCACGGGGTGGAGGGCCGCGACTACCGCTTCTACTGCTGGGCCTCGGTGGGTGAGCGCCTGGTGGGCGTGATGGAGCTGACGCTCACCTGCCTGGAGTGAGCCTCATTCCCAGTTGATCTGGTAGTCCACCGAGTCCAGGCCGAGCACGTTGGCCCTCACGGTGCCCTTGAAGCCGAGGGCCTCGAGCGCGCCCTCGAAGATGCCCACGTGGTAGGCCGCCGGCTGCATGTCGCCGCGGTAGCTGAGGATGCAGCCCTTGGGGCCGGCGGGGCTGTGCTCGCGCTTGCCGTACGTCACCACGGTGCTGAAGGCCACGCGCGTCTGGGCGAAGAGCCGCTGCGGGTCCCCCTTGCCGAGGATGCCGAAGACGACCTGGCCCGGGCCGGTGGAGAAGTTCTGCACGCACGCGCGGCCGCAGGCGTTGAAGACCCTGTTCTCGTTGCCCAGCTGCCCCTCGAGCGCGTCCGCCGCGCCGTAGAGCATGGTGAGGTAGTCCGAGGCGGGGTAGGTCCGCAGGTCCGCGATGTCCTTGGCCAGCGAGCCGCTGCGCACCTGGCGCAGGGCCTGGGGGCCTCCCTTGCGTTCGATGAGCTCGAACACGACCCGGAAGAAGATGCCCCGCACGGAGTCCGTGGGCTTGGTGAGGGCGATGCGGGCTGCGAGCTCGTTCTTGTTCGAGGGCATGGCTGGAGTGACAGCTTACCGGTACATCACGCCGGGTCGAGAAATCGGGACTCCGGGTAGGGGATGACTATCCAACCTTTACTCGGAGTGGGGGATTCCGGCATGACACATCCACCTCCAGAAGGTGGTGAAACCGTGAAGCTCTACAGCTACTGGCGCTCGTCGTGCTCCTGGCGCGTGCGCATCGCGCTCAATCTCAAGGGCCTGCCGTACGAGTACGTGCCCGTGCACCTGGTGCGGGACGGAGGCGAGCAGAACTCCGACGCCTACCGCGCCGTCAATCCCATGCGCACCGTGCCCACGCTGGAGGTCACCGAGGGCGGCAAGGTGCACCGCCTGGGCCAGTCCATGGCCATCCTCGAGTACCTGGAGGAGCGTCATCCCTCGCCCGCCCTGCTGCCGGCCGATCCCTTCCTCCGGGCGCGCTGCCGGATGTTGTCGGAGATGGTGAACTCGGGGATCCAACCGTTGCAGAACCTGTCCGTGCTGCAGCGCATCAAGGGCGAGCTGAAGGGGGACGACAAGGCGTGGTGCGCCTATTGGATCGACCGGGGCCTGGCGGCCTTCCAGGCGGCCGTGCAGGAGACGGCGGGCGCGTACTGCCTGGGGGACGCAGTGTCCTTCGCGGACATCTGCCTGGTTCCCCAACTCTACGGGGCCCGGCGTTTCGGAGTAGACCTGGGGCCGTACGCGCTGCTCACCCGTATTGAAGCGGCGTGCGCCAGCCTTCCCGCCTTCCAGGCGGCACATGCGGACCGGCAGCCCGACGCGGTGCCGGCTTGAATCGAAGGAGTCGATGATGGCGAAGCTCGAGTCGCTGGGCATCAAGGGGTTGGAGAGCGTCCACTGGTACGTGCACGACCTGGAGCGCAGCCGGCGCTTCTACGTGGACGGGTTGGATTTCGCCGAGCAGGGCGTGTCCTCGCCGCAGCTGGAGAAGGAGGGCCGGCAGAAGTCGGCCGTCTTCCAGGCGGGCAACGTGGTGTTGGTGGTGAGCCAGCCGGTGGGCGAGGGGGGCCGCGCGTGGCGCTTCCTGCGCAAGCACCCGGACGGGGTGGGCACGCTCAACTACCAGGTGGAGGACATCGACAAGACGTACCGCCTGTTGGAGCAGCGCGGCGCCACCTTCATCACGGACATCCAGCGCTACACGGACGACAAGGGCGGCAAGCTGGCGCAGTTCTCCATCACCACGCCGTTTGGTGACACGACGTTCCGCTTCATCCAGCGGGATGGCTACAAGGCGCTCTACCCGGGCTTCGTGCAGCACGAGAAGCCGCGCGGGGGCAACAACCGCTACGGCTTCACGCACATCGACCACATCACGTCCAACTTCCAGACCATGAAGCCGATGCTCCTGTGGATGGAGCACGTGATGGGCTTCGAGAAGTTCTGGGAGATTCAATTCCACACGGAAGACGTGGCCGCGCAGCAGAAGCGCGCGCACGGCTCGGGGCTGCGCTCGGAGGTGATGTGGGATCCGGTGAGCCGGGTGAAGTTCGCCAACAACGAGCCGTTGCGGCCCTTCTTCAAGGCCTCGCAGATCAACATCTTCAACGAGGACCACAAGGGTGACGGGGTGCAGCACCTGGCGCTGGTGGTGAAGGACATCCTCACCGCGGTGAAGGACATGCGCGAGAAGGCGGGCATCTCCTTCATGCCTACGCCGGGCACGTACTACGACGCGCTGCCCCAGCGCATCCAGGACCTGGGCATCAAGAAGATCGACGAGGACATCCAGGTGCTGCGCGACCTGGAGGTGCTCGTGGACGGCGCGGGGGAGCACAGCTACCTGCTGCAGATCTTCATGAAGGACGCGGCGTCGCTCTACAAGGATCCGGGGGCGGGCCCGTTCTTCTACGAGATCATCCAGCGCAAGGGAGACCAGGGCTTCGGAGGCGGCAACTTCCGAGCGCTGTTCGAGAGCATTGAGCGTCAGCAGAACGCGGAAGGGCGGGCCTGAGCCCCACTGTCCCCTCAGTCCCCTTGCTCCTCACTGTCCCCCTATCCCCTCTCCCTTCGGGAGAGGGTCGGGGTGAGGGTATCGGGGCCCGTGCTCCAACCCGTGGCCCACGGCCCGTGCACTACCTGCAGGGGGCCGGTGTTATAGGCGTCGTTGAAGTGGTTGTAGTACCCGTCCGTAGAGCGGGTGAACGGTGCCGGTCTCGTTGAACGCGTTCGGGCCGCTCGAGTAGGTCAGGTTCGACGAGCCGAACCACACCACGTACCCGGAAGTCAAATGGGAGCAATGGCCGGGTGACTCAAATACCCTCACCCCGTCCCTCTCCCGGAGGGCGAGGGGAAATTGGGCACGGCGAAGGAGCAAGGGCCTCGTGAGGTTCGGGCGGAGTGGCTCAGGAGAAGGGCAGGGCCGCCACGGTGGCCTCGGCCGGTCCGTCGCCCACCGCCAGCACCGTGCCCGGCTCCAGGTAGTCCCGGTGCACGTACCCCAGTGCCACCGTCTGTCCCTTCAGCGGCGAGCGCACCACGCTCGTCACCCAGCCCACCTTCTTGCCGTCCTTCTTCAGCTCGGTGCCCGGTGCCGGCTCGGTGCTCCCCAGCAGCAGGCCCGCGAGCTTCCGGTTCATGTGGCCCCGGAAGGTGGCTCGGGCAATCACCTCCTGCCCGATGTAGCAGCCCTTGTTGTACGAGATGGCGTTCGTGAGGTTCGCCTCCAGCGGGATGGTGGTCTCCACCATGTCCTGTCCGTAGCGCGGCACCCCCGCCTCCACCCGCAGCATCTCGTGCGCCCGCCAACCCAGCGGTTTCAGCCCGAAGGCCGCACCCGCCGCCACCAGCGCCTTCCACACCGCCTCCAGCCCTCCCCGAGGCACCAGCAGGTCCACGCCCTCCTGTCCGGGGCGACCCACCGCCAGGACCTCCTGCCCCGCCAGGGACAGGGGCCGGGTGGCGTCCGGGGGCAGGGGGGCGAAGGGACCGCCCGACACGGCGCCCATCAGCTCGGCCGTCCGGGGTCCGAGCAGCCTCAGGACCCCCAGCTCGCCCGTGGCCTCGTGCAGCTCGGCGTCCTCGGAGATGAGGAATTTCCCCAGGAATTCCTGGACCTTGGCGCCCATCCCGGGCTCCACGTCCAGCAGCAGATCCGCCTCGCGCCGCAGGATACGGGCGTCACCTACCATGGAGCCCTTCACGGTGATCATCGCCGCGTAGGTCGCCACCCCGGCCGCCAGCCCCTTCACGTCCTGCGTCACCATCCCATGCAGGAAGCTGATGCGGTCCTCGCCGGTTATGCGCAGCGCTTCCCGGTAGGTGGCATCATGGAGGGCCACCGCCTGCCGGGCCGCCCGGTACTCGGCTTCCACGTCCCCGTAGTCGGCCACGGCCTCCCGGCCATGGACCTCCAGGAAATGGGCTCCTGCCTGCTCATGAAGAAAATGCAGAGACAGCGGTTCCATGACCGTCGCTATATAGAGGCCCGGGAGTGAATGCCACGATGGATGTGAGACACCTGTCGGACTTCATGGGCTTCTCGGCCGAGAAGCTCCAGAAGCTCAACCTCTTCAAGTCCGAGCGCTTCTTCCTGGACGTGTACTGCCTGACGCCCGGCCAGAGTCAGAAGCCCCACCGGCACGCCACCTCGGACAAGGTGTACCTCGTCCTCGAGGGGCGGTGCCGCTTCCGCATCGGCGCGGACGAGGCCTCGCATGGCCCCGGCGCCGCTCTCTTCGCACCCGCGGGCGTCGAACACGGCGTCACCAATGACGGCCCCGACAACGCCCGCCTCCTCGTCCTGATGACCCCCCCTCCGGAGCACGCATGAGCAAGAAGGCCAATCCGCCCCCTCCTGTCCCCGTCCGCGGTGCCGCGGCGCTGCTGGGCCTGGGCCTCGCCGAGGCCGCGCTCTCCATCTACCAGTGGAAGGAGCTCCTCACCCTGCGCGGCGGTGGGACCACCGCCTGCGGCATCTCCGAGAAGATCAACTGCGAGACGGTGTGGAACTCCGCCTTCGCCAGCGGCGTGCACGAGCGGCTGGGCATGCCGGTGGCCGCGCTCGGCCTGGTGTGGGGCATCGTCGCCGTGGCGCTCTCGGCGCTCTTCCTGGTGTGGCGGAGCAACGGGCACACCGTGCGTCCCGCCACCAACGGCCTGCGTCTGACGGCCGTGGCCGGTGTGGGGGCCAGCCTCGTCTTCGGGCTCGCCAGCGCGAGCGCCGGGGCGTTGTGTCCCACGTGTCTGGCCACCTACGCCCTCACGCTCTCCTTCGCCGCCGTGGCCTGGAAGGGCCTGCCCGGTCCGGTGCTGCCGCAGGCCGGGGAGTGGGGCCGGACGCTCCAGTGGTCGGGAGGCTTCGCCGCCGCCGCCTACGTGGCGCTGCTGATGCCCGGCATGCAGACGCCCAAGGCCAGCGCCGCCGTGGAGAAGGTGGCCACCATGACCTCCACCGCCGCGCCCGGCTCGCTGGAGGCGTACCTGACCAGCCTGTCCCAGCCCGAGCAGCAGGCCGTGGCCAACGCGCTCGCCCGCTACAAGAATGACACGCCGCTGCCGGCCCCGTCCGCCACGCGCCGCCGCTACGGCCCGGAGAACGCGCCGGTGAAGATGGTGGAGTGGACGGACAGCCGCTGCCCCCACTGCAAGAACCTGGTGGAGGTGCTCGCCCTCATGAAGAAGCGCCTCCCCGAGGGCAAGCTGTCGCTGGAGGCGCGCCAGTTCCCGCTCGACTCCCAGTGCAACCGCACCATGCCCCCGCAGGCCACCGATGGCTCCGGCACCCGCTGCCTCGCCGCCAAGGCGCAGATCTGCACCGAGGACGCTCCGGACTACTGGGAGCTGCGCGAGAAGCTCTTCGCCGCCCAGGCCACGCTCAATGCGCAGAACGTGCTGAGCATCATGTCCTCGGGCACCGTGACGCGCTCGCAGCTCGAGGCGTGCATCTCCAGCGCGGAGACGGAGAAGAAGCTGGCGGAGGACATCGCGTTCGCCCGGCAGCACGACTTGCACGGCACGCCGCTGGTGGTCATCAACGGCCGCGAGGCGCAAGCCATCCCGTCGTTCCTCTACGCCCTCATCATGGCGGACGGGAACCCGGACGCGGCGGCCTTCAAGGTGCTGCCCGCGCCCGCGCAGCAGGCGCTGCAGGCGCACGATCACCCCCACTGAGCGGACGGACGCCATGGGCAAGCGCGACAAGAAGCCCGAGGCGCCCGCTCCGGCGGCGCCCTTCCACAACCCCTTCGCCGCGCTCGGCCTCAAGCGCGAGGAGCTGCCCGCGGGGCCGGCTCCCGCGCCCGTGAAGGCCAAGGAGCCTGAAGGGCCCAAGGGCCCCGCGCGCGCCGTGGTGCGCATGGAGCGCAAGGGGCGGGGCGGCAAGGAGGTGACGGTGGTGGAGCAGCTGGGGCTGCCCGCCGCCGAGCTGGAGAAGTGGCTCAAGGCCCTCAAGGGGGGCCTGGGCTGCGGGGGCACGGTGGAGGAGGACACCCTGGTGCTGCAGGGCGACCAGCGCGAGCGCCTCCCCGCGCTCCTGGAGGCCCGCGGCGTGCGCCGCGTCACGGTGGGGTGAGCGCTTCGCTCGTTCCAGCGCGTGGATGCGTCGGCACGACCCCCTCAGACAGGCCGCGGATTGCCGGAGCGGCTCCCGTCCCGAGTGGCCCCAGAGGGCCCTTCAGTGGTAGACGTCTACCATCGGAGGCACACATCCACCCACACCACTGGTAGACGTCTACCAGTGAGAGGGCCTCCCGGGGACGCGCTCCCGTGGTGAGGAAGGCCCACGCGCGGCCGGTGACGGGGGGCGTCATGCTACGCTGCCCCACCTCGGAGGTGGTGCGCATGGAGCAGGCAGCGGTGGGGCGTACGGAGCAGCGGCGTCAGGCCGTGGCCCGGTGGCGGTGGCGGCAGCTGCGCAACCGGCTGTGCCGGCCCGGGGCGCAAGAGGAATTCCTACCGAAGGTGGGGGAGGGGGTGGCGGGCTTCACCCTGGAGGAGCGCCTGGGGGCGGGCAGCTACGGCACGGTGTTCCGCGCCCGGCGTGGCGAGAGGCTGTACGCGCTCAAGCTGCTGTACCTGCCGCACGCGGGCGCGTGGGCGTGGCGCGAGTTGGAGGTGCTGCTGCGGCTGCACCGGGTGCAGCTGGTGGAGGTGGACTGCCATGGGCACCACGGCGAGCACCCGGAGGCCGGGCCGCTCTTCCTCTACGTCGCCACCCCCTACGTGCCCGGCCTGCCCATGGACACGTACGTGGAGCGCCACAACCCCGGGGCGGCGTGGGCGGCCCGGGCGGTGCTGGCGCTGGCGGAGCAGTTGGGGGTGGCGCACGCGGTGGGCGTGGTGCACCGAGACCTCAAGCCGGACAACGTGGTGGTGCAGGAGGACGGGCACGCGGTGCTGGTGGACTATGGGGTGGGCACCTTCCCGGGGGCGCTCGAGGTGTCGGGAGGAATGTTGCCCAACATTCCCCTGCTGCGCGCCCCGGAGGCGTGGCGCTTCCAGCGCGAGTGCAAGCCCCACGAGGCCTACGCGGCGAGCCTCCGGGACGACCTGTGGGCG
>NZ_DASUNC010000041.1:0-104732 GCF_036277355.1 Archangium sp.
AACATGATCGTGAGCGGGTTCTGCAAGGAAGTGTTCCGCGAGCTCCCGATGGAGTTCGCCGTCGAGGCGCAGAAGCTCCTCGGCATCTCTCTCGAGGGCAGCGTCGGTTAGGTCGACGCCGTCCGAGTCCCGAATCCCGAGTCCCGAACCCCGATATGTTGCAGATAACGAACCTCCACGCGCGCGTCGAAGACAAGGCCATCCTCAAGGGGATCAGCCTCACGGTGAACCCCGGCGAAATCCACGCCATCATGGGCCCCAACGGCTCCGGCAAGAGCACGCTCGCGAGCGTGCTGGCCGGCCGTGATGCCTACGAGGTGACCGGTGGCGAGGTGCTGTTCGAGGGCAAGGACCTCCTCGACATGGACCCCGAGGAGCGAGCCCGCGAAGGCGTCTTCCTCGCGTTCCAGTACCCGGTCGAGATTCCGGGCGTGAACAACAGCTACTTCCTCAAGGCCGCGCTCAACGCCATCCGTCAGCACCGTGGCCTGCCCGAGCTCGACGCCATGGACTTCGCCCGCCACATGAAGTCGAAGATGCAGCTCCTCAAGATGGACCCGACGTTCCTGCAGCGGTCCGTCAACGAGGGCTTCTCGGGCGGCGAGAAGAAGCGCAACGAGATCTTCCAGATGGCGGTGCTGGAGCCGAAGCTGGCCATCCTCGACGAGACGGACTCGGGGCTGGACATCGACGCGCTGCGAATCGTCTCCGGAGGCATCAACGCGCTGCGCTCGGCGGAGCGGAGCATGCTCGTGATTACGCACTACCAGCGGCTGCTGGAGTACGTGGTGCCGGACAAGGTGTCGGTGCTGGCGAATGGACGCATTGTGAGTACGGGCGGGAAGGAGCTGGCGCTGGAGCTGGAGAAGAAGGGCTACGCGTGGCTGGGCCAGGGCGCGGGCGGCAAGGAGGCGAGGCCGTGACGACGGACGTGGGGCTCCAGCACTACCTCGACCTGGCCGAGCGCTTCCAGGCGGAGCGGGCGGCGGGCGCCCCGGCGTGGCTGCGGGCCTTCCGGCAGGAGGGCATCGCGCAGCTGGCGCGCCAGGGTTTCCCCACGTCGAAGCTCGAGGACTGGAAGTACACGAACGTGGCGCCCATCTCCGGCCAGGCCTTCAGCCCCGTGCGCACGGTGCACGAGGCGGGGGTGGAGGCGGCGGTGGCGCGGCTGGCGCTCCCGGGCCCGGGGCCGCGGCTGGTGTTCGTGGACGGCTGGTACGTGCGCGAGCTGTCGCGGCTGGAGGGCCTGCCCGCGGGCCTCACGGTGCGCAGCCTGCGCGAGGCCTTGCAGGACGGAGAGCCGTTGGAGGCGCTGGTGGGCAGCCGGGCGCGCGCGGACGCGAGTGCCTTCACCGCGCTCAACGCGGCGCTGCTGGAGGAGGGCGCGGTGGTGCGGGTGGCGCCGGGCACGGTGTGCCCCGAGCCCGTGCAGTTCCTCTTCCTCTCGCGCGGTGACACGCACGTGACGCTGGCCAGCCCCCGGGTGGTGGTTCGGGCCGGGGACAACAGCGAGCTCACGCTGGTGGAGAGCTACGTGGGCGCGGCGCCGGGCGTCTCCTTCACCAACGCGGTGACGGAGGTGGTGCTGGGGGCCGGCGCGCGGGTCACGCACCTCAAGCTGCAGGCCGAGTCGGAGACGGCCTTCCACATCGGCGGCCTGCACGCGGAGCTGGGGCGGGACAGCCGCTTCGCCTCGCACGTCATCTCCCTGGGCGGGGCGCTCGCGCGCAACGAGGTGCACTCCGTCTTCGGCGCGGAGGGCGGTGAGTGCACGCTGCAGGGCCTGTACGTGGGCCACGGCACGCAGCACCTGGACAACTGGACGAACCTGGACCATGCGCACCCGCGCTGCTCCAGCCGCGAGCTGTACAAGGGCGTGCTGGACGACAAGGCGCGCGGCACCTTCCACGGCAAGGTGCTGGTGCGTCCGGACGCGCAGCGGACGGATGCGCGCCAGGCCAACCGCAACCTCCTGCTCTCGGAGGCGGCGATGGCGGACGCGCGGCCGCAGCTGGAAATCCTGGCGGATGACGTGAAGTGCGCGCACGGCGCGACGGTGGGCCGGCTGGACGAGCAGGCGCTCTTCTATCTGCGCTCGCGCGGCATCACCCGGGCGGAGGCGGAGTCGCTGCTGACGCACGCCTTCGCCAAGGAGGTGGTGGGCGCCGTTCCCCTGGCGCCGCTGAGAGAGCAGGTGGAGGCGCTGCTGGCGCGCAAGCTCCCGGGAGCGAAGGAGGGCAGGGCATGAGCGGGGCACCTTTCGACGTGGCGCGCGTGCGCGCGGACTTCCCCATCCTCCACCAGGAGGTGCGGGGCCGGCCGCTGGTGTACCTGGACAGCGCGGCGACGACGCAGAAGCCCCAGGCCGTCATCGACGCCCTGGTGCGCTACTACACGCACGACAACGCCAACGTACACCGCGGCGTGCACGCCCTCTCCGAGCGCTCCACGCAGGCCTACGAGGGGGCTCGCGAGCGGGTCCGCCGGTTCATCAACGCGCGCGACACGAAGGAGATCATCTTCGTGCGCGGCTGCACCGAGGCCATCAACCTGGTGGCGCAGACGTTCGGCCGCACCCGGGTGGGCCCCGGTGACGAGGTGCTCATCACCGCCATGGAGCACCACTCGGACATCGTGCCCTGGCAGATGCTCTGCCAGCAGGTGGGCGCCACGCTGAGGATGCTCCCGGTGGACGAGCGGGGAGACCTGCGGCTGGAGCAGCTCGAGCCGATGCTGACGGAGCGCACGCGGTTGCTCGCGGTGACGCACGTGTCCAACGCGCTGGGGACGGTGAATCCGGTGCGGGACATCGTCAAGCGGGCCCACGCGAAGGGCGTGCCGGTGCTGGTGGATGGGGCGCAGGCGCTGGCGCACTTCCGGGTGGACGTGCAGGACCTGGACTGCGACTTCTACGCCTTCAGCGGACACAAGATGTTCGGGCCCACGGGCATCGGCGTGCTGTACGGCAAGGCCTCGGTGCTGGAGCCGATGCCGCCGTGGCAGGGCGGTGGGGACATGATCCTCTCCGTGACGATGGAGAAGACGGTCTACAACCGGCTGCCGTACCGCTTCGAGGCGGGCACTCCGGACATCTCGGGCGCCATCGGCCTGGCGGCGGCGATGGACTACCTGGACGCGGTGGGGCTGGACGCCATCTCGGCGCACGACCAGGAGCTGCTGGAGTACGGGACGCGGGCGCTGGAGGGCGTGCCGGGGCTGAGGCTGTTCAGCCGGGCCCGGGAGCGCTCCGGGGTGCTGTCCTTCCTCATGGAGGACGTGCACGCGCATGACGTGGGCACCATCCTGGACCGCGAGGGCGTGGCCATCCGGGCGGGGCACCACTGCGCGCAGCCGCTGCTGTCGTGCTTCGGGGTGGCGGCCACGGTGCGGGCGTCGCTGGCCCTGTACAACACGCACGAGGACATCGACGCGCTGGTGCGTGGGCTGCACAAGGTGCGGGAGGTGTTCGCGTGAGCTCGGACCTGCAGGACCTGTATCAAGAGGTGGTGCTGGAGCACGGCAAGCGTCCGCGCAACTTCCGCGAGGTGGAGGGCGCCAACCGGCGGGCGGACGGTTACAACCCGCTGTGCGGAGACCAGCTCACGGTGACGCTGCGGATGGACGGCGACGTCATCAAGGACGTGGGCTTCGTGGGGCAGGGGTGTGCCATCTCCCGGGCCTCGGCGTCGCTGATGACGGGGGCGGTGAAGGAGATGTCCCGGGCGGACGCGGAGCGGCTCTTCGAGCGGGTGCACAAGCTGGTGACGGAGGGCCCCGAGGGCGTGGACATGGAGGCACTGGGGAAGCTGGCGGTGCTGTCCGGGGTGAATGAGTTCCCGTCCCGGGTGAAGTGCGCGAGCCTCGCATGGCATGCGCTGCGCGCGGCGCTCGAGGGCAAGGAGTCCTCGGTCTCGACGGAGTAGGGAGGATGCTCGGATGAGAGGATTGCTGACACCGCTCACGCGCGACTGCGAAGTGACGATGATTCCCAGCGGTGAGCGGGTGACGGTGCCCGCGGGCACCGAGGTGCGGGTGCTGCAGACGCTCGGCGGCAACGTGACCGTGCAGGGCGACTACGGGCAGCTCATGCGCATCGACGAGAAGGACGTCGAGGTGCTGGGCGCCGACTATCTCGCGCAGAACCCGAAGTCCGAAGAGCCCCAGGCGCAGGCCGCGGAGGGCGCGTTCGACGAGGAGCGCATCTGGGAGCAGCTGCGCACGGTGTATGACCCGGAGATTCCGGTGAACATCGTGGAGCTGGGGCTGGTGTACGGGTGCAAGTCCACGCCGCTGCCGGAGGGCGGTCACCGGGTGGAGATTCAGATGACGGTGACGGCGCCGGGGTGCGGCATGGGACCGGTGCTGGTGGATGACGTGCGCCAGAAGGTGTCGGGGCTGCCCGGGGTGAAGGAGGCGGACGTCCAGCTGGTGTGGGAGCCGCCCTGGGATCAGAGCCGCATGTCGGACGTGGCAAGATTGCAACTCGGTTGGATGTAGCTTCGTCAGGAGGGGATATGCGAAAGCCAGTCTGGAGTGGTCTCGTTCTCTGTGCCCTGCTCGGATGCGCGGGGCCGAAGTCCTTGATGGGGGGAGAGGAGCCCCAACCCCCGCCGCCTGCTACCGAGAGTCCCGCGGAGGCGCCGGTGGAGGCCCCGCCGGGTGAGCCGAAAGCCCCCGCCGCTCCGGACTCCGCGTCGCAGCCGCTCCAGGTGACGGCGTCTCCGGCGCCCAAGGACGACATCATCCTCAAGAGCGTCGAGCTCCAGGGCGACACGCTGGTGGCGAGGGTGATGCACTCGGGGGGCTGCAAGCCGCACACGTACGAGCTGCTCTGGAATGGCGGCTTCCAGAAGTCCGCGGCGGGCGACGCTCAAGCGGAGCTGGTGCTGGCCCACACCGCGAACGGGGACTCCTGCGAGGCGCTGCTGAACCGGACCGCGAGCTTCGACCTCGCTCCGCTCAAGCAGCGCTGGCGCGAGCAGAACAAGGGCGAGCACGGCGCGGTGGAGCTGCGCTTCTCCGGCTCGCAGGTCACCGGCCGCTACACGTTCTGAGCGGGACCGGAGCACGTCCGGTCCCCGCGTGGGCTCACGGCGTCGCGAGGTCCGGCGCCGGGGTGCCCTCCGGGGCCTCCGGGGTGACGGGCGGGAGGTTCATCGACTCCTCGCGCGGCGGCAGCCCGGTGACGGCGGTGATGAGCTTCTCCATGCCATCGAAGAAGCCGATGGCCTCCAGCGGCCGGTTGAGCCACCCGGTGGTGATGCAGTAGTGGCTGGTGTGGGGCGCGGTGTGGTGCACGTCATGGTGCGCGCGGCCGAGGATGATGCCCCGCTCCTGCAGCCAGGACACCAGGGGCGAGACGTGCTCCATGTGCGACCACTTGTGGAACTGGTTGGTCCCGAAGACGCCCAGGCACAGCATCAGCACGAAGGTGAGCGCGGCCGAGGCCCACGGCGCCTCCGGGCCCGAGGGCAGCAGCAGCGCGAGCGCCAGCACCGGCACGCTCACCAGGCAGTTGTGGCCGTTGGTGGCCACGAAGCCATGGCGGGTGATGTCGAGCGGATCCTCGTGGTGGACGCGGAAGGGCGTGACGAAGGTCTTCCCCAGCACGGGCGTGGTCCGGGAGAACCACGTGTCGAACAGCCAGTGCACCAGCCCGGACACGAGGTCCGCCGTCACGAAGCCCAGCACCGCGCTCACCGCGATCATCACCACCGTCTGGGAGCCGGCCGCCTGGAATACGCGGCGTGCGAGCATGGCGCACAGGACGAAGAAGAGGACGACGCCGAGCTTTTCCTGCCACTGGGCGGGACGGGCCTGGGTGGACGTGGTGACGGACATGCGGGTTCCTGGGGTGGAGGCCAGGTCCCGGAGTGGGCCCTGCCTTGATCGTTGACCAGCCTACACCATCAGTGGACCCGCTGTGCCGAGGACCGGCCGCTCACCCGGGTCACGAGTGGGTGTCGTAGACCTTGGGGCACCCATGACCGTCCGCATCGAGAAGAAGGGTTCCGTCACCACCGTCATCCTGCACCGCCCCGAGGTGCGCAACGCCGTGGATGGGCCCACGGCGGAGGCGCTCGCCGCGGCCTTCCGGGAGTTCGAGGCAAGGAGTCGCTCACGGGCGCGAAGCGCTTCGCGGAGGGCGCCGGCCGCCACGGCTCGTTCGAGGTCGAAAACATCGAGAGTTGAAAGCTGGTTCAGTTTTCAGCCTGTTTTGACGCGCCGCGACTTGAGCGGGGACAGCCGGTGAAAGTCTGTTCTCGCCGCGAGGCCGCCCCTCTACCCCCCCTGGCGGCCCCGGAGGCTGCATGTTCGGTCGAGGCACTCGGCGTCTTGCGTCGTTCACGTCATCTCGTGGGATGCGCTTCGCGGCGCTCCTGCTCACCACCGCCGCGGGCTGTGGTCCGCTCGAGGGAGGCGCTCCCGAGGAGCAATCCGCCGCCGAGGTGGCGCAGGTGGAGAACGGGCTCACGCAGGTCACGGGTTTTGGCACCAACCCGGGCAACCTGCTGATGTACCGGCACGTCCCCGCCAGCATGCCGGCCAGCGCGCCGCTGGTGGTGGTGCTGCACGGCTGTACGCAGACGGCCGCGGCCATGGAGAACACCGGGTGGACGGCGGCGGCGAACGTCTACAAGTTCTACGTCGTCTATGCGCAGCAGCAGAGCGGCAACAACTCCAGCAGCTGCTTCAACTGGTTCGAGCCGGGGGACATCGCGCGGGGCGCGGGCGAGGCGCTCTCCATCAAGCAGATGGTGGACAACATGAAGTCCACCTACTCCATCGATTCGGCGCGCGTGTTCGTCGCGGGCTTCTCGGGCGGTGGGTACATGGTGCCCGTCATGCTCGCCACCTACCCGGACGTCTTCTCCGCGGGCGCCGTCAACGCGGGCGGGCCCTACAAGTGCGCCACTTCCATGACGGAGGCCTTCTCCTGCATGAGCCCGGGTGTGGACAAGACGCCCACCGCCTGGGGAGACCTCGTGCGCGGTGCCTACTCCGGCTACACGGGCGCCCGTCCCCGCGTCTCCATCTGGCACGGCACGAGCGACTTCACGGTGAAGAACTCCAACGCCACCGAGGCGATGGAGCAGTGGACCAACGTGCACGGCATCGACCAGACGGCGGACTTCACCGAGACCGTCGCGGGCTTCCCCCACAAGGAGTACCGCAACAGCGCGGGCACGACGCTCGTGGAGACGTATGACCTCACTGGCATGGGTCACGCGGTGGCGATCGACCCGCAGTACGGCTTCCCGGGCACCTCCACCATGTGCGGCGCCACGGGCGCGTACCTGTCCGACGTGAACATCTGCGCCGTGTACTACCAGTCGAAGTTCTTCGGGCTCACGGGCGGCGGCGGCGGCACGGGCGACACCACCCCGCCCACGGTGAACCTGACGGCGCCGGCCAACGGCGCCACGGTGAGCGGCACCGTCACCCTCACCGCGAGCGCCTCGGACGCGGTGGGCGTCACCCGGGTGGAGTTCTACGTGGATGGCGCCCTGGCCGGCTCCGACAGCGCCGCCCCCTACGAGCTGGCCTGGACCAGCACCAGCGTGGCCAACGGCACCCACTCGCTCAGCGCCAGGGCCTTCGACGCCGCGGGCAACTCGGCCACGGACGCGGACACGTCCGTCACGGTGAGCAACAGCGGCACGAGCACCCCGGTGACGGTGAGCTTCACCAGCGTCGCCGCGGAGGATGGCTACATCAAGGCCAACTCGGACGGTAGCCTGCCGGCGCTCGGCACGCTCACGGGCCTGGCGCTCGGGCGCGGCACGGACGCCAGGTTCAACCGCTCCTTCCTCTCCTTCGACACCTCCGGCCTGCCGGATGGCGCCACCCTCACCCGTGCGTACCTCACCGTCGGCTACTCGTCCGGCTCGGGTGACCCGTGGGCGAGCCCCGCCGGCAATACGCTCGTCCTCGACGTGAAGACGGGCACCTTCAACGCCGCCACCACCGAGACGGCCGACTGGGGCGCCGCCGCCGACGCGAGCGCCGTGGCCAGCATCCCGAGGTTCACTCTGGGTACGGCCCAATCGGCGGATTTCGCCAGCGCCGGTCTGTTGGCCATCAACAAAACGGGGAAGACCCAGCTGCGGCTGCGCTTCACCCAGGATCAGGCGACGACGGCCTACCTGTTCGTCCAGGATGGGGCCAACGCCAGGCTCACCGTCGTCTACACGCCATAGTCGCGGGTTTCCAGGGCGGGAAGGCCGTGGAGGTGTTAGTGTGACCCCACGGCCACGGGTATGAAGCAAGGCCCGTTCGTACGCCTCCTCTCCCTCTGGGCGGGGGGGCGCTTCGAGGCACTCCCGCTTTGGGGGGTTGCCAGCCAGGTGGGTCGCCTGCCGTCCACGTCCCGCTGCATGCCGTACCGTAGATGCCTGCCCCATCTTCACAGGGCGTAGGCCAGGAAACCCCTTTCGGAGGAAGCGCACATCATTCGCGAACAGAGAAGTCCTCGCGGCGGAAGCCGCGATCAGAGAACGAATCGCCGTATCCGCGCTCGCGAGGTCCGCGTCGTGGGGTCCGATGGCGCGCAGCTTGGCGTCATGCCTCTCGAGGCCGCCCTGACGCTGGCGAGAAATGAAGGACTCGACCTCGTCGAGATCAGCCCCATGGCCCAGCCGCCTGTCTGCAAGGTGATGGACTATGGCAAGTTCAAGTACGAGGAGAAGAAGAAGGCCGCGGAGTCGAAGCGTGCCCAGGTCGTGGTCCAGCTCAAGGAAGTGAAGCTGCGTCCGAAGACCGAGGAGCACGACTACGAGTTCAAGGTCCGCAACACGCGCCGCTTCATCGAGGACGGCAACAAGGCCAAGGTCGTCATCCAGTTCCGGGGTCGAGAAATCACCCACAAGGAGCAGGGCACGGCCATCCTCAACGACGTGGCCAACGACCTGAAGGACGTGGCGGTGGTGGAGATGCCGCCGCGCATGGAAGGGCGCCTGATGTTCATGATTCTCGCGCCCACGCCGAAGGTCGCCCAGAAGGCCCGCGAGCTGGTGCGGCAGGCCGCTGCCAACGCCAAGAAGTCTCCTCCGCCGGCGCCGGGTGCCGGAAAGCCGGCTGCTGCTGCGGGTGCTGCCGCTCCTGAGGAGGCCTCCGGCGAGGACTCGCAGGAAGCCCCCACCCCGGCGGCTCCGTAGGCGGAATCACCCGCACGCGGTGGACGCGCTCCACCGCGTGGGGTGGCCCCTCAGCCCGGGGCCTCGAAGCGCCTCGGGCCTCCGTGGAAGTGCTGGTCGAGGAAGGCCTCGGCCCGCTCCCGCGCGGCGCTCGTCTCGGACGAGAAGCCGCCGTCCTCACCCCAGGCCGCGAAGCGGGCCCGCTCCAACACCGAGGCGGGGCCTGGGTCCGTGCCGGGCCCGAGGCTCCGCTCCACCGCCGCGAGCAGGGCGTGCGCCTGCTCCACCACCTGGAGCGATTGCTCGAATGAAACCGAGCCACCGGCCACTGCGTTGAACAGCCGGCAGGCATAGCGGCGGCAGCCCTCCGGGCGCTCCGCGTAGACGGAGCACTGCCGCCCCTTCAGCGCCGTGCAGCCCTGGCGGAGGGCGGGGGCGCCATCCGCGAGCGCCACCACCTCGAGCCCGTTCCGCCGGGCGGCGTCGGCTTCGGCGCGCTGGAGCGGAACGTGGCTGAAGAGGTTGCCGTCGCAGCACAGGCCGCAGCGACGGCACAGCTCGGACAGGGACATGGGGCCCGAGTCTACTTCACCAGCGCCAGGTCCCTCGACTGGACGAGGTCCACCTCACCGGCGAAGTGCGCGAAGTCCTCGTACTGCTTCACGGGGATGCGGGCGCGCTCCACGCGCAGGGTCTCGTCGATGGTGAGCGCGCGGCCCTCCTGCTTCTCCGTGCGCAGCAGGCGCCCGAAGGGGCCCTCCACCTTCAACTGGGCCTGTGGGTCCGACAGCTTGAAGCCCTGCGGCATCGTCAGCGTCACCACCGTGCGGTTCGTCTCCGTGTCGTCGATGTAGAGCGGCGTGGTGCGCGTGCTGAGCTGCACGTACTGACGGCCCAGGCTCGCCGGCATGGTGACGGGCGGCAGCACCAGCTTGTCCTTGTCCGCCCGGGCGAAACCGGCGGCCTTGAAGGCGTAGCGCACCGTGAAGGGGGCTCCGGCCTCCTCCGCGCGCTCCAGCTTCAGGTCCGTCAGCTCCGCCCCGCCGAAGTAGCGGCCCACCGCGCTCTGCAGCGCCTGGCGGCGGCGCTCGCCGGAGATGGCCTCGAAGGCCTCCGCCAGCTGCGCCGCGTCGAAGCCCGTGTACTGCTCCTCGCCCTTGCCCGTCAGGTGGCCGTTCCCGTCGATCTCCAGTGCCAGCTTCACCAGCTTGCCGGGCTGCTGCTTCACCGGCGGCGTCTTCACCTTCTCCAGCGGACGGCCGGGCTCGGGCAGCAGGTACGCGTCCCGCTCGCCCAGCGCCGGCTCGGGCAGCTCGCCGAAGGGGGCGAAGCGCGTGGTGGTGTCCAGCCACACCGGCCCCTCTCCCGGCACCTCCGCCCGCAGCCCCAGGTACGGCAGCAGCGACTCCTCGGGGAAGAGGTACTCCGCGGGGTCCGCCGAGAAGGTGCGCACCGCCACCAGCCGCGCCGGAATCCCCAGCGCCTCCAGGCCCGCCTTCAGCACCCACAGCCGGCTGCCGCGGTCCTGCGCGATGGAGCCCGCCGCCGACTGCGTCAGCCCCGCGTCCCGGCCGGTGAAGCGCTTCATCACCGCCGCGTACAGCGCCTTCACCGCCTCCAGCCCGCGCTTGTCTCCGGCCGCCTCGCGCGCGAAGGCCTCCAACTCCCAGTTGAGCGCGCCCTTGTCCAGGAAGGCGTCCGAGTACACCGCCACCAGCTTGTCGTTGCCCGTGGTGCCCGCGCCCACCACCACGAAGGGCAGGTACTCCTTGCCCGACGGCGGGCCGTCCGGCTCGGGGATGAGGGGCGGCACGTTGCGCACCTCGAAGGTGAAGATCTCCTCGTCTCCCTTCACCACCGGCGGCGGCGCCTTCATGTTGTGCGCGTCCACCTTCATGCCCGTGCCCTTGGGCGCCACCACCGTGTACGTGGCCCGGTGGTCCGGCAGGTTGGCCACGCGGAAGTAGAAGTCCGACGCCGTGAAGCCCGGCTGCGCCGGCCCGCGCGAGCCCTCGGCCAGCAGGTACTCCACCTCCACGTAGTCCCCCACCTGCACGCCCGGCAGGCTGACGGTGTCCTTGCCCTCGATGCTCTCCGGCTCCAGCACCGTGCCGTCCGCCTTGAGGGTGCGCAGCGCCAGCACCTGCGCGCCCGAGGGCAGGTTCACCTCGGCGATCTCCTGCACGCCACTCTGATCCAGCGCCTTCTGGATGCTGTGGATGCGGGTGACCTGCGAGCCGTCCTGCCACACCTGCGTGGCCGCCGCGTCCAGCACGTACACCGCGGCGCTGTCCTGGGGGCCCGGGTTGGCCTCGTAGTCCTTGATGGCCTGCCGGCCGTCGATGGCGTGCGCCTGCAGCAGCTCCTGTCCCGTCTTCGCGCGCACCACGGCGCGGCGCAGGGACAGATTGCTCCCGTCCAGCAGCAGCGACTGCTCGCGCAGCGCCAGCGCCCCGGCCGCGTCTCCGGCCAGCTCGCGCACGTCCGCCAGCTTCTCCAGCACCCGCGGGTTGCGCGGCCAGAGCGCGGCCAGCGTCTTCAGCGTGGCCGAGGCATCATCGAAGCGGCGCAGCGCCACGTACGCGCTCGCCAGCGACATGCCCGAGCTGATGTCACCCGGGTTGCGCACGAGCTGCTGCTGGTAGAGGGCCGCCGAGCGCTCCAGGTCTCCCCGCATCCGCGCGTGCTCGGCGGCACGGACGAGCGCGCCCGGGCAACCGGCCAGCGAGTCGATCAGCTCGTCCGTGCGAGTCACCGCGTCGCGGCGCCGGGCCAGTCCGTAGCGCAGCCCCAGCGCATCACACAGCCCCGGCTGGGCCTGGAGCGCCGCCTCCGCGCTCTCCTCGGCCGCGCTCTCCACCTCCAGCGCCATGGCCGTGCGCGCCTCCAGCAGGTACACGGGCCAGCCCGGCTGCTTCGCCGCGGCCCGCGCCGTCTTGAGCGTCTCCATCGCCGCGGCGTACTGCCCGTCGTTGAGCGACAGCTCGGCGCGCAGCAGCAGCGCCGTCACGTCGCCCGGGTCCTTGGACAGCGCCGCCTCCAAATCCCGCGTCGAGCGCCCGCGCGACACCTTGGTGGGGATGCTCCGGTCCAGCGCGGCCAGCTCGGCGCGCAGCGAGAGCACGGCGGCCGTCTGGGTGGCCTTCTGCAGGCGCGTCATCAACCGCCACGCCCCGTCCGAGTCCCGGCCCATGCCGTCGCGCACCGCGGCGAAGTCCGCCAGCAGCGGGCCCGCCTCACCGGCGAGCGCGGCGGCCAGGTCCTCGGCGCGCGGGTACACCAGCTCCGCCTTCGCGTCCCGGGGCGCCGAGCCCCACGAGGAGGGCGCGGGCCCGCTGGCCGGGCTGTAGCGGACGTTCGACGGGCGCCCATCCGCGCGCGCCAGGGCGAAGGACACGTTGGCGCCGCGCTGCTGGTCCTTCAGCAGCTTGATGAGGATGCGGTGCCGGCCCGCCGCGAGCTGCACGGGACGCGCGGCCACCGTGGACGCGGCGCGGGTGAAGTCGCGGCGCTCCAGCAGGGGCGCTCCATCCACCATCACCTTGAAGGAGGAGGCGGAGACGGCGCGCACCACGTAGACACCGGCCTCGGCCACCTCGGCGTCCACGGCCATGAGGTAGATGTCACCGCTGGCCGGCTCGCCCGCCACGTCCAGGCGGCTGTCCGGGGCGCGCAGGGTGCGCGGCACGAGCTGGCCGAAGGGGCCGGTGAAGGGGCCCGCCATGGAGCCGTCCTTCTCCGGCGGGGTGGGCTCGTCGAAGGCGAGCAGGTGCCAGGGCGAGAAGGGCCCCACCAGCGTGGCCGTGTCCACCGAGCCCATGTCCTTGAGGGCGCGAGCCTGGGCGGCCCGGTCCTCCCTCAGTCCGAGGATGGCCACCTGGCTGGCACGCAGCAGTTGGGCGGCCTCGCCCGAGGCTCCGGCGTCGAGCGCGGCCTGGAGGCCCGTGAGGATGACGTCATCCAGCGCGGGGGAGGAGCCCACCAGGTCCAGCACGTAGCGGGCGGAGGGCACCGCGAGGGGATGGCGGGGCGCGCGGGTGGTGATGGCCAGCGCGGCATCGAGCGCGCGGCGCGGATTGGCGGCGCGGCGCGCGAGCAGGTGCTGGCCGTAGAGGGCGTAGGGGTCGGCGGGGTCCTTGGCGCCGGCCTCGTCGAAGCGGGCCTGGGCGACAGCCGGGTCTCCCGTCATCAACCAGGCGTGGAAGCCGGCGAGCGCGAGCGTGCGCGCTTCACTGGTCCCCTTCTGCGCCGCGTTGGCGGCGTTTTCGAGCACCTCGGTGGGCGAGGTGGAGTGGGCACAGCCGGCCATGGCGAGGCCGGCGACGAGCAGCAGCACGGAGAAGCGGGGAGTGGACGTGCGCATGGAGCGCACAGGGATAATTCAATCCCCGGGGTGAGGCCACATCCACGTGCAGCGGTTGGCCTCTTCCCTGCTTACTTGCGTTTGCCCTTGGGCGCTGGGGCGGGCTTGGGCGCGGGCCGCTTGACGGGAGCGGGAGCCACCGTCCTGGGCGTTTCCACCCGGACGGGCGTTGACGCCTGGACGACACCGGCGGGCTTGGGCGGCAGGGGCTTCACCAGGTAGCTGAAGTTCTCGGCCTGACAGAAGCCCTCGATGCAGCCGAGGGCGGGGACGGGCGCGCTGCCGAACCGCCGCTCCTGCCAGTTCAGCCCCAGCTGCAGGGGCTCGAGGATGGGACGCTTGTTCTCCTTGGTGCCCAACGAGGCGATCAGGGCGCCTTCCTCATCCACCGTCAGCTCGAGCTCCACGGGGCCTTCGGGCGCATCGGGCCCCAGCATGGTGCCTTGCTTCTCCCCCAGGCTCCACTCGAGCCGGATGGGGACACCGGCCCCGCCATACACCAGAGCCACGAACCGCTTCTGCTCCAGATCGTGCGCCGTCAACATCAGCGCGACCTGCGCGTCCGGCCGAGGCTTTTGGAGATTCATGGCCTGGGCGAGCGTCTCGAGGAAGGTGGGCTCGTTGCTCTGGACGTTCACCCGGGCCATGAGGCGGGCGGTATCCCCCCTCATCCCCGGCAGATCCACGAGCATGAGGCCGGTGCGCGACTGACCCTCGACGGCCGGGAAGACGAGCTTCCTGTCCTTGATTTCGAAGGGACGGCCGGAGAACTGCAGCACGGGTTTGTCGGGCCCTTCACCCAGTGTCACCTTGCGCGGCTCGCCGTCCGAGGACGTCAACCTCCCCGGAGAGATTGGCCTCTGAGGTGGCCCGAGATCCTCGGTGAGTGCATTGCCCGGTGTCACCTGCACGATCTTCCGGGTGGCTTGATAGTACGCCATGCCCAACACGCCCATCGCGGTCAGCACCAGCAGCGTGGCCACGGCCTGCAGCGTGACGCGCACCGCCTTCTTCAGGGCCCGGCCCACGCGCTGCATCGTGCTGAGCTTCGCCGGCCGCATGGTGGTGTAGTGCGGGGCGAGGGGCTCCAGATCCCGGATGAGCTCGGTGACGTTCGCGTAGCGCTCCGAGGGCTGTTGCTTGAGGCAGCGCTCGATGATGCCGTCCAGCCTCGAGTCCAGCTTCGGCTTGCGGCGCGAGGGGGGCTCGAAGCTGCCCGCGGGCAGCTCGCCCACCAGCATCTCGTACAGGATGAGGCCCAGCGCGAAGATGTCCGCGCGCCCGTCCGCGTTCTTGGCGTCCACGCGCTGCTCGGGCGCCATATAGGACAGCGTCCCCATGGCCATATGGGTGCCGGTGAGGGCGAAGCGCGTGGTGGTGTCCTCGAGGAACGAGGCCAGCCCGAAGTCCGTCACCTTGGGAAGGTCACCGGCCTGCACGTCGAAGAGGATGTTCTCCGGCTTCAGGTCCCGGTGGATGACGTTGCGGCCGTGCGCGTACTCGATGGCCCGGCAGATCTGCAGCATCACCCGCAGCGTCTCCTGGTAGTCCTGCTGGGGCGCGCGCATCCGCTCACGCAGCGAGGGCCCGTCCACGAACTCCATCACCAGGAAGTACGTCGACGCGTTGCTGCCCTTGTCGACGATGGAGACGATGTTGGGGTGGTGCAGGGTGGCGAGCGCCGCGGCCTCCTTCTGGAAGCGGGCGACGAAGCTCTCGTCCTGGGCGAGCTGCTGGTTGAGCAGCTTGACGGCGACGATGCGGTTCAAGGACAGCTGGGTGGCCTTGTGCACCTCTCCCATGCCGCCGGCGCCGACGAGGCTCTCCAAGCGGTAGCCGGGGATGAGATCCGGCGAGTGCGTCCGGCTGATGGCGGTCGAAGTAGCGTCGAGCGATGACATGGGGGGCTTGGAAAGACGGCTCGCAGGCTAGCAGAACCTTCCGCTTCCGGGCGTACACGTTGATCCAGGACGCTACAGGCCCGTGCGTGTGAAACAGGTGCCGTTTTCCACCTACACCGCACGGGTGGGACTGGCTGCGTCGAAGTGGCCGGCGGCACGTTCCTCGCAGTTGTCACAGTGCCCACACTCCGCGTGCTCCGGCTCATCGAAGTACTCGCCGAGCAGCCGCCAGCGGCACCCGGTGGTCTGCCCGTAGCGCATCATCTGCTGAAGGCGCTGGCGATCACTCTGGTGGCGCGTGTCGTAGGCGGAGAGATAGCCGGCGAGCTCCTCGGCGGTCTCGAAGTCGCGCAGCTGCTTCAGCCCACGAGTACCACGCTCGAGGATGCCGGCCCCGGCGAGCTGTGCCACCAGCACCTTCACCCGGTTGGCCGGAAGGCCCGAGGCCTCGGTGAGCACCTGGAGGGATACGGGTTTGCCCTGACGGTGGGCCCACAGCTCGCGCAGCACCGAGTAGAGCGCCTGGGACTCCTCGCGCCGCGGGTACTTTCCCCCGAGGAAGTAGCTCTGGATGCGCTTGTCCTCGAGCCGGTAGAGGAGCACCGCGCGTGCTGGCTCGCCATCTCCAGCTCGGCCGGGGTTGGCCGTGATTCGCTCCTGCCGCGTCCTTGTCTCCGGAAGTGCCCATGGCGTCCCTCAAGGTAGGGGGCCGTGTTCACCCCCGGGAGCCAGCCTGGACCCTGGACCAACGAGGTCCGTCCGGGGGACGGCCGAGCACGCTCCTTCGAGTTCTCGCGTGCTTACGGCACTGGCGGACCACTCACCGGAGCGGAAGGGCTCGCCTGCCCGCCCGCCCGGAAGCTCCGCAGACCTTCGGTGTAGAGCGCGCGGTAGGCCTCCAGCGGCAAGCCGCTCAACCGGACGCCGAACGTGTCCTGCTGCCCCGCGAGCCTGCGGGTGACGCGGGCGTTGACCTCGTTGCCGTAGTGGCGTCCGTCGTAGGTGTTGCCGGTGCGCGCGGTGACATCCGAGGGCACGGCGAAGTCGTAGACCTCGTCGAGCACGGACGTGAGCGCGTGCAGGCTGCGCAGGTAGTCCGGCAACATGCCCGCGCGCTCCAGTTCGGCCAGGTGCCACGCGGACAGCGGAGGCATCCACCCGATGAAGCGGGCCTCGGGGAAGAGGCCGCGCAGCTCGCCGAAGCGTGCCACCCGGGCCGGGTCCAGCACGCGCGGGGGGAGCCACACGCCGCCCGCGGGGTCGAAGGTGCCGGCGTCGGGGCGGATCACCACCTCGAAGCGCTCGTCGTAGAACTTGGGGTAGGGCGACTGGTCCAACACCGCCAGCACCGACCAGAGGAGCGCGTCCAGGGACAGGTAGCTCTTCCAACGCGGCGGTGGGGGCTCGCTCCGGGCGACGAAGTCCGGCACGTCCACCTGCGCGTCCACGCGGGGGTCGAAGTTCACGAAGTCCGTCCCGACGATGACGAGCGAGGGCCTCGCCCCATGCGCGCGCAGCCACCGGGCATAGGCGAGGAACTCGCCCACCACGCCCGCGCTGAACGCGAGGTTGAGGCAGCGGTGCGGCGCCAGCAGCGAGGGGTGGACGATGGTGGAGGTGGAGCTGCCCAGGATGAGGCAGTCGTAGCGGGCGGGGTCCTGGAGGAAGAGGTTGGCCTTGGAGACGCGCTCGTTGAACTCGTAGTTGCGCCCGGTGAGGCGGTTGCCCCGGCCGTACCAGAGCGGATCCACGAGCAGGTTGAGCGCGAGCGCCCCCAGCACGAGCACCGCCGTGGCCACCGCCCAATGCTTGAGGTATCTGTCCATGCTCACGGGCTCGTCCGGGGGCGGAGCATCGCCGCTTCGGCGGGCAGACGGAAGGAGCCAGAGGGCCCCTGTCTTCCCGCCTGCCCGGCATGCCGCCGTGAATCAGCCCACGGACCAGGACCGCCCGCCGGGACAGAACGCCGCACAGGTACCAACGTTCTTCCAGGGCCGTCGCGGGAGAGCACCCATGAAAACCGTCGCCGATATGATGGAGGCCGGCTCGGAACAGATCTTCGAGCGCTGGTTGGAGCGGGTCCAACGGGACCATGCACCCGGGCAGCTCTCCAGGCCGGAGCTGGCGGACCACATTCCGGACTTCCTGCGGGAAGTGGTGGCGGCCCTGCGCCGGGAGGAGGAAGGGGAGGCACCCAAGACGCACCGGGTGGGCCCCCTGGGCTGGGAGCATGGAGCGCAGCGCTTCCGCGTCGGCTTCGACCTGCCGAGCATGGTGCGCGAGTACGGCGCCCTGCACGACTGCATCTACGAGTTCGTGGACGAGCAGGGACACGCGCTCGTTCGCGTGGAGGAGGTGAGGGTGCTCGTGCAGTGCTTCAACCGGGCCATCTCGGAGGCCGTCGTGCACTACACGCGCATCCGCGAGCGGGAGCTCCTGGGGGAGGACGCGTCTCCGCCTCCGGCCTAGAAGTTGTAATAGATGAACTCGCTCACCTCGCTGAGGCGGAGGAGGGCCACGGCGGCCATCGCGGCGCAGGCGAGCACCTGGCCCGGAGTGGGCTGCCAGCCCCAGCGTGACACCGGGAAGGCGCGAGGCGCGTCGTCCACCAGCGCGGGGTTGTGCGGCCCCATCCAGCGGTGCTGGCCCCCGGAGAGGAACACCACCGGCAACGCCGCGAGCAGCACGCCCGTCTTCGTCGCCGCCCGGAAGAAGCCGGAGAGGTCGTCGTTCCACACCGCGCGGAAGGCGAGCCCCGTCTTCGCGCCGTCGGCCAGGCCCGCCATGCCCCGGAGCACGCCGAGCGCGCCCTCGAGCGTCTCGGCGCGGAAGAAGACCCAGGCCACCACCACGGCCACATACGTCGCGGCGATGGCCAGGGGCCGCGTCCATCGGCCCTCCTGCCCGAGCGGCGCCAGGCCCCACCGCTCGCGCAACGCGGTCCACACGTGGGTGACGACGAGCAGGGCCCCATGCAGCCCGCCCCAGAGGATGAAGTTCCACCCGGCACCGTGCCACAGCCCGCCGAGCAGCATGGTGAGCATCAGGTTGACGTAGCGGCGGACGCGGCCCTTCCGGTTGCCGCCCAGCGCCACGTAGAGGTAGTCGCGCAGGAAGCGCGAGAGCGAGATGTGCCAGCGGCGCCAGAACTCGACGATGCTCGCCGAGCGGTAGGGCGTGTCGAAGTTGAGCGGCAGGCGGATGTTGAACATCCACGCCAGCCCGATGGCCATGTCCGAGTAGCCGGAGAAGTCGAAGTAGAGCTGCAACGAGAAGGCGATGGCGCCCACCCACCCGTCCACGAGGCCCACGGGCACGCCCTGAGCGGCGGCGGCGAAGACGGGGTTGGCGAACTGCGCGACGACATCCGCCACGGCCACCTTCTTGAACAGGCCGCGGAAGAAGCAGGTGAGGCCCACGGTGAGCCGCTCGGAGCGCAGGCGCGCCACGTCGGGCGAGGCGAACTGCGGGAGCATCTCGCGGTGGTTCACCAGGGGCCCGGCGATCTCATGCGGGAAGAAGGTGACGAAGAGGCCGTAGCGCAGGACGCTCGGCTCGCGGTGGCCGGTGCGGTAGCAGTCGACGAGGTAGGCCACTTGCTGGAAGGTGTAGAAGGAGATGGCCAGCGGCAGCCGGGGCGGCGCGTAGTCCCAGTGTGTCCCGAGCAGCGCCTGGAGGTTCTCCACGAGGAAGCCCGAGTACTTGAAGTACGCGAGCAGCCCGAGGTCAATCGTGAGTCCGGCGATGAGGAGCCAGCGGGCGCGGCGCGTGTCCACGGAGGAGAGCGCGGCGATGCGGGCGCCGAGCAGGTAGTCGAAGGACAGCGAGGCGACGAGCAGCAGCACGTAGCCGGCGGACCACCAGCCGTAGAAGACGAGCGAGGCGGCGAGGAGGGAGAACAGCGCCTCGCGCGTGCGGCCGCGGTGTCCCAGCCCGAAGTAGACGAGGAGGGCCGCGGGAAGGAAGACGAAGAGGAAGACGTGCGAGTTGAAGAGCATCCGCGAGCCGGAGGGGGGCCGGTACTTCCCAGGTTACCAAATCTCCCCTCTCCCCTCGGGAGAGGGACGGGGTGAGGGTGCCTGTCCCCGAGCTCCCCCTGTAGCCCCCCTTGTGAACTTATTGAACGTTCGTTAAGTAAAAAGCCCACGCATGGCGAGGCCGACGAAAGAGGAAGCCCGGGACACGCGCCGCCTGATTCTGGAAGCGGCGTTGGAGCTGTTCTCGGAGGGAGGCTTCGCGGGCACGTCGATGAGGCAGATTGGCCGTGCGGTGGGGGTGCGCGAGAGCGCGCTGTACCACCACTTCGCGTCGAAGGCGGCCATCTTCGAGGCGCTGTTGCAGGAGATGGGGCCGGGCCGGTTGGAGCGGCTCGAGTCGCTGGACCTGGACGCGCTGCCGCGGGAGGGCCCCGAGCCGTTGCTGCGCTCCATGGCGCGCTCCCTGGTGGAGAGCTGGAGCACGCCGCACGCGCAGAAGTTCATCCGCATGCTGATGGCCGAGGGCCCGAGGTTGAAGGACGCGGGCCTGGTCCACGCCGCCATCGTGGCGAGCCGGGGCCGGCTGGGCGTGCTCTTCTCGGAGCTGGTGCGGCGGGGAGCCATCCGGCCCGGGGACACCGAGCTGTACACCCTGGAGTTCATGGGGCCGCTGCTGATGATGCGGCTGATGTACCTGGTGCTGGCCGGAGGCACGCCGGACCTGGAGCGCCTGTTGGAGCGCGTGGACGCGCACGTGCACCATTTCTGTGAGTCCGTGAAGGCGGGGGAGACCATGACCGTGAAGTCCGTGTCGAGGAGGCGCTCATGAGGCTGCTGTCGCTCGCGGCGCGCAACCTGCTGCGCAACCGGCGCCGCACCGCCATCTCGCTCGTCGCGCTGGTGGTGGGCGTGGGCGCGATGGTGGGGCTGCGTGGCTTCGTCAATGGCCAGCAGCGCGTCATCCTGGAGAACCTCGTCTTCGGACAGGTGGGCGCGGTGCAGGTGCACAAGAAGGGCTACCTGGCCAACGTGCAGGGCTCGCCGCTCACGCTGGACATGGCGGACTCCGAGGCGTTGCGCCAGCGCATCGCGTCCGTGAAGGACGTGGTCGCCGTGTCCCCGCGCATCGCCTTCGGCGGGATGATCTCCCTGCCGGACGTGGAGGGCTCCCCGGAGGAGGACAGCGCCGGCCGGACGGGCTTCCTCCAGCTGACCGCGTTCGACCCGGCGCTGGAGCCGAAGGTGACGCCGCAGCGCTCGACGTGGCTGGGCAAGGGCGCGCACCTGTCCGGGGTGGAGGCGCCGGAGCTGCTGCTCAACGCGGACATGGCGAAGAGCCTCCGCGCGGAGGTGACGGAGGCCGGGGTGCCGTCGGAGCGCTGGCCCGCGCTGCTGTCGGGAGACCGGGACGGAGCGCTCAACGGAGAAGCGGTGCGCGTGGCCGGGACGCTGGTGAGCGCGACGCCGGGAGACCGGAGGCAGGGGTACGTCCCGCTGGGGACGGCGCAGCGGCTGTTGCGGATGGAGGGGCGGGTCACCGAGTACGCGCTGGCGGTGACGCGGATGGAGGACGCGCCGCGGGTGCGAGACGCGGTGCAGGCGCTGCTCGGGCCCGAGTACGAGGTGCACACGTGGGATCAGGTGCTGCCCTTCGTGGCGCAGCTGGTGGGCCACCAGGACTTCATCTTCGGCATCATGACGTCGGTGTTCCTGCTGACGGTGCTGTTGGGCATCGTCAACGTGATGCTGATGAGCGTGCTGGAGCGGGTGCGGGAGATTGGCACCATGCTGGCGGTGGGGACGCGGCGGCGGCAGGTGGTGTCGCTCTTCCTGATGGAGGGCGCGGTGCTGGGGCTGGTGGGCGGCATCCTCGGCGCGCTGGTGGGGTGGGCGGTGACGCTGTGGCTCGGGCAGCGGGGCATCCACCTGCCGGCGCCCGGCGCGGTGGCGGACAGTGTCATCCGTCCGCATGTGTCGGTGTTGTACCTCGTGCGCGCGGTGGGCATGGCCACGGTGGGCGCGGCGCTCGCCGCCCTGTGGCCCGCGTACCGCGCCGCCCAGCTCCGTCCGGTGGAGGCCCTGGCCCACTCATGAGCTCCCTCTCTTCCATCGCCGCGCGCAACGTGGCGCGCAACCGCCGCCGCAGCCTCGTCACCCTGGCCGCCGTCCTGCTGGGCGTCACGGCCGTGCTCGTGCTGCGCGGCTTCATCGACGGCTTCGTGCGCCTCATGGTGGACGACATCGTCCAGGGCAAGACGGGCGCCCTGCAGATCCACACCGCCGGCTACCTGGACAGCAGCGACGCGCTGCCGCTGGATCCGAGCATCCCCTACGACGACTCCGTGCTGGCCCGCGTCCGCGCCGTGCCCGGCGTCACCGGTGTCACCGGCCGCATCCAGTTCTCCGGGCTGGTGAGCAACGGTGTGTCCCAGACGATGTTCGTGGGCCGGGCGTTGGACCTGGTCACGGAGAAGCAGGCGGTGCCCCGGGCGGGCTTCGACGTGCTGCCCGGAGGCCGGACGCTCGCGGGCGGGGACCATGCCCACGCGATTCTCGGCAACGAGCTGGCGCAGTCCTTCCACGCCGTGACGCCCGCGGAGAAGGCGAAGGCGGCGGGCGCCGAGGGAGTGGTGGACCGGGTGACGCTCGCCTCGTCGAGCCCCAAGGGCCGGGCCAACTCGCTGGACGTAT
Organism: Archangium sp.; assembly: GCF_036277355.1. Taxonomy (GTDB): domain Bacteria; phylum Myxococcota; class Myxococcia; order Myxococcales; family Myxococcaceae; genus Archangium. The sequence goes on from NZ_DASUNC010000041.1 coordinate 22,070, forward strand.
CGGTGGAGGGGCTGAGCGTGTCCAGCCTGCCCTTCGAGAACAAGCGGGTGGTGACGGTGCCGCTGAAGCTGGCGCAGGAGCTGCTGGGCATGGAGGGGCGGGTGACGGAGCTGGCCGTGGCGGTGGATGACCTGCGCAACCTGGAGCGCATCGCGGCGGACCTGCGCAAGGAGCTCGGCCCTCGGTACGAGGTGCACACGTGGCAGGAGCTGCAGCCCTTCGTGCGCGACATCATCAGCCGGCAGAGCTTCGTGATGGGGCTCATCTCCGTCATCCTCTTCATCATCATCCTCACGGGCATCATCAACACCATGTTGATGAGCGTGTTCGAGCGGGTGCGGGAGATTGGCACCATGCTGGCGGTGGGCATGCGCCGCAAGCAGGTGCTGACGATGTTCCTCGTGGAGGCGACGCTGCTCGGGGTGCTGGGCGGGGTGGGGGGCGTGCTGCTCGGGAGCGCCATCGTGCGAGGCATCGCGGCGCGGGGCATTCCCATGTCGATGGTGGTCAACAGCGGCTCGCAGTCCGTGCTGAGGCCGGAGCTGAATCCCGCGTTCATGGGGCTCACCCTGGCGGTGGCGGTGGTGGGAGCCCTGGCGGCGGCGGCGTGGCCGGCGTGGCGGGCCAGCCGGTTGGATCCGGTGGAAGCGCTGCGCTCGGTGTGAATCCCGTTTCCCCTTCTTCCTTTCAAGGAGCTTGCAGATGAGAGCCTTCACCCTCGCCCTGATGACGCTGCTCGTGGCGGCCCCGGCCCTGGCGGCGGAGCCTACCGCGGAGGAGTTGCTGGCGAAGTACGACGCGGTGATGGGGCCGCATACCTTCGAGACCGAGTCGGAGATGACGGCCTACCGTGAGGACGGCAGCAGCCGGACGTACGTGATGAAGCTGTTGCGCGGGGAGGACGACAAGTTCCGTGTCTGGTTCAAGGGGCCGGCGAGCGTGAAGGGGCAGGAGATGCTGCGCTCGGGCGACAACATGTGGGTGTACCTGCCCAACCTCAAGAGGGCGACGCGCATCGCCAACCGCGACAGCTTCCAGGGAGGCGACTTCAACAACGCGGACGTGATGCGGGTGAACTACACGAAGGACTACACGGCGAAGATGGTGACGTCGGAGGTGCCGGACACGTACGCGTTGGAGCTGAAGGCGAAGAACGCGGAGACGGCGTACGACAGCATCAAGCTGTGGCTGCGCAAGAAGGACGCGATGCCGGTGAAGGGGGAGTACTACGGGACGAGCGGGCAGATGCTGCGCAGCGCGGAGTTCACCGAGTACACGGAGTTCGAGAAGGGGTACACGCGGCCGGCGAAGGTGGTGATGCGCAACGAGCTGGTGAAGGCGAGGCGCTCGGAGATGGTGCTCAAGGGGATGAAGCTGAACGTGGAAGCGCCGGCCCAGCGTTTCACGCAAGCGGACCTGGGCCGCTGACCCAACCCCACTGCTCCCCATCATCCCATCCCGCCCAACCACTCCGCCCAACCACCCCGCCCAACCACCCCTCTCCCCTCGGGAGAGGGACGGGGTGAGGGTATCCGGCCCGAGGGTTCCCACCATGCGTGCCCTACTCGCGAGTCTCGTCCTCCTGACCACCGCCCCCGTGCTCGCCGCCGAGGTGACGGGCTACGTGGAGAGCCGCACGCAGTACCAGCGCTCGCGGGTGACGGGCCTGGTGCCGACGGACGCCCAACCGGAGCTGCAGCAGTTTCTGGAGCTGAACGTGCAGCCGCGGCAGGAGTACCGGCCCGGGGGCTTCATCTCCGCGGACCTGTCGCTCTTCCTCCAGGCATCCGGCCGCTACCGCGGCCTGGACGCGAACGGGAACGAAGTCTCGGTGGCGGAGAAGGAGTCGAGCGCGGCGAAGCCACTGCTCTCCCTCAACGAGCTGTACGTGAGCCACGAGGTAGTGCCGCAGCTGCACCTGCTGGCGGGAAAGAAGCGAGTCATCTGGGGAGCGGGGATGGCGTTCAACCCGACGGACCTCATCAACCCGCCGAAGGACCCGACGGACCCGAACTTCCAGCGCGCGGGCGCGTACATGGTGCGGGTCGAGGTGCCGCTGGAGAAGTACACCTTCTCGCTGCTGGCGAGCCCGGCGGTGCTGAAGCAGCAGAACGGGCTGCCGCAGGCGCTGCTCGCATACCCGAAGTGGGACAAGAAGGACGACGAGCTGCACTACCTGCTGGCCGCGCGGGCCTACACGCTGGTGGCGGACGCGGACGTCAACCTGATGCTCTTCCACTCCAACCTGTACGGGGACGCCTTCGAGGACAAGACGCGGCTGGGCTTCTCCTTCTCGCGCTACTTCTTCACGGACTACGAGCTGCACGTGGAGGGGCTGGTGGGCTTCGGCTCGGCGCGGCGCTACCCGGTGGGGGCGTGCCTGGAGGACCGGCCCTCGGCGGTGGGCTGTGTGCTCCGGGGCGAGGCCTTCTTCTCCACCAAGCGCCTGGACGAGCAGAAGCTCCGCCCGCGGGTGCTGGCCGGCACGCGCTACATGTTCAGCGACGAGTCGATGCTCTCGGTGGAGTACCTGTACCAGGCGGACGGGCTGAAGCGGGACGAGCTCCAGTACTACGTCAACGGGCTGGGCCTGCTTCGGGTGGCGAGGGAGCTCGGCCTGGACCCCTCGGGGGTGGACCCGGGCGGGAGCGTGGACACGGGGCTGCCGCAGAAGTTCAGCTTCGAGCCGATCGGGCGCCACTACGCCTTCATCAGCTACCAGAAGCCGAAGATTCACGACGACTTCACCTTCAACGTGGTGGTGATGGCGAGCCTGCAGGACCTCTCGGGCCTCATCACCCCCAGCCTCTCCTGGGCGGCCACCGAGTGGATGACGCTCACGCTCTCGGGCTTCGTGCCCTGGCAGGGCCCGGACTCGCTCGCGGTGAAGGTGCCGGAGAGCGACACGCACGTGAGCGAGCTCAGCCTGATGCCCATCGAATACCGCGGCCTCTTCCAGGTCCGCCTCTTCTACTGAAGGACGTGTGCCATGCCCTCGCAGAACCTCCTCGAGCTGAAGGCCATCACCAAGGACTACCTCCTGGGCAAGACGAAGGTGAGCGCGCTGCGCGGTGTGGACCTGGAGGTCTCCGCCGGCGAGTTCACCGTGGTGACGGGCCCCTCGGGCAGCGGCAAGACGACGCTGCTCAACATCATCGGGTGCCTGGACCGGGCGACGAGCGGCTCCTACAAGCTGGATGGTGAGGAGGTCGGAGACCGGGACTTCGACGCGCTCGCCGACGTGCGCAACCGGAAGATCGGCTTCATCTTCCAGAGCTTCAACCTCATCCCCGTGCTCAACGTGGCGGAGAACATCGAGTTCCCGTGCATGGTGCGCAAGGACAGCGAGGGCAAGGCGGCGCTGCGCCAGCGGGTGGTGGCCCTGGCCGCGGCGGTGGGGCTCGAGCCCTACCTGCACCACAAGCCGGACGAGCTCTCGGGGGGCCAGCGGCAGCGCGTGGCCATCGCCCGGGCGCTCATCACCGAGCCACGGCTGGTGCTGGCGGATGAGCCCACGGCGAACCTGGACTCGGCGACGAGCGAGCAGATCCTCGCTCTGATGCTGCGGCTCAACCGGGAGAAGGGGGTGACGTTCCTCTTCTCCACGCATGATCCGCGGGTGGTGCGGCACGCGCGGCGGGCGCTGCACATCCAGGACGGGAAGATGGTGCCGGGCGAGCTCCAGGCCGAGGCCCTGAAGGCCGCCGGGGCGCACTGAGCCCGCAAACGGCGAGGGCGCCTCCCACGAAGGGAAGCGCCCTCACCGGTGCTTCGAGACGAAGCGGAAGGACTACTTGGTCTCGGCGGCGTGCTCGGCCTTCTTCTCGGCCTTCTTGCCGGCCTTCTTCTCGGCCTTCTTCGCCTCGGGCTTGGCCTCGGCCTTCATGGCCTCCGGCTTGGCCTCGGCCTTCATCTCGGCGGCGGGGGTGGCGGCCGGGGCAGCGGCGGCGGCCGGGGCGGCGGCGGGGGCGGCCGGCTTGGCCTCGACCTTCGCGGGCTCAGAGGCAAACGCGGACATGGAGGCGGTCAGGGCGATGGCGGCGATGATGTTCTTCATGTGGATTCTCCGAGCAGCAACGAAACGTCGCGGCATTGCGGCGTTGCGTGATGGACACTGAGCACCCGCCGTGCCACGGGCCCTTGAGAGGGGCCTGCACTGCGGAGTTGCGGAGAATCTCCCCATTCCGCCTACCCGGCCTGGGGGCACCCTCCCCAGAAAGCGCTGGAGGTCTTTGACGACACGCCGCGTCTTGGGGATGCTGGCCATGTCAGCCGGAGACAGTACAGCCCGGTCTAGCCCGGATGCGCATGCCGCGTGTCCGGAGGACGGGAGCGAAGGCATGCGGTACCTCTTCATCGCGTTGGCAGCGGGTGGATTGGGAGTGGGATGCGCGACCCCGCGGGTATCCTCTGAGCCCCTGATGTCGGTGGAAGTGGAGCGGTGGCAGGGGCGGTATCAGGAAGAGCGAGAACGTGCGGAAGCACTCGCCGTGAGGCTCGCCGAAGCGGAGAGTGCGCTGGAGGCGGCGGCCCAGGAGCGGGCGGAGACGGCGCAGCTGAACCAATGGTTGGAGGACGAACTGGGCCGAGCGGTGGCGGCGCGGCACTCGCTGGTGGAGCACAACGCGCAGCTGGTGACGCGGCAGCGGGAGCTGACGGCCCTGCAGGAGGAGCTGGAGGACGTGTGGTACCAGGCGGCGCTTTCCCGGGCCCGGCGGCGCAGCCAGCCCCAGCCCACGCAGGAGCCCTCGCAGGCGCCGGCTCCGCCGATGCCCGCTGGCAGTCCGTGACCGCTCGCGCCTCCATCCGTGGTTACCGCGCCGGCTTCCTGTTCGCGGTGATGCTGCTGTCGGCGGTGGCTGGCTTCACGCTCTGGACGGAGGTGCGCACCAGCCGTCAGGTGGCCGAGCGCGTCCAGGAGGCGCTCGACCGGGCGGGGTTGATTGGCCGCATCCGGGTGGACGCGCTCTCGCTGGAGTCCGCCATCGAGGCCCACATCCGCGCCACCGATGATCCCCAGCGCCAGGCCGCCGACGAGGTGATGGAGGACATCCTCGCGGACATCCGCCAGGCCACGCAGGCGTACACGCGGGAGCTGCCCCACGGTGACACGCTGGTGGTGTGGCAGCGCTTCAACATGGCCTGCACGCGGCTGGCCGAGCAGGTGCGCGCCGCGGCCGTCTTCTCCCATCGCCAGGAGTCCGAGCAGGCGCGGCACCACCTGGTGGAGCAGGTGCGCCCGCTGGCCGAGGAGATCGATGGCCTGGCGGGGCAGCTCGCACGGGAGAACGCGGACGAGGCCCGGCTCCTGTTGGACCACCTGGCCTCGCTGCGCGTGCGCAACCTTGCTTTTGGAGGCGGGGTGACGCTGCTGGCGGTGCTGGTGTCGCTCGGGGTGGGCTGGCGCATCACCTCGGTGCTGCAGCGGCAGGAGGCCACCATCCAGGCGCAGATGGAGGAGCTGGACCGGCGCAACCAGGAGCTGGACGCCTTCACCCGGCGCGTGGCGCATGACCTGATGGGCCCGCTGTCGCCGCTCAAGGGGTACCTGACGCTGTTGCGCCGCTCGGGGGCGGTGAAGGACGCGCAGGCGCTGGAGCTGGTGTCGCTCTCCGAGTCCAGCGCGGTGCGCATGGGCGAGCTCATCGAGGCGCTGCTGCGCTTCTGCCGCGCCGGCACCCGGGGCGAGCCCGCGGTGGGCGAGCTGGACACGGCGGTGACCACGCTGCTGCTGGAGGTGAGCCAGACGGCCGCCGCGCAGGGCGTGGCGCTGGAGCGCTCGCTGGAGTCCGGTGTGAAGGTGTCCTGCCCCTCGCAGTTGTTGCAGCTCATCGCGCAGAACCTGCTGTCCAACGCGGTGAAGTACACGGCGGGCCGGCCCGAGGCACATGTCTCCGTGAAGGTGGTGCGAGAAGGCGGCGAGGCGGTGCTGGAGGTGGCCGATAATGGCGCCGGCATGAGCCCGGAGACGCAGGCGAAGCTCTTCCAGCCTTTCTTCCGGGGCCCGGAGACCCGGGGGATTCCCGGGCACGGGCTCGGGCTGGCCACCACGAAGCGGCTGGTGGAGGCCCATGGCGGCGTGCTGGGAGTGCGCTCGGAGTTGGGCGTGGGCACCCGGGTGGTGGTCCGCTTTCCCCTCGCGGCCGAGGCCGCGCCCCCTGTTCGCGGAGTCGGTACATGAGTCCCGCCCGTATCCTCGTCGTCGATGATGATCCCCACGCGCGGGACCTGCTCAAGCGCCTGCTCGGCATGCTCGGCCAGGTGTTCCAGGCCTCGCACCCGAAGGAGGCCAGCACGCGGCTCGCCGAGGAGGGGCCGTTCGACCTGGTGCTCACCGACATGGCCATGCCCAACGCGGGCGATGGGCTCACGGTGTTGAACGAGGTGCGCGCGCAGCTGCCGGACACGCCCGTCATCGTGGTGACGGCCTTCGGCAACATCGAGGGCGCGCTGGACAGCATCCAGCAGGGCGCCTTCGACTACCTCGCCAAGCCCTTCGACGTGGACGCCATCGTCCGCGTGGCGAAGCGCGCGCTGGAGCAGAAGCGGCTGGTGGAGGAGAACCGCTCGCTGCGCAAGCAGGTGGAGCGTGGCTCCATGGTGGGGCGCAGCCCGGCGCTGCTCGAGGTCTACAAGCAGGTGGCCCGGGCGGCGGCCACGTCGGTGCCGGTGTTGATTACCGGCGAGACGGGTACGGGCAAGGAGATGGTGGCGCGTGCGCTGCACCGGCGCTCGCCGCGCTCCAGTGGCGCCTTCATTCCCGTGGACTGTGGCGCCATCGCCGAGTCCCTCATGGAGAGCGAGCTGTTCGGCCATGCGCGCGGCTCGTTCACCGGAGCCTCGGGGGCGCGGCGCGGTGTGTTCGAGGAGGCCCACGGGGGCACGCTGTTCCTCGACGAGATTGGGGACGTGGGGCCCAAGGTGCAGGCGCAACTGTTGCGCGCGTTGCAGGAGGGGGAGATCCGCCGCGTCGGCGAGAGCGCTCCGGTGAAGGTGGACGTCCGCGTGGTGGCCGCGACGAACAAGGATTTGAAGGAGCGCGTGGCCGAGGGGTTGTTTCGCGAGGATCTGTTGTACCGGTTGGACGTCGTGCACCTGCACCTGCCGCCCCTGCGCGAGCGGCGGGAGGACATTCCCGCCCTGGTCGAGCACTTCGCCGCGCTGCATGCCCGGGGGGGTGTGGCTCCTGTTGTCACGGCCGAGGTGATGACGCGGCTCACCGCGTACGACTGGCCGGGCAACGTGCGGCAGTTGGAGAACGTGGTGGCCCGGGCGCTCGCGCTCAACGTCACCGGTGTGTTGGGGCCGCAGGATTTCCCCGAGCCCATTGGCGATGCGCCGAAGAAGCTCAGTGGCCTGGCCGGGGACATGCCGAGTCTGGCGGAGCTGTCACGGCGTTATGCGGCCCATGTGCTCCAGCATGTGGGCGGGAACAAGAGCGAGGCCGCGCGGTTGCTCGGCGTGGACCGCAAGACGCTCTACAAGTTGCTCGAGGCCCAGGAGCCCGCGGAGTAGGGCAAACGGGTGGGAACCCGGGGCGCTCGATACCCTCACCCCGTCCCTCTCCCGGAGGGCGAGGGGAGATTGGGGGAGATTGGGGGGCGCGGGCCTCAGCTCACCACGGAGACGGTGACTCGGCGGTGGTGCGGGGACGTCCGGTGCTCCCAGACGTAGATGCCCTGCCATGTTCCCAGGTTCGCTTCGCCTCCCTTGACCGGCACGTTCAGCGAGTTCTGCGTCAGCACCGTGCGCACGTGCGCCGGCATGTCATCCGGACCCTCCGCGTCGTGCCGGAAGAGCGGGTCTCCGTCCTTCACCAGCCTCGAGAAGAACGACTCCAGGTCCTTTCGCACGTCCGGATCCGCGTTCTCGCACAACAGCAACGAGGCGCTCGTGTGGTGCAGGAAGATGGTGCACAGGCCCTCCCGTGCACCGCTCTCCTCCACTGCTCGCTGCACCTCGCCCGTGATGTCGTAGAAGCCCCGGCCCCGCGTCGCCACCGTCAGTTCCTTCGCGCGATACATGGCTCGTCTCCTCCCGGGCCCTACGACCCTCACCCCGACCCTCTCCCAGGGGGAGAGGGAGCGTTCAACGACTCGTGAGACGGGTGTGCAGGAACTCCGCCATCCGCTCCAGCGTCTCCGGCGCGATCGTGTGCGGTCCGTTGAAGGGGAGGAACTCCACCGACAGTCCCGCGTTCGTCAGCAGATCCCTCAGCCGCTCCGCCTGCCCGTATGCCAGCACGGTGTCCACGCGCCCGTGGCTCTGCAGCACCGGCAGGCCCTTGCGCTTCTCCGCCCGCTGCTTCCACTCCTCCTGGCAGATCAGCGTCCCCGACAGGATGCACAACCCCGCCGGGGCCTCCTCCAGCCGCAGCGCCACGTCCGTCGTCACCATCCCGCCCTGGCTGAACCCGCCCAGCACCATCCGCCCATACGGCAGCTTCGTCGCCGCCGACAGCGCCGACAGCAGGCTCATCACCCCGCGCCTCGCCTGGGCCAGTCCCTCCGGGGTCGCCACCGCGAACTCGTCCCAGTCGCGCTCCTGCCCCATCAGCACCTCCTGCGGCAGGTTGAACCAGGCCCTCGCGTGCGGCATCCCCAGCGCGGACAGCGACAGCGGCGCCGCCGGGAACACGAAGCGCACCTTCGACGCCAGCTCCGGCTTCAGCTCCACCAGCTCCATCGCCAGCGGCACCAGGTCCGTCGCGGGCGCCCCGAAGCCGTGGCACAGCACCACCGCCAGCTCCGGGCTCGCTCCCTCGGGCACCCCATCCACCACCTGGCAGTCCAGCTCGCCCAGGCGCGTGCTCACACGTCGCATCGCGGCTCTCATTACTTGGGCTGCTCGGCGCTGATCGTCACCTTCTTGAGCACCACGTCCTTCAGCGGCCTGTCGCGCTCGCCGGTCGGCACCTGCGAGATGCGCTCCACCACGTCGTAGCCCTTCACCACCTCACCGAAGATGGTGTGCCGGCCCGTCAGGTGCGCGGGCGTCGACGTGGTGATGAAGAACTGGCTCCCGTTCGTCCCCGGTCCCCGGTTCGCCATCGCCAGCAGGCCCACCTTGTCGAAGCTCTTGCCGTTCTGGACCTCGTCCTCGAAGTTGTAGCCCGGCGAGCCCACGCCCATGCCCAGCGGATCTCCTCCCTGGATCATGAAGCCCGGGATGACGCGGTGGAAGATGACGTCCTTGTACAGCGGCGTGCCCTTCTTCACCTCCTGCGTCTTCGGGTCCGTCCACGTCTGCTCCCCGGTGGACAGGCCCACGAAGTTCGCCACCGTGAGCGGCGCCTCCTTCGAGAAGAGCCTCAACACGATGGTGCCCTGGTTCGTGTCCATCGTGGCGAACAGCTCCTGGCCCTCCAGCGCCTTCTTCTGCCAGGGGCCCGGGTTCTCCGCGGGAGGATTCGTCCGGGGCACCGGGCTGGAGCCGTGGACCTTGGGCTCGACGGCGAGCTGCGATTCCGGCGGAGGCGTGGCGGGCGGAGGCGTCGCGGGCGGAGGCGTCTGGGCCGCCGGGGGCGTCGTGGCGGGGGGCGTCGTGCCCTCGGCCTGCTTGTCCTTGTCCTTGGAGCAGGCGGTCAGGGCGAGAAGGAGGAGTCCGGTCTTCAGCAGTCGATTGCTCATGGGGCGGGCATCCTACAGAGCGAACGGAGGCTCGCAACCCGGGCCTTCGCGGAATGCAACGCTCTGAACCGGTGTTCAGAAGCGCGCACGTCCGCCCGGAGCGTTCAGTCCCATACCGTTGCCCTGATCCGGCTCGTGGGTAGGGAACCGTAGAATTCCCGCTATCGTCAGTTCTCCTGGAGCTCGAGCGTAGAGCGCCTGGGGTGGGTGTCCCTCTCTGGAGGAAGCAATGGCCGCCGTCATCAAGGATGTCGTCGTTCTGCTGCCGGGTCTGCTCGGCAGCGTGCTCAAGCGGGACGGCAAGGAAATCTGGGGGCTGTCGGGCAGCGCCATCTTCCGCGCGCTCTTCAGCGGCGCGGGCAGCGTGAAGTCCCTCACCCTGAAGTCCGACAGCGGGGGCGAGCTCGCCGATGACGGTGTGGAAGCCACCGCCATGCTGCCCGACACGCACCTCATCCCCGGCCTGTGGAAGGTGGACGGCTACACCCGCGTGGCCGAGACGCTGGTGAGCCAGCTCGGCCTCATCCCGGGCGCCAACTTCTTCGAGTTCCCCTACGACTGGCGGCGTGACATCCGCTTCACCGCGAAGCGGCTCGCCTGGCTGGCGCCGCGCTGGCTCCACGCGTGGCGCAACAGCCACGGCGGCCATCCCGACGCGCGCCTCATCCTCGTGGGCCACTCCATGGGCGGCGTCGTCTCGCGCTACTACCTCGAGTGCCTCGGCGGCTGGAAGGACACCCGCGCGCTCATCACCTTCGGCACGCCCCACCGCGGCTCGTTCATGGCGCTGCAGGCGCTCGCGCTGGGCTTCCGCAAGGACCTCGGGCCGGTGAACCTCTTCGACCTGACGGCCATGGTGCGCTCGCTGCCCTCGGCGTACCAGCTGCTGCCCATCTACCCGTGCGTGCAGCTGCCCGATGGGAGCCTCGTCCGCCCGGGCGAGATGAAGGGCCTCGGCGGGTTGGACCCCGTCCGGGCCGCGCAGGGCCTCGCCTTCCAGCGGGAGATCGAGAGCGCGATGCTGGCCAACTCGCGCAGCTCCGAGTACCTCGAGCGGGGCTACAACCTCCACCCCGTGGTGGGCACCTTCCAGCCCACGCTGCAGGGCGTGCGCGTCCAGGCGTCCGGCGCGGTGGAGATGCTCTACAGCGACCCGGATGGCACGGACAACGGCGGTGATGGCACCGTGCCGCGCGTCTCCGCCTTCCCCCTGGAGGAGCGGCACCACGCGCGTGTCATGTACAGCCCCACGTCCCACGCCTCGCTGCAGAACGCCTTCGAGGTGCTGGCCCACGTGCAGGGGGTGCTCACCGGCCAGGACATCAACCTCCTCAAGTACCGGGCGCCGGAGCAGGCCTCCAAGCAGCTCTCGCTGCACATCGAGGATGCGTACGCGCACGACGAGCCGGTGACGGTGCGGGTCCGCCCCTCGGCCGAGCCCGTCGCGCTCCGCGCCTTCGTCACCCACGTGAAGACGCAGCAGACCTGGTCGGCGGCGCTCGCGCGGGACGCGGATGGCTTCCACGTGGGCACGTTGCCGCCGCTGCAGGCCGGCATGTACCGCGTGAGCGTCAAGGGCGGCCCCGAGGTCATCCCCGTGACGGACGTCTTCGCCGTCTTCCACCGTGCGGGCGAGCTGCCCGTGGACGAGGAGGACGTGGTGGACGAGCTGGTGTGTTTCCAGTCCGCGGGAGCTCCGGATCCGGAGACGCAGCGGAAGGACACGAAGCCGGCGGAGCCCGTGATTCTCCAGCACAGCACCCTGGTGAAGCCCGCGCCGCAGGCCACCGAAGCCCCGGTGCCGCGGGACGAGGGGCAGGCCATTACGCGCTATCCCTCGGTGGAGCCGATCGTGCCCGCGCGGGCCGGCCAGGCGCTTCCGCTCACGGTGGACCTGTCGCTGGCCGAGGTGGGCGCGGTGACGGAGTCCGCGGGCGTCACCCTCTCCGGACTGGCGCCGGACTGGCAGGAGCTTCCCATCAAGGTCCGGCTGCTGTGCTCGGAGATGACGTTCCGTCCCGGGGCGGACACGGGCGTGGTGTTGGTGCGGCGCAACGAGGCCTCCATCGCCGCCACGTTGACCGGCACCGTCCACCCGAGCGCCTCGGGCGAGCTCACCGTGGTGGCCACCTTCGAGTACAACGGGCGGTTCTGCGGCGCGGCCCGCAGGCGCATCCCCGTCGAGTCCTCGGGCTCGGGGGGCGTGGATCCGTCCTCCTCGCGCTCCTCCTCGACACCTCCAGCGGGGATGGCGCCCGCGTCCGCCCGGGAGGCGGATGAGGGGAAGGGGACGTTCGCGCTCGAGGCCGGTGCCCAGAAGCCCCACCTGACGGTGCAGATCCACCGGTTGGACAAGGGCAACCCGCGGCGCCTGTACTGGATGCTCCACGTGTCGGTGCCGTGCAAGGGATTGCCGGCGCGGCTCTCGGGAGACCTGGACCTGGGCTCGGACCCGTCCGCCTTCTTCCAGAGCGTGGCCGCCACGGCGCGCGAGCTGCGCTCCGGCGATCACTTCCCCTGGTTCCTCGGGCTGGGGAAGCTGCTGTACCAGCGCACGCCCACGGCCTTCCGGGAGACGTTCCGGGCCCTGCGCCAGGAGTACGGGCCGGGTTTCCCCATCCAGTTCATCACGGATGATCCGCACATCCCCTGGGAGCTGATGGCGCCCGTGGATGTGCCGGACGCGGGGCTGCTGTGCATGGACCATCCGGTAGCGCGGTGGCTGCTGGACTACCAGACGTCGATGACGGCGCGCCTGTCGCACGGGGACATCCTCACCATCGCTCCGGACTACCAGTACCACGCACACCTGGCGCCCCTGCCGCAGGCGCAGGAGGAGTCGAAGCAGCTCTCCAAGCGCTTCCGGGCGGTGCGTGTGGCCGGCCGGCGTCAGCCCGTGATGAATCTGTTGGGCGGTGGTTACGCGCCCACCGTGGGGCTGGTGCACTTCGCGGGGCACGGCAAGTACAGCCCGAACAACGAGGTGTCGCCCTCCTGCGTGTACCTGGAGGACGGGGAGCTGAGGACGCTCGAGGTCCGCAACTCCATGGTGATGCTGGGGCAGAAGTCGCGGCCGCTCGTCATCTTCAACGCCTGCGAGGTGGGCACGGCCACCGAGATGCTCGGAGGCATCGGAGGCTGGGCCGAGACGTTCGTGAGCGAGTCCTTCGCGGGCTTCATCGCGCCGCTGTGGCCGGTGCAGGACGCGCACGCGCGCAACGCGGTGGAGCAGCTGGTGGCGGACCTGAGGGAGAAACACCTCTCGGTGGGTGAGGCGCTGCGGCGTCTGCGCCAGAGCGAGGCGAGGACGTCTCCCACGTACCTGTCCTACGTGTACGTGGGGGATGTGATGGCGCGCTTCGCTCCGGCGGTTGCCGCGGCCAGCACCGCCGCGGCGTGAGCCTCAGGGCCGCGTTTCGAGTGCCAGGGCGACCATCGTCTCGGTGAGGTCGCCCGGGTAGTAGTTGGAGAAGCCGGGCAGGCCCGTGAGGGCCGCCTCCGCGTGGTCCATGTCGTCCAGCCGCACCACCCGCGAGCCCGGCACCTCCGCGTCCACCGCGTTCACCAATCCATCACACGCCCACCTATAACGCTCGTGCACGTAGGCGCACAGCGGCCGCATCAGCGAGCGCCTCGACAGCCGCGACGTCGCCAGCGACACCGTGGGAATGTCCATCGGGTACGGGTGCTGCCGCACGAACTCCATCCGCCGCGCGTACGACAGGTCCTCCACCGAGCCCGCATCCCCCTGGAACAGCGACGGAAACGTCACGTCCAGCAACCGCCGCAGCGAGGGCGTCGTCACCAGATCATTCGCGATGACCGAGCCGCCAAACGGCGACTGCAGCGTCACCACCGCGCGCACGTGCCGCCTCAACTCCGGGTAGAGCGCCAGCGTGCTCATCGCCTCCACGCCCCCCTTGCTGTGCCCCACCAGCACCACCGTGCGTCGGAAGTGGATGGCGTCCAGCAGCGCCTCGCGCACCACCTTCACGTTGTTCGCGAGCCGCCCCTCCGTGTCCACCGCCACCTCGCGCGTCTCCAGCCCCCGCTTCTCCAGCCGCGCCTGGTTGTCCTCCAGGTAGCCGGGCACCTCGTCCCCCATCATCCCCTTCACCATCAGGTACTGGTACCGCCGCGCCTCGTCCGGCAGCACCGGCTCGCCCTCGCGCACACGCTGGTACACCTCGCGGAACCGGGGCGTGATGTCCGTGGGCGGCGGCGTCTCCGCCTTGAACCACCCCGCCAGCCCCGTGCTCCCGGGGCCCGGCTCGCGCACCGCCTCGGGCAGCTCGCGCAGCGACCGCAGGAGCCGCGCCACCGCGCCCGGGGCGGGCTGCTGCAACGTGTGACGGGGAGTACGTACCCCCTCGACGGGCGGGGACGGCGGGGCTGGGGAAACGAGGTCCTTCCGAGACATACGGGCCCGCAGCGTACCAGGGCCGGGCCCTTCCGTTCTCCAGCACACACCGGCGAGGGGCTCGTGATAGAAGGTGGGCCTCGTAAGGGGAGGAAGGACGCTGACGACCGGACAGGAATGGCTCGTGGATGTGTGCGGGTGCCCGCCAGAGCGCCTGAAGGACACGGCTGCGCTCGCGGCCCTGTTCGAGGAGCTCATCGTGCGGATGGAGCTGAAGGTGGTCGGTCAGCCCCAGTGGCACGTGTTCCCGGAGCCGGGCGGCATCACCGGCCTCACGCTGCTGGCGGAGAGCCACCTCGCCGTCCACACCTTCCCCGAGCACGGCTTCGCCGCGCTCAACGTCTACTGCTGCCGCACCCGCGAGCGTCCGGACTTCGAGGCGCTGCTGGCGCGGCACCTGGGCGCGGCCTCCTGCCGCGTCCGTGAGCTGCCCCGGGGGGTGGAGGCGTGACGCAGGGCAACTGTCCTTCCTGTGGAGCTCCCGTCGAGTTCTCCGCGGGCACCGCACTGGTCGTGGTGTGCAGCCACTGCCAGACGGTGGTGGCCCGGCAGGGCAACCACCTCGAGGCGCACGGGAAGATTGGCGCCATCGTCGACACCGACTCGCCCCTCCAGCTCAACGCCGAGGGCCGCATCGGCCGCGACGCCTACCGGCTGGTGGGCCACCTGCAGAAGGACCACGGCGCGGGGCCCTGGGACGAGTGGTACGTGGAGTTCGACGACGGGCGCACCGGCTGGCTCTCCGAGTCCGAGGGCGCCTTCCACCTGCTGCTCGCCTCCGGCACCGAGCCGGAGCTGGTGCTCGAGGACTTCGAGCCCGGCCACCGCTTCTCGCTCCAGGGCCACCGGCTGGTGGTGGAGGAGCGCGGGCACGGCCGCGTGGTGTCCGCCGCGGGCCAGCTCCCCAGCGACGTGGACCCGGAGGCGGACAGCCACTACGTGGACGCCACGGGCCCCGGCGGCGTCTTCCTCACGCTCGACTTCGGCACCGGGACGAGCGAGCCCGAGGTGTACGTCGGCAAGAAGCTGAAGCTGACGGAGCTGGGCATTCCCCCGGACCAGCTGCGGCCCAAGGTGCGCAAGGTGGCGCTGCAGCAGGCGCGCTGCACGAACTGCAACGGCCCCCTGGAGCTGCGCGCGCCGGACCGCACCAAACGCGTGGCCTGCCCCTTCTGCGGCGCGCTGTTGGACGCGAGCCGCGGCAAGCTGTCCTTCCTCCAGCTGCTGGAGAAGCCGGACCACCCGCCGCTCATCCCCCTGGGCGCCAAGGGCAAGCTGCGGGACGCCGAGTGGGTGTGCATCGGCTTCCTGGTGCGCTCGTGCAACGTGGAGGGCGTCCGCTACCCGTGGGAGGAGTACCTCCTCTTCAACCGCCAGCGCGGCTTCATCTGGCTGATGCAGTCCAACGGGCACTGGACCCTCCTCGAGCCGCTGGCCGCCGGTGACGTGGCGGTGGCCCCGGGCGTGGCCGCGCACCTGGACAACCGGCGCTACCGGGCCTTCCAGAGCGTCATCGCCGAGACCGAGACGGTGCTCGGCGAGTTCTACTGGGAGGTCCAGGCGGGAGAGACCGCGCGGGCCGAGGAGTACGTGGCGCCCCCGTTCTCGGTGAACGTGGACCGCACCGACAACGAGGTGACGTACACGCTCGGCGAGTACCTGGCCCCCGATGTCATCCGCGAGGCCTTCAAGCTCGAGGAGCCCCTGCCCACGCCCGAGGGCATCGCCCCCAGCCAGCCCAACCCGCACTCCAGCAAGGGAACCTGGATGTGGACGGGCGTCTGGGCCACGGCGCTGCTCTTCATCTTCCTCGTCGCCAACATCATCGCCGACAAGCGCACGGTGCTGGTGCAGGAGGTCCGCCTGGAGCCGGACGCCCAGTCCGGCACGCCCTCGGCGATGACCTTCAGCGAGCCCTTCGACATCCACAAGCGCGGCAACGTGGAGGCCATCCTGCTGGCGCCGGTGAGCAACTCCTGGCTCGGCGTCCAGGGGGACCTGGTCAACGAGCAGACCGGCGAGACCGTCAGCTTCTACGACGAGGTGAGCTACTACTCCGGCCGCGACTCGGACGGCTCGTGGAGCGAGGGCAGCCAGACGGAGACGGAGTACCTGTCCGCGGTGGCCCCGGGGCGCTACGTGCTGCGCACCACGGCCTTCTTCGACGGCCGGCCCACGCAGGGCCAGGGCTACAAGGTGACGCTCGTGAGCGACACGCCGCGCGGCTCCTGGTTCTGCTGTGCGCTGGTCCTGCTGCTCATCGCGCCCGCGTTGGCCTTCTTCCGCTCCTCCAGCTTCGAGTCGGCGCGCTGGGCGGAGAGCAACCTGGGTTCCAGCTCGGATGATTGAGAAGAGAGGGTGTCCATGAAGTACATCGGTGGAGTCATCGTCATCCTCTATGCCGTGGTGGCCTTCACGGGCTGTGAGCCCTTCACCCGTTCGCAGCGTGGCCAGGCCTCGGCGCGCGGCGGCGGCGTGCGAACCTGGACCGGCGGTTTCATGGGAGGGAAGTGATGTTCCTGGGAGTCCTGTCAGTGGTGGTGAGCCTGGACAACCTGCTGGCGAGCCTCGTGTACTCGCTCGTCGGTCTGGCGGTGTTCGTCGCGGGCCTGTTCGTCTTCCGGCTCATCATGCCCTTCGATGTGCACAAGGAGATCGAGGTGGACCAGAACACGGCCCTCGGTCTCGTCATGGGCTCCTTCATCCTCGGCCTGGCCATCATCGTGGCCTCGGCCATCTCGGGCTGACGCCCCGCGGCACAGGCCGTACCCGCTTTGAACAAGACGCTCCTCTTCTTCACCGTGCTCGTCATCGCCACGTGTGGGCTCATCTATGAGCTCATCGTCGGCGCGTTGGCGAGCTACCTCCTCGGCGACTCCATCACCCAGTTCTCCACGGTGATTGGCACCTACCTGTTCGCCATGGGCATCGGCAGCTGGCTCTCGCGCTTCATCGAGCGCGGAGTCGCCCAGCGCTTCGTGGAAATCGAGCTGGGCGTGGCCCTGATCGGTGGCCTGTGCGCGCCGATGCTCTTCCTCACCTTCGCCCTCACGGACGTGTTCCGCGTGGCGCTGTACGGCAGCGTGCTGGCCATTGGCACGCTGGTGGGGTTGGAGATTCCCCTCCTGCTGCGCATCCTCAAGGATCAGCTCAAGTTCAAGGATCTGGTCAGCCAGGTGCTGACGTTCGACTACCTGGGCGCGCTGGCGGCGAGCATCAGCTTCCCGCTGCTCTTCGTGCCCAAGCTGGGGCTGGTGCGCACCTCGCTGCTCTTCGGGCTGCTCAACGCGCTGGTGGGCCTGTGGAGCACGTGGCTGCTGGCGCCCGTGCTGGCCCACCCCGTGCGGCTGCGCGTGAAGGCCGTGGCGCTCAGCCTCTTCCTGGTGGTGGGGCTCGTCCTGGGCGACCGGCTCTCCAACTTCTCCGAGGAGCACCTCTACGCGGATGACGTGGTGCACGCGACGAGCTCGCCCTACCAGCGGATCGTGCTGACGCGCGGCAAGCGCGGCTTCTCGCTGTACCTCAACGGCAACCTGCAGTTCTCCAGCCTGGACGAGTACCGCTACCACGAGGCCCTGGTGCACCCGGTGCTGGTGCGCGCGGGCAAGCTGGAGCGCGTGCTGGTGCTCGGCGGTGGGGACGGGCTCGCGGCGCGGGAGATCCTCAAGTACCCCGAGGTGAAGAACGTCACCCTGGTGGACCTGGATCCCGCGATGACGGGCCTGGCCACGCGCTACGACGAGCTGGCCGAGCTGAACGCGCACGCGCTGGCGGATCCGCGCATGCACGTCATCAACACGGACGCCATGGAGTACCTCCGGGAGAAGCCGGAGACGTGGGACGTCATCGTGGTGGACTTCCCGGACCCCAACAACTTCTCGCTGGGCAAGCTGTACACCACGGGCTTCTACAAGCTGCTCAAGCGGCGGCTGGCGCCGGAAGGGGTGGCCGTCATCCAGAGCACCTCGCCGATGTTCGCCCGGCGCTCCTTCTGGTGCATCGACACCACGCTGAAGGCGGCGGGCTTCTGGACGCAGCCCTACCACGCGCTGGTGCCCTCCTTCGGCGAGTGGGGCTACGTGCTGGTGGCCCATGAGCCCGTGCCGCCGCGCCGCCCGCTTCCCCCGGGGCTGCGCTTCCTCACCGACGACACGCACGAGGGCCTCTTCCAGTTCCCCCTGGACATGGGCCCGCTGCCGGCCGAGGTGAACCGGCTGAACAACCAGGTGCTCGTCCACTATTACGAGGAGGAGTGGCGGCGGTGGAACTGACGCGGCGGGAGCTCGTCGCCGCGTTCCTCGGCTCGGCGGTGGCGGCCAGTGCATGCCGGCGGACGCGTGCGCGCGAGCCGGTGCCCGGCGCCATCGTGGACCGGGCGGTGGACGTGGGGCACAAGCTGCGGGGTGGGGCACTGCCTCGCGCGGCCGAGGCCCAGGCGGTGGACGTGCTGGTGGTGGGCGGAGGCGTGGCGGGCCTGAGCGCGGCGTGGCGGCTGGCGGCCGCGGGCGTGAAGGACGTGCGGGTGCTGGAGCTGGACTCGGAGCCGGGAGGCACCTCCCGCTCGGGGCGCAACGAGGTGTCCGCGTACCCGTGGGGCGCGCACTACCTGCCGGCGCCGCTGGTGGACTCGGGGCCGGTGCTGCGGCTGCTGCGCGAGATGGGCGCGGTGACGGGCCTGGACGCGCAGGGCTACCCCGCCTACGCCGAGGAGCTGCTCATCCGCGAGCCCGAGGAGCGCCTCTTCTACAAGGGCGAGTGGTACGAGGGCCTCTACCTGCGCGCGGGCGCGAGCCCGGCGGAGCTGGCCGAGCTGGAGCGCTTCGAGGCGAGGATGAATGCCTTCGCGGCGGCGCGGGATGCGAAGGGGCGCAAGGCCTTCGCGGTGCCCACGGCGCTCTCCAGCGATGACGCCGAGTGGACGGCGCTCGACCAGGTGACGATGGCGCGGTGGATGGAGGCGGAGGGTTTCCGCTCGCCGCGGCTGCGCTGGCTGGTGGACTACGCGTGCCGGGACGACTACGGCACCACGGCCGAGGGCGTGTCCGCGTGGGCGGGCATCTGGTACTTCGCCGCGCGCCAGGACGGCAAGGGCGAGCGCAGCGAGGGCTTCCTGAGCTGGCCCGAGGGCAACGGGCACCTGGTGAAGCAGCTGCTGTCCTCGCTGGCGCCGGGGCAGGTGGAGCGGGACGTGCTGGTGCACTCGGTGGAGCCCGTGGAGGGCGGCTGCCGGGTGGACGCGCTGGAGGCGGCGACGGGCAGGCCCCGGGCATACCGGGCGCGGCAGGTGGTGCTGGCCTGTCCGCGCTTCGTGGCGGCGCACGTGGTGGCCCCGTGGCGCGAGAAGCGCCCCGAGTGGCTGGGCGCCTTCCAGTACGGGCCGTGGGTGGTGGCGAACCTGACGCTCTCCGAGAAGCCGGTGTCCCACGGCTTCCCGATGGCGTGGGACAACGTCTTCTACGAGAGCCGCAGCCTGGGCTACGTGGTGGCCACGCACCAGGGACTGCGCATGGACGAGCGCGGGCCCACGGTGTTCACCTGGTACCTGCCCATGGCCGGGCTGGACGTGAAGGCCGAGTGCCAGAAGGTGCTCTCCGCCGGCTACGCCGAGTGGGAGGGGCTGGTGATGGCGGACATGCTGGCCGCGCACCCGGACATCGCCCCGCTGGCCCGGCGCCTGGAGGTCATGCGCTGGGGCCACGCCATGGTGCGGCCCACGCCCGGCTTCCTCTGGGGCCCGGCGCGCTTCGCGGCGCAGGAGAGCCTCGGCGAGTCGCTGCACTTCGCGCACTCGGACCTGGGCGGCATGGCTCTCTTCGAGGAAGCCAACTGGTTCGGCGTGAGGGCGGCCGAGAAGGCCCTCGAGGGCCTGGGCCGCGCGGACCCGAGCTGGCTGTGAGACGCGCAGGGAAGTCATTCAAACAAAGGGGGGAAGACATGCCTCGGTTCTTCGGATGGATGTTGGCAGTGGTTCTCTGCTGTGCGGCGGGCGCCAGGGCCGGCGAGGAGACGCCGGATGCGCGGCTGCGGGAGGCCCAGACCGCCTTCGACGAGGCCACGGCGCTCCAGGCCTCGGGTGCATATGCCGAGGCCCTCGCGCGGGCCGAGCATGCGCTCGCGCTGAGGGAGACCGTGCTCGGGGGCTCGCATCCAGACGTCGCCAGCTGTCTGGATTTGATGGGCGAGCTTCGGATGCGGCAGAGGGAACTGGCCCAGGCCGAGCCCCTGCTTCGACGCGCGCTCGCCATCCGGGAGGCGGCCCTCGGCAAGAACCACCCCGACGTCGCCCAGACGCTCCACAAGCTCGGCAATGTCTACCTGTTCCAGGCGCTGTACGGCCAGGCAGAGCCCCTCTACCAGCGCGCGCTCGCCATCCGGGAGGTGGCCCTTGGCAAGAACCACCCCGACATCGCCAAGACGCTCAACAACCTCGCCATCATCTCCTTGAACCAGGGGGCGTATGACCGGGCCGAGCCGCTCCACCAGCGCGCGCTCGCCATCCGGGAGGCGGCCCTCGGCAAGAAACACTCCGATGTCGCCCAATCCCTCAACAACCTCGCCAACCTCTACAAGGACCAGGGGTTGTACGGCCGCGCCGAGCCGCTCTACCAGCGCTCGCTCGCCATCGATGAGGCGAACTTCGGCAAGCACCATCCCGCTCTCGCCAACGCGCTCAACAACCTCGCCCACCTCTACACGGAGCAGGGGTTGTACGGCCGGGCCGAGCCGCTCCACCAGCGCGCGCTCGCCATCCGCGAGGCGGCGCTCGGCAAGGACCACCCCGAGATCGCCCAATCCCTCATCAACCTCGCCCTTCTCTACTCGGAGCAGGGGTTGTACGGGCGGGCCGAGCCCTTGCTCCAACGTGCGATCGCCATCCTGGAAGCGGCTTTCGGCGACACCCACCCCGACCTCGCCACGGCGCTCACGACCCTCGCCAACCTCCACGCGGACCAGGGGTCGTACGGGCGGGCCGAGCCGCTCTATCAGCGCGCGCTCGCCATCCAGGAAGCGGCGCTCGGCAGCCAGCACCCCGAAGTCGCCAAATCCCTCAACAACCTCGCCATCATCTATGAGGATCAGGGGCTGTACGCCCGGGCCGAGCCCCTCTACCAGCGCTCCCTGTCCCTCCTGGATGCGGCCCTGGGTGGGACTCATCCCCTCGTCGCCACCGCGCTCAACAACCTCGCCATCCTCTACGTGAACCAGGGGGCGTACGACCGGGCCGAGCCGCTCCACCAGCGCGCGCTCGCCATCCGGGAGGCGGCTCTCGGAGGCCACCATCGCGAGTTCGCCCAATCGCTCAACAACCTCGCTACCGTTTACGAGAACCAGGGGTTGTATGAACGGGCCGAGCCGCTCTATCAGCGCGCGCTCGCCATCCAGGAATCGGCCCTGGGCAAACAGCACCCCGATGTGGCCCGGACGCTCAACGGCCTCGCTCTGCTCCGGCTGGGCCAGCATCGCCTCGCCAACGCCCTGCCACTCTTCACACGGGCCTTCGCCATTTCCGAGCGGCGCCTGCGCCGGGAGGCGCTCGACTTCTCCGGTTCGCGTCTGGCCAGCTTCCTCCAATATCTGCGCGCGGATGAGCAGACGCTCTACGCCCTGCTGCGTGCGCACCCCGAGGACGCCCGGGTGCGGCGTCTGGCGCTCAGCGCCGTGCTCCTGCTCAAGGGCCGCTCCGTCGAGGAGACGGCCAACATCTCCCGCTCCCTCTTCCGGAACCTGGACGCCGGGGACCGCGGCCGCTTCGAGCAGCTGCGGGGCCTGCGCACCCAACTGGCCACCCTCTCGCTCGACGGGCCCGGTTCGCTCCCACCCCAGGACTACCAGAAGCGCCTCCAGGCGCTGGTCGACGAGGGTGACTCGCTCGAAGCGGCCCTGGCCAGACGCTCCGCTCCCCTCCGTGCGCTCACGGCCCTTCCTCCTCCCGCGGAGATCGCCGGCCGCGTGGCCTCCTCGCTCCCCAGGGAGGGCGCCCTCGTGGAGCTCATCGCCTACCAGGACCGGCCCCTGCGCCCCCAACCCGGTACGCCCCGCGAGAAGCTTCCTGGCCCGCTGCGCTACCTGGCGCTGGTGCTCTTCCCCGATGCCTCGACCCGTGCCGTGGATCTGGGGCCCGCAGAGCCCATTGACCGCGCCGCCTCGCGGTTGCGCAACGCCCTGGCCAACCGCGAGGCCTCGTTCCAGGCCACGGCCCAGGAGCTCCACCGGCTCGCCTTCCAGCCGCTGCTGCCCGTGCTGGGCAAGAGCCGCCGCCTCTTCCTGTCTCCCGACGGGCAGCTGGGCCTGGTGCCCTTCGCCGCGCTCCACGACGGCGAGCGCTTCCTCGTCGACACCTTCGACTTCAACTACCTCACGTCCGGCAGGGAGCTGCTGCCTCGCCCCCAGGAGCCCGGCTCCGCGTCCTCCATCTTCGTGCTGGCCGACCCGGACTTCGCGGGCTCACCTCGAGCGGACTCCCTGGCCTCCGGCGGCACTTCCCAGCGGGCCGAGCGCTCGGCCTCCCTCGAGCGTTTCTTCTCCACCCAGCGCACGGTCCTCCCCTCCAACGCGTGGATGCCATTGCCGGGCACGCGCCAGGAGGCCGAGAGCATCCAGCGCCTGCTGCCCCAGTCCCGTCTCTTCCTCGGCGCCGAGGCCACCAAGGAGCGCCTGCTCTCCCTGCCCACCCCGGGCATCCTCCACCTGGCCACCCACGGCTTCTTCCTCGGTGACAGCTCCGGCCCCACCACGGACGTGCGTGCCGTGGGCCACTTCGGCGGGCTCGCCGACAATCCCCAGGCACCGGGCCCCGAGGAGCCGCTGCTGCGCTCCGGCCTCGCCTTCGCGGGAGCCAGCGCCCCGGAGCCGGATGCCTCCTCACCTTCCGAGTTCCGGCCCGACGCCTCGCTCGTGACGGCGCTGGAGCTGGCCGGGCTCGACCTGTGGGGCACCCAGCTCGTCGTCCTCTCCGCGTGCGACACCGGCCGCGGCGAGGTTCAACTGGGCCAGGGCATCTCCGGCCTGCGCCGCGCCCTGGTGGTGGCCGGTGCGGAGATGGTGGTGATGAGCCTGTGGAAGGTGAACGACGACTCCACGGGCGTCCTCATGGAGACCTACTACCGCAACCTGTTGGCCGGCCAGGGACGTGCTTCCGCCCTGCGCGAGGCCATGCGCTCGCTGCGGGAGGCACGGCCCCATCCGCACTACTGGGCGCCCTTCATCGCCCTGGGGAGCGACGCACCCCTGCGTGCCATTGCCCCCCTCGCGCCGCGGGCGGGGGATGGGGGCTGAGCACCCGGTCCTCTCACCCCGGGGGCGTGTCCGCCCGCTGGGGATTCGGGGCGCGCGTGGCCTCCTGGCGGAGCAGGCGCACCTCGCGAAGGAGCTCCGAGGCGGCCTCCAGGAGCCGCGGGGGCGCGGGGCGCGTGGCTTCGCCCGAGGGAAGCGGGCCCTGTTCGTCGTCGGGGTCCCCCAGGCCGGAGTCACGGGACCGCCGGAGGTGGTCGAGAATGCTGGTGCGAAGCTCCGCCGCGTCGTCCACGCCGCGCAGGTAGCCCACGTGCAGCCCGCCGTCGTGTGAATGCTCGCCGGTATCTCCCTTGGCCTCTCCACCTCCCGCCGTCCACACCTCCAGGTCGGCGATGCCCAGCAGCCGCTGGAGGGGACCCTGCCGGATGCCCACGTGCTGGACGTTGGCGAAGGTCATCGTCTGCTCCCGCGTGGAGAGCACGCCCTCGCGAATGCGCAGGCCGCGGTCCGAGACCAGGTACCAGCGCAGCTCGTAGTCCAGCCGGAGCACGGTGTAGCTGACGGAGAGCTGCAGGAGGAAGCCCACGCCCGCCAGCGCTTCCATCAGAGGGATGTACTCGAGGAGGAAGGGGAGCCGGAGCGCGCGCAACCAGAAGGGCAGCAGCAGGTAGCCGGCCAGCAGGCCCACCGCGCCGCCGAGCTGGCCGAGTCCCCAGCGCACCTGGCGGGAGCGGTAGTACGCGGGCGCCGCGCGGAAGACGTTGGCGTTCCGGCGCCGCCCGGGGCGTTGGATGGTATCGGGCTGCTCCTGTACCCTGATTGCCATTGAGTCCGTGTACAGGGGGAATGGCATGAAGCTCCTGCTCGTCGAGGACGAGGAGAAGATGGTGGGCCTGCTGCGTCAGGGCCTGGGGGAGGAGGGGCACGAGGTGGACGTGTGCGGCAACGGCCGTGCCGCGTTGGCCCAGGGCGCTCCGGAGGACTACGACGTCATCATCCTCGACTGGTCCCTGCCGGACATGGAGGGGGTGTCGGTGCTGCGGCAGTGGCGTGAGTCGGGCGCGCAGACGCCGGTGCTGATGCTCACGGCCCGGGGCTCCACCGGAGAGAAGGTGATGGGGCTGCGGGCCGGGGCGGATGACTACCTGGTGAAGCCCTTCGACTTCGACGAGTTGCTGGCCCGGCTGGAGGCCCTCCACCGCCGTGGCGAGCAGCAGGGCGGGCCGGTGCGGCTGGGCTCCGCGGTGTTGGATCCCCGCCGCCGGGTGCTGCGCCGGGGCGCCCGCGAGGAGCCCCTCACCGCGCGCGAGTTCTCCCTCCTGTCGGTGCTGGCGCGCCAGCCCGGTGAGCCGCAGGTCCGCGCCCGGCTGATGGCGCAGGCCTGGGGCCTGGACTTCGAGGGCAGCCCCAACGTGCTCGAGGTGTACGTGGGCTACCTGCGCACGAAGCTGGAGCGGCTGGGCGCCGAGGACGTGTCCATCCGCGCGGTGCGGGGCGTGGGCTACATGTTGGCCGTCGCGCAGGAGCGCCGCGACTCATGACGCTCATCCGGCGCCTCTGGCTGCTTGGGGCCCTGGTGCCCGCGCTGGCCACGCTGGGCGCGCTCGTCGCCGCCGGCATGCTCTTCCGCTATGACCTGGAGGCCTCGCTGGACCGGGCCCTGCTGGCCCAGGCCGCCGTGGAGAGCGTCAGTCTCTTCGACGGCCCCGGACAGAAGGTCCACCTGCACATGGGCGTGTCTCCCCTCGTCGAGCAGGTGCGCCCCTTCGCCCCGCAGGGCCAGCTCTTCGGCCCGGACGGGCGGCTGGTGATGCACTACCCGCCGCTGCTGGAGGGCGAGTCCGTCACCGACTCGCTGGTGCCGGGAGATCCCCGCGAGCCTCCAAAGCTCTCCACCCGCGTGCTGCCGGACGGCACCCGCCTGCGCGAGGTGGTGGTGAATGTCCGCTCGCCCCATGGAGAGCGGTATGCGCTGCGCCTGTCCGCGCTGATGGCGCAGGTGGATGGCTCCGTGCGCAGCTACTACCGCATGGCCTTCTCCCTGGCCGCGGTGACGGGGCTGCTGCTGCTGGTGCTGCAGACGTTCCTCGCCCGCCGCCTGGCGCGCCGGTTGGGCGCCATCACCCGCCACCTGACGCTGCTGCGCGAGGGGGACTTCTCCCAGAAGCCCGCTCCGGATGGGAGCGAGGACGAGATTGGCCAGCTGCGCGAGGTGCTCGCCGAGGCCACGGACAAGCTGCGCGGGGCGCGCGAGGCCCAGGAGCGGCTCATCGCCGACGCGGCCCATGAGCTGCGCACCCCGCTCACCCTCATGCGCACGCGGATGGACCTGGTGCTGCGGCGCGAGCGGGACGTGGAGGAGCTGCGCGCCTCCTTCCGCGAGGTCCGGGGCGAGGTGGAGCGGCTGGCCGTGCTGGCGAGTGAGCTGCTGGACCTGGCGGCGGCGGGGCGGGGGGAGTGGGACAGGAAGAAGGCGGACCTGGCCGAGGTGGTGCTCCAGGCGGTGGAGGGCGCGCGGGCCGAGGCGGAGGAGCGCGGGCTGCTCATCCGTCTGGAGTCGCCCGGGCGGGAGGAGGCCTGGTTCGATCCGGGTGGAGTGCGGCAGGCGATGGACAACCTGCTGACCAACGCCATCAAGTTCTCCCCGAAGGGAGGAGAGATTCGCGTGCGGCTCTGGCGGGCGCCGGGCGGGTTGCGCATCAGCGTGGCGGACGAGGGGCCGGGCATTCCGCCCGGGGAGCGGGAGGCGGTGTTCGCCCCCTTCCGGCGCCTGCGTGGAGAGGTGCCCGGAGCGGGGCTGGGACTGTCCATCGTGCAGGAGGTGGCGCGGCGCCACGGAGGCCGCGTCTGGGTGGAGCCGGAAATGGCCCGGGGCGCGGAGCTGGTGCTGGAGCTGCCACGCGGCCAGGCCGCCTGATCAGGGCGAGAGGGAGATCCAGGGCGAGGCCGCCTCGAGCCGGCCACTCGCCGCGTCCAGGCGGACGAGCTGGGCGCCCTGCACGCCCACGCGCCGGTTCACCCCGAACGTCACCGGCGGCGTCACCCCGGTGTCGAAGTCGCGCAGCTCCTCCAGCCGCAGCATCAGGTCCGCCCGCGTCACGTCGGCACCCGAGCGCCGCAGCCCCTCCACCAGCACCCGGGACGCCGCGTACGCGCCGAGCTGGAAGGCCACGTGGCGCGGCTTCAGCCCATGGCGCTGGAGGAAGGCGGAGAAGGCCCGCAGATGCGCCTCCCGCCCCTCCACGCCCGGGGGATAGACGAAGAGGACGGGGAGGGTGCTGCCCGCCACCACCTGGGGCTCGGCCAGCCGGGCCGGGGCATACACGGGCACGTCGAGCCGCGGGCGCTCCAGCGCTCCCAGCAGTGCCTTCAGCCCCGCGGTAGGGCCGGCGTAGAGGATGGCCGGAGGCGGGGATTGGCGCAGGCGCTGGAGGGCGTCCGGGCCGGGCACGCCGTCCACCAGCGCGAGCTCCACGGGCGCGGGCAGCTCGCGCCGCAGGGCCTCCTCACGTGCCGCGCGAGCCCAGCCCAGGCCCGCGCCGTCCTCCGAGCGCACCACCACCAGCGGCCGGCGGTGCAGCACGTGCTCCTCCTCGTCGGCCCGGGCCAGGTGCTGCACCACCAGCCGGGCCTGCACCGGCTCCTCCGGGTAGAGGAAGAAGATGGGACTGTCCACCTCGCCCGCGCCCTCGCCGAGCGACATGGGCAGCACCAGCGGGATGCCCTCGCGCCGCAGCAGCGCGTCCGAGTCCGGCGTGCCCCTGCGCACACTGCCCACCAACGCGAGCACTCCCCGCTCCACCAGCCGCGTGGTGGCGTCCGGGCCGGGCACCGTGTCGTGCTCCACCACCAGCTCCAGCCGGCGCCGGAAGATGCCTCCGCCCGCGTTCACCTCCGCGAAGGCCGCGCGCAGCACGTCCGCCACGTCCTGTCCCGCCTCGCCCGCACGGCCCTGGAGCGGCAGCGCCGCGCCCACCGTGAGCGTGGTGGGAGTGATGCCAGGGTCCGTCGTCTCGCCCAGCGTCTCCAGGTAGGCGAGCAGCTCCTCACGCTCGGCCGGGCCAAGCACATAGCGCGGCATGGTGGTGCCCAGCGTCCGCCCGCTGGAGGACACGCCCTCGGTGATGGCGCGCAGCAGGGTGGCGCGGTCATGGGCGGGGCGCGAGCGATCCTCCACGTCCAGCGTGGCGCGCGGGTGGGCTCGCCGCAGGGAGCCGGGGCGGATGTCGGGCACCTCCACGCCTCCTTCGAGGCTGCCCCGGCCCGAGGGTGTATGGCAGCGGGCGCAGGCGGCCACGGTGCCACTCAGCTCGATGCGCTCGGGCCCGAGCAGTCCCACCAGCGGCTCGCCGCGCGCGCTCTCTCCCCGCTGGAAGAGACTCCTCCCACGCCTGGCCGCCTCGGGGTTCGCGGGAGCGGGGGCCGGGGCCGGCTCCTTGCGGCAGGCCCCCAGTACCCCCAGCAGCAGCAGCACCACCACCCGTGCGGCCCACCCTCGCCCCTTCATGCGCGCTCCCTACCGTGGATCATTGAGGTGCTCCACCGCGTACACGAGGTTGTCCACGAAGGACATGGCGGGCGCCTTGACCCACATGCCCGTGGCGGCGTCGCCGATGAGCAGCGTGGAGCTGTGGGCGTTGGGGTCATCCGTGTAGCCGCCGAGCTTCTTGAGCACGAGGGAGATGTTCTCCCGGGAGCCGGTGAGGAAGTACCAGCCGGGTCCCACGCCGAACTTCTTCGTGAAGCGCGCGAGGCTCTCCGGGGAGTCGTTGGCCGGGTCCACGGAGAGGGTGATCATCGTGATGTCCTTGCCCACGCGGCCACCGAGCTTGCGCTGCAGCTCGGCGAGGTGCTTCGTCATGGGGGAGCACACGCCCTTGCAGGAGGTGAAGGCGAAGTTGATGAGCACCTTCCGGCCGCGGATGAGGTCCTCGTAGAAGCGGTGCGTCTTGCCGTGCTGATCCACGAGCTCGGTGTTGGTGAAGTAGCGGGCGGCGGAGGCATCCCGGGCGGAAGCGGAGTCGACGTCGAGCTCGGCGGGAGGGGCGGAGGCGGCGCGCACCTCGCGGATGGCCTCGAGGATGGAGGAGGCGGAGCCGAGCCCGTCCACGCGCAGCCACTTGCCGGCGGTGGCGTTGCCCACGAGGACGAGGGGCCGGTGGGCCTCCTTGTCCGGCGTATAGCCGCCGAGCGCGGTCAGGGCCTCCTTCACCTTGTCCGGCTCGCCGGTGAGGAAGGACCAGTGGGGCCCCGGAGCGAAGCGCTGGGCGAACTGGCCGAGGCGCTCCGGGGTGTCATTGGTCACGTCCAGGGTGATGGAGATGAATCGGACGGGAGGCCCACTGGCACCCAGCTCCTTCTGGACGCGCGCCAGCGTGGCGGTCATGGGCGAGCAGATGGTCTTGCAGCGGGTGAAGATGAAGTTGATGGCGACGGTCTGTCCTCGGACGAGGTCGCTCCACAGCCGCACCGGGCGGCCGTGCTGGTCCACGAGCGGCACATCGGGCACCTGGACGTTCAGGGCCTCCTGGGCGAGCGCCAGGGAGGGCGCCGCCAGCAGCAGCAGGGCGAGGACGCGCGCGAGCAGGGTCTTCATGGATGGGTCTCGGGAGTGGTGCGGGCGGTCAGCGCGGGCTGGACGCCGAGGGTGAAGTGGGGAAGCTCCCCGAGCGCGGCGCCACGGCCCTCCACGCCCACGAGGAGCTGGTACTGGCCGGGCTCGGGCGCGGTGAGCTCGACCTCGAAGAGGCCGTCGCCGACTCGCTGGGGCTCGGGGCGCTGCTGCCAGTGGCCGGAGGGCGGGCGGAACACCAGCACCTGGAGCTCCTCCGGTGACAGCGGGCGTTGATCCTCCAGGTGCGCGGCGGGCGCGAGCTGGAAGCGCAGCCGCGCGGGCACCCCGGCGGTGAGCAGCTGGGAGGGATTGAACTCCGGCTTCAGGGTGAAGGGCAGCTTGCGGAAGGCGGAGGCGTCCTCGGGGACTCCGGCCACCTTCCACTCGAGACACGCCGAGGTGCGCGGGTTGTCCAGCAGCACGAAGACGTCATAGGTGCCGTTCTCGCGCACCACGGCCTCGGAGGTGAAGACGCCGGGCTCCACCTCGCGCAGGGAGCGGTCCAGCACCAGCACGGCCTTGGGCTCGCGGCCGTAGTTCAGGTGGGTGCCGCGCGGGGCCATCATGCCCTCGGAGTACAGGTAGAGGGCGCGGTCCGGAGTGCCGGCCACGAGGACGGTGTTGCCCTCGGGCAGCACGGCGACGGGCGCGGAGCGTCCGAGGTCCTTCGCCAGCGAGGGCCGCTTCTGGCCCATGGTGACCTGCACCACGGAGGGCTTGCCGGACTTCTCCAGCGAGGCCAGCTCGATGAGGGACATGCGCGCGTCCCCGGTGTTGCGCACGTAGGCGAACGCCCGGGTGAAGAGAACGCGATCCGGCTCGGAGAAGCCGGTGAGGGAGTGGGCCACCTGGCTGGAGGCGGCGTCGAGGATGTCCACGCGGTTGCCGCGTGGGTAGAGGACGAAGGCCCAGCGGCCGGAGGGCTCGAAGCGCAGCTCTCCGGGCGCGGTGGCCAGGGAGATGCGGCGGGACACCTCGCGGCTCGCGGCGTCCACCACCCACACCTCGCCGGTGCGCTCCTGCACCGCGTAGAGGGCCCGCGCCACCTCGCTGTAGGCGATGGAGCCCAGGCCCTGGCCCACGTCCACGCGGCCCAGCACCTCGCGCGAGGCCACGTCCACCGCGGCGAGCACGCCCGCCTCGCTGCTGGAGATCCACGCCGTGCGGCCGCCCTCGCCGAAGGCGAACTCGTGCCGGCCCTCGCCCACGTCCAGCGTGTCCAGCACCTCGCGCGAGCCGGTGTCGATGATGGAGACGGTGCCATCTCCCTCGTTGCTCACCCAGACGGAGCGCCCGTCCGGGCTGACGGCGAGCCGCCCCGGCTGCCGGCCCACGGGCACGTTGCGCACCACCACGAAGCGGCGCAGGTCCACCACCGACACCGTGCCCTGCACGGGGATGGAGACGTAGAGGGCCTTCATGTCCGGCGTCAGCGCCCAGTCCGCGGGCGCGCCGCCCAGGGACACCAGGTTCTGCAGCTTGGTGCGGCTCAGGGCGATCTGCGGATCGATGACGGAGAGGGTGTGGTCGTGGTTGAGGGTGAGGAAGAGATAGGAGTTGAGGTTCACATCGGGCCGGGCCGACAGCAGGCCGCCCAGGTACGTCTGGATGCGCTCCTTGCAGGCCTTCTCGTCCGGAGCCGGCTGGCCCTCGGGGCGCAAGGCCATCCACCCCAGGGGACGCACGCCGCGCAGGGGCTGGCCGGTGCGGGGATCCGTCAGCGTGAAGTGGGTGGTGGCCTCCAGCGGAGAGCCCCGGGCGGCGTCCGGCGTACGGGCACGCAACTGAAGGTCGAACGACACGGCCAGCTCCGCCTTCTTCACCGACACGGGCGGAGGCGCGGGCAGGACCACGGGCTCGGGAGGAGCCGGAGGCGGTGGGCTGGACGGAGTCCGCAGGCCCGCGGCGGCGAGGAGCCCCGCGAGCACGACGCTCGCGGCGAGGAGGAGGTGCTTTCTCATGGGAGTCATCTGGAACCGGGGAGGGCGGGGACTGCTCTACTTCACGCGGAACACGCCCCAGAGACCGCCACCGCTCCACTGGAAGCTGGCCAGGTCGCGGTAGAGGTAGTCACCGGGGGCGGCGAAGCGGCCACCGGCACCGTACTCGGGGATGAAGTTCCACGACTGCATGACGGACATGCCGCCCTGGGTGGAGATGACGGGCGAGAACGGGTTGGGGCCCATCCTCCGGGACGAGGCGCCCGCGGCCCAGGCGTTGGTGTACCACTCGGCGCCGTGGAGCGCGAAGGCGTGCTGGCGCCCATGGCCCGAGGGGTGGCCCACGCGGATGCGCAGCGGCTCACCCGGGCTCGCGGTGAAGAGGGGCGTGGCCGGATCTCCATGCGCCGCGGAGCTGAGGATGTCACCCAGGTCCTTGTCGTTGATGTCCTCGGGATCCGTCTGCGGCGGCAGACCCAGGCGGGCCCAGAGGGGCTCGGTGCGGTAGTTGAATGCCTTCAGGCCGGTGTCCTGGGAGTCATCCACGCCCTTGATGTTGCGCAGGGCGGTGCCGCTGTCGAGCCCGTCCGTGTCCCACCAGGTGGCGTTGTCCGAGTGCAGCCCGAGATCGTCCTGGAAGAGCAGGACGGCCTCGCGGAACACCTGCTCCTGGCCGCTCACGCCCGTGTACTTCACGCGGGCCTGGGCGTCGGTGCCCGGGTCCGTGCTCCAGTCGGCGTCGGGCGGCTCGATGATGAGGGCGCCGATGCCGCCGTGCATGCCGTGGTTCACCACGTCCGCCATGTTGCGCAGGTTGACGATGCCGTACTCCACCGGCGTGTAGATGCCGCGGCGGAGGGGCGAGCTCCAGGCGAAGCTGCGGAAGTCACCCGTGTACCAGCGGTAGACGCGCCTGCCTCCCGGCGGCACCGTCTGCCGGGCGTTGAGGCCCACGTTGGCGCCGTCATCCGTGTTCACGTCGTAGTGGACGAGTTGCGGATGCAGCGAGACGTGATTGGAGGGCCGTACCTGGTTGACGTTGAAGTACGGGGTGATGGGCGCGTGGTGGGCCCACTGCGGCGTCTTCTTCAGCACGGACGGCAGGCGGTTGGTGAGCACCACCTGCACGCACTCGCCGGCCCGCGCCCGGAGGATGAGCGGCTCGGGCTCGCGTGCTCCGCTCCTCAGGTCCGCCAGGTACTCGTCCCGCGCGAAGAGGATGGCGTCCGGGTCATACAGGTCGTACTTCTTGTTGTAGACGAGCCGCTTGTCCGGCAGCCAGTTGAGCGCGTCGATGGCGGACACCCGGTAGAGCCGCACCACGCTGCCGCGCGGGCACGAGTCCACCTGCACCGGCTTGATGCCGAACCACTGGAGCTTCACCGCGTCTTCCACCAGGGCCGGCTCCAGCTGCCGCATCTCCTCGGGGTACACCATGGCGTAGTCCACGGTGCGCTGCTCCAGCTGCTTGCCGCTCTCGTCCACCTCGAACGACGCCTGGATCGTCTCTTCCTTCGTCGGATCCAACTTCACGAGGACGGACTCCTCGGGCATGTCCAACAGGGGGAGCGGCTCCCAGGCGCGGATCTTCTCCCTGTAGGAGAGGGCGGCGGAGTCCAACGTGACCACGTCCGCGGCCTGGAGCGCCACGTGGCCGAGCGTCTTCAGGTTGGACTGGCGCTTCTTGTACGTCCGCATGATGCCCCACATGCCGTTCCACAGGTCGCCGGTGGCGGCGCTCTGGTACATGTAGTCGGCCGTCTCGTAGGAGCCGCCGATGGGGGGCAGACCGTTGGTGAGGTTGAACTCGAAGTGCTCGGACATGCCGATGGGCTGCGCGTTGAAGTAGCCGCTGTGCGGATCCGCGCCTTCACGCAACCACTTGTGCCCGTGCAGGGTGAAGGAGTGCTGCTCCTCCTGCGAGCCCTGGATGAGGCGGATCTTCACCTTGTCACCCTCGTAGCCGCGCAGCAGCGGGGTGTACGGATCTCCGTGCACGTCCGAGCGGAAGACGTTGGCCATGTCTCCGCGCGAGTCGGTGCGCTGCACGCGGTTGGCGCACCGCGAGGGCCGGCTGGCGATGCGCAGGGGGATGGGCTCGTTGCGGTAGTTGATGAGCATGGTGCCGGGGTCCGCGGCGCTGATGGCCTCGGGCATGGGCACGTTCTCGAACTCCACCGCCCACGGCAGCTTCGCCTCCTTGTAGTTGGGCGGGTTCACCGGCTGGCCGCACTCGTCATACGCGATGGCGTAGTCGCCGAAGGCGAGCGCGAACTCGCGGAAGCTGTTGGCCGCGTCCTGGGTGATGACGTCCGCCCGCCAGCTCGTGGGGCCGCCGTCGCTCAGGCGTGAGCCGTAGTAGACGCCCGTCTGCGGATCCCTCCACTTCGAGCCCCGGGGCTCCACGATGAGGCCGCCGTAGAAGCCGTGCTGCTGGTGGCTCGAGGGCCCGAAGTGGTCGTGCGTGAAGACGGTCTCGATGGTGCGGTCCCGGCCCGAGGCGTCCTCGAGGGGATCCGCCCACCAGCGCTGGGTGGTGGTCTGCGCGCCCTCCACGCCCAGCAGCGGGTGCTTCACGGGGTGCAGCTGCACGCGGTTGCCGGTGGGCTCCAGTGAGCCGTCGGCCTCGAAGGCGCCGCCCGCGGCGGTGATCTTCTCGATGCGGTGCACCACCTCCTGGAAGGAGAAGGTGCCGTCCTCGTAGTTCCATCCGTTGCCCGCGCCGTCCGCGGACGTCACGTCGAACTTCACCAGGTGGATGTGCTGACCGATGGTGTCGGTGGGCGTGTAGATCTGGTAGTCGTCCGCCTGCAGATCCTTGGGGATGAGGTTGGTGGCGTAGAAGTTGATGCACTCGTTGGACTGCGCCCGGAAGAAGAAGGGCTCCGGAGGCCGGGCACCGCTGCTCGTGGCGGCCACGTCGTCGTTGAGCACCATGAGGCGGGCCTGCCGGTCATGCCAGCCGGCGCGGTTCATGTTCTGCAGGTCGATCTGCAGATAGGCGGCGCGGTAGTTGCGCACGGGCACGCCCTCGGGGCACGGGTCCGCGAAGGGCGCACCGGGCCTCGGCTTGCGGCCGTTGACGTAGAAGGAGCCCGGCGCACCCGTGGCCGTGTAGCCCGGGTAGGCCGCGACGATGTCGCTCGTGTAGTAGGGCCGCGGGCCATGGGAGGCGCCGGGGAACTCACCCGCGTGGAAGGACATGGCCTTCTTCTCCGTGGGCGTGCCGTCCTGGGGCAGCAGCTTCACCTCCAGCGCGTGGTGGTCCATGTAGAAGCGCTTGCCGGGCAGCCCGTACGTGGAGGGCCCGATGGCCTGGGTGACGATGTGGCGCGGAAGGCCGCCGTCCTGCTCGAGGTCCAACGGCGGCTGCGGCGGGCGGTGGCCGGCCTTGCCGGCGATGTAGAAGGGGAAGCCCGGGAAGGCGGGCCGCATCACCGTGTTGCCCGTTGCGTCCACCACGAGCGTGTCCGCGTAGGTGGGCATGGGCGGCATGGCCCGCTCGGGGATGGGGATGACGGCGGGGTTGGGCGTGCCACCGGTGATCTCCGCGTCCGGCAGACGGCGATCCTTCGTGCCGTCCTCGAAGACGTCATGCACGCGCCACAGCGCCCACATGCCCTGGGCGAAGTGCGGGTAGAGGTGGCAGTGGTGGATGGAGTCGCCCGGCGTGAGGTTGCGGTTGCCGGAGCCACCGAAGTTGATGTCGTAGGTGAAGGCCGAGCCCGGTCCGATGGTCTGCGAGTCCAGGTAGTTGGAGTTGTCCTCGCCCGGCGACAGCTTCCACTGGTGGGCATGGAGGTGGAAGACGTGCGTCTCGGCCGGGCCCGCGTGGATGTTGCGGATGCGCACCGGGTCTCCCAGGTAGCTGTGGTGCACGTTGGACGGATCATCCGGGTAGAGCGCGCGCACGGCCTTGCCCGTCCAGTCCTTCTCCACGTTGAGCGCGGGGTCTCCGTTGGCCCAGGACTCGAGGAAGAACTCCTCGTACATGCAGTCGGCGCAGTCCTTGGTGGGGCCGATCTTCGCCCGGTTGGCGAGCAGCTCCGCGCCCAGACCCGCCACGCCGTAGTTCACCCCGAAGCCGTCTCGCACGCTGTGGAAGGTGGGGTTCCACTCCAGCTCGTCGAAGGCCTGCACCGCCTTGATCTGATCATGGTAGATGGCGGTGATTTCGCGGAAGTGGCCCTGGTCCTTCGAGGTGTGGGTGCCCACGCTGGTGCGGGAGTAGCCGGTGATGATGGCCTCCAGGTCCCCGTGCCAGAGCTCATTCGTCTTCGTGTCGAGGATGTTGAGCAGGGGCCGGCCGTCGGAGTCCCGCGCCTCGTAGTCGAGCAGGGGCGTGCCGTCCGGGTTGGACAGGGGATTGCCCAGGCCGTCCTTCCGCATGGCGGCGCGCAGCACGGCGTTGGAGACCTTGGAGCGGTACCAGCTCGAGCCCTCGGGCTCGACGTTGACGGCGCCGAAGAGCCCCTGGGCGGTGGAGCCGCCGTCACCCTGGCCGCCGAACGAGGCGCCCATGCTGTACATGAAGAAGGTGCCTTCGTGGTCCGCGTAGAAGGTGTACGTGTGGCTGTCGCCGGGGTTCACGAGCGAGCTGGCGTTGTCCCCCACGTTGGCGCCGTCGTCGGCGATGCTCAGGTACTGCAATCCCTGCACGTGCACCGAGGCGCGGCGGGTATAGGGCGAGTCGTCCTTGTGGGTGGAGTCGAACTCCTTGTCCTGGCCCTCGAAGAACCAGAAGCCTCCCACTGCCTTGCCCTCCAGCATCGAGGCGATGCGATCCCACGTGCGCGTGAGCAGCCAGGTGGGCAGCACCTTGCGCACCACCGAGTAACCCGAGGCCGGATCCTCCACCTGCGAGACGGTGGGCTGGGACTCATGCGGGCTGGGGATGGCCGAGCGCGTGGGCGCCAGCCAGTTGGTGAAGTGGATGCGCAGACAGTCACCCACGTTGGCGCGCAGCGCGAGCGGGCGCGGACGTTTGTCCAATCGCAGGCGCGCGTTGCCCGGACCGGCGGGCTTGCCCGAATCAATGGGCTCCACGTCCCGCTTCAACGCATACATCATCCCCGTGGGGTTGTAGGCGCCGAACCGGTTGTAGGTGTAGACCTGATCCAACGCCACCACCTCGGCGGTGAGGGTCCGTTTGCAGTCCACCTCCAGCGCGGGCCGGGGCTGCGCCTCCACCAGGGGCATCTGCTGGGAGGCCATGGCCTGGTACCCGGGCTGAGAGGATGCGGCTCTCCCCTCCTCGGAACCGGCTCCGCCACCCTGACAGGCCACCGCCGAGGCGAGCACCGCCGCCAGGAACGCGCGGTGCGGCACCAGGGCGCGCCCTGATGACCTCGCTCTCTCTTCTCTTGCCAATGACGACACGTTTCCCTCCCTGAATGGACAGGGCTGTCTGTCATTCCTGAGAGGATTTTCAGGCTGAGAATCCTCTCAGGAATGAGCCCTTCACGGGGAATGCACTCGCACCGGGTCCGGAGCTATTCGTGCTTTCCTGGCTCCACTAGGGGGATGCGGCATGTAAAAGTAAAGCCACCGCGTAACCCCATGAACTCACGAGGGGGGTGAACGGTGGCTCGTTGCTAGCTGAGAATTTTCTGAGGAACGCGGGGTGTTACCGGACGCTGGCACGCGCCAGGTCACACTCCTCGCAGTGCTCCTCCGGCGCACAGAGGAACACGAGCGGCTCCGCCGCGAGGAGCTCGAGCGCGACGGAGACGATGGCGCGTGAGTCGCACAGCCGCGCCTGGGCGTGGCCCACGAGCCCCTCGTGCTGCAACCCGCGCGCACGCAGCGGTGCGTCGACCCGGTTGAAGCCCCGGCAGCAGTGGTCGGTCTCGGGAATCATCACGGTGCGTGCGGCACCGTCGACCTCGACGACGCAGGGGTGCTCGATGGAGTAGGGGACCCCCGCGATGGCCTCCGCCAGGTGCAGTGTGGTGTCCTCGCCGTGGCTCACGCCGAGGAGCAACACCTGCCCGGCGAGGTCATGGACGCGGCCCACCGGGCTGTCCGGGCCGTGCGGCGGTGCCAGCGGCTGGGGGGCGCAGATGCGCTCGGCCTGTGGACCCACGGCCGCGAACGAGCCGCCCGGGTGCGTGCTGCGCCGGACACCCGGCTGTCTCCAGAACAGCTCGGCGGTGATGCCCATGTCGCACGTCGGTGTCGACGCGGGGTCGAAGACCGACTCGCCATCGGTCATCGTCGGCATGACCAGCGTGCCTTCCTCCCCGAGCGCGGACCTCAGCGCGGCGATCAGCCCCAGGGGACCTCCCTCCACCGGGCGCACCGCACGGAACGACGTGTGGACGAGCAGCACGCCGCCCCGCCGTACACCCAGGGTCCGAAGCTGGGTGACCACTTGCTCGATGCTCATCTCCGCCATCGTGTCGCTCCATCCGCCGGGTCCAAGAGGGGCGGTGGGACTCTACGCTGGCGGCCCTCTCCGGTGTCAGGCCGCGGCGGCGGAGACGCGCGGGTGCCGCAGCGTGGCGGCGGCGGTGGCCAGGGCGCTCGTGAGCACCAGCGCCAGGGCCGAGAGCCCCACCGCGTCCCAGTGGACGATGGGCAGGCCCCGGAGCGCCTGCATCGCGAGCACCAGCATCACCCCCGTGTAGGCGATGCCCGTGGCCCGGACGGCGGCCAGGCGCTGCGCCTCGGAGCGGTGCCGCCGGCGCGCGAGCAGCGCCGCGAGGATGGGCAGCACCTGCATGGCGTGCAGCCCGAGGAAGTGCGCCGGCCGCATGTCGCCGGCCACGGTGCTCCAGCCGACCAGGGGCAGGCCCGGGCCGCCGTCCTTCGCGCCGAAGGTGTGCGAGCCCGCTTCCACCATCCGCTGCCCGGCCTTCACGGCCTCGAGCTGCGCCGCGTTCGGGTTCGTCATGAAGTACCCGAGCCCCGTGCCGATCACCGCCGCGATGAAGCCGATGCGCAGCGCCGCCGCGAGCGGGCGATCCGCCATCCGCGTGCGCAGCAGCGCGACCGCGAGCACCATCATCGTCACCCACAGCACCGTGATGGCGATGCCCATCGTGCTGAAGACGGCGGCGTCGAACGGCGTGCCCACGTTGAAGTGGCTGCGGACCCCGCGCGCCGCCTGGAGCGTGATGGCGATGATCTCCAGGATGCTGGTCGCGGCGAGGATGTTCCCCGAGATGCGCACGAGCCGCCGCTGCTCGGAGAGGAAGGAGAAGAAGTACAGCACGGTGGCGTTGTACGCGGCCAACGACACGTAGAACTTCGTCGGCTTGAGCCAGAGGGGCTCGCCCACCAGCTGCCGGGGATCCAGGAAGAGCCCGAGCGTGGTGAGCACGGTCCCGAGCACCATGGCCACGGTGGAGACGGCGAGGGGAGGAGAGAGCGCCCAGGCACGGTTCCAGAGCGAGCGCATGGACAGGGCGGAGGTGGAGGCGGACATCAGCGGACTCCTTCGGTGGCCAGGGGAGCGGCCGGCTGGGGCAGCGAGGCGATGGCCGGCAGGAAACGCCGGGTGAAGAGGCGGACGGCCGCGTAGGCGAGGTATCCGGTGGGACCGAGCATGAAGGTCATCAGGAGGCAGGGCGCGACGAGCAGGTGGGGGATGCCGCGGCGCTGGGCGTCCGCCAGCACGACCCGGCCCACCAGGAAGTCGAACGCGAGGTAGTGGATCCACCCGGCCAGCAGCATGCCGGGGCGCTGGAGGGCGGCGCCGATGTGCTCCAGCGTGTCGAACTGGCCGAGCAGCCCCGGCAGGTGCGGCGCCACCAGCGTCAGGTAGACGACGCCAATCACCAGGGGAATCACGTCGCTCTCCAACACCCACCGCGTGAAGCGGGCCCGGGGGGCCAGGAGCATCGAGGCCCAGCCCAGCAGCACCGGGACGTTCAACACCTTCAGGATCAGCTCGCCGTCCATGGCTCCTCCAGCGGTTCGTCCGCTTTGATGTTTCTCATGTAAACATCGGATGTGGCCGCTGTCAACATGCGGTGGGACGAGGACCCGCCGGAGGGCGAGCCCTCGGGGCCTACTCCACCTTGCGGACCTGGAAGCCGAGCCGGGGGAAGTGCACGACGACCTCGCCCGCGCGCGCATCCACGCGCCGGATGGCGAGCTCGTTGGGGCGCGACAGCACGAGCTCGCCTTCCACCGGGTCGATGCCGTAGTCGGTGGGGGCGACCGTCACGCGTGTGCCGCGCGCGAGTCCGTGCAGGTCGAGGAAGGGCTCCTCCTCGGTGGGCAGCGGCTTGCTGGCGGCGGCGAGCGCGACGGCCTCACCGCTCTCCAGCTTGTCCCAGGTGCCGTGACCGATGGCCTGCATGCGCTCCATCCAGGCGGCCAGGCGCGGGTGGGAATCGAGGATGCTGGCGACGGGACCGGCCCGGCGGATGAACCAGAGCGGATGGTAGACGGAGAAGTCGGCGATGCTCGCGGAAGCGCCGAGCATCCAGCGCCGGCCGTCCCCGAGCTGGGTCTCGAGTTGCTCGAGGTACAGCCGCATCGCCCCGGTGGCTTCCGGAGGCGCCATGGGGGGCAGATTGGCGCGGAAGGCGGCGCGGTCGGCGAGGAAGGCCTTGGCCTGCTCGGGTGGCATGCCCTCGAACATGGCCTTCAGGCCCGCCGGCTGAAAGGTGTAGGGAATCGCGGTCCAGAACAGCGTGGAGTCCGCCCACTGCGCCTGGGTGCGCGCCAGCCCCGCCGATTCCGCGGGGTACAGCGTCGGCGTGGGCGCGAGCCGCTCCAGCACGTCGGCGATCAACGCCGTATCGCAGTAGATGTCCGCGCCGATCTGCAGGAGCGGGGTCTTGCGGTAGCCGCCCGTCAGCGCGATCACGTCCGGCTTGGGCATGATCGGGGGAATGAAGACGGAGGTCCACTGCAGGCCCTTGAAGCCGAGGACGGTGCGGATCTTCTCGGCGAAGGGAGAACGCGGGTAGTGGTGGAGCATGAGTCGGGACATGTCCCCGAGTCTTTCCAGGGTCCGCTCCAGGAGGCGAGCGGGAAGTCCGGGGAGTGCTTCCTGGTCAGCTCGCTCCGCGCGCCGGCCGTGGCTTGAAGCGCAGGCGCGAGCGTTCGCGCGCCTTGTGGGCCTCGACCTCGCGGTCCCGGGGTTGGGCCGTGGTGGACAGCGAGTCGAGCAGCACGCGGGCGGCGGCCGTGACGTCCTCCACGGCTTGCGTGAAGGCCGCTTCGTTGGCCTGGGACGGTTTGTTGAAGCCGCTCAGCTTGCGCACGAACTGCAAGGCAGCCGCTCGGATCTCCTCCTCCGTGGCGGGCGGCTCGAAGTTGAACAGCGTCTTGATGCTCCGGC
Source organism: Archangium sp. (assembly GCF_036277355.1). GTDB lineage: Bacteria > Myxococcota > Myxococcia > Myxococcales > Myxococcaceae > Archangium. The sequence goes on from NZ_DASUNC010000041.1 coordinate 62,205, forward strand.
ACATGGCTGCCTCCAATGCTCGATCCTCCGGGATGATAATCTGCGGCATGCGTTCACGGATGCGGACGGCCTCGTCATGGCGGAGAAAAGCTTGAGTTGAAACGGCCGCGGCCGTCACGCTGAGCTGACTTGACCCCGGAGGGTTTCTGGACGAATCCCCAGGGGACCCATGCTCCGCTCCGCCTCCCGCACCGTCCTCCTCGTGGCACTCGGTGCATTCGTGCTCTGCACCGTCCTGGTGACGCTCGCGGCCCGCTCCTCTCCCGAAGCCTACAGTCCCGCGCAACGCGCCTGGCCCGATGCCCCCACGCTGCGGGGCTGGGTGCGCTTCGACAGCGGGTGGTACGCCGACATCGCCACCGACGGCTACTTCTACTCCCCGGGCCGGATGAGCCCCGTGGCCTTCTTCCCCGCATACCCCCTCGCCATTCGGGGGCTCGGGCTGCTCGGCGTGGACCCCTTCCTCGCGGGCGTGGTGCTCGCCGCCCTCTGCGGTCTGCTCGCCCTGGTGCTCTTCACCCGCTGGGCCAGCCTCCGGGCCGGAGATGACGCGGCGCGCGACGCGGGACTGCTGCTCGCCCTCTACCCCTTCGCCTACTACCTCTACGGAGCGATGTACGCGGACGCCCTCTTTCTCCTGCTGGTGGTGGGCGCGTTCTTCCTGCTGGAGCGGGGACAGTTGCTGTCCGCCGTGTTGCTCGCGGCCGTGGCCACCGCCGCGCGTCCGGTGGCACCCGCGTTGGTGTTCGGGCTGGTGGTGCGCCGGCTGGAGTGGAAGCACGAGCGCGGCCTGCGCTGGGAGGCCAGGGACGCGCTGACGCTGCTGGCCGGACTGGGTTTCGTCCTCTACATGCTCTACCTCTGGCGCGCCTTCGGAGAGCCCTTCGCCTTCGTCAAGGCGCAGTCCGCTCCGGGGTGGGATCAAACGCCGGGCTGGCGCACCTGGCTCAAGGTGCACTGGTTCCAGGGCTTCTCCCGGCAGATGGAGCTCGCGGACGGGCTGCGGCTGGTGGGGCATGCCGCCATCACCCTGGGAGCGCTCGCCCTGGTGTGGCCCACCGCGCGCCGGTTGGGCTGGGGCTATGGCGCCTATACCCTGGCCATTGTGGGACTGCCCGCCCTCTCCAGCAAGGACTTCATGGGCATGGGCCGCTACCTGCTCGCCGCCTTCCCGCTCTTCCTCACGCTCGCGGTGTTGCTGCGCGAGCGCCCCCGGTTGCGCTGGAGTCTGCTCGCCGTCAGCGCGGCGCTGCTCCTCCTGCTCGCGACGGCCTACGGCTCCGGCGCCTACGTCTCCTGACGGCACTCTGTGGCATTGCGTCTCACACGCTCCCGAGCCGCGAGCGCGGTCCGAGAAGGGGTCCGCGGATTTCCTGCATGATTCTCCAGGTCACCGTCTCTCCTCGGATGCGGGGCAGCGGTTCGCGCCCACCGGAGTGAATGCCCAAGGAGAGAAGGTCATGACCGCGATGAAGAAGTATCTGTTGGCCTGGCTGTGTCTTCAGCTCCCCGTGCTGGCGCACGCCGAATCCACCGGGTCCGCGAGCGTGGCCCCCTCCGAGGCCGAGCGCTACGCGCGGCGCTGCCAGTCCCAGACGCGCCAGCGCACCGTGAAGCCCCAGGGGACGATGCTGTGGGGCACCCGGCGGAGCTGGGACACCGAGAAGATGGCCCCCGAGCGCAGCAGCGTGCTCGTCTCGGCCAGCCTCACGCCCGTGCTGCTGGCGGAGGCGCAGGGCAAGGCCTTGACGCTCGAGGGCGGGCACCTGGTGGCGCCCTCCACGGGCAAGGGCGTCGTCGGCGCCGTGCTCCAGGGGACGGCGAGCGACGGCAAGCCGGTGGAGGTGGCCATCTGCGGCGCGGAGCCTTCCGCCGAGGATCCCGGAATGGTCTGGTACCGCATCGAGGCCTGGAACGCGGTGGCCCAGGAGTGGGAGAACCCCTGCGTCGCGCTGGCTCGTGTGCCGGATCCCCGCGCGCTCGCGGTGGGCGGCGTCTGGGACGAGAGCGGCGCCCACCATCCAACGCCCGGCAGGTTCACCTTCGCCTGTGAGAACGGCGCCATCACCAAGTGCATCGGCTGGGGCTACAAGCCCTGGGCGAGCCGCGATGGGCAATCCCTGGCCCCCCTCCACCAGGCCTGCACGCGCATGGCCCGCGCGGACTACTGCGGCAATGGCCGCAGCCACACGCACGAGGACACTCCCCTCGACATCTATGATCGGCTCGGCGTGCTCGCGCGGACGACCGAGTCCTCGGCGGGATGGGAGCTCTCGCGGGCGTCCTTCGAGGCGGCGTGGGCAACGGATGGCGCCACCTGCCTGGCCCGGACGCGTGACGGCCGCGCGATGGAGACGATCCTCCAGGAGTGCCCCCACCGCTTCCAGACGGACGAGGCGCTCGAGCTGGGCGAGGGAGACCGGTGCACGGTGCGGCGCACGGACGTGAGCCCCGGGGCCGCGCTGCTGCGCAACCAGTCCTATGGCCCGTAGGACGCCTCAGGAGCGGGGCTCTCCGTCCTCCTGCTTCGTCTCCTCACTCAACAACTGGCTCATGTGCATCCGGCTCTCGAGGGTGGCCAGGAAGCTCTTGAAGTCACGGTGGGAGAGGCCCAGCCGCTTCTCCAGACGGCGCTGCGTCTCCTCGTAGATGGTCTGCCGTGTCGTCTTCAACCAGCGGGAGATCGTCGATTGATTGACGCGGAAGAGCGCGGCCAGCTCATACATCGACAGCTGATCGACGAAGTAGAGGCGGAGCCGGTGGCGATCCTCGTCCGAGAGCGTGGCGAAGGCCTCGCGCACGGCCTGGCGGAATTCGACCTGGTGACGCCGTTTGATGAGCTCCAGCTCCGTGTTGTCTTCCGTCGGGAGGTCGATGTCACCCGAGTCCTCCTCGGGAGCGGGCTTCTCGCCGAGCTGATGCTTGATGGCGGCGCGCACGCCGGTGACACGCACCCAGCTCAACAGGGCGCCCCGGCCCGTGTACTCCGAGATCTTCGGGCCCCCCTCGGGCGTGGGGACCAGGAGCTTCACGCGCACCTGCTGGCACACGTCGTCGAGCGTCGCGGTGGGCAGCTTGTGCCCCCGGAGCAGCCCCGGCAGCTTCGAGAGGTAGTGACGATCGAAGAGCTCGAGGGCGGAGGCCATCCCTCGCGTGCACGCACACGCGAGGTACAGCTCCGCCAGGGAGAGTTGCTCGAGGAGTGGCTCGACGGGACTGGGGGGCCGTGCCTCGGGCAGCCGTTCGGCGAGGTGCGTCACGAAGGGCTCGGCGGACAGGGCGACCGTTGGCCACTTCGCGCGGGCGCTCTCCCAGTGCTGGAGCAGCAGGCCTTCGAATGCGAGGGGATCCGCAGGAGGAAGGAAGCGCACCTTCACATGCGCGAGAAACGTCGCCGCCAACACAGACCCTTGCGCCATTGGGATTGCTGTACCATGCGCTCCGTCAGGCCAGCAACGGGCGCCCGGGCGCACTTCTCTGTCAGTGAAAGAGCCTGATTCTTTCGACGCCATGCATCCATTCACTCCCAACGACAATGGGTCGGGTGCATCCGATTGCCTGACGGACGAGCTCCTGGTGGATCTCCTCGATGGCCGTCTGTCCGACGAGGCGCTGGCCCGTGCCCATCGGCACGCCGCCGGGTGCGGTACCTGCCGGGCGCTCCTCGTCTCCATGTCGCGCGGGGGCCTGGGGGAGATGCCGGGTGTCCCGGAGAGCTCCGGACCGGGCGGCGCCGGTGTGGAGGAGCCAGGTCCATCGTGGACGCCGCCCGAGGTGTTCGACGAGTTCCGTCTCGAGCGCGTGCTCGGCCGTGGCGGCATGGGTGTCGTCTACCTGGCACACGACACCTCGCTGGACCGGCGCGTGGCGGTGAAGTTCATCGCCTCCCGCCAGCCCGAGCCCCGCGTCCGTGCGTACTTCGAGACCGAGGCCCGTGCGCTCGCCCGGTTGCAGCACCCGAACGTCGCCACGGTGTTCCGCGTCGGTGAAGTAAGGGGTCACCCGTACATCGTCTCCGAGTACGTCATGGGCCAGAGCCTCGCGGAGCTGCCCGTGCCCATGCCCTGGCGCCGGGTCCTGTCGCTCGGCGTGGGTCTGGCGCGGGGGCTCGCGGCGGCACACCGCCAGGGCGTGCTCCACCGCGACCTCAAGCCCTCCAACGCCCTCCTCACCGAAGCGGGCGAGGTGAAGCTGCTCGACTTCGGTCTGTCCGAGCGCTTCGAGCCGGGCGAGGCCTCTTCGCCGTCCAGCAATCACCTCGTGGGCACGCGGCCCTATCTGGCGCCCGAGCTGTTGGCGGGGGCTCCGGCGTCTCCTCGAAGCGACCTCTATGCCCTGGGCCTCGTGCTCCACGAGCTGTGGACGGGCGAGCTGCCACGGGGCCCGCTCCAGGTGGCGGAGGTGGAGGCCGCGCGGGAGGGAAGGCCGGAGATCGATCCGGACTTCGCCCTCCTCATCGCGCGGTGTCTGGCGCCCGAGCCGCTCGAGCGCTTCGCCTCGGCCGAGGCGCTCCGTGAAGCCCTCGAAAGGCTCGAGCAGAGCATCACCCCCGCGCCCCTGGCGGCCAGCAATCCCTATCGCGGCCTCGAGCCCTTCGAGGCCGAGCACCGGGCGCTCTTCTTCGGACGGGACGCGGACATTCGCGCCGTGCTCGAGCGCCTGCGCCACCAGCCGCTCGTCCTCGTCGCGGGGGACTCGGGGGCCGGCAAGTCCTCGCTGTGCCGTGCCGGCGTGCTGCCCCGGGTGGAGGCGGGGATGCTGGGCGAGGCCCATGAGCGGCTCACGCTGTGGCCCGGGCTCCGCCCGCTGGAGGCCCTGGCCGCCGCGCTCGCACCCGTCCTGGGCCGGAAGGAGGCGGAGCTCGTCACCGCGCTCGCGGACACCCCGGGCTGGCTCGGACAGGCGCTGCGCGAGCTGCACCAGGAGGGGCGGGGGCTGCTGCTCTTCGTGGACCAGCTCGAGGAGCTCCTCACCCTCTCCGAGCCGGTGCAGGCGGCGCACTTCGCCCGGCTCCTCGGCGAGCTCGCCCTGCCGTCGCAGCGAGTGCGCGTGCTGTTGACGGTGCGGGGCGACTTCCTGACGCGGCTGTGCGCGTTGCCCGGCCTGGGCGACGTGGCCGAGCGGGCGCTCTACATCCTCCGTCCCATGCCGCCCGAAGGGGTACGGGAGGCCATCGTCGGCCCCGCGCGTGGCCGGGGTGTGGTCTTCGAGTCCGCGGAGCTCATCCAGACGCTCGTCGAGTCCACGGCGCGCGGCGTGGGCAGCCTTCCGCTGCTCCAGTTCGCGCTCGCCGAGCTGTGGGAGCGGCGCCACCCGGCCCAGGGCCGCATCACCCGGGCGGCGCTCGAGGAGATGGGCGGCGTGGCCGGAGCGCTGTCGCGGCACGCGGATGGGGTGCTCGCGCGCCTGAGCCCCCACGAGCGCGAGGCGGCGCGGCGCCTGCTGCTCCAACTGGTGACAGGGGAGGGGACGCGCATCGAGCGCGCCGAGGAGGAGCTCGTCGAGAGCTCGGATGGGGCCACCGGTGCCGCCCTGCGCGCGCTCGTCGAGGGCCGCCTCCTGCACACGCGCACCACGGGAGGCCAGGCGCGCTGTGAGATCGCCCACGACTCGCTCATCGAGAGCTGGGGGACGCTGCGGGGCTGGCTCGACGACGACACCGGCCATCGCGCGGTGCGCAAGCGGCTCGAGACGGCGAGCGCCGAGTGGGAGCGCCTGTTGCGCGCCCGCGAGGCCCTGTGGGGCGAGCGTCAGCTCGATGAGGCGCGTCCGCTCGAGCCCTCCTCGCTGGGGCCCCGCGAGCGGGCCTTCCTCGTGGCCTCCCGCCGCGCCGTGACACGCCAGCGGTGGGGCCGTTGGCTCGTCGTGCTCGTCCTGGCCGTCACCGCCGCCGTCTCCTCTGGCGCTCTTCGCCTGCAGCGCTACCTCGAGGACGCGCGCTTCGTGGCCGCCCAGGCCGGCTCGGTGCGGGAGGCGCTCGCCACGGGCCGTGCGCTCGCCCTGCGCGCCAGCGTGCGCCGGGAGGAGGCGCTGGCGTTGTTCGACGGCCGGCCCTCCTCGACCATTGGTCCGGGCACCCTGCCGAGCCCCCAGGACCGCAGGCGGGCCGCCGAGCGGCGATGGAGCGAGGCGCTCGTCCTGAGGGAGCAGGCCAACGCGGAGTATGCCCGCGCGAGCCAGCTCCTGGAGAAGTCGCTGGATCGCGACCGCGGCCACGTGGAGACGCGCCGGCTCATCGCGGAGGTCACCTATGCCCGGTTCCTCCTCGCCGAGCGCTTCCACCAGCAACGCGAGCGCGACGCCTGGGCCCACCACCTGGAGCAGGTGACCGACACCGCGAAGGAGGGCGCGCAGTGGAGGCAACGGCTCCATGCTCCGGCCGAGCTGGAGCTGGTGACGGAACCTCCCGGCGCACGTGTCGAGCTCGAGCGCTACATCAATCTTCAGGGAACGCGGCACCGCCAGCCCGTTCCGAATATGGGTCCCCTGGGGCCCACCCCCCTCTCCCGGCTGCGCCTGCCCGAGGGCTCCTATCTCCTCCACGTCACGCACCCGGGCCGCGTGCCGGTGAGACTGCCGCTGCTCCTCGAGCATGGCGCCCGCGAGCAGGTCCGCCTCGTGCTCCCCACCGCGGTGCCCGCCGGCTACGTCTACATCCCGCCGGGCTGCTTCCTGCTGGGCAGCGCGGATCCGGAGGAGGTGCGGCTCTTCATGCTCAGCGCGCCGCTCCACCGGGTGTGTCTCAACGAGGGCTTCCTGATTGGCAGGCGGGAGGTGACGTTCGGCGACTGGCTGGCCTACCTCGACACCCTGCCCGCGGACGCGCCCGCCAGACGGCTGCTCGAGCAGCCGCGCTTCAGCAGCACCGGGGCCGTCACGCTGCGGTGGCAACCCGGTACCGGGTGGATCTTCTCCTTCTACCGCTCGCGCGAGGACGTCTTCTCGGCGAAGGAGGGGGAGACGTTCCGCTATCCGGCGCGCACCCTGCGCGACACCGCCGACTGGCGCCAGTTCCCCCTGTCCGGCGTCTCCTCCGAGGACCTGGTCCAGTTCTTCTTCTGGCTCGACCACACGGGGCGTCTGCCGGGCGCGCGCCTGTGCAGTCAGAACGAGTGGGAGTACGCGGCCCGAGGTGCCGATGGCCGCCGCTACCCCCATGGCGAGCAGCTGCAGCCCGACGACGCCAACATCGACGAGACCTATGGCCGGCTGCCCACGGCCTTCGGGCCCGACATGGTGGGCTCGCACCCGGCCTCGGTGAGCCCCTTCGGACTGGAGGACATGGCCGGCAACGCCTTCGAGCTCACCCGCTCGCCGACCGGGGAGTTCGGCCGCGTCGTCCTCCGGGGCGGCGCCTGGTACTACAACTCCTTCGGTGCCTACGTCGCGCAGATCTCCGAGGGAGATCCGACGGCGCGGGATGCCGCCATCGGCGTGCGCGTCTGCGCCTCGTTCTCGCCCTGAGCCGTCCGCTCCTGTCCCCCGGCCCCGGCCGTCCGCTCCTCGGGCGGGCCTCTGCATTGAGCTCGGGCAAGTCCGACCGGAGCAGCGAGACGCGCGAGCTGCTGCTCGTCACGGCGGAGCGGTTGTTCGCGGAGCACGGGGTGGAGGCGGTCTCCAACCGCCAGGTGAGCGAGGCGGCGGGCCAGTCCAACAACTTCGCGGTGGGCTACCACTTCGGCACCAAGGAGGAGCTCGTGGTGGCCATCGTGCGCCGGCACTACGAGCCGATCGAGCGGCGGCGGTCCGAGATGCTCGCGGAGATCAAGGGGGAGGCGGAGGTGCTCGTGCGGCAGGGGATGACGGAGCGCCGTCACATCGAGCTGTTCTCGTTCGTGGAAGGCATCAACGACGTCTACCTGGTGGCCACGGTCGTCGCCCTGCTGGCCGTGCCGCTCAGCCTCGGCATCCGCAAGAAGCCGGTGGAGTTCCAGGCCGCCGTGGAAGCACGATAGGGATTCCTGAGTGGGCCAGTGGAGTCGTGAGGCGCAGCGGCTCCGGGAGGGGCTCTCCGAGCGTCATGAGCGGCTCCAGCCCAGGACGCCCACGAGGCCGGGCAGGACAGGGTCCGTTCGGAGAAGCGACGCCACGGCAGCCCTCCCAATCGGAGCGACAGGGGCGCTCCTCGTCCTCGCGCGCCCTTCCTAACTTGAGGGTGGCTCTGGCGTGCTCGCGCCGCGCGGTGCACAGCGCCGGAACAAGGGGGTGGCGTGGTGTCAGCCTGGAAATCGTCCAAGGAATGGGTGGAGCTCGAGCTCCGGCGCGCCGGGGCCGAGGTGCAGGTGCGTGTCCAGGGCGGGAGCCGGGATGAGCAGACCGAACCCATCTCCCTCGGTCCCGACTTCACGCTCGAGTCGCTGGAACGGTTCTCGGCCGACGTGGGCAAGGCCGCCCAGGGGTGCAAGCCGCTCGAAGGGGCCCTGCTCGAGCGGGCCCATGCCCTCCACCAGGCCCTCTTCCGCGGGAAGATCCAGACGGTGTGGGCTCAACTCCACGAAGCGGCGGGGAGCGGCCAGGTCCTGCTCCGGCTGATGCTCCACGAGCCCTCGCTCCAGGCCGTTCCCTGGGAGGCGATCTGCGAGCCCGGGACGACCATGGGCTTCCTGGGCAACTCGCCGGACGTGCTCCCGACGCGGGGCGTGCACTCGACGGATCCCTTCAAGGTGCTCGAGGTGTCCGGTGCCATCCGCGTCCTGCCCATCGCCCCCTCGGGCCCCGCGGCCCTCACGACGCTGAAGCAGGCGCTCGCCGAGCGCATCTCGACAGGGGAGATCGAGTGGCTCGAGCCCCTCACCGATTCCCGCGCCGGGTGGCGCTCCCTGTCCGACCGCCTGGCGTGCGAGCCCTTCCCTCACGTCATCCATTTCATCGGCCATGGCGGCCTCGAGAAGGGCATTCCCACCCTGTTCCTGGGGGAGGACGACCGCGGCGAGCCGTGCTGGATTCGCGTGGAGCTGTTGGCCCAGCAACTCCAGGAGCGGTTGCGCCATCACCTGCTGCTGATGGTCCTCGAGGCGTGTGAAGGCGCGAATCCCGGGGCGCTGGCCAGCGCGGCGGAGCTGCTCGCCCGGGCCGGCGCGGATGCGGTCGTCGCCCATCTCTGGCCGGTCAAGACGGACGTGGCGCGCACGTCCTCGGCGACCTTCTACCGGGAGCTCACCGGCAAAGCCAAACGGCGGGGAGACGTGGCGCTCGCCCTCAACGATGCCCGGCGGGCGGTGTTGGGCGAGTTCCAGTGCAGCGCCGAGGCCTTCTCGCCGGTGCTCTACCTGCGCGGGCACGACTCCGTGCTGTTCGATTTCGAGGGCCGGAGGGTCTCCCCTCCGCGGCCCCTCTCCCCGGGGGCGGCCGTGGACGTGGCACCGCCCTCGCCAGCCCTGCAGCGGCTGCTGGAGGGGCCCTTCACCCTGCTGCTGGGGGACCAGTGGAAGGACGAGCGTCTGGTGCTGGAGGGGGACTTCCGCCAGCACCTGTGCGAGGAGCTCGCGAAGGAGGGAGAGGATGGCGACGCGCTCCGCTGGTTGCCGCTGAGCGCCCTCACCGAGCGGTATGTGCTGCATTGGTCGGAGGAGCGGCTGCTCTGGCGGTTCCAGAACGTGTTCAAGAGCGTCCAGCCGGCCTCGCCCCTGCTCGTGTCCTTGGCGCGGCGGCTCGTGCCCGGGGTCCACATCACCCTGCTGCGCTTCCCCATGCTGGAGCTCGTCCTGGCCGAGCAGCGGCCGGAGCTCACGCTCTATGCCATCCAGCCGCCGGCGCCTGGCGCACGCTCGGACGCGCCGGCGACCATGATGCGGCGCGCGGCGGGCGCGGAGGGCTGGGAGCAGATCGCAGATCTGCCCAGGGAGCGCGACAGGCAGCGGGAGCTCATGGTGCTCCGGCTCTACAGCGGCTTCCTGCCGGAGCGGGACTCCGGCCAGCCCCTCATCACCGAGGACCACTACCTGCTGGGCATCCATGAGCTGAATGAGCTGCGTCCTCCCGAGCTCACCAGCTTCATCGGGGGCGAGCTGTACAACCAGCCCGTCCTGCTGCTGGGCATGTCGCTGCTGTCCTGGCACCACCGCATGTTGCTCCACCGGCTCTTCGGGAGGAGGCCCCTGCCGTTCGGAAGCGTGGTGTTGCTCGAGCCCGAGGCGGCGAAGAAGGAGCGGCGCCTGTGGGAGAGCGGCAAGGGCCTGCCGGGGGGAGAGGGGGGCGAGGGCGTGCAGGTCGTCGGCTCGGGTGTTCCGGAGCTGGTGGGCTCGCTCGGCACGTCCGAGGAGGCGAGGGCGCCATGAGTGGAGCGGAGCGGATCAATCCCTTTCCGGGGCCCAAACCCTACCGGGAGCAGGAGCGCGAGCGTTTCCTGGGCCGGGAGGAGTGCACGCGGCTGCTGGCCAACAACATCCTGATGCACCCGTGTGTCCTGCTCTTCGGCCCGTCGGGGTCGGGCAAGTCGTCGCTGATGCAGGCCGGGGTGGTGCCCCTGCTGGAGGTGCAGTACCGCTTCCGCACGGTGCGCGTGGATGCCTGGCTGAAGGAGGAGCCGCCGCTGGAAGTGCTGGCGAAGGCGATGTTCTCCCGCTTCGAGCTGGGAGAGGTGCCCGCGGGGATGGCGCCCGCCGAGGCCATCGAGGAAGCCATCCGGTGGGAGAAGCGCTCCTCGGAGCGGCCCGTCCTCCTCTACCTGGATCAACTGGAGCAGCTGCTGTTCCCGGACAGGAAAGCGGAGGAGCTGGGCGAGCTGGTGAAGTGCCTGGAGCTGCTGGCGCACAAGCCCGTCCGGGGGCTGCAGCTGGTGCTGGCGCTGCGGGAGGACTACCTGGGGCGCTTCCGGCACAGGGCGAGGGGACGGAAGGTGCTGTGGGAGCAGGGCTTCCGGCTGGGGCCGCTCACGGTGGGGGAGATGGTGGGGGTGGCCTGTCAGCTGGCGGGCATGGGCGTGCCGAAGCAGACGTGGGAGAAGGACGAGGTGCGCCGGTTGATCCTCCAGGTGCGGGAGAAGGGGCAGGCAGAGACGGACGAGGCGGAGGTGCAGGCGGCGTTCGCGCAGATCGTCTGCCATGCGCTGTGGGAGGAGCGGGCGGAGAAGGGAAGCGTGGCGGGGCCGGTGGATGCGGAGCCCATCGTGCACAGGTACCTGGAGGCGACGCTGGAGGGGTTGGGGCCGCTGAAGGCGGATGCGCGGAGGCTGCTGGAGGAGTACCTGGTGGCGAGCGACGGCACGCGGACGCTGCTGATGGAGGAGCAGGCGCGGGCGGTGCTGCCGGCGGGGGAGGCGCAGAAGGTCTTGAAGAGCCTGGAGGACGCGGCGGTGCTGAGGGCGGAGGCGCACGGGGGGAGCCGCTACTTCGAGCTGGGCCACGACTGGCTGGCCAGGAAGGTGCTGGAGCTCCGGAGCAAGCGGCTGGGGGAGGAGCGGGCGCTCGAGCGCGAGCGGCTGAAGCGGGAGGAGGCGGCGCGCAGGCGGCAACGGGAGCGGGCCAGCCGGCGCAGGTTGCTCCTCGTCACGGCGGTGTCCTCCGCGGGGGCGCTGCTGATGGGCGCCCTGCTGCTCTGGACCCTGGGACTGAAGCGACTGGTCCTGGATCAAGCCCTGATGGCGGGCGCTCAGGAATGGGTGGCGCGCGATCAGCCCGATACGGCGATCAGTCTGCTCTCGGAGATCAAACATCCGAAGAAGGTGCGGGGGTGGGTGGAGCTGTCGAACGAGGCGCTGGCCTCGAATCATCTCATCGGGGTGCTTCCCGCTGGGGAGCTCATCACGGCCGCGGCGATCAGTCCGGACGGGCAGCACGTGGTGACGGCCTCCGAGGACGGGACGGCGCGGGTGTGGCGCGCGGATGGGACGGGCGAGCCGGTGGTGTTGGAGGTGCACGAGGGGACGGTGAGGTCTGTCGCGTTCAGCCCGGACGGGCAGCACGTGGTGACGGCTTCCTCGGACGGGACGGCGCGGGTGTGGCGCGCGGACGGGATGGACGTGCCGGTGGCGTTGACGGGGCACGAGGCGGGTGTCACTTCCGCCACGTTCAGCCCGGCGGGGGATCGGGTGGTGACGACGTCCTCGGACGGGACGGCGCGGGTGTGGCGCGCGGACGGGACGGGCGTGCCGGTGGCGTTGAAGGGGCACACGAAGCCGCTCACGTCCGCCGCGTTCAGCCCGGACGGGCAGCGCGTGGTGACGGCTTCCATGGACGGGACGGCGCGGGTGTGGCGCGCGGACGGGACGGGCATGACGGTGGTGTTGAAGGGGCTCGCGGAGCAATGCACGGCGCGTCCACTCCAGGGGACGCCACGCCAGGAGGAGCCACTCCAGTCCGCCGCGTTCAGCCCGAAGGGGGAGCGCGTGGTGACGGCTTCCTTCAACGGGACGGTGCGCGTGTGGCGGGCGGACGGGACTGGGAAGCCAGTGGTGTTGTGCGGGCACACGGAGTCGCTCACGGCCGTCGTGTTCAGCCCGGAGGGGGAGCGGGTGTTGACAGCTTCCTTCGACGGGACGGTGCGCGTGTGGCGGGCGGACGGGACGGGCGAGCCGGTGGTGTTGAAGGGGCACACGAAGTCGCTCACGGCCGCCGCGTTCAGCCCGAAGGGGGAGCGCGTGGTGACGGCCTCCTCGGACGGGACAGCGCGGGTGTGGCGTGTGGACGGGACGGGCGAGCCGGTGCTGTGGGCGGGGCACGAGGGGCCGGTGCGGTCTGTCGCGTTCAGCTCGGACGGACAGCGTGTGATGACGGCCTCCACGGACAGGACGGCGCGGGTATGGCAGGTGGACGGGACGGGCGAGCCGGTGCTGCTGCGCGGGCCCGAGGAGCCACTCGTGGCGGTCGCCTTCAGCCCGGACGGACAGCGGGTGGCAACGGCTTCCCTGGATGGGACGGCGCGGGTGTGGCGGGCGGACGGGACGGGCGAGCCGGTGGTGTTGAAGGGGCACGAGGGGCCGGTGATGTCTGTCGCGTTCAGCCCGGACGGGCAGCACGTGGTGACGGCTTCCGAGGACGGGACGGCGCGGGTGTGGCGCGCGGACGGGACGGGCGAGCCGGTGGTGTTGAAGGGGCACGAGGCGGGTGTCACCTCCGCCGCGTTCAGCCCCAAGGGGGAGCGGGTGGTGACGACATCCTCGGACGGGACGGCGCGGGTGTGGAACGCGGATGGGACGGGCACGCCGGTGGTGTTGAAGGAGCACGAGTGGGCGATCGAGCCCACCGCGTTCGCGGGCGGAGGGGGCAAGCCGCTGGTCTTCGGGCGCACGAAGCCGCTCACGGCCGCCGCGTTCAGTCCCAACGGGGAGCGGGTGGTGGCGGCTTCCTATGACGGGACGGCGTGGGTGTGGCGCGCGGACGGCTCGGGCGAGCCGGTGAAGTTGTCGGGGCCCACCCGGGGACTCCAGTCCGTCGCGTTCAGCCCCAAGGGGGAGCGGGTGGTGGCGGCCTCCCTGGACGGGACGGCGTGGGTGTGGCGCGCGGATGGGTCGGGCAAGCCGATCGAGTTGCACGCTCGAGAGGCGGATGTCTCGGCCGCCGTGTTCAGCCCCGAGGGGGAGCGGAAGATGGCTGCTTCCGGGGACGGGGCGAGCGAGCCGAGGGGGTGGGGGAACACGAAGCCGCCCGCGGCCGCCGTGTTCAGCCCGGATGGGAAGCGGGTGGTGACGGCCTCCCTGGACGGGACGGTGCGCGTGTGGCGGGCGGATGGGAAGGGCAGGCCCCTCACGGTGTGGAAGTGGTCCACGGCGTCACTCACGGCCATCGCGTTCAGCCCGGATGGGGCGCGGGTCCTCACCGGTTCCGTGGATGGAATCGCGAGAAACTGGCCCGTCTCCATCGAGTCCATTCAGCAACTGCTCCAGGAGGCCCGCACGAACTGTCTCTCCTCCGAATTGCGTCACACCTATTTCGACGAGAGCGAGGAGACGGCCCGGAGCAGATACGAGGCATGTGAGCGCTCCCACCACCGCACTCCCCTGCCCGAGGAGGCCTCTTGAGCCCCCGCAGGGCCGCCCGTCTTCTTCGGGGGGGCCTCTTTCCCCTGGAACCCCCCGTCTCCAATTCAACAGGGGGAAACAGCCACGCGGAGAGTCCCATGCGAAAAGCCCATGTCCTGCTGCTCGTCACGCTGAGCCTGCTCGCCGCCCCCGCCCTGGCCGAGGAGATCATCCATCCGGAGAGCGGCCTGAAATTCGTTCTGCCCCGTGGGTGGACGTACTCACAGGACGGCGACGCCCTCATCGCCACCAATCTGAACGGGACGGTCTCCATGATCTTCCTGGTGACGGATATCGACAGCTCCGCGGATCTGCTCGACGCCATCAGCCAGGAGCTGGGCGACAGCATCCAGGATGCCCAGCTCACCAACCAGCCCGTCAGCCAGCAGAGCCACGGCCTGACGCTGGTTCATGCCGAGGGCATCGGCATCTGCGGGGGTGAGGCGTGTGATTGGGATCTCACCCTCGTGACAGGTGGCAGGAAGAACCTCTTCATGGTGGCCATCGGCGATATCGCCACCAACGAGAGCGCCATCCACCGCGTGTACGACTCCATCAGGAGTCAGTGAAAGCCATCCCCCCGCTCACGGGGGCGCCGGAGAGGAACCGCTCAGGGCCGCTGGACGGAGCAGCGGCCCTCGGCGCGGCGCGTGAGGTCCTCGGCCACGGTGCGCAGCAGGCCCCGCGTCAGCGCCGAGCGCTGCGCCTCCGTCTTCTCCCCCTGTGTGAGCCACTGCGCCATCTTGCCCAGGCTCGCCGCCGTCACCACCTGCAGCCGCACCCCCACCTCCACCTCGAGGGCCGCGCCGGCCTCCGGCTCCTCCTCCAGCGTCCACGCCACCCGCTCCAGCTCCAGCGTTCCCACGCCCGCCGCCAGCGGCCTGCCGTCCAGCAGCCAGCCGCCCTCCTTCGCCGAGTACGCCAGCACCTGCGTCAGCCTCGCCGCGTCCATCCGCTCGGAGAACCACAGCGGCCGGCGCCGCAGCAGCGTCAGCTCCACCTCCAGCCGCCCCGCCAGCCCCAGCCGCATCAACCGCTCCAGCTCGGGCGCCACCAGCGCGAGCGCCTCGGGCCGCACCACCACGCGCCGCCCCGTCCGCGCCGCCGAGCACGTCACCTTCGGCGGCTCCTCGCCCCGGGCCACGGGCGCGAGCAGGCCCAACGCGGCCACCAGCGCCGCGCCGGAACTCCTCCCTCTGCTCGTGCCAGTCGGCCGCATGGTGTCTCAGAAGGGCCGCACGAAGAGCAGCCGCGCCTCGGGGGAGAGCGACGCGCGCTCGTCCGTGCGCCAGGCCACCGACAGGTGCACCGAGTCCCCGAAGTACAGCTGCGCGCCCAGGCCCAGCTTCGGATCCATCCAGCCCAGCTCCTGGGTGTGCACCGTGCCCATGTCCGCGAAGACCCCGATGAAGTCCCACCGGTACTCCGCGCTCGCCAGCAGCGAGGCGTCCCCGCGGAACTCCTTGAAGGCGTAGCCGCGCAGCCCGCTCCACCCGCCCAGGGCCTCCTGCTTCTGCAGGGGCAGGTCCTCGCCGCCCGCCGCGCGCACGCGCAGCCGCAGGCCGTCATCGTGGCCGGTGTTCACGTACAGCACGTTGTCGCTCACCAGCTTCCAGAAGCGGTACTCCGCGCCACCGCCCAGCGCCGGGCTGCCCACCTCCAGCGTCAGCAGGTTGCGCACCGCCGTCCGCTCCGGCCAACCCCAGTCGTGCCGCACCTGGGACAGCTCGGGGTTGCGGAAGAGCGGGCCCCCGCGCGAGGAGCGCTTCGCGTCGCTCGCGTACTCGATGCGGCCCACCACCGACGTCATCCGTCCCTCGTCCACCAGCGGGTTGGGGAAGGGCGCCGAGTCGCGCCGGAAGAGCGAGAAGGGCGGCGAGAAGCTCACCAGCGAGTCATACGTGTCCCGGCGGTACTCCGCCCCCACGAGCAGCTGGGGCGACAGGCGCCAGGTGGCGAAGCCCGTGAGGCCCTTGCGCCGGAAGTACTCCGCGTCCGGGCGGTTGAGCAGCGCGGAGTAGATGTACGAGTCGATGGCGCCCATCCGCCACCGGTCGTTGGTGTCCGTGAAGTCATACAGCTGGACGCCCACCTCGGCGAGCCGCACCGCCGGCACCTCCACCTTCGCTCCCACCAGCCAGTTGAGCCGCCGCTGGAAGGCCGTTTGCTCCGGATCGCCCGGGATGCGCTGGCCGCCCCAGCGCAGGGGGATGGTCAGTGCCCCCTCCAGCGTCACGTGGGCCCGGTTGTGCACGTCCCACAGCTTGAGCGAGCCCGACAGGCCGGGCGCGAAGCCCGTCACCTGCGTGTGCATGGGGATGAGCTCCGCGTCGAAGCTGGAGCCTCTCGGGCGCGCGTGCACCACCACGCGGCGGCCCACGGTGGTGATGGCCTCGTCCCCGGAGCCGTGCTTCCACCCCTCCGCCAATGCCTCCCAGGACAGCTCCACGTCGTCGTCCCAGTGCTTGCGCTTCTTCTCGCGCTGCGTCTCCTCCACCGGCCGGTAGCGCCGCCCGCCGTTCTCCTCGCGCACCTCCTCGAAGCGCGTGGCCGGCCTGGGCAGCGCCTCCACGTCCCGCAGCTTGAGGAAGGGCATCTCGTGCTCCAGACGCTCCTCCGCCCGGCGCAGATCGCTGCGCAGCAGGACGTCGCCGGGCTTGATGCCCATGACCTCGCGCACCCGCGCCGCCACGTCCTCCTCCACGCCCCGCACCTCCACCGCCTCCACCGTGCCCTCGTCCACCCGCAGCCGCAGCTGCCCCTCCGGTGTCAGCGTGGCGTCGAGGCTCGCGAGCAGGTAGCCCTCGTCCTCGAGCTCGTCCTGTGCGCGCTCCAGCGCCTCGGGCAGCCCCTTCCACACGAAGCCCGGGTGGAACCGGCCCTCGTCATCGAAGAAGGCCAGCAGCTCCTTCGGCGGGTTCGGCGCCAGGCACTTCCGGGAGGACACGTGCCACCGGATTCCCTCCGCTCCGATGTGCACGAGGGTCTCCGCGTCGTCGTCGTCGTCGTCCTCCTCCTCATCGTTCGTGGAGGCGGACGGCGGCAGGCGGAACAGCTGGTCCTGTACGTCCTCCTGCTCGTCCTTCTGCAGGCCGGTGATGTCCACGCTCGTCACGTGGGGCTGCTCCTCCAGGGCCACCACCAGCACCGGCGTCGCGCCCTCCGCGAGCCGAACCGTGGGCGTCACCTTCGAGAACAGCCCCGTGCTCGCGAGACGCTCGAGGATGAGGGCCGCCTGCTCCGGGGAGAGCGTGCCCTTCTCCGGAACGTGCGCCAGTGCGCGCACCACGGGCTCGGAGAGGCGCTGGAGGCCCTCGAGCTTCACGTCCGCCAGCGCGCGGTTCTCCCCGTTGACGCTCAGCCGCAGCGCGCCGAGCACCTCGGAGTCCGGCGCGTCGTCCGCCTCGGCCAGGCAGGGGTCTTCTGGCGGCCGGGGTGGGGGCGCCTCCTGGGTGGCGGCCGGGGGCGTCGTGCCGTCCTTGCCGGAGGTCTCGGGCGTCTGGGGCGTGGCGACGCCCTGGGCGTTGGCCGCGAGTGACAGGAAGCAGAGAAGGTGTGCGATGCGGTTCATGCGGGACGGGAGGAGCATGAGGCGTTCCAGGCCGGCGGGCGCTGCAAGTGCGCGAAACCACAGGGGGCCGCACCTCGCGGAGGATGTCATCTCCACATCCTGATGTCGCGGGGTGATGTGCTGATGACATCGGGCGGTCTCAACCGGGCCTCTGCCGCGCCGCCGGGCTGGCCCCCAGCAGCCAGTCACGCACCGCGAGGAATCGTGCGGTCGGAGCCGAAGCACGCCGCCAGGCCAGCCACAGGGTGGCTCGAGGCTGGCGCAGCGGGCCGTGCCGCCGCTCCGGCCTGAGCGCCAACACCCGCCCGGCGCTCAGGCTGGCTTCCACCAGGTAGTCGGGCAACACCGCGATGCCGCACCCGGCCTCGGCCAGGGCCAGCATCTCATCCAGGTTGGCGATATGGCACACCACGCCCTGGGGCAGCGGGGTGCGCGGCCCGAAGGCGGTACGCCACCAGGGCGCCAGCATGGCCAGGTCCTTGTCGAAGGCGATGTAGCGCTGCGCGGAGAAGTCCGCCACGGTGCGTGGCGTTCCCCGCCCGTCCAGGTAGCGAGGCGAGGCCACCGCGATGAACTCCTCCTGGGCGATGGCGCGTGACTCCAGCGCCACCTCATCGACGGGGGCGCCGATCACCGCCAGGTCCACCTCCCCGGCGAGCAGCCGGCGGACCAGCACCGAGGCCACCTCGAAGCGCACCGAGAGCGTGAACTCCGGGTAGCGGGCGAACAGCGGCGGCAGGCGCGGCCGCAGCCAGACACGGCAGAAGGGCGCCGGGCCACCCAGCCTCACCTCGCCGCGCACCGCCGTCTGCTCGGCCCTCGCTTCCTCGACGGCGGCTTCCACCGCGGGCAGGTGCTCCCGCAGCCGCGCCACCAACACCGCCCCGGCCGTGGTGAGCCGCGCGCGCCGTCCCACCCGCTCGAAGAGCGTCAGCCCCAACTGGCCCTCCAACGCCTTGAGCTGCTGCCCCACCGCCGAGGGTGTCACCCCCAGCCGGGCCGCCGCCGCCGCGTGGGTCCCCGCCCGGCTCACCTCCAGCAACGTCCAGAGCGCCTCGTGATTGACAAGCATGGCTCTACATTATGCGTAGAAACCCGAGCGTTTCTAAACACAGCCCCCGGGCTATTCCTCCGTCCATCGGGTGGCGGGAAGGCCCCGCCCCGCATGAGGAGCCAGGAGCATGGGCGCAATGACCGCGGTGAAGGTGTTGAAGATCCTGTTGATTGTCACCAGCCACGAGCAGATGGGCGCCAGCGGCGAGCGCACCGGCTTCTGGATGGAAGAGCTCGCCGCGCCCTACGCCGAGTTCTCCACGGCGGGAGCGCAGGTGGACATCGCCTCGCCGCTCGGAGGCAAGGCCCCGGCGGATCCGCGCAGCCTCGGGGAGCAGTCGGAGGTGGTGCGCGCCTTCCTGGCGGACCCGGCCGCGGTGAAGAAGATGGAGAACACCCTCGCGCTCGAGCAGGTGAAGGGCACCTATGACGCCTATTTCGTGGTGGGTGGCCACGGCGTCATGTGGGACCTGGCCGCGTATGCGCCGCTGCACAAGATGCTGGGGAAGGAGTGGGATCGGGGCGCGGTGGTGGCGGCGGTCTGCCACGGGCCCGCGGCGCTGGTGGGGGTGAAGGACAAGGCCGGCAAGCCGCTGGTGGCTGGACGGCGGGTGGCCGGCTTCTCCAACGAGGAGGAGGCGGCGGTGAAGCTCGACAAGGTGGTGCCCTTCGCGCTGGAGACGCGGCTGAAGGAGCTGGGTGGCAACTACGAGCGCGGCCCCATGTGGAAGAGCTTCGCGGTGCGTGACGGGCGCCTGGTCACCGGGCAGAACCCCGCCTCGTCCGCGGCCGTGGCCCGCGAGGTGTTGAGCGCCTTGCGCGAGCGCTGAGGCGCCGGCATCCCCTCACGTGGCGGGGATGCCGAGCGCCTTGATGCGGCGGTGGAGGTTGCCCCGGTCCACCTGGAGCAGGCGCGCCGCCCCGGCGATGCTGCCTCCCTCCTCCAGCGCCGCCTTGATGAGCGTGCGCTCGAAGTCGTCCACGTGCTCGCGGTAGCTCTTCTGTCCGAGCACCAGCCGCGCGGGGGCCGCCGCCGTCAGCGCCGCCGCGCCCGTGAGCGACTCGGGCGTCAGCGTGAGCGGTCCCTGGCCTCGCAGCAGGTTCTGCCGCTCGATGTAGTTGCGCAGCTCGCGCACGTTGCCGGGCCAGGGCCAGGCGCGCAGGGCCTCCTCGGCCCCGGGTGCCAGCTCCAGCTTCACGTTCGGCCTGGCCAGCTCCGCCGCGAAGGCGCGCGCCAGCGGGAGGATGTCCTCGGGCCGCTCGCGCAGGGGCGGCAGCGTGAGCGGCAGCACGTTGAGCCGGAAGTAGAGGTCCTGCCGGAAGCGCCCCTCCCGCACCGCCAGCGCCAGGTCCCGGTGTGTGGCCGCCAGGATGCGCACGTTCACCGGAATGGGCATTCCTCCGCCCAGCCGCTCCACCTCCTTCGTCTCCAGCACGCGCAGCAGCTTCGCCTGCAGCTCCAGTGGCATGTCCCCCAGCTCGTCGAGGAACAGCGTGCCGCCGTGCGCCTGCTCGATACGGCCGAGCCGCCGCGCCGTGGCGCCCGAGAAGGCCCCGCGCTCGTGGCCGAACAGCTCGCTCTCCAGCAGGGTGGAGGGGATGGCGGCGCAGTTGACCGCCACCAGCCGTCCCTTGCGTCCGGAGACCAGATGCAGCGCCCGCGCCACGCGCTCCTTGCCCGTGCCCGTCTCGCCCGTAATCAGGATGGCGGTGTCGCTCGGGCCCACCCGGGCGATGAGCGTGCGCAGGGACTCCATGGCCGGGCTGTCCCCCACCAGGTGCCCGGGCCGGGCCAGCTCCTCGCGCAGCCGCTGCTGCTCCTCGCGCAGCTCGCTCAGCGCCAACGCGTTGCGCAGCGCGGTGAGCAACCGCTCGGGCGAGGGCGGCTTCTCCACGAAGTCGGTGGCCCCCAGCTTCAGTGCCTGCACGGCCTCGGCGGGGGAGGCCTCGCCGGAGAGCACCACCACCGGGAGGGGCAGGGGACGAGGCAGCCGCGCGAGCAGCTCCAGGCCCGTCTCTCCGGGCATGCGCAGGTCCAGCACCATCAACGCGGGAGGCTCGCCGGGGGCGTCGAGCAGGCGCACGGCCTCGGCGGTGGAGCGGGCCTCCACGGGGGAGAAGCCCTCGTCGGAGAGCAGGCCCCGCAGGCCCTTGAGGACGCCGGGGTCGTCATCCACCAGGAGGATGCGCGGGCCGGACGTCTGGGGGCGTGGAGCGGTGACAGGCGAATTCACGGGCCCAGCGTAGCGCAAGGGCCCCGGCGCCTGTTCAACGCGGGCTGTCGTCCGCCACCGGCGTCGCCCCGGCGGGCGCGGGTTCACTCACGGTGGGAAGGGCGCGGACCGCCGCCAGGTAGTCGTCTCCCCGCTTCTCCGCGAACAGGTCCAACACCAGCATCAGCGACGCCTGCATCACCAGCCCCACGCCCACCCCGTACAGCACTTCCTTGCGGCGGAACGCATACGCGAGCCCCACCCCCACCAGCACCAGGCCCACCTCCACCCGCTTGTAGAGCTCGAAGTTGCGCATCACGACCTCCATGCGCGGTACCTCCGCCCGCTGGAAGGCCAGGGGGGATGCGGCGAGCTGCTGCGTGAGCGCCGCCACCTGCGCGTCGGTGCGGAAGGCCACCGTGCCGCCCACCACCAGCTGGATGAGGCCCACCGCGATGAGCGGGTACG
Source organism: Archangium sp. (assembly GCF_036277355.1). Classification (GTDB taxonomy): domain Bacteria; phylum Myxococcota; class Myxococcia; order Myxococcales; family Myxococcaceae; genus Archangium. The sequence continues at coordinate 83,467 of NZ_DASUNC010000041.1, forward strand.
CCATGCCCCGGTACGTGTGGCCCGTCACCAGCAGCCACACCGCCACGCCCACCGCCACCACCCCCGCGAGCATGAACAGCCAGCTCTCCGCCTTCTCCGCCGCGAAGTAGCCCACCATCTGCTCCTGCATTCCCATGACCCACCCTCTCGTCACGGTGCTCTCTCCGCGACAGTTGATGACCTCGGGTCATTAAATGGATGAGTGAGGGTCAGCAGTCAAGGGGACCGGCCTCGGGGAGTGGAGGGAGGGCCGCGCCCTGTTCCCCAGGAGCGGGTGCGGCATGGGGGCATGTGTTACCGAGCACGCTGGATGAGGGAGAAGTGGGCCTGGGTGAGCGAGCTGGGCTCACGGACTGAGGGGCGGGAAGGATGATGCTAATGCCACCCCAGCTTTCTGTCCCAGGCAGCCAACTGTATGGTCACCGTGTATTTGTAGGCACTGGAGAAATCATCGAAGTCCTTCGAGGGAAGCGTCGAGAGGCGCTCGCGCAGGAAGCCCGGGTCGCTGAGCACCTCGGGGTGCTTGAATTCGGTGTCCGCCGCGACCAGGGGGGGAATCATTCGCAGCAGGGCCTCGATGCAATCCTCTCGGGTCGCGCGAGACATGCGCTCCACGGTCAGGGCCATGTGCTCGCGGACCGAGGCAGGGCCTCCGGGGCACCAGGCCTCCAGGGTCCTGCGGTAGATGTCATCCATGAGCTCTTCCAGCGTGTACTTCTGATCGAATGACCAGAACGCGTAGCGAAGGCCCTGGAGCACCTCCCAGAAGTGGAGCACGGCGGCGAGCCGTTTCGCCATGCGCTCAGCGCTCCGCAAGGGATACGGAGACACGACATGGTCGAGAGCCCCCCAAGGGGTGCTGAGGCAGAAGGACTCGAAGGCATCCCTCATGCGCTGGCGCTCCTCCTTCGGGACTCCCTCATTCAAGTACATGAAGACGTCGCCGAACATATGCATTCGCCAGCGGGGGTCGCCCGTGTCGAAGTCGGCCCCTGAGTGCATGAGTAGCACTTCGCCAGGCGGCACCTGGCGCATCTCCCGGGGCTGGGGAAAGGAACCGGTCTTGAGGTACTCCCGGGCCCACCAGCGGCCCTCGGCACCCACCTTGCGGCGAGTGGTGACCTTGGTGCCGTAGAGCATCGCTGGAAACTCGAGCGCTGGGGCTTGTTCCATGGGCATGGCTTTCGGCCTAACACGGCGGTCAACAGCTCCTCAATCGCCTCCCGCCTGCTCAGCGGCAATCCGCGGGCAGGTAGACCTGACCCTGGAATCCCTTGGGGCGTTCTCCTCCTTCATAAGCAGACCGGATGGCCTGCTCGGCCAATTCGCCGCGCTGTTCTACCTCTTCCCTGGGCAACTCCTCTTCCTTCTGGGCCGCTCGCTCCTTCCAGGAAGCACCGGACTTCTTGCGCCGGTAGCTCCAGCGGTACAGCGTCACTCCGGGTTCTGGCGTGCGCCAGGACAACCTCCAGAGTGCGCCCCCGTTTTCGAATTCGAGGAAGAGCGACCCTTCGAAGCCGGTGCCTCTCGTGAGCTTCTTGTCAGGGTCGACAGCCTCATTCAGAGCCGCCAGGTAGCGCCCCACCTGTTCTCTCCCTTCCTCGCGTGACGCCTCATTGTCCGGTTTGATCTCGAAGAGCACGAGGGCGCGGGTATCGGTGATGTCCGGACGCAAGAGCCTCACGAACTCCGAAAGGCGTTCGGGGTCCCCCAACTTCCCTTGCTCCACGATTTTGTAGAGGTTGATGGTTCCGAGGAAGACGGTGTTGGAGGGATGCTGCAGGCGGTACTCTTTGCCAATGGCGTCATGTGCGGCCTTGCCAAGGAAAGGGCCCCAGGGCTCCTTGGAATCAGGCTTCCGGCCAGGAAGCTTCGAGGCGGGCGGCTCCGCCCAGGCCCCGAGGGCCGCCACGAGCACCACGAGAAAACCCGCCAGCCCCCAGGTGCGCCCCGTCCTGCTTCCACTGCGCCTCATGTCCCTCATGCTCCTTCCGGTGTGTTGTGGTTCTGGGGCAGCTCCACGAGCGCGAGCGTGCCGCCACCGGGCGCGGGCTCCAGGCGCAGGGTGCCGCCGTGCTCGTGGACGATCTTCTGGGCGATGGGCAGTCCCAGGCCGCTGCCCTCGGGCTTGGTGCTGAAGAGGCCCCGGGTGAGGGCGGGGCCCTCGAGCACTTCGTCAATCCCACTGCCTCCGTCACGGATGGAGACGCGCACCGCCGAGGCGAGTGTCTCGATGGCGATGCGCACGGGGGCGGAGCCGGCCGTGGAGGCCTCGGTGGCGTTCTTGACGAGGTTGCCGAAGAGGCGGCGCAGGCCGTCCGGGTCCGCGGAGAGCGAGGGCTCGGGGCCGGGTTGCAACTCCACGGGCACGGGCGAGGTGTCCTGGTAGAGGGCGCACACGTCGGCGAGCAGCGGGCGCAGGGCCACGGGTTGGATGCGCGGCGCGGGCAGGCGGGCGAAGTCGGAGAAGCTCCGCGTCATCCGCATGAGCCGCTCCACCTCCTCCTGCAAGAGGGACACGGACTCGGTGAGGCGCGTGGCGTCCGGAGGCGTGTCTCCGCGCGACAGCCGCGCCAGCGCGAGCTTCATGCCGGTGAGGGGGTTGCGCAGCTCGTGGGCGAGCGCGCGGGCCACGTCCTGCCATGCCGCTATCTGCTCGGCGGCCTTGAGGCGCTCGCGCTGGGCGGCGAGTTCGCGGCCCATGCGGTTGAACTGGACGAGGAGGAATTGCAGCTCGTCGCGGGGCGTCTCGGGGGCGGGGAGCTGGACGGAGAGGTCTCCCCGCGCGTAGGCCCACATGCCGCGGGTGAGGGTGGAGACGGGGCGGGTGAGGGCGCGGCCGAGCAGCACGGCGGCGCCGGTGAGCACGGTGGCCGAGACGAGCAGCAGCACGCCGATGAGCCAGGGTGTGCGGCGCGCGAGCGCACGGCGGGCGAGCTCCGCCTGGGCGAGGTTGAGCCGGGCCTCCTCCAGCACGTCCTGGGAGCGGCCCTCGCGGGCGAGCCCCGCGGACACGTCCTCGAGCACCTGCTCCACGGGCGTCAGCGAGACGGAGAGGAGATCCTCCAGGGCCTGCCGGGCGATGAAGCCGAGCAGCACGAGCGGCACCAGCCCCGTGACGAGCATCACGGCGAGGAGCCGGCGGCGGAAGTTCGCGGGAGGAGGCGTCAGGTCGGAAGGCATCGGCGGGGCGATGTTGACGCCACGCGGGGCCCGCTTCCAGCTTTGGCTTCAGGCGGAGAGAGGCGCAGCCCCTGCTCCTCGAGGCGCGCGCTCGCCCAGCCCATCGCCTCGTGCTCCTGGGCGGTGACGAAGTACGGCACCGGCAGCGGCTTGAAGTGCATGACGGTGCTCACCGACAGCCGCATGACGGGCGAGGTGATGACGAACGCCATCCCGAGCACCACCTCGCGCAGGAGTCCCTCGTGCTCCTGCATCCAGAGGACCTGCCGCTGCCGCTGCTCGGGCGTGGGCAAGCCTCCCCGGGTCAGGTCGGTGACGCTGAGGTACCGCTCCCGCCGCCGCAGGCTGGAGGAGACCGTCTCCAGGTAGTGCTCGTACTGCCGGGGCGTGGGCGTTCCCACGAACCGGACGAGCCGGAGTGGCCAGCGCGAGTCATCGAAGGTGATGGAGGAGTCGGGAAGCATGGCACTCCACGAGGGCCGGGGATTCTGGGCGCGTCGGCAGCTTCCCTGTCCGCCCGGCGAGCAGGTGGGAAAAAAAGAAGCACCTCACGTACCTGTTCAGCAGCGGTCCATTCGACGGCCCTCCATTCGACGTTCGAGGCTGGTACCCTCCGGCGTGATGTCTCGTTTTCTCGCTTCCTCCCAGGCCTGGCTCTTCGGACGAGGCGTGGACCTCTCCGTCTTCGCGGGCAGCGCGCTCGTGTCGGTGGCGCTCGTGCTCGCCGCGCCCGCGCTGGGCGCCGTGGGGGATACGCCGCTGTGGGCGTGGGCGCTGTTCGTCGTCTGTGTCGACGTGGCCCACGTCTGGTCCACGCTCTTCCGCACCTACCTCGATGGGGACGAGCTGCGGAGCCGGCCCGGGCTCTACATCGCCGCCCCGCTCGCCGCGTACCTGTCGGGCGTGTTCGCGTACCTGCTCTCCCCGGGCACCTTCTGGCGGCTCTTCGCGTACACGGCGCTCTTCCACTTCATCCGCCAGCAGTACGGCTGGGTGGCCCTCTATGGCCGCAAGGCCCGTGTCCCGGACACCGAGCGCGTGCTCGATGCCGCCGCCATCTACGCCGCCACCCTGGGCCCCGTGCTCTGGTGGCACGCGAACCTTCCCCGGTCCTTCTGGTGGTTCGTGGAGAACGACTTCGTCTCCGGTCTGCCCGCGTGGGTGGGCACCGGGGCGCTCGCCGTGCAGGGGCTGGTGCTGGCCGCGTGGGCGGGCTTCCAGGGGGCGCGCGTCCTGCGCGGCGAGGGCCTCCAGGTGGGCAAGGTGCTGCTCGTGCTCGCCACCGCGGTGACGTGGTTCGGCGGCATCGTGGTGGCCCGGGATGACTTCGCCTTCACGGTGATGAACGTCGTCCTGCACGGCGTGCCCTACTTCGCGCTGCTCTTCCGGTACACGCGCGGGCGGCTCGCCGAGGGGGGTTATGGCTGGCTGGGGCCCGTGGTGCGCGCGGGCCTGCCCGGCTTCCTGGGGGTGCTGTGCGTGCTCGCCTTCGGGGAGGAGCTGCTCTGGGACACGCTGGTGTGGCACGAGCGTCCGCGCCTCTTCGGCGAGGGCGGCCCGGTGCTGCCCGCGGACGTGCTGGCGCTGGTGGTGCCGCTGCTCGCGCTGCCGCAGGCCACGCACTACGTGCTGGACGCGTTCATCTGGAAGCCGGGCCGGGAGCCCCGGCTGCTCGCGCGGCTCGGGTGGACACGCGGCGGCCAAGGTTCTCCAGGTGGCACGGCCCCCATTTCAGGGGTGGCCATCTCCCGCGTGGCTGAGTAAGGGTCTGGGACGTATGTCCCGACTCCTGCTCGTTTCCAATCGCCTCCCCGTCACCGTGAAGTCGGACAAGGACGGGGTCTCCGTGGTCCGCAGTGCCGGAGGGCTCGCCACGGGCCTGCGCGGCCCGCATGAGCGCTCGGGGGGCGTGTGGATCGGCTGGCCGGGGGATGTCTCGCGCCTCACGCCGCCGCAGCGCGCGTCCGTGGAGGCCCAGCTCGCCGAGCTGCGCTGCGTGCCCATCCACCTGAGCGCCAGCGAGGTCAGCCGCTACTACGAGGGCTACTCCAACCAGGTCCTCTGGCCGCTGTGCCACTACCTCATCGATCGCATTCCCCGGCAGGACCGGGACTGGGACATCTACCGCAAGGTGAACGAGCGCTTCGCCGACCTGGTGGCGAAGCAGTACCAGCCCGGGGACACCATCTGGGTGCACGACTACCAGCTCATGCTGGTGCCGGCCTTCCTGCGCGCGCGGCTGCCCCAGGCGCGCATCGGCTACTTCCACCACATTCCCTTCCCCTCCAGTGAGATCTTCCGCAGCCTGCCGCACCGCGTGGAGCTGGTGCGCGGCCTGCTGGGCGCGGACCTCATCGGCTTCCACACGCACACGTACGTGCGCCACTTCGCCAGCACCCTCATGCGCCTGTTGGGGCTGGAGACGGTGGTGGACCGGGTGGACCACGAGGGGCGCGAGGTGCGGCTGGGCGCCTTCCCCATGGGCATCGACGCGCAGGCCTTCGAGAACCTCGCCAACGACCCGGCGGTGCTCGACGAGGTGCGCGTGCACCGGGAGAAGAGCACGGAGCAGCGGCTGGTGCTGGGCGTGGACCGGCTGGACTACACCAAGGGGATTCCCCGCCGGCTCATGGCGGTGCAGCGGCTGCTGGAGCGCGAGCCCGCCTGGCGTGGCCGGCTGCGCTTCGTCCAGGTGGCCGTCCCCAGCCGCACCGGGGTGGAGGACTACGCCACCTACCGCGAGAAGGTGGACGAGCTGGTGGGACGCATCAACGGCCTGTACGGCAGCGTCCACAACGTCCCGGTGCATTACCTCTACCGCTCCTTCAACGAGAAGCAGCTCGCCGCCCTCTACCGCGCCGCGGACGTGATGCTCGTCACGCCCATCCGCGACGGCATGAACCTGGTGGCCAAGGAGTTCTGCGCCGCGCGCCCGGACGAGGACGGCGTGCTGGTGCTCAGCGAGTTCGCCGGCGCGGCGGACGAGCTGGGGGACGCGCTGATCATCAACCCCTACGACGTGGAGGGCATGGCGGACGCGCTGGAGGCGGCGCTGGAGATGCCGCAGGAGGAGCGGCGCACGCGCATGCGCACCCTGCGCACCCGGGTGAAGGAGTACGACGTGCACTGGTGGGTGCGCTCCTTCCTGGACATGCTCGAGGCCACCCCCCCGGCCCCTCCGCGCGTGGAGCCCGCGGGCGCGGAGGTGGCGCTCGAGCGCATGCGCCGGGCCGGGCGCCTGCTGCTCCTCATCGACTACGACGGCACGCTCGTCCCCTTCGCGCCGAGGCCCGAGCTGGCCGCGCCGGACGTGGCGCTGTTGGACCTGCTGCAGCGGCTCGCTACCCGGCCGGATACCCGGGTGCACATCGTCAGCGGGCGCACCAAGGAGACGCTGGAGGCGTGGCTCGGCGCGCTCCCGGTGGGCCTGCACGCCGAGCACGGCCTCTGGTCCCGCCTGGCGCCGGGCCAGGAGTGGAAGGCCCTGGAGGGCGTGCCCACGGACTGGAAGGCCCTGGTACGGCCGGTGCTCGATGCCTTCGCCGCGCGCGTGCCCGGGGCCCTGGTGGAGGAGAAGTCCGCGTCGCTCGCGTGGCACTACCGGCAGGTGGACCGGGTGTTCGGCGCGAGGCAGGCGCTGGAGCTGCGGCTGCACCTCGGCGAGGTGTTCGCCCACGGCCCCCTGGAGGTGCTGCCCGGCGACAAGGTGGTGGAGGTGCGCGCGCGCGGGGTGAACAAGGGCCGCGTGGTGGGCACCCTCACCGGGGGCATGGCCCCCGGCACGTTGGTGGTGGCCCTCGGCGATGACCGCACGGACGAGGACCTCTTCGCCGCGCTGCCCGAGGGGGCCCTCGCCATCCACGCGGGCGGCAAGAAGACGCGCGCCGGCTACCGGGTGGACGGCCCCACCGAGGTGCGCCAGCTGCTCGCCGCGCTGCTGCCGGGCTGAGGCACCCGGCTCACAGCCGGATGTTCTCGTACTCGAGCAGCGCCGCGAGCCCGTCCTCCATGGCCTCGCGGGCGGCGGCCGTCTGCCGGTAGAGCAGGGCGTGCATCCGCTGGTCCTTCTCGTCGCGGCTCTCACACCCCTTCGAGTAGTCCTCGAAGGCGCGCAGGCCGCTGATGAGCTGGGCGAGGTGGTTGGGGCACTCGCACTTCACCGTGGCCACCAGCTCCATCAACCGGCCGAGCTGCTCGTGGGTGAAGCGCGGCGGCTTGGGCGCGTGGGCCGCGGCCCGGGGCACCTCCTGGCTCCGGGCCTGACGCGCCTCGTCCAGCGCCCGGTGGACGTGGGTGCGCAGCAGGCCGAGCGGCAGGGGCCCCTGGACGAAGCGGATCCGTTGAGAAGTGAGCGCTTGGAGCATGCCATGGTGCGTCAGCCGGTAGCTGACGACGGCGTGCGCGGCGCCGGTGAGGGCGAGCAGCTCGGGCACGAGCCGCTCGGGCACCTTGCCCAGGTCCACGAAGTCCAGCGCGAGCACCTGGGGCCGGAGTGCCGGCACCTCGGCGCGGAACGCCTCCAGCGAGCTCCCCACCCACACCACCTCCAGGTCCCGAATGGCCTGCGGGTTCGCCTGGAGCTGACTGGGGTAGGTGTCTCCCAACAGCGCCAACTTCACCATGTGTGCTGCCCCCTTGTCCCTATGCGGGCCGGCACATGGATGCGCGAGCGGTGAGTGCGTTTCCCGGGGGGGTGCTCAGGCGGCCTTGCCCGGAGCCTCGGCGCTGGACCCCTCTCGTTTCTACCGTTCCGCGGTGGGGGAGGCGGGCCCTCGCAAGGTCACCTTGCGAGCGAAGGACTGGTCCACCCGGCCGAGGAAGGAGCGGAAGGACGGGTAGTCATCCGCCTTCACCCGGGCGGCGGTGAGGGCCACCTCGCCGTCGCACAGCAGCTGGTTGCCCTCCTGCCGGAAGGAGACGCGCACGCGGCCGAAGGGCGTCTCCTCCTGATAGGCCGGGGGCAGCTCGGCCACGCCGTAGCCGGGGGGCAGCGTGTAGCGGAAGGAGAAGTGGTTGACCCAGGGGCCACTCATCACCAGGTCGAAGCGGCGCTCGGCGAGCGAGGCGTAGGACTGGGTATAGGAGCGGCCGGTGCCGAAGGGCAGGAAGCGCAGCTGGCCGGGCAGGGCCTCGGAGAAGCGCGGGATGGTCATCTTGAAGTCCACCTGCACGTCGTCATCCAGGCGGGTGGTGTCGTTGAGCTTCACGTCGTGCACGGTGAGGCCGGGGAAGCTCTGGGCCCAGGAGCGCTCGAAGGTGGACTTGCGCGAGGACACGGCGCGGTAGGCGCGGCGGTACTCGGGCGCCATCTGCCCGCCCACGCGGGTGGCGCCGGTGACGTCGGCGTTGCCGTCCGGGCGCAGCGTCAGGTTCATGGTGAGGCGGGTGGCGTTGTCCTCGGGGCGCGCCTCGGGCGTGGTGGAGAAGGTGGCCTTGCCGCCCGGCTCCACCACCAGCACGTTGGCCACGCGGTCCCCGCTGGGCAGCTCGCGCGCGCCGTGGAACTCGGCGGTGCCGTCCAGGTACAGGTCGAAGCGCGGCACGTAGACGATGGCGTGGTTGAAGGCCGCCAGGCTCGCCGGCTCCTCGCCGATGGAGCCCAGGTTGCGCATGCGCAGCAGCACCAGCCGGCTGTCCACGCCGGCCACCTTCAGCATGGCATGGATGAGGCTCGCCTTGTCCTTGCAGTCGCCGAAGCGCCGCGCCAGCACCCGGTCCACCCGGTACGGCTTGTAGCCGTGGATGCCGAACTCCAGCGCCACGTAGCGCGTGTTCGTCACCACGAAGCTGTAGATGGCCCGCACCACGGCCTGCTGATCCTTGCGGTCCACGCCCTGCAACACGGTGTCCACCGTGCGGCGCAGCTCCTCGTTGGGGGTGAGTTGGTCGCGGACGAGGCCCCACCAGTAGCGGCCCACCTCGTCCCAGGTGCGGTAGGTGGAGACGTGGAGGTTGGCGGCCACCTCGGCCCAGCCGGGCATGCCGGGCTCGGGCACCACCTTGGAGACGTGCTTCGCGCTCCAGCGGTAGAGGACGCTGCCGCCCTCCACGTCCTCGCGCGCGTGCGCCACGCCGGGCAGCTTCTTCTCGTTCCAGTAGAGGGGCCGCTCCTTGGGCATCTCCACGAGGAACTGGTACTGCACCTTCGGGTAGACGCCCTGCACGCTCTCCACGTCGCCCCAGTAGTCGGACAGGAGGTTGTCCTGGGCGGTGTCGTCCACGCGGTACTGGAGCTCCAGCACGTCGCCCACGGCGAGCGCGGGGAAGGAGAGCACCTTGGCGCGGGCGTCGTAGTACATGCCCGTCCAGGGCTCGTTGATGTTGCGGTCGCTCTCGCCGTAGCTGTCCACCACGGAGCCGTCCGGCTTGGTGATGCGGGCGCGCAGAATCCGCACCTCCTGCCGGTCCGGCGAGTAGGTGACGGGGTAGGAGCGGAAGGCGTCCACGCCACGGGTGTTGAGCACCTTCACGGCGAACTGGTGGAGCCGGCCGGACAGGCCGCTCTTCTGCACGCGCACGTAGGTGTTGTCCACCAGGTACACGGCGTCCTCGGTGGCGTAGGCGTCGGCGTCCTTCACCAGGCCCTTGAAGTCGGCGAGGTAGCGGGCGCCGGTGCTGGCGGACTCCCCCTTGAGGGTGCGCACGGCCTCCTTGAGGGCGGGGTTCTGCGGACGCAGCGCCAGCGAGCGCTCGAAGGAGGCGAGGGCCTCCTCGCGGCGGCCGGCGGACAGCAGGGCCCGGCCCTCGCGCTCGTACACCTCGGGCTCGTCCGGGGAGAGGGCGCGGGCCTCGGCGAAGTGAGCGGTGGCCGCGTCGAGCTGGCCGTTGGCGGCACGCAGCTCCGCCAGCTTCAGGCGGGAGGCGTTGTCGAAGGGGTCGAGGATGAGGATCTGCGCGAGCTCGCGCGCGGCGGCCTCCACCTGGCCCAGGTCCGCGAGCTGCGAGGCGAGCTGGGCGCGGCTGTAGCGGTCGTCATGGCGCAGGGCGAGGGCCACGCGCAGCCGGGCGATGGAGTCCTGGGGCCGGTCCAGCATGCGGGCGGCGGCGGCGGCGGAGCGCACCACGCGGGGGATGCGGGGCAGGCGCTGGAGCGTCTCCTCCACCATCACGTGCGCGCGGGCGGACTCGCCGAGCGTCTCGTAGGCGCGCGCCAGCGTGAGGCGGGCGGGGGCCGAGTCGGGGGAGAGCTCCACCACGGGCTTGAGCAGCTCGAGGACGCGCTCGGGGTGGCCGCGCTCCAGCTCGAACTCAGCGAGCGCCACGCGGGCCAGGGTGGAGGTGGGGTCGGCGCGCAGGGCGGCCTCGAGGAAGCCGCGGCGCAGGTTGAGGTCATCGCGGTGGGTGCTGGCGGCCAGCAGCTGCAGGCGCACGTCCTGGGGCGCCTCGCGGGCGGCGCGGTCGGCCTCCACGGTGGCGGTGTGCTCGCGCTCGTCGAAGGCGCGGAAGAAGTCGAGCACCGTGGCGTACTCGCCGCGCAGCCGGGCATCCGCGGGGGCCCTGGCCACCAGCGCCTCGAGGGCGGAGGTGACGGTGGGCAGCGGCTGGGGCGCGGCGGAGGGGCCCTTGGTGAGGGCGGGGAGGGTGGAGGGGAGGGTGACGCGCAGGCGGGGAGTCGGGTCGCGGCGCAGGAAGAAGCCGAGCGGGCCGGACTCCTGGCACACCTTGAGGAGGACGCGGTTGAGGCCCTTGCGCAGGCGCACGGAGACGCGCGCCTGGTCCGGGCGGGGCGCGTTGTAGGTGTCGCCGCTGGAGACCTTCTCGCCATTCACCCAGAGGCGGAAGGCGCCGGAGGTGCCCACGCCGAGCGCCACGCGGGTCTCGGCGGGGACCTCCAGCCAGGTGAGGGCATAGGCCACGGCCTCGCGGTTGGGACGCACGGCGGAGGCCAGGTCGACATAGCCCTCGGTGGGGCTGACGGCGAGCCGGCGCCAGGAGACCTGACGTCCCTTGGCGCCGGGGTAGGTGGCGGAGAGGTCCAGGGTGGCGGCCTCGGGGCCGAAGTCGGTGTCGCAGCCGGACTTGCCCTCGTTGTCGAAGCCGCCGACGACGTAGTAGTCGCCGATGAAGCCGAGGGAGGAGTCGTGGATTTCGGAGGCGCGGTTGAGCCGGCCGCGCGAGCGCTCCAGGTCCATGAAGAGGAACCAGGCGGTGGCGCGGGTGCCGGGGTCGGTGTCCCGGCGGGTGGCCACCTCGGCATAGGTCTTCACGAGGGGGGTGAGATCCTCGAGGTCCTCGCGGAGGGCGTGGAGCCGGATGAGCTGGGCGGCGCCGCGAGGGGAGGAGGCGAGCTGGAGGGCTTCCTCGGCCTGCTCACGGGCGGCGGTGACGCTGGACTCGGAGGCGGCCCGGGTGAGGAGCGGGCAGGCGAACGCGAGCAGCGCGACGAGCCAGGTGGTGCGCGAGAGCACGGCGAGCGGTGGGGTACGGGACATCCGTGTTCCTCGTCCGTCGAAAAGGGTGCCGGGGGTGAGAGTCGGCGCGGGTGAACAGCCGGGCATCGGAGAGCCTTCCCCTGCATGCGACGTCATGGGCGGACAAGCAACTGAAATGTCGGCCGCCGGGCGAGGGAGGAGCCTCATCCGTTGGCCGGTGACGGATTCCCCCTCCCTCTGCGTGCGGTGCGTGGCCTCGGGCGCGAACCTGGTCTGTCGCTCCCCGACGCATCCACGGACTGACTGCTTCACGGAAAAGTGACATTCCTTTGTTACTGGGATTAACAGGAGAAACATGCTAGGGGGTGGACGGCCTTTTCAGGCCCCTGTTCTGGGCCGCGCCACCTTTCGTGCGGGAGGGCGGCCCCGGTTCGAAACCCTTGCACGCGTACAAGACGAGGCATCCATGAAGCGCTTTTTCACGGCGTGCGCGCCGCTCATGCTGACGGCTCTGCTGTCCGCCACACCCGCGCTGGCCCAGAGCCCGGCCCTGGACCAGGCCAACGAGCCGTACAGCCTGTACTCGGTGCAGCTGTACACGGGAGCGGTGCCCGGCGGGCAGACCTTCACCGCGGGTAAGAACGGGTACCTGACCCGGGCCTCGGTGTACGTGCAGAAGCAGTGTCTGCCGAACTGCCCGGACATGCTGGTGCAGCTGCGCTCGACCTCGGGGGCCGTGCTGGCCAGTGGCACGGTGAGCCAGTCCGTGATTCCCACGGGCAGCTACAACTGGATCGACGTCGACTTCAGCGCTCCCGTGCTGGTGGCCGCCGGGACGCAGTACGCCCTGGTGGTGCAGAACGCCCAGCCGTACTACTCGGGTGGCTATGACTGGCGCTACGAGGCCAACTCCTCGGTGGACTCCTATCCGGGGGGCATGCTGTTCCAGGTCGGCTACAACTCCCACCCGGCCTACGATCTCTACTTCCGCACGTATGTCGTTGCCGCCGAGGTCCTGGACCAGGCCAACGAGCCGTACAGCCTGTACTCGGCGCAGCTCTACACGGGGGCGGTGCCCGGTGGGCAGACCTTCACCGCGGGCCAGAACGGGTACATGAAGCGCGCCTCGGTGTACGTGCAGAAGCAGTGCCTGCCGGACTGCCCGGACATGCTGGTGCAGCTGCGCTCGACCTCGGGGGCGGTGCTGGCCAGTGGCACGGTGAGCCAGGCCCAGATTCCCTCGGGCAGCTACAACTGGATCGACGTCACCTTCAGCGCTCCCGTGGCCGTGGCCGCCGGGACGCAGTACGCCCTGGTGGTGCAGAACGTCCAGCCGTACTTCTCGGGTGGCTATGACTGGCGCTTCGAGCTCGACTCCGCGGTGGACTCCTACGCGGGGGGCATGCTGTTCCAGGTGGGCTACAACTCCCACCCGGCCTACGATCTCTACTTCCGCACGTACGTGAGCTCCTTCCCCTGAGCTTGGGGAGGAAGCGGACTGTCATCCGAACCCACTCGTGGACTGGCTTCCACGAGTGGTGTTTGCTCACGGAGAGAGGGATTGAGGCGGGCGTGGCGCCTTCATGATCGGGATGTAGCACTTGCCCTGGTACTCGGCGTGATCCTCATCGCACGGCGGACGGCGTGCGATCTCTATCCAGCAGCCGCCGTTGATCGCGACATGGTCCGCCTTGGTTCGGCAGGGGGGCCTGACCTGGTTCGAGAAGGGCTTGTCGGGAAGGGGATAGGCGATACCCGTCCGGCCCTGTACTTCTCCGTCGATCAGGAATGAGGACGAAATCCCGGCGTCCGCCAGCTCAGCGAGGCCAGGAGTTGAAGGCTGCTGAGTGGAAGGGCCAGGACGGGTCCCCATGCCCCACCAGAAGCCACCCACCAGCACGAGCACGGCGAGTCCCGCGGCCACCAGTCCCCTGAGCCAAGGACGCCCTACCCGATGATCCATCGGGGCGCCAGTCAGGTGTGCGCGCATCCTGGCGTTGCTTCCCACGGCCTCGAGTGCCGCGAGAAGCAGGGTGAACAAGTTGGCCAGTTCCGCCAATCGGCCTGTTGATGGTGCCCGCTCCACCTCCAGGGCGATGTAGGGCGGCGTGCTCTGGAAGGAGGCGCGCACCTGCCAGTTCTTCCTGGGTCCCCAGGAGGGCCGAGGCCCGGGCATCATCACCAGGGCAGGCGCTCCCGTCTGGACGTTGCGCGCCTCGTGGATGTGGCCCAGTTCCGCCGACGCGTGCTTGTACCGTTTGCCGAGTTGGAACGGGCCCAGCCGCTCACCCTTCTTCTTCGTGACTGTCATGTGCTGTCCTCTATCGCTCCTGCCTGCTCGATTCATACCACGGCGGGAGTCTCTTCCGCAGGGAGAACTCACGAGGTCATGGGTCCGTCCCGGTCCAGCCGTTTGACGGAGCTCGGGACCAGTGGTCTGTTCGCCGGATGCATTTCATCGAATCTCCGTCGAGGCTTGCCCGTTTCCTCTGGGGATTGGGAATCCTCAACCTGCTCGTCATCATCCTCATCAACCTGAACGCGGACAGCGTTCCGGCCTCGCAGGGGCCGCAGGGGGAGTTGGGTTATCTGGTCAAGGCGCAGAGGCGCGCGCCCGCTCGCTACATGCGGCCCCACACCGGGTGGTTCATCGACCATGGCTTCTGGCTCGTGATTGGCCCCTTCTTCCTCGCCTTCGCGGCTCACGGCATTCACGTGCGGTCCTCTCGGTGACCCTGGTGACGACCCTCACCCCCCGCCCTCTCCCAGGGGGAGGGATCATGCGCGGGGCTGTACTGCTCTGCATGTTTCTCGTGGGGTGTAGCGGCGCGGCCCGAAGCGTCCGTCACGCCACGGGTCCGCAAGAGCGCTGCGTTCATGTCCCGCGCCGTTTCGTTGCGTCGGGGAGACTGAATGAAGCGTTTCATGCAGCTGGCGTGGACATGGTGCCTGTGGCGGCAACGCTGGGGGCTGCTTCGCCAGCGGCGCCGTTGACCCCACCCTCGTCACCGCTGTTGGAGGGGCTCTCTGGCGAGGGCCTGGGTAATGGCATCCCACGCGGCGTGCTCCGGCTGGTGCCAGAAGGCGGCACGGCCGCGGGAGAAGCAGGGGCCGGTGGTGCGGCGGGAGAGCTCGTCGTCACTGGAGGCGCCGTTGTCGCGGCAGCCGGTAGTGTGCTCTTGCTCTGTTTTACCTTCGAGGCGGCCGTGGATGGATCGGAGACACCGATCGACATCGCGGATGAGTTCTACGGCACGCACTTCGGCGATGTGTCCGGGTGGGTCCAAGGTCGATACACATCCCATGCGCCCAACGGCGCAGGTGCAGGGGGGTCCAGTGACCAAACGGGGCCGACGTACGCCCCGCTCTCTCCTCCCGGCGTATCTCCAGAATCAGAACCCGGCAAGGACACCAGGAAAAGGCGGGGGCGCATCTATGTGACCTACAGGAAGCTCAACAAGAACACCCACCGCTACTACCTGGGGCGAACCAGCATGGTTGTCGATCTCTCCAGGCCCCTCGAAGAACAGGCAGCTCTGGCCGTTATTTTTCGAGACATGAGCCATCACATCGACGAGACCGATGAACCCAATGGGGCTGTGTTCGGTTTCGCGAGGGTTGATCAATTCGATATAGGGACTGCCATTGACTATGGCCGAAGATATGACGACGCCGCATACTGGCGGATTCGAGGAAGGGAGCAGCAGTTGATTGATTCCTATGGGGGCGCCCAATCCGACACGGGAATGCCCTATCGTACCGAGAACATCGTACGTGGTGTGGCGAAAGACAATCCGTGGGGCAGGCGGTTTCATGACGCGGCCACGGAGCGCTGGGGTCAACTTCATTCTTATACGGGGCATTAGGAAATGAAGAAGGTGCGCATACATAGACCGGGGACCTTTCTGAGAATTCCCCTTGCCGACGGGACTTTCGGTTACGGGAGGGCGCTTACACGGGTGTTTGACGCTTTCTACGCATACAGGACCGAAAGCCCTGACTCGGACCTCGACCGGATCGCATCCAAGCCAATCCTTTTCAAGATTGCTGTCCGCCATCTGGAGCCGGGCTCGTGGGAAGTCATTGGACGCAGAAAGCTCGAGGAGCCCCTGACTCAACCCATTGTTCAATTCAGGCAGGACGTGGGGAACTTCCGTCGCTGCGAGATCTTCGACACCGTCGGCAATTCGAGAAGTGCTGAGCCCCAGGAGTGTGTTGGGCTCGAGGCGATGGCTGTTTGGGAACAGCACGGTGTCGAGGACCGCCTGCTCGATACCTTCATGGGGAGGCCCAATGACTCAGTGGCGCACCTGAAGGTACGCCTGCAATAGGAAGTCGAGGCTTGATACCCGGTCTTGGGAAGATGCCAGGCGAGATCTCATAGAGAAAAGGCGCGGGCGGCACGGACGGTGGCCCCCGTGGTGAGCACGTCGTCCAGAAGGAGGAACTCCCGGCCCGCCACTGTGGGAGACTCGGAGAAGGTCCCGGAAACGTCGCCAGGAGGCGCTGCATGTCACGCGGGTGGGCCGTGCTGCTCTGCATGTTTCTCGTGGGGTGTAGCGGCGCTGCCCAGAGCGTCCGTCACGCCACGGGTCCGCAAGAGCGCTGCGTTCATGTCCCGCGCCGTTTCGTTGCGTCGGGGACACTGAATGAATCGTTTCATGCGGCTCGCGCTGGCGTGGAAGTGGTGCCTGTGGTGGCAACGCTGGGGGCGGCTTCGCCAGCGGTGCCGTTGACCGCACCCTCGTCACTTCCATTGGAGGGGCTCTCTGGCGAGGGGCTTGGTGATGGCATCCCACGCGGCGTGCTGCGGCTCGTACCAGAAGGCGGCACGGCCGCGGGAGAAGCAGGGGCCGGTGGTGCGGCGGGAGAGCTCGTTGTCACTGGAGGCGCGGTTGTCGCGGCAGCCGGTAGTGTGCTCTTGCTCTGCTTTACCTTCGAGGCGGCCGTGGAGGGATCGGAGACCCCGATCGACATCGCGGACGAGTTCTACGGCACGCACTTCGGCGATGTGTCCGGGTGGGTCCAAGGTCGATACCCATCCCATGCACCCAACGGCGCAGGAGCGGGGGGTCCAGTGCCCAAATGGGACCGATCTACGCCCCGCTCGCTCCTCCCGGCGCATCTCCAGAATCAGAACCCGGCGAGGACACCAGGAAAAGGCGGGGGCGCATCTATGTGACCTACAGGAAGCTCAACATGAACACCCACCGCTACTACCTGGGGCGAACCAGCATGGTCGTTGATCTCACCAAGCCCCTCGACTTTCAGGCGTATCGGGCCGTTGCTTTTCGAGATATGAACCATCACGTTGATGAGAACGACGAGCCGAAGGGTGCTGTGTTCAAGGAAGCGGAGGTTGATGAGTACGATGTCGGGGCTGCCATTGAATATGGCGAAAGATATGCCGACGCTGCGTATTGGCGGATCCGCGGAAGAGAGCAGCAGTTGATTGACTTTCATGGGGGGCCCAGTCAGATACTGGCAAGCCCTATCGAACCGAGAACGTCGTGCGCGATGTAGCGAAAGACAATCCGTTGGGCAGGCGCTTTCACGGAGCAGCCACGGAATTCTGGGGTCAACTTCATCCTTACACAGGATATTAGGAAATGACGAAAACAGTCATGCCTGGACCGGGGTCCTTTCTGAGAATTCCCCTGGCTGACGGTTCCTTTGGTTATGGGAGGGTACTTGAGCTGCCGATTGATGCTTTCTACGAATACAGGACTCAGAGTCCTGACGCAGACCTTGACCGGATCGCATCCAAGCCAATCCTCTTCAAGATTGCTGTCCGCCATTTGGAGCCGAGTTCGTGGGAGGTTATCGGGTGGAAAGAGATTGAGGAGTTTCTGGCTCAACCGATCGTCCAATTCAGACAGGACGTGGGGAACTTCCGTCGCTGCACGATCTTCGACAACGCCGGCAATTCGAGAAGTGCCGAGCCCCAGGAGTGTGTCGGGCTCGAGCGAATGGCTGTTTGGGAACAGCACGCTGTCCAGGAACGCCTGCTCGACACCTTCATGGGGCGGCCCAATGACTCAGTGGAGCGCCTGAAAGTGCGCCTGCAATAGGAAGCCGAGGCTGCTGCCCGGTCTTGGGAAGATGAGGGGTGAGGTCTCATAGAGAAAAGGCCCGGGCGAGGGTGATGACCTCGACACGGGTGGCCCCGGCCTCCCGGAGCGCGCTGGCGGCGGCGCGGACGGTGGCCCCGGTGGTGAGCACGTCATCCAGCAGGAGGAACTCCCGTCCCGCCACCGAGGGCGGCGCGGTGAAGGCCCCGTCCACGTTCTGGGCGCGCTCGGCCTCGGAGAGCCCCACCTGCCGCCGCGTCTCCCGGGCCCGGTTGAGCAGTCCCACGGGCGCTTCTCGGCCCGTGATTCGCGCCAGCTCCCCCGCCACCAGTTGCGTCTGGTCGTACTTCCGCTCGCGGTAGCGCTGATCGTGCAGCGGCAACGCGACGAGCACGGCGGGCGCCTGCTCGAGGAACTGGCGGCACTCGGTGGCGAGCAGCTCCGCGAGGGCGGGGGCGAGCTCCGGGTGGTCCTCGTACTTGAAGCGGTGGATGGCGCGGGCGACGGGGCCCTCGTGGGCGAAGGGGGCCGAGGCGCGGGTGAAGGGCGGCGGCGACAGGTGGCAGCGCGGGCACGTGTCGCGGGGGAACTGCCCGGGCTCGGCGCAGGTGCGGCAGCGCGAGGGCGGGAGCCGCTCCACGGCGAGGTCACACGTCTCGCAGAAGGCCGCGCGCACGGGCATCACCTTCGCGCAGGCGATGCACGCGGGCGGGTAGAGCAGCTCGAGGAGCGAGGAGAGCACGGGCCGGGAGTTAATACGGATGAACGAGGGCGGGGAAGGTGTCTGGACCTGAGACGGGTCTTCGGTTTGGATGGCCTCATGAAGAAGCTCGCCATCGTCGTCGCCGGAGGACCTGCTCCGGGCATCAACAGCGTGATTGGAGCGGCCACCA
The DNA here is from genome assembly GCF_036277355.1 of Archangium sp. Classification (GTDB taxonomy): domain Bacteria; phylum Myxococcota; class Myxococcia; order Myxococcales; family Myxococcaceae; genus Archangium. The sequence goes on from NZ_DASUNC010000041.1 coordinate 101,986, forward strand.
TCCGCGCCCGTCTCTCGGGTGTCGAGGTCATCGGCCTCCAGGATGGTTTCAAGTGGATCTCCGAGGGGGACCTCTCCCACGTCGTTCCCCTCACCATCGAGGACACCAGCCGCATCCACTTCCGCGGCGGCTCGTACATCGGCATCTCCCGCGCCAACCCCACCCGCTCCCCCGAGCACTTCCAGCGCACGCTCGACGGGCTCGAGAAGCTCGGCGTGGGCATGCTCATCACCATCGGGGGGGATGGCACCGCCACGCTCGCGCAGATCATCTCGGAGAAGACCCGCGGGCGCATCCGCGTGGTCCACGTCCCCAAGACGATCGACAACGACATCGACCTGCCCGACGACACCAGCACCTTCGGTTTCCAGACCGCGCGCCACGTGGGCGTGGAGATCGTGAAGAACCTGATGGTGGACGCGAAGACGACCCACCGCTGGTACTTCGTCGTGGCCCAGGGCCGCAAGGCGGGGCACCTCGCCCTGTCCATCGGCAAGGCCGTGGGCGCGACCAACACCATCATCCCCGAGGAGTTCCAGAAGGGCTGTCCCGTCGCGTTCAACACCGTGGTGGACATCCTCGCGGGCTCCGTCATCAAGCGGCTGGGCTATGGCCGTCAGGATGGCATCGTCCTCCTGGCCGAGGGCCTCGCCGATTGCATCGACCCCGAGGATCTCGCCCGGCACACGGACATCCCCCGGGACCACATGGGCAACGTCCACGTGGCGGAGATCAACCTGGGCGAGGTGCTCGAGAAGGCGGTGAAGGAGCGGCTCGCCGGCCTGGGCATCAAGGCCACGCTCATCACCAAGTACATCGGCTATGAGGTGCGCTGCGCGGACCCCATTCCCTTCGACATGGAGTACACGCGAGACCTCGGCTACTGCGCGGCCCGCTACATCATCGAGGGGGGCACCGAGGCGGTGGTGTCCATGATCGACGGACGGTTCCGGCCCATCTCCTTCCAGCAGATGAAGGACCCGGCCACGGGGCGGCCCCGGGTGCGGTTGGTGGACGTGGACTCGGACCGATACAAGATCGCCCGGAGCTTCATGCTGCGGCTCAAGCGGCAGGACTTCGACAAGCCGGAGGAGCTGGCCCGGTTCGCCGCGGCCGCCCGGCTCACGCCGGAGGCCTTCCGCGAGCAGTTCTACCACCTGGTGAAGGACGAGCCCCAGGTGGCCGTCGATGTGGAGTTGGGCCTCACCACCAAGGTGGTGGATGCCGCCAAGGCGGTGGATGCCGCCAAGGCGGGAGAGCCGGTGGGTGGCTCGACGCGGTAGGGCCGGGGTCCAGGCCAACGGGGCGCCCTCCGGTCGCGCGGCGTGCCGACTGGTCCGACCATCGGACCAGTTGCTCCCCATCGCGGCCGGAACCTCCCCCCTGACAGGGCTGACTCCTCCTGGCCTTGCCCGAGCCCCGTGCACGCTCGGGGCGTGGGGGTCAGGCGGCGCGGGAGGTGATTTCCTCCTGGGCGGACGTCTCCTGCTCCGCGCAAGCCTCGTACAGGGGGAGGTTCACGCTGAAGGTGGTGCCCCGGCCCACCTCGCTGCGCACGGAGATTTCTCCGCCCAGCGCGGTGATGATGCCGTGGCACACCGAGAGTCCCAGACCCGTACCCACGCCCACCGGCTTGGTGGTGAAGAACGGGTGGAAGATGCGCTCCAGGTTCTCCGGTGGGATGCCGCAGCCCGTGTCGCTCACCTCGACGACGACATGGCGGGGGCCGCCCATGCGGGTGGAGATGCGGATCTCATTGCGCGCCGCCTGTCCCGGCGGGATGGCGTGGGCCGCGTTGATGAGCAGGTTGAGGAACACCTGGCACAGGCGCGCCTTGTGTCCGGAGACAGGTGGCACCGCCACCAGCTCCTCCACCAGGCTCGCCCGGTCCCGCAGCTCGTACGCCGCCACCTTCACCGCGCTGCGGAGGCTGGCTACGGCATCCACCGGGCCGCGCTCCATGTCGTTGGGATGGGAGAGGACCTTGAGATCCCTCACGATGAGGCTGACGCGCTCGGCGCCGTCGCGCGCATCGGCGATGGCCTCGATCATCTCCTGCTTCTCCTCCGGCGTGGGGGCGCCCTCGGTGCGGAGCAGCTGCTGCTGCACGTAGTCGAGGTTGCCGACGATGAACGCGAGCGGGTTGTTGATCTCATGTCCCAGGCCCGCCGCGAGCTGGCCGATGGTGGCCAGCCGGTCCGCGAAGAGCAGCTGCGCCTGCGTGGCCTGGAGCTGCTTCAGGCTCTCCTGGAGCCGGGCATTGGTCAGCTCCAGCTCGCAGGTGCGCTGGCGTACCGTTTCCTCCAGCAGGGCGTTGTAGTGGCGCATCTCGTGCTCGGAGAGCTCGGCCTCGGCCTTCAGGAGCCGGTTGCGGATGGCCTCCGCGCGCTCCCTGCGGCTCTCGAGCACCGTGAACGACCCTCCCATGCCTTGCGCCTTCATCATGCGGACCTCGCGAACGGGACAGCCGTGCTCATTGCGAGGCGCATGCCACCGTGTCTTCCAGGAAGGCGGGCGGGGAGGCCCGGGGTGTGGGTGTGGCGTTTCGCACCAGGGGAGGACACGAGAGGGTGTGGCCTTCTGGGTGGGTGCGGCGATCCGCCACACCCTAGTGGACTGTCCGACAAGTTTTTCAACATAGTCAGGACAGGTGCCGGTCCACCCACGAGTGCATCTTGGCGCGAGTCCAGGACCAGGTGAAGGGGTGGGCGTAGAGGCGGTTGTACTCGGGCCAGCTGGCGTCGAGG
>NZ_DASUNC010000042.1:0-126585 GCF_036277355.1 Archangium sp.
TCGGGATGATCCATGTGGTTCAGGATGCCGATCTCGCGCCTGGCCCGGTCATTCAACAAGCGGCCCCGGAGGATCTTGACGGCGTAGAAGCATCCGGCCTGCTCGGCCTTGTAGACGTAGCCGTAGCTCCCGCTGCCGAGCTTCTCGACGATGCGGTAGCCCCCGACCATCTCTTGGGTTTCCGGCAGCCTGTAGACCAATCCCATGACGCACCTCCGAGAATGCCGAGCCTACCAGCCTCGTGGAGAACGAGCTGCGCTCCGAAAGCCCCGGCCCCCCATCCACCGTGGTAGACGGCCACCATGGACGAAGAACTTCAGCGCTCGCTTGGGGAAGTAGCTCGCGCTGCACGCGAGCGCCTCGGACTGACTCAAGCTCAGGTGGCCCAGAAGGTGGGGCTCGTTCCAGGTGTCTACGGACGGATCGAGCGTGGCGACATGATGCCGTCTGTCCCGAGCCTGCGGCGAATCAGCCTCGCCCTGGGAATCTCGTCCGACGCGCTGATGGGAGTGAGCCCTTCTCAGGTCGCGGCCACGGTGGATGAGGCTCCCCCAGAGGGGAACCTCTCGCCGGAGCTGCGGCGCATCCTCCACCAGCTCCGGACGTGGTCGCCAAAGCGCTTGAAGGTGCTCAGCAAGGTTCTGACCGTCCTTGCTTCGTCTTTCGAGGATTGAACCCGGTAGAGCCATCCGCCTACTCGGCCTGGTCATCTGGCTGTTGCGCGGTGTGTCTCACCAGCGCATTGGCGGTGCTGAGCATGACGGATACCTGTGCAGCGTCCATGCGGCGAATCGTTCTCACCAGTCGGCGCAGCTCGGGCGGCTCATCTGCCTCGGGTTCAGGCTCCTTCAGCCATGGAGGTGCCTTCTCGATATCGAGTCCCAGGACGACGTTCGCATCGAGGCGAAGCACACGGCACAACCTGCGAAAGGTCGCAACGCTCGGGAGCAGGTATCCTCGCTCAATCCGACCGAACACTTCGGTGACAATGCCAACGCGGTCCGCGACATCCGCCTGGGTCAGCTCAGTCTTCTTTCGAGCTTCGCGCACGACCACTGCCAGATGGGTCATCAACCTCTTCTTGTCGTTCTGCCTGCTCGTTCTGCTCGGTCCAGGGGTTACTGGACGCTCAGTGCCTTCGGCCACGGGAGGACTCCCATCTCGACAGGGTGCGCTGCTTTCCACTTGAGGGCGGATGCCTTCTTGAGGATGTCGGCCAGCTCCGCTGCGGCCTCCGTGGCGCCGAAGGGCTGGCGGAGACCGCGCAGGTAGGTGCGGAGGTCATCACGCAGCTCAGCGGCCGATTGATAGCGCTCGGCGGGGTCACTCCGAAGAGCCCGGTGAGCTATCTGCTTCAGCGGGGCCGGGGCTTTGTGGGCGATGCGCTCCACGTCCTCGGGGCCGAAGCGGAGGAGACGATCCGCGAGCACCTCGGTGGATGCCCAGGCTGAATGTTCGGCCCTCACTCCCGAGACGAGCCGGAGCGCGCGCTTGGACACCTCGGACGGCAGCGTGTCCAGAGGATCGAGCGGATGGTTCCCCGCGATGATCTCCAGCAGCACGAGCCCGAGAGAGAAGATGTCCGCCCTGCTGTCGACGCCCTTGGGAGAGAGAAGACCGGCTCGGCCCTTTTCGGAGAGGGAGCGAATGAGCTCCGGAGCCGCGTAGGCGAAGTTCCCCCGGAGCACCTTCGGTGGCGTGGGCACGCGGCCCAACAGCTCGGAGAACGCGGCACCGAAGTTCGTGAGCTTCACGCGACCGTTGCGTCCAAGGCGGATGGTCATGGGACCGATGGCACGGTGGATGATGTGAAGCGGGCGGCCTCGGTCATCCTCGCAGTGGTGGGCGTAGTCGAGGGCGTTGGCCACTTCAGCGGCGATGAAGGCGGCGAGGGCAGGCGAGGGCTTGCGGCCCAGCAACAGCGCGGAGCCGATGATCGTGGCCAGGAAGGCTCCTGGCATGTGTTCCATGACCACGAAGGGTGCCCCCTGGTACTCGGCGATCCTGAAGACGCGAGCGATCCTCGGATGATGAAGGTGCTCGGCGAGCTGAACTTCCTCGATGGCTCGGGTCCGGCCCTCACGCCCTTCAGGGACCTCTACCTGCTTCAGGACAACGAGCCTCCGGCGCGCCTTCTCCTTCAAGGGCCTGCTCCTGGCGAGCCACAGGGTGTCGTAGTCCACGTGTTCGAGGAGGGAGCGAAGCACCTCGTAGCGGAAGCATTCTGAAGCGAAGGTGAACGGCCCTGTGTCCGTGGGCGGGGTGTCGAATCCGGCCATGTGGTCTCCTGTGCGCTGCGGATCGCTCGAGGGGGAGGCGAAGGTCCCCAATGGTTACGTCGGAAGTGCTCCGACACGTACCATGGAAGGGCGGAGAAATGGAAGTCGCCTTACTGGGTAGGTCAGGAGGCGCGGGCAACCGGCCCAAGTAGGAGAACACGTCGGAAGACGGAACTGGGTGTCGGAAGGAGTCCGCGAACTGGCGCGCAGAGCAGAGGGCCGAGAATACCTGTTGAGCCCTACAGGCTCTTGGCCTGTGGGGAGTCAGGGAGGTTCACTGGGAATGGACAAGCTCCATCAACACGCACGAGAAGCGAGAGAGGGCCGGCGAGCGGCTGGAGCTGAAAAAGGGCCCGATCTACTGGCTCGGCCCGGACCTCACGGTGCGCGATTCCAGTGTCGTCATCAGTGCGGCTGGGCGCTCGCTGGTGCCCATGGCGGGGCAGTTCATCAACTGCACCATCTGAGCCTGCCCCGCCCGAGGGGAGAGGGGTTGTGTGGACTTATCGCTCCACCTGGACGCCCTTCCAGAAGGCGACGTGTCCCCGGATGTTGCTCGCCGCGTCCTTCGGCTCCGGGTAGTACCAGGCCGCGTCCTTGTTCACCTTCCCGTCTACCTCCACGTCGTAGTAGCTCGCCACTCCCTTCCACGGGCACGTGGTGTGCGTCGTGCTGTCCTTCAGCACCTCGCGCTTCACCGCCTCCCGCGGAAAGTAGACGTTGCCCTCCACCACCTCGTACGTGGGGCTCTCCGCGATCACCGCTCCGTTCCACATCGCTCTGGCCATGGCTGCTTCCTCCTCTGGACGCTCCCCGCATCCGTGCCTCGCGCCCGGGCGAAATGCCACGTGCGGCGGGCTCCAGGGGGAGCGGCCGGGTGAGTGCTCCACACCCGGCCCCCCGGGAGGGAAGCTTCGTCGAGGGAATGTCCGCTGGTGGAAAGGCCGGGGGGGAGGGATGGTGTGGGGTGCTCAGGGCTGTTCTGGCCCTGTTAACGTCCCTCGTCCCTTTCATGAACCCCTCCGAGCGGCGCGTCCCGGACGATTCCACGTTGCTGAGCCAAATCCTGAGCGGTCCCGACGGTGAGTTCACCTTCCGGCAGCTCGCCGAAACCATCCCGCAGCTCGTGTGGACGACCCGGCCGGACGGCCACCACGACTACTTCAACCCGCGCTGGTTCGAGTACACGGGCATGCCGCCCGGCTCCACCGCGGGTGACGGGTGGCGTCTGCCCGTGCATCCGGACGACCTCCCCGAGGCCTCCCGGCGCTGGCGGCACTCGCTGGCCACCGGCGAGCCCTACGAGGTGGAGTACCGCTGCCGGCGGCACGATGGGGTATACCGCTGGTTCCTCGGCCGGGCCAACCCGGTGCGCGATGCCAGCGGACGCATCATCAAGTGGTTCGGCACCTGCACCGACATCGATGATCAACGGCGCACCACGGACTCGCTGCAGCTGCTCGCCGAGGCCGGCTCCCTGCTGGGCTCCTCGCTGGACTACGAGACGACGCTGGCGGCCCTCACCCGGCTCGCCGTGCCCCGGCTCGCCGATTGGTGCTCCCTGGACATCCAGGGCGAGGATGGCGTCGTCCGGCTGCTGGCCGTGGCCCACGTGGATCCGGCCAAGGTGAAGTGGGCCCACGAGCTGCGCAAGCGCTACCCGCCGGACCCGAAGGACCCCCACGGCATCCACGAGGTCATCCGCACCGGCCGCTCCGTGATGCTCGCGGACATCCCCGACTCGGTGCTGGTGGCCGCCACGCGCGGCGACGCCGAGCACCTGCGCATCGCCCGGGAGCTGGGCCTGCGCTCGGCCATGACCGTGCCCCTCACCGCGCGGGGCCGGACCTTCGGTGCCCTCGCGCTCGTCTTCGCCGAGACGGGCCGGCGCTACACCCCCGCGGACCTGACGCTCGCCGAGCAGCTCGCCAGCCGCGCCGCCCTGGCGGTGGACAACGCGCGCCTCTACACCAACTCCGTGCGCGCCGAGGAGCGCTTCCGCTCGCTCATCCACGCCACCGCCCAGGCCGTCTGGGTGATGCAGCCGGAGGGCACGGTGGCGGAGGACTCGCCCACCTGGCGGGCCTTCACCGGCCAGGCCGCCGAGGAGTACCAGGGCTATGGCTGGCTCGCCGTGGTCCACCCCGAGGACCAGGAGCGCGTGCGGCGCGGGTGGCAGGCGGCCCGGGTCATCAAACAGCCCTACGAGGTGGAGATGCGCCTGTGCCGGGCCGATGGCAGCTGGGCCACCGTCCTGTCGCGCGCCGTGCCCATGCTGGATGCGCGGGGCCAGGTGCGCGAGTGGATCGGCACCAGCACGGACATCACCGCCCAGCGCCGCGCCGAGGAGACGTCGCGCCGGCTGGAGAGCGAGCAGCGCGCCCGCCAGCTGGAGGCCCTGCGCGCCGAGGTCAGCGAGGTGCTCTCCCGCGAGGACGCCCCGCCCCGGTTGATGCAGGCCTGCGCCGAGGTGATGGTGCGCAACCTGCCGGTGCTCTCGCTCGTCCAGCTGTGGACGTGGAACCGCGAGGCCCTGGTGCTGCAACTGGAGGGCAACGCCGGCGCCGCCGCGCCTCTCTCCGTGCAGCCCTCCCGGGTGGAGCTGGGCCAGACGCTCGTGGGCACCGTGGGCCAGGTGCGCCAGCCGTTGCTCGTCAACGAGCTGCTGGCGGATGCGCGGCTGCGCTCGCGCACGTGGGCGGAGGTCAACGGGCTGGTGTCCTTCCTGGGCGCCCCGCTGCTGGTGCGCGGCCAGCTGGTGGGCGTGCTCGCCGTCTACGGCCAGACGTCCCTGGAGGAGGAGACGCTGGCCACGCTGGCCACCGTGGCGGACGCGGTGGCCCAGGGCCTCGAGCGCCGCCGCGCCGAGTTCTCCCTCCAGGAGCATGCCCGCGAGCTGGCGCGCTCCAACGAGGAGCTGCAGCAGTTCGCCTACGTGGCCTCGCATGACCTGCAGGAGCCCCTGCGCATGGTGGCCAGCTACACGCAGCTGCTCGCGCGGCGCTACCAGGGCAAGCTGGACTCGGACGCGGACGAGTTCATCTCCTACGCCGTGGACGGGGTGAACCGCATGCAGCGGCTCATCCAGGACTTGCTGGCCTGGTCGCGCGTGGGCACCCGCGGCCACGAGTTCAAGCCGCTCGACTCCGGCCAGGCGCTGAACAAGGCGCTGGCCAACCTCAAGACGCTGATGGAGGAGACGGGCGCCACCCTCATCCAGGGCAAGCTGCCCCAGGTGATGGCGGACGAGACGCAGCTCACCCAGCTCTTCCAGAACCTGGTGGGCAACGCGCTGAAGTTCCACGGCGAGACGCCGCCCCGGGTGCTGGTGGAGGCCGAGCTCCAGGGCACCGAGTGGCGCTTCACCGTGGAGGACAACGGCATCGGCATCGAGCCCCAGTACTACGAGCGCATCTTCGTCATCTTCCAGCGGCTCCACGGCAAGGAGGAGTACCCCGGCACCGGCATCGGCCTGGCCATCTGCAAGAAGATCGTCGAGCGGCACGGAGGCCGCATCGGCCTGGACTCCCAACCCGGACAGGGGACCACGTTCTGGTTCACCCTGCCCGTGGTCCCCACCCCAACCATTCCGGGCACCCCCGCATGAGTGACGACACCCTTGGACGGCCCATTGAAATCCTCCTGGTGGAGGACAATCCCGGCGACGTCCGCCTGACCATCGAGGCCCTCAAGGAGGGCAAGGTGCGCAACCGCCTCTCCGTCGCCCGCGACGGCGTGGAGGCGCTGGCCTTCCTGCGCCGCGAGGGCCCCCACGCCAGCGCCTCCCGGCCGGACCTCATCCTGCTGGACCTGAACCTCCCCAAGAAGGACGGGCGCGAGGTGCTGGCGGAGATCAAGGACGACTCGCGCCTGCGCCGCATCCCCGTGGTGGTGCTGACCACGTCCAAGGCGGAGGAGGACATCCTGCGCACGTACGACCTGCACGCCAACTGCTACATCACCAAGCCGGTGGACCTGGAGCAGTTCATCTCGGTGGTGCGCTCCATCGACGACTTCTGGCTGTCGGTGGTGCGGCTGCCCTCGGTGGAGTGAGGCCGCCATGAGCCTGGACGAGGTGAAGCCCTTGCGGCTGCTGTTGGTGGAGGACAACCCCGGGGACGCCCGGCTCCTGCAGGAGGAGCTGAAGGAGGTGGCGTCCGCCCGCTTCGAGGTGCGCCACGTGACGCGCATGGCCGAGGCGCTGGCGGCGGTGGAGGAGCCGGGACTGGACGTGGTGCTGCTCGACCTCTCCCTGCCGGACGGGCACGGGCTGTCCAACATCGAGCGGGTGGTGCAGGTGGCGCCGGCACTGCCCCTGGTGGTGCTCACCGGCACCGACGACGAGCAACTGGCCATGGGGGCCATGCACGCGGGCGCGCAGGACTACCTGGTGAAGGGCCAGGCCACGGGGCCGCTGCTGGTGCGCGCGCTGCGCTACGCCATCGAGCGCAAGCGGGCCGAGGAGGGCCTCAAGCGCGAGGAGGCCGCGCGGCAGACGGCGCTCTTCCGCGAGCAGTTCCTGGGGATTCTGGGGCATGACCTGCGCAACCCGCTCCAGGCCATCTCCGGCAACGCGGCGCTGCTGCTGCGCTACGGCGGCCTGTCCGAGCCCCAGCGCAAGGCCCTCAACCGCATCTCCATCTCCTCGGACCGGATGGCGCGGATGATCTCCGACATCCTGGACTTCACGCGCACGCGGCTGGGCGGCGGCTACACGCTGCAGCGCACGTGGATGAACGTGCACGAGGTGCTCAAGCAGGTGGTGGAGGAGTTGGAGGTCGCCCATCCGCAGAAGCCGTTCGAGCTGAGCGTGTCCGGCACCGGCTGGGGCGAGTGGGACGCGGACCGCATCGCCCAGGCGGCGTCCAACCTGGTGGGCAACGCGGTGCAGTACTCGCCCGAGGGCAGCGCGGTGCGCGTGCTGGCGCGCGACGAGGGCGATGGGGTGCGGGTGGAGATCCACAACCAGGGCACGCCCATCCCCGCCGAGCGCCTGCCCCACATCTTCGATCCCTTCGTGCGCGGGCAGCAGGGCTCCCGCTCGGGCTCCCGCTCGGGGTTGGGGCTGGGGCTCTACATCACGCATGAAATCGTGAAGGCGCACGGGGGCTCGTTGCAGGTGCGCTCCACGGAGGCGGAGGGCACGTGCTTCTGGCTGAAGCTGCCGCGCCATCCGCCCCCCGCCGCGAAGAGCTGAGCCCGCGGGACCCCTCGCCTCGAAGCGCCACCGTGTTTGGGGACGAGAGGGGTCCCGGGCTATGCTGCTGCGCCGTGCGGCCCGCGGCAGGGAGCGCGCCGCATCTTGCCTGGATGCAGGTGTATGAACGACTCGCCGCCGTGGCCAGAGGACAAGGGAATGGAGACGCTCTCACTGCCCGGGCGCTCCGGGAACCCGGGGGCGGCCAGGCCTCGGGTGGTGCCCACACCGGGGCAGGTGCTGATGGAGCGCTATACGGTGCTCCACGTGCTGGGCCAGGGCGGCATCGGGGTGGTGTTGGCCGCCTATGACGCGCGGCTCGACAGGCGCGTGGCCCTCAAGCTGGTGCGCCCCCGTCCCGAGCGCGGCACCAGCGACGAGCTCGAGGCGAGGCTCGTGCGCGAGGCCAAGGTCATGGCGCGCCTCAACCACCCCCATGTGGTGTCCGTCTATGACGCGGGCACCCTGGAGGACGGCACGGTCTTCATCGCCATGGAGTACGTGGAGGGGCAGACGCTGCGCCAGTGGTACGAGCAGCAGCCGCGCTCCTGGCGGGAGGTGCTCGCCATGTACCTGGAGGCGGGCCGGGGGCTGATCGGGGCGCACGCGGTGGGCATCATCCACCGCGACTTCAAGCCGGACAACGTCCTGGTGGGAAAGGACGGACGGGTGCGGGTGACGGACTTCGGCGTGGCGCGTGCCGCATGGCTCCCCTCCTCGACCCCCCCTCCTTCCGCTCCCCCCTCCGCCGAGGACTGGCGCAAGACCTTCACCCTGCCGGGGCTGGTGGTGGGCACGCCCCGGTACATGGCGCCCGAGGTGCTTCGGGGACAGCCGGCCGACGCGCGCAGCGACCTGTTCTCCTTCTGCGTGGCCCTCTACGAGGCGCTCTACGCGCAGCCCGCCTTCCTGGGCGCCTCGGCCGCCGAGCACGCCCAGGCGCTGCTGGAGGGCCGGCTCAACCCGCTGCCCGCCAGGACGGAGGTGCCCGCGTGGGTGACGCGCGCGGTGCTGCAGGGGCTGAGCGCCGAGTCGGCCCGGCGCACGGCCTCGCTGGGGAGCCTGCTGGCCCTGCTGGAAGAGGATCCCCAGGCGCGGCTGCGGGCACGGCTGCGGGCCTCCGCCCTGGCGGTGGGCATGATGGCGCTGGGGGGCCTGGTGGCGTGGACGTGGGGGGGCCAGCAGGGCTCCACCTGCGCGGGGCTGGAGGGGCGGCTGGCGGGAGTGTGGGACGCGCAGGTGCGGACCCGGGTGGGCGAGGCCCTGCGGGCCTCGGAGCTGCCCTACGCCCTTCAGACCGCCGAGCGCGTGGATTCCGTCCTGGAGCAGTACGCGAGCGCCTGGGTGCGGATGAGCACGGAGGTGTGTCAGCAGGAGGGCTCGCGGGCGCCCGATGCGCGCGGCCTGGGGCTGCGGCGCGTGGCGTGCCTGGAGCGGCGGCGTGGCCAGCTGCGCGCCCTCACCGAGCTGCTCGTCCAGGAGCCGGACCCGAAGCTGCTGTCCGGGGCCATCGAGGCCGCGCGGGCGCTGCCGCCGCTGGAGGACTGCGCGGACGAGGCGGCCCTGATGGCCGCGGTGCCTCCCCCGGAGGAGCCGGTGCTGCGCGCCCGGGTGGAGGAGCTGCAGCAGCAGGTGGACCGGCTGCTGGTGCTGCACGAGGCGGGCAGGTACTCGGAGGGGCTGACGCTGGCGCGGCAACTGCTGCCGCGGGTGGAGCAGGTGGACTTCGTCCCGCTGCGCGCCCGGGCGCTGTATGCCCAGGCCCGGCTGCAGGACGGCGCCGGAGACTTCCCGGGCGCCGAGGCCCGGTTGCGCGAGGCCATCTCCCAGGCCGCGCGCTGCGGAGACACCGTGCTGCTGGCGCAGTCCTGGAGCACCCTGCTGTGGGTGATTGGACCGCGGCAGGGCCGCCTCCAGGAGGCGCTCGGGCTGAAGCTGACGGTGGAGTCCCTGGTGGAGCTGGCCAGGGATGACCAGGTGCGGGCCTACGCCTTCAACAACCTGGGCATCGTGCTGCGCGCCCTGGGGCGGCATGAGGAGGCGCTGACGTGGCTGGAGCGCACGCGCGGCCTCATCGAGAAGGTCCGCGGGCCCGAGCACCCCGAGGTCGCCGACATCCTCAACAACATGGGCATCGTGCTCAACTCCCTGGGCAGGTACGAGCAGGCGTTGGCCTCGCACCAGCAGGCGCTGCGCATCCAGGAGAAGGTGCTGGGGCCCGGGCACGTCCACGTGGGCCCCGTGCTCAACGGCCTGGGCGTCGTGTTCCACTCCCTGGGCCGGTACGAGGAGTCCCTGGCCCACTCCGAGCGCGCGCTGGCCGTCCAGGAGCGGGCGCTGGGGCCCGAGCACCCCCAGGTCGCCACCATCCTCGGCAACGTGGGCCTCGCGCTCAACGCCCTGGGCAGACACGAGCAGGCGCTGGCCGCCTACGAGCGCGTGCTGGCGCTCAAGCAGAAGGCGTTTGGCGCCAGCTCTCCCAAGACGGCCGTGGCGCTCAACAACCTGGGCCACACGCTCCACGGCCTGGGCAGGTACGAGGAGGCCCTGGCCCGCTACCAGCAGGCGATGGCGCTGCACGACAAGGCGCAGGAGCACGAGCACCCCCAGGTGGCGACCGTGCTCAACAACGTGGGGCTCGCGCTCAACGCCCTGGGCAGATACGAGCAGGCGCTGGCCGCCTACGAGCGCTCGCTGACGCTCAAGCAGAAGGTGTTCGGCGCCGAGCACCCCCAGGTGGCGACCACGCTGGGCAACACGGGCCTCACGCTCCATGCGCTGGGCCGGTACGAGCAGGCGCAGGCGCGGCTGGAGCGCGCCCTGGCCATTCAGCAGAAGGCGCTTGGCGCCGAGCACCCCAGCGGCGCCGCCACGCTGACGGGCCTGGGCCTCGTCCTCCTGGCCCGGGGCCAGCACGAGCAGGCGCAGGCGCGGCTGGAGCATGCCCTGTCACTCAAGGAGAAGGTGCTGGGGCCCGGGCACCCGGAGCTGGCCTCCACCCTGCTGGGACTGGGCGAGCTGCAGCTGGCCCGCCGCCTCCCCTCCCAGGCCGCGCCTCCGCTGGAGCGCGCCCTGTCGCTCGCCAGGAGCGGGGACAAACCGCTCATTCAGCTCACCCTGGCGCGGGCCCTGTGGGATTCGGGGGGAGAGCGGCGCCGCGCCACCCGTCTCGTCTCCCTGGCGCGGGAGGCCTGGCGCGCGCTGGCTCATCCCCGGCAGGCCGAGGCCTCCCGGTGGTTGGCTTCCCACCCCTCCCCTTGAGCCAGGGCCCCCACCCCCGCAGCCCCGGCGAGCGGGGCGTGGATTGATTGAAATCCCACGATTGCTGCGTTACTGGTTGCCAGGTGGCGTCCGAGCTTGACAGGGGTATGCAGGGGCTGGGCCTGGAGACCTCGCCGCTGACGCGCGCGCGCGCCCCCCACCTTCAATTCCGTGTGCTGGTGGTGTCCGGGCCGGATAGCGGCCGCGGCCTCGCCCTGGACTGCGGGCGGTACGAGGTGGGCACGGCGTCCTCGTGCCAGCTCGTGCTGAGCGACAGGACCATCTCCCGGCGCCACCTGGCGCTCGAGGTGAGCGAGGAGCGGGTGCGGGCGCTGGACCTGGGCTCGCGCAACGGCTCCTACTGCGAGGGGATGCGCTTCTCCGAGCTGGAGGTCCGCCCCGGTGCCCTCCTCACCCTGGGCACCACGGAGCTGAAGCTGGTGCTGGCGGACACCCGCGAGGCCAGCCTGCCCCTGTCCACGCGGGAGCGCTTCGGTGGGCTGGTGGGGCGCAGCCAAAGCATGCGCGGGCTGTTCGCCGTGCTGGAGCGGCTGGCGGCCAGCCATGGAGACGTGCTCATCCAGGGCGAGACGGGCACGGGCAAGGAGCTGTGCGCCGAGGCCATCCACGCCGAGAGCCCACGCGGCAAGGGCCCCTTCGTCATCGTGGACCTGGCTGGCATCGCTCCCTCGCTCATCGAGAGCGAGCTGTTCGGCCACGTGAAGGGGGCCTTCACCGGAGCCCACGGAGACCGGGCCGGCGTGTTCGAGCAGGCCCGCGGGGGCACCGTCTTCCTGGACGAGGTGGGGGAGCTGCCGCTGGAGCTGCAGCCGCGGCTGTTGCGGGTGCTGGAGCGGCGCCAGGTCAAGCGCGTGGGCGGCAACGACTACCGCGGCGTGGACGTGCGGGTGGTGGCCGCCACGCACGTGGACCTGGAAGCGGCGGTGGAGGCGGGCAGGTTCCGCAGGGACTTGTTCCACCGGCTCGCCGTGCTGCGGGTGGCCCTGCCGCCCCTGCGCGAGCAATCCGAGGACGTTCCCCTGCTCATCGACACGGTGCTGGCGCGCATGGGGCATCCACCCAGCGCGCTGTCGGACCAGACACGCGCCCTGCTCGGCCAGTATCCGTGGCCGGGCAACGTGCGCGAGCTGCGCAACATGGTGGAGCAGGTGGTGAGCCTGGGCGAGGACGCGCTGCGGCAGCTGGACGCCAGCCCGGAGCGCGGCTCCGGCCGCCCTCACACCCCACCGCGGGAGGTGGCTCGCGAGGTGGCCGGGCCGCGGCCCCCCCGGAGCGAGCCGCCCGGGCCGGCGCTGCCCTTCAAGGAGGCCAAGGAGCAGCTCATCGAGGGGTTCGAGCGCGACTACCTCAAGAGCCTGCTCGCCCGGTGCGAGGGCAACCAGTCACGCGCGGCGCGGGAGGCCGGCATCGACCGGGTCTACCTGCGCCGGCTGCTGCTCAAGCATGGGCTGGACGAGTGAAGCGGACGCCAGGGCCGGCGGCGGACAGGTTCCCCTGCCCACCGCCAGCCCCGGTCAGCCCATCAGTCCCTGGGCTGCGAGGTGCACCCGCAGGTGGCTCCGCTCGTCGTGTTCGACCAGCCCAGGTTCCAGTACAGGCCATCGGGCATGGTGGAGCGCTTGTACTCGCAGGTGACCGGGCACATGAGCTCGGCCTCCCCCTGCCCGCTGAGCGCGAACCCGAGCTGGGCATTCTGGGTGAACGCGGCCGGCTGGCTGCCCGCGGACACGCACCCGCAGAGTCCCGTCGCGCCGGAGTTGGTCCACTGGTTGTTCCAGCCCATGCTCTCGTTCAGGCTGGTGCCCAGCTGCACGCACGCATTGGGGCAGGTGTTGTTCGCGGCGGTCTGTCCACTCAGGGGCGCCACCACGGCGTCCCTCCAGAACGAGCGCACGTTGCTCTGCCGCCGCTGCGCGCAGGCGTTGAGCCGGGCGGACCTGTCTCCGGACGGAATGGTGTCGAAGCCGCTGGACAGCACGCCGGCGATCTCCCCCGCGATGCCGCAGTGGGCGATGGAGGTGGGGTGGACCTTGTCGAAGAACATGTAGCCCGGGCAGGGCTTGTCCACATAGGAGGGAGACCAGGACGTGTCCGCCGCCGAGCCCACGTAGCAGGAGGTGCTGAAGTTGGTCATCCCGGAAGAGCGGTAGGTGCCGTTGAGCCAGGAGCGGATGAAGTCGTTCAGCTCGAAGTACAGCGTGTTGGTCATGAAGCCCGCCTGGTATTCCAGGTCATCGTTGAAGAGGAAGGTCGTCAGCTGGACCCAGTCCTTCTTCTGCTGTGTCCAGCCGTCGTAGGACGCCAGGGGCACGGTGGCGATGTCGGGCAGACCGACCAGGAGCGCCGCCGCGTAGCTGGAGGACGTCGCGGTGGAGACGATCTGCACGGTCTCCATCACCGAGTTGCGCAGCTCGGTGGAGAACGCGACGGGGGACACCGTCTCCCAGCCCGACTCGCTGACGCGGTTCATCACGTCGTTGGCGCCTCCCCAGAAGACGAAGAGGCTCTCCCGGATGGTCCCGAGCTGGCCGTTCTGCCGGAGCGTGTCGATGTACCGGCTCGCCCGGGTCTTCAGCGACGGGCGATCAATCAGGTTGCGGCGCAGCTCCGCGCCACCCCACGCCTCGTTGTACACCTTGGGCGCCAGGACGTTGTAGTCCCGCACGAGGTAGTCGACCCAGTTGTACCCGTTGGTGAAGCGGCCGTTCCAATAGCCATGATGGCCGTTGGGGACCCAGAAGAGGTAGCTGGAGTGCATGTTGCGCTGGTCCGACAGGCTGTCGCCGAAGATGACCAGGCGCCGCAGGTCGGTCAGCAGCATCCGGTTGGTCATGGCCGAGGCCTGGACCTCCGTGGGCGTCAGCTCGATGCGCTCCCCCGCCGGGACGGACTGCATCGAGGAGACGGACGGCCTGGCGCTCATGCGCGAGACGACCGCGCGGGTGAGGCTCGCGGGCTGGCGGAGCGCCGAGAGGCGTCCGGAGTCACTCACGGTGCGGTTCGCGTGGTAGCGCTTTCCATCGCTGCCCTGGAGCTCCAGCTCGAAGCCCGGCGCCACCCGCAGCTCGCGCAGTGACGCCGGGGTGGAGCCCGGAAGGCCGCTCTCGCCGAGCCCCAGGCATGCCGCCTGGGCATCGGACTGGCCCTCGAGGGTGATGCTGACCGGGCACCACTCGACCTTGACGGACTCGAGCACCCGGGGCTTGTCCGGCGACAACAGCCTGGAGCGGCTGTCGACGTAGACGGCCGTCGAGCCATCCGTGAAGCGCAGGAGCGCGCGGTAGCCGTTCTCCACGTCGATGGAGCCCACCTCCGGCACCGAGAAGCCGAGCCGCTGAAGGTCCTCCCGCGTGAAGGTGCCCTCCTGCAAGCAAGCCAGGTCCGTCAGGCCCTCCGCCCGCGGCGTCTGGACGAGGTCCCGCTGCGTCTCCTCGCTGAACCGCGTGTCCTCGTGCAGCAGCGTCAGACAGGCTTCCGGCCTGGCACTGGCGGCGGTGGGGGGGACGTCCTTCTCCCGCGCGCCCTCCACTTCCCCACACCCCATGGCGAGCGTGAGCAGTGGAACGAGTGGCAGGCTTCGACAGGCCTGACGCAGGGAGACGCGTGGCTTTCTCTTCAGAATCTTCATGTGCACTTTCGAGCGGGTCCGAATGTTGTCTGCTGATGTGAGTGAGGCGGATGTCGCAAACAGGTCTTCACGGTTTGCGGAGCCGGACCGTTGCGGCTGCCGTGCCAATTCCCGCAATCCCGTTTTGTCTCGTATCTACAAGGATTTGGGGAAACGGGCGGGAGGACCGCGAGCGACGGGTGAGGACAGTTGTCCTCACCTGAGGACTGCGAGCTTCAGGTGAGGACAGTTGTCCTCACCTTTCCCGGCTGCGCATCGGTTCCAGTAAGTGCGGGAAAATACAGGAGTTCCAGGCTTGCGGGGTGGTGGCATGCGGGTTGCTCAGGTCCGGCACAGCCCCAACCTCGGGTTTCCGCACGAAGCAACGGAGAAACATCCATGAAGAACCTGATCCTCGCCCTGCTCACCCTGGCCCCCGCCCTGGCTTCCGCCCAGACGGCATCGCGCTGCACGAACATCAATGACTGGATTACGAATGATACGGATGGCTTCGGGCGCAATGCCTGGGCGCGCAAGTGTGGCTACCACACCGCGGGCATGGAAAGCTTCATGAACTCGGAGCACATGTACATCACCTTCACGAACTCCACGGGGACGCACATCCGGGCGCCTGTCCGGGAGGTGGACGCGTGCATCACCGGGCTGCAGAAGCTGGGTTACTGCTACACCGGCTGCTACACGCCGGAGCAGCGGCTGTCGTTCGGGGGCAAGTACATCGGTGTGCAGGAGGCCTCCGAGCAGAAGGTGACGAACGTCACCGCGCTCACCCCCGCCTCCTCGCAGGAGCTGCTGAGCTACGGGGAGCAGGCCATCAAGTACTACGTGGCGGGCGACACCGAGGAGACCATCTACGTCCTGAAGACGGCCGATGGGCGCCGGCTGGAGGTGACGGGCACCCACCCGATGGTGCGCGGCACCGGTGAGGTGGTCAAGGCGGTGGACCTGAAGGCGGGTGACACGCTGCTGGGCGCGGATGGCAGGGAAGTGGCGCTGGCCGAGGTGAGCACGTTCCTGTTCAAGGGCAAGGTGTGGAACGTGCTGCCCTTCAGCCAGGAGAAGATGGAGAACATCTTCAACGCCGAGGGGCTGCTGTCGGGCTCCATCCGCTTCCAGAACCAGTGGGGCGATGATGCGTACCGGCTGTCGCTGCGCGACGAGCTGGAGGCGAGCGCGCAGTAGCGCCTGACTCCCCCGCGCCCCTGGCCGGCGGCACCCGCCGCCGGCCTCTTTGCGCTGAGTGTCTCCCGCTGAGTGTCAGAGGCCTTCATGAAGCCACGATCGTTGCGTTGGATGCTGTTGCTCGTACTGGGGTTGGGGCTCTCGGCGGGCCTGCTGTGGCCGCAAGAGCAGGACCCGGTTTCTCCAGTGCCCCAGGTCCCCCCCTGGCCCAATCCCAGGCATCCCAGCCCCGCGCCCGCGCGGAACGCCGCCGCGCCAACTCCCGCCCGCCTCCAGGCGCCTCCACCCCCGAGCCCCCAGCCGCCGGCGCCCGTGGAGGAGCTGGAGGACGCGGCCGTCCTGTCCAAGCTCATCCGGGGCAAGGCGATGGAGTTCAAGGCGGGCCGTAACAACGTCTTCTTCAAGGAGCGGGAGTTCCTGCGGGACTTCGTGCGCGGTGGGCCGGGCCGCATCCAGGCCCTCAAGGCCGAGCTGCTGAGCACCCGCGGACTGGAGGAGCTTCCCCCGGACGTCAGCTACCTCGAGAACCGTCAGCCCATCATCGAGCGCATGGGCATGGTGGACATGCTCGAGGGGCTCGCCGGAGAGGACCGCCAGGCCCTTCATGCGCTCGCCGAGCTGGCTCGAGCGCCGCTCGAGGCGGACCTGCCTCCCCATATCCGCCGCGCCCGGCTGGGTGACAAATACGATGCGCTGGTCAGCCTCACCCGCGTGGACCGGGAGCTGGGATTCAAGGTCTTCTCCCAGCTCCAGCCCGCGAGCCTGAAGCAGACGCTGATGCCAGCCATTGTCGGCGCCCTGCTGGACAAGGGCGTCCCTCCGCCCGAGGCGGCCCGGATGACCAGCAGCCTCCTCTGAGCGCACCGCCCATCGACTCCGTCCTCAACCCCTGGGCCCGGACTTCCGGGCTCGATTCACAGACACAAGAAGCAAAGGAGAAACATTCGTGAGAAAGCTGACCCTCTTCCTGGCCGCCCTGATTCCCGCCCTCGCCTCCGCCCAGGATGTGACTTCGCGCTGCGCGATCACCAATGACTGGCTCACCGTCGATGTGGACGCCATCGGACGCAACGCCTGGGCGCGCAAGTGCGGCTACATCAGCACGTCCATGGAGTCGTTCTTGAACACGGACCGTCTGTACATCACCTTCCTGGATGCCAGTGGAGGTATCTACAAGGCGCCTGTCCGGGATTCGTATGCGTGCATCACCGGGCTGCAGAAGCTGGGTTACTGCTACACCGGCTGCTACACGCCGGAGCAGCGGCTGTCCTTCGAGGGCAGGTACATCGGTGTGCAGGAGGCCGCCGAGCAGAAGGTGGCGAACGTCACCGCGCTCACCCCCGCCTCCTCGCAGAGCCTGCTGAGCTACGGGGAGCAGGCCATCAAGTTCTACGTGGCGGGTGACACCGAGGAGTCCATCTACGTCCTGAAGACGGCCGATGGGCGCCGGCTGGAGGTGACGAGCACCCACCCGATGGTGCGCGGCACCGGTGAGGTGGTCAAGGCGGTGGACCTGAAGGTGGGTGACACGCTGCTGGGCGGGGATGGCAAGGAAGTGGCGCTGGTGGAGGTGAGCACGTTCCTGTTCAAGGGCAAGGTGTGGAACGTGCTGCCCTTCAGCCAGGAGAAGATGGAGAACATCTTCGACGCCGAGGGGCTGCTGTCGGGCTCCATCCGCTTCCAGAACCAGTGGGGCGACGAGGCGTACCGGCTGTCGCTGCGCGACGAGCTGGAGGCGGGCGCGCGGTAGCGCCTGACTCCCCGCGTACCTGGCCGGCGGTCTCCGCCGCCGGCCTCTTTCCGCTGGGATTCCCCACCATGAGTGCCATGACGAGACAGCTGCCAGGAGAAACCATGAAGGTGAACGCGGTGCGAGCCGGGACGGTCTTGCTGGCCAGCCTGGCGCTATGGGCTTGTCTCCAGCCGCCCCCTGTTGACGCGCGGCCGGCGGCTCAACCTGCCTCGTCCGAGCTGACGCGCTGCCACCGGGCCTTCTACGACCTGCGGCAGTTGACGGGCCTGCAGGGGTCCCTGGGCCCCAGGGCGCTCCGGGCCCGGGATGTCACGGGGGATGGGCGTGAGGAGCTGCTGCTGCTGCTCAAGGACAAGGGGCTGCTCGTCATCCTGCGGGGAGAGTCCGCCGGAGGGTTCTCCTTCCTCCGGAGCTACCCCGTGGGCTCCACTCCCAGTGACCTCGCCGTGGAGGATGTCAACGCGGACGGCCATCAGGACGTGCTGGTGGTGGGGCACTTCGCCAATGCGCTGACGGTCCTGCTGGGCAGCGGAGGGGGCTCCTTCCGCGCTCCCAAGAGCTACCCGCTCGGCAATCACTCGCAGCGGCTCGCGCTCGCGGACTTCAACCGGGATGGGCACCTGGACGTCGTCACCAAGAATGGGGGCTCCGCCGGGTACTTCAACATCACCCTGCTGCTCGGGCACGGTGACGGCACCTTCGGTGCGGCGGTCCCCTACGCCACCCCGGACGCGCCCATGGACCTGCAGGTCTCGGATCTCAACCAGGACGGCCGGCCGGATGTGCTGGTCGCCCTCCTCAACCGGCAGGTGGCGGTGTGGCTCGGCCAGGGCAACGGGACGCTCCTGCCCTCGGCGGCAATCCCCCTGCCGGAGGACCCCTGGCAGATTCTCATGTCCGATGCCAACGGAGACGGCCGGGAGGACATGTGGGTGGTGCATGGCCTGACCGACCCCGGTTTCGTCTCCCTCTCCCTCCGGAGCGCGGACGGGACCTTCGGGCCCGAACAGCGGTTTCCCCAGCCTTCGCCCCATGCGTTGCTGCACGAGGATATCGACGGGGATGGGTTGAAGGACCTGCTCGTCTCCAGCGTGGACGGTCATGTGCTGCTCCAGAGGGGGCTGCAGGGAGGCTCCTTCGCGTCCTCTCCCCTGTTCCTCTATTCGGGGAGCTGGCCCACGGCCCTGGCCGCCAGCGACCTGGACATGAACGGGCTCATGGATGTGGCCTGGACTGCCGGCGACACCACGCTCGAGTTGCTCTTCAACGTGGGGGCCTGCGGCGTCCCCTGACCGGCGGGTGAAGTCACGCGGCCAGACGCACCTCTCCCGGGGCTTCTCCGGGCGCGGCCCGGGGGAGGGCTCGACCGTCAGCCCTCCCGCCCGATGCCCCGAGCCTTCCCCACCGACTGTGCATGCCCACCCTGAGGGCAAGGGGCAGGCGGTACGAGAGGAGGCGCGGAGCGTGTCGGAGATCGAGACGCCGCGGGATGGGGCGCTGGAGCCGAGGGCGTACACCCTGCGGACGAGGCAGGGCCCGGTGGACACGTTGCTCTACGAGTCCCTGGGCGCGAAGGGAGGAGCGCTGCTCGCGGGTGGAGCCGGGGGAGGCTTCGACACGCCCGCGCTCGGTCTGTACCCCCGGCTGGCCGAGGAGCTGCTGCGCCAGCACATGTCCACGCTGCGGTTGAAGTACCGCCACTCGACGGACCTGACGGAGTCGGTGCACGACGTGCTCGCCGGGGTGGAGTTCCTGGTGGGCCGGGGATTGGAGCGGGTGGCGCTGGTGGGGCACTCGTTCGGCGGGGCGGTGATGATCGACGCCGGGGCCCAGTCTCCCTGGGTGACGACGGTGGTGGGGCTGGCGCCGCAGAGCTATGGGACGGAGGCGGTGTCCCAACTGGTGCCGCGCTCGCTGCTGCTGGTGCACGGCCTGTCGGACGCGGTGCTGCCCCCGAGCTGCTCGCAGAGCATCCACGAGCGGGCGAGGGGACGGAAGGAGCTGGAGCTCATCCCGGGAGCGGGCCACGTCCTGGACGAGGCCGCCGAGCGCGTCTTCAGGAGGGTGCGCGACTGGCTCCTCCAGGAACTGCGAGCCTGAGTGCTCCTCTCCCTAAGCGGGGGGCGGCATGGAGGGCGGGCGGACGGGCGGGGCCTCACCCGAGGCTCTGCCCCCCACGCTCCAGGGGCGGCCCTAGCTTGAGCGGAAAGGAGATTTCACATGGGTGCCTTCGCACTGGGGTTCTTCATCTTCGCCATGCTCGTCTTCTTCGTGGCCATCGCGCTCACCCTCATCCTGGGCGGCATCAGCAGGGTGGGAGACAAGCGCGTGGAGCGGGAGGGGCGCCCCACCGAGGGGCAGCGTCCGCCGTCGGACCGGGAAGCCCACGGCTACTGAGGCTTGTCCGGGGCGCCGGGAGGACGCGGGTTGTAGTAGCGGCGCAACCAGCGGGACAGGCCGTCCAGGCCGGGGAAGAGCACACGCTCGGTGATGTTGGCCTGGTCGAGCTTGTCCCGCACCTCCTGCTTGAGGTGCGCGGGGACGATGAGCCGGCGCACGCCGCGCTTCTGCTTCTCGAGGAACGTGTCCAGGCGCGCCGACGCATCGTTCATCACCGAGAAGAGGGCGAACTGGTTGACGATGCGCTCGTCGAGCGAGGGCGGCTCGAAGAAGAGCACGAAGGGGTGGCGGGTGAGCCGGTCGAAGGTGGCGAGGTCTCCCGCCACCGAGGCGAGCATCTCCGCGCTGAAGACGTCCGCGCCCTCCTCCTGGAGCTGGGCCTTGAGGGGACGGGGCAGCAGCCGGTTCGTCTCCCGGTAGTCCACGCTCCACACCACGCCGTCCACGCCGTACAGGTCTGGATCCTCGGAGAGGAAATGGAGCGCCACGTAGGGGCTGAAGGTCCAGTCGAGCAGGCGGGTGGGCAGGCCGTGGTGCTGGGCGAGCGACAGCCAGTCCCAGAGCGACTCGCAGGGATTGGAGGTGCCGCGCGCGTATTTGCGGAAGGCGCGCAGCATGACGTGCTCCTGCCGCGAGTAGTTGCCCCCCCGACGGTTGAGGCTGGTCGCCAGGTCATGGCGCGAGTCGGGCATGCCGCGGAAGGCGAGCGTGGGACGGAAGCGCTGGAGGCTCTCGTTCCACGAGCCCGCGAAGAGCGCGTCCTGCAGCTCCACCCAGTTCTTCACCCGATGTTCGAACACGGGCGGGAAGATGGGCAGCCCGGGGCTCCCTGGCACGTGCGCCCATACGCCAGGTGGGAGATTGTCTTCAGGACCGATGCCGCGGTGCGTGATGCGTCCCTAGCCTTCGCTGAACCGTGTGAAACGGGGAGGAAGGTCACATGAGGAACATCAAGGCCGTGGTCATCGGGACGTTGTCGGCGGCGCTGCTCTTGGGCGTGGGCTGCAGGGGCAACAGCGGAGGTGGTGGGCAGGAAGGGACGGGCGGCTCGGGTGGCGCGGGCATGCAGGGAGGTAGCGGAGGCTCGTCGGGAATGAGCGGTGGTTCCGACATGGGCGGCTCGGGAGCGGGTGGCTCCAGTAGCGGGACCATGGGCGGCACCGGCTCGGGCTCGGGCACCGGCGCGACGGGTGGCACCACCGGCGGCACGACCGGCACGGGAACCAGTGGCACGGGCACCAGCGGCACGCATGGCGGCGGCATGGGCTCGACGGGCCGTGACGCGGGCATGGGCAGCGGCGGCGGCACGCGCCACTGAGGTGACATGAGCGAGACCCCGGAAGGACTCCGATTCCTGCCCGGCTTCCTCTCCGAGGAGGAGGAGCGGGTGTGGGTGGACGTGAAGACCCTGCGCTACTCGTTGAGCTTGCGCACCGTGAAGACGCGGCCGGCGGGCTCCGTGGCGCCTCCCCCCGCGTGAGGCGGGGCTGCTTCCCCGCTGCATGAGCATCCACCGCCAGGCCCTACCGTGGTGGGATGGCATTGGCGCCGGGC
Organism: Archangium sp.; assembly: GCF_036277355.1. Lineage (GTDB taxonomy): Bacteria > Myxococcota > Myxococcia > Myxococcales > Myxococcaceae > Archangium. The sequence continues at coordinate 21,273 of NZ_DASUNC010000042.1, forward strand.
GTGCCCACGCTGCGTGACAGGCAGTGTCCACTTCCGGAGGCTCCGCAATGAAACCCCCTCTCTCCCCCAGGATTCACGGCTACGGCGACTATCTCATCGTGGCCCTGCTCGCGCTGGCGCCCACGCTGTTCGACTTCTCGGGGTTGCCCGCGGTGTTCTGTTACGTGCTGGCCGTGGCGCAGCTGGGCATGAGCCTGCTGACGGCCTATCCACTCGGCGTGGCGAAGATCATCCCCTTCACCGTGCACGGCTCCATCGAGCTCGTCGTCTCGTTCTTCCTCCTCCTGGCGCCCTACATGTTCGGCTTCTCGCGAGTCGTCTCGGCGCGCAACTTCTTCCTCGTGTCGGCCATTGGCCTCTTCCTGGTCTGGTTGACCACCAACTACAAGGCAGCCGAGCGTCCAATCGCTGGCGGCATGGGCCAGAGACGCCGCGTGCACGTCTGAGCACTGCCAGGAATGAATCCGGGCCAGGGTCCGTGGCCACGTCGCTTGGATGACAACCCACGCATCGCTCCGTCGAGGATTCCTGGTCCCAGGGACAGGTGCCGGTCCCGAGGGGCGGGGATACCTCTAAAAACAGTCATCTGGCCATGTCGCCAAAAACTCTTGAATCACCCTGACCCTGAATTCCTTTGCACCTGCTGGAGGGGGCGGATGCCTTCTTCTTCACCGGTGGTGGGCAGCTGAAAATCACCACGCGCTTCGCGGGCACGCGGTTGTGCGCGGCGGTCGAGGAGTTCTACCGCAAGGGCGGGACGGTGGCGGGCACCTCGGCGGGTGCGGCGGCCATGTCCGAGACGATGCTCGTGACCGGCACCAGCCGGGAGAGCCACAGGATTGGCGAGTCGCTGCAGATGGCGCCGGGGCTCGGCTTCATCCGGGACGTCATCGTGGACCAGCACTTCGCCGAGCGCGGGCGCATCGGCCGGCTGCTGGGCGCGGTGGCCCAGAATCCGCGCTTCATCGGCCTGGGCATCGACGAGGACACGGCCGTCATCGTCGAGCGCGAGGAGCGCTTCACCGTCGTCGGCGCGGGAGCCGTCTACGTCGCCGACGCCGAGGACGCGACCTACACCAACGTGGCGCAGGAGGAGACGAGCCGGGCGCTCTCGCTCTTCAACGTCCGGCTCCACGTGCTGAGCCAGGGCGACACCTACGACCTGCGGACCCGCCAGCCGTCGCACCAGTTCGCCAAGAAGATGGAGGAGCGGCTGGAGCGCGCCGAGCACCGCCGGAAGGCTCCGTCCCACGCGGAAGCGGCGGGCGCCCAGGTCCACTGACGCGCGGGCGGGCGGCATGCTCGGGGCTCCTGGATTGTTCCTGGGAACAGGGGCATCCTCCGCCCCCTCGTGTCCGCTCACTCCATGCTCATCGATACACTCCTGGGAGACCTTCCCCGCTCCACCTTCCTCCAGGAGCACTACCAGAAACAGCCTCTCGCGAAGCCCTCCACCGCGGCCCACCTGCGGGAGCTGGCGACCTGGGCCACCGTCGATCGCCTCGTCGAGACGACCTCGTGCGACCTGCTGCTGGTGCGCGACGGCAAGCTGTGGCCCGGTGCCCGGCCGAAGACGGCCGCCGAGGCCCGTGCGCTCTTCAAGGAAGGGTACTCGCTGGCCCTGCGCAACCCGGACCGGTACGACGCCGGCCTGGCGGAGCTGGGGCGCACCCTCTCCGCTGAATTGCAGGGCACCGTCAACCTCCAGGTCTATTGCACGCCCGCGGGCCACGGCAGCTTCGGCTGGCACTGCGACCCGGAGGAGGTCTTCATCTTCCAGACGTCCGGCGCCAAGCGCTACCTGCTGCGCCAGAACACGCTCAACCCCACGCCCCTGCACGAGACGCTCGAGGACGAGATGAACCCCTCGCGCGAGCGCACGCCCATCCAGGAGTGCCGGCTGGAAGCGGGGGACTGGCTCTACATTCCTGGTGGCTTCTGGCACGAGGTGACGGCGCCGGACCAGGAGGCCATCTCCATCTCGGTGGGGCTCATGCCGCCCACGGGCATCGACGTGCTGGACTACGTCCGCACGCACCTGCTGCGCTCGCCCGCGTGGCAGAAGCGGCTGCCGATGCTGGGGCACGCCTCGCCCCTGTCGGACCCGGAGAAGATGGAGGCCTACCGCTCCCTCTTCCAGGAGCTCGGCGGGGAGGTGAAGCGGATGCTGGACGACCCGCGCTTCGTGCTGCGCTTCATGGCCGCCGCCGCCACGGCGGGCCTGCGCTCGTCGGTGCTGCGCGAAGGGTCCTCGCGCGACTCGGAGAAGTGAGCCGGAGCCCACCTGCTCCAGAGGACCGCGCTACGGACTCACCGCGGGCTCGTAGTGGGACTCCTCTTCCTCACCGTCCGTGTACCGGACGACGAGGCCCGAGGGCTTGTGTTGATGCGCCAGCCTGCGGCCCCGGTGGATGGCCTGCGTCACATTGGGGAACCGGTCGAGGCCGCGGCTGCCCTCGAGCCGGACGTACCAACCCCGTCCGTCCGCGGCCACGATCACCCACCGCCGGCCGTTGGCGGTTCCCACCTCGCGTCGCTCGCTCTCTTTCCGAATCGCCAGGCTCATGAGGTCAAACTGTCATCCAGCGGCGGACGACGCATTGTCCCCGGGGTCAGCTTGCGGAAAGCATTCGAGTGAGCAGGCGGTTCCGCAGCCACAGGAGGCCCAGGGCGGCGGGTACCACGGTGAGGGTGGTTCGTAACGCGGAGCGTTGAAGCCGCGTGAGGCCATGGGGCATCCAGCCGCCGCTGCTCTCCGCGCCATGCCTCGGGGGCTGGAAGAGAGTGCCCGGCGCCGGGGAGGCTGGAACATCCTGATACAGGTGCTGGCGATCCACCATGCGGGCCATGAGGCGCTCGGCGAGGCCCGGGGCCACGAGGGACAGCAGGTGGAACTGGCGGGCGGAGTTGCCCACGAACATCTCGCGCCGGGGCCGCCGCGCCATGCCCACGATGGCCCGGGCCACGCGCTCGGCGGGGTACACCGGGGGCATGGCCTTGGCGGCGCGGCCGCTGAAGTTGGCGGCGTGCTGGAAGAAGGGCGTGTCGATGGTGGCGGGCATCACCACGCACACGTGGATGTCCCGCTCCTTCTTCACCTCCAGCTCCTGCCGCAGGCTCTGCGACAGGCCCCGGATGGCGTGCTTGGAGGCGACGTAGGCGCTCACGTAGGGCTCCGACATCCGGGCCACCATGGAGGCGTTGTTGATGAGCACTCCGCTGCCCTGCTCGCGGAAGAGGGGCAGCGCGGCCCGCGCTCCATGCACGTAGCCGAAGAAGTTGGTGTCGATGATGCGGCGGAAGACGTCCGGGGGGGTGTCCTCGAAGAAGCCGAAGCCGGTGACGGCCGCGTTGTTCACCCAGACGTCCAGGCGGCCGAACCGCTCCACCGCCCGGCGCGCCAGCTCCTTCACCGACGCCTCGTCCGTCACGTCCGTGGGGACCACCAGGACCTCGCCGCCCACCTCGGCGCATTGCGAGGCCACCTCGTCGAGTGTCTGCTCCTGCCGGCCCGCGAGCACCACCTTCGCGCCGTGCCGGGCGAACGCGAGCGCCGTGGCGCAGCCGATGCCACTGGACGCGCCGGTGATGACCACCACGGACCCCTGGATCCTCCTGGGCATGCCGCCTCCTGGTGGAGGCTAGGTACCGATCATGCAGCGCAGCAGTGGCCGTGACGGCGGGGCCCTTCGTGTGCCGAGCCCGTTGAATGTCTGGCAGCCGACCAGACAGACCTCTTCCCCCCTGACTGGGTTCGTGAGAGACCTGGGGCGTCCATGGCGGACATTGCGTACCGCGAGGTGCGCAGAACCTTTGCACCCGTGACAGGCCAACCGATGGATACGGACCTCGACAATCCCCAGTTCGCGCGTGACGGTTTCGACGCCGCGAGCTTTCGCGAGCTGCTCGCCCGGTACAAGCGCGGTGAGCTCATCGAAGCCCCGCCGCTGGCGGGGGCCCTCCAGCCGCTCCAGGAAGGGGACATCCAGCCGCTGCCGCGCCCGGGCACTCCCGAGTACGAGGACTGCAAGGCGCGGGGCGAGGAGGCATTCCGCAAGGGCCAGGTGGCGGGCCTCGTGGTGGCCGGGGGCGCGGGCACGCGTTTCGGCGGTGGGGTGAAGGGGCTCGTGCAGGTGGTGGGCGGGAAGTCCTTCCTCGACTTCAAGCTGGAGGAGGCGCGTCAGCTGGGGAGGCGCTACGGCCGTCCGGTGTCCATGGCGCTGATGACGTCCTACCTCACGCACGACGAGATCGCCGAGTACCTGGCGGACCACCGGCTGCAGGAGAACGTGTTCCTGTTCCGCCAGCGGATGCTGCCGCGGCTCACGTCCTCGGGCGAGCTGTTCCGGGACGCGGAGGGCAAGCTGTCCTTCGCTCCGTCCGGACACGGTGACGTGTTCCGGGCGCTGCGCGAGAGCGGCGTGGGTGACGAGCTGCGCCGGCGCGGCGTGCGCCACGTGTACTTCTCCAACGTGGACAACCTCGGGGCGACGTTGGATCCCATCGTCATCGGTCTGCACCTCAAGCAGGGCAAGGCCATGACGGTGGAGGTGACGCCGCGCAAGAACCCGAGCGGCGCGCTGGACGCGGGCGCGGCGCCGGTGCGCCTCAAGGGGATGCTCCAGCTGGTGGAGAAGGTGGACCCGACGCAGCATGGGTACATCTCCACCAACAACATCACCTTCACGCTGGAGGCGATGATTGGCCAGGACGTGCCGATTCCCTACCGGGCGGTCTCCAAGAAGGTGGACGACACGCCGGTGATCCAGCTCGAGCAGGTGACGGCGGAGGCGAGCAGCCTCACGCGCCCGGACGGCCAGCCGCTGGTGCCGGTGGCCTTCATCGAGGTGGAGCGCGTGGACCCGGCGACCAGCCGGTTCGAGCCGGTGAAGGCGCCGGACGATCTGCCGCGCGTGGCGGGGCGGTTGAAGCCGCGCCTGCTGGGCGGCTGAGAAGGTGAGGCCGAGCACGGGTGGATGGGCGGGGGAGGGGCACGTCGGCTGCTGCCCCCGCGCCCCCGTTTCGGCCCTGGCCTCACATCGTGTGCTCGGGGCCGTGCCAGAGGAGGCGCCGGTAGCGGTGGAGGCCCGTCCGGGGACAGGGCTCCCGCGTCTCGGTGCGATCGCCCCAGCCCTCGGGCGCGGGCGTGTGCAGCAGGGGCGAGCTCTCGCACAGCTGCTCGAAGACGCACGTGTCCCAGTGCTCGCCGTTGAGGGCGAGCCAGTCGAACAGCAGCCGCACCCCGTGCGGCGCCAGCACGGGATCCATCAGCACGTCGAGGTGGTCCGCGCCGCCCTCGCCGAGCAGCCGCACCACGCGCATGCCGTTCTCCTCTCGGATGGCGAGCGGCGCGAGCCCCACCAGCCGGCCCTCGCTGCGCAGGGTGATGACCCAGGGCGGCCGGGGCGAGAAGGACGCGCCGGAGCTCCGGAGCCAGGGCAGCAGCCACTCGGGCCGCTGGAAGGTGGTGGCCGTGGGACAGCGCGTCCACAGCCAGCGCCACTCGCCCTGGAGCTGCTCGAGGCCCCGGAGGGAGACCACTTCCTCCACCTCGAGGGGAGTGGGAGCCCGCGCTGTCCGGAGGCGGGGCGTCGGGGTGTCCGTGCTCAGTGCCATGGTGCCTCCGGAAGTCTCAGCGTCTCGAGGGCCGCGCGGGCGAGCTCGCTCCAGCGGGCGCCTGTCATCCTCCAGCCGGAGGCTTCGTACGGGAGCACTCCTTCGTGGGGGGGACGGGTGAAGTCGTAGCGGGGCGCGGCCCGGTAGTGCTCGCGGCCCACCGGGAAGGACTCCAGGGTGGGGGCCTGCGAGGCGCAGCACGCGAGCATCCGCCGCTTGGCGGTGCACTCCGCCTCGGTGAAGGCCACCGTCGTCACGGCACGGCCATCCGGAGCGGGGAGGAACCCGGGCGCCATCTCCAGCAATGCCGGAGGCGTGCGCCCCGCGCGGGCCAGCAGTGCCACGGCCGCATGCGAGATGAACGCGGTGGAGTCGTTGTCCGGATGCCGGCCCTCGTAGGGATGCGTGACGAGGAGCGCCGGGCGGAGCGCCTTGAGCAGCGCCACCAGGCACCCGGTGAGCGTGGAGAGGTCCAGCGCGGCCTCCTGGTCCACGGCGCCGAGCGAGAAGAGGTTGTCCCGGGGGACGCCGGCGAGCGTCAGGGCCGCGAAGGACTCCTCCTCGCGGATGCGCGCGTAGGCCTCGCGAACGGGCGGCGCACCCGGAGCGCGTAGAGAGGGGTCCCTGGGCGCGCCGTCGGTGACGTGGACGACGTGGCAGCCGGGACTGCGGCGCAGCAGCCACGAGGCGTCCAGCACCTCGTCATTCGGGTGTGCGGCCACGAAGAGGACGGTGCCTCGCAACGCCTGGGGCGGTAGCAGCAGGGGCGCGAGGATGTCTCCCACGGTGCGCCCGTCTCCGCCCAGATACCTGTCCAACGACGTCGATTCATCAGGAGGCCGCATTCAAGGGCCTCCTTCCTGGTGCTCTCTCCACGCCGCCTCCCATCCGTCCCGCCCCGTCCCGCCCCGCCCCGCCCCACCTTGCTTCAACCACCTTGCTTCAACCACCTTGCTTCAACCCTCGCCCACTGTCCCCTCTCCCTCCGGGAGAGGGTCAGGGTGAGGGTGTCCGTCACCGTTCTTCCAATCCGTGAGCACGGGTGGGGGATGCAACCCGGTTGGGTCCGGCACCCTCACCCCGTTCCTCTCCCGAGGGGAGAGGGGAGATTGCTCACGGTACGAGCTGACCGTGAGGCCGAAGATGACCAGCTTCATGCCGACTCCTGCAGCGTGGACGGCAGGGTGACGGCCCCGACGGCCTCCTCGAGGAGGCGGCGCACCTGGGGCGCGAGCCGCACGCGGGCCAGGCGCCAGCGCTGATTGGGGCGCAGCCGTCCGAGCGTGTAGGCCACCTTGCGGCGGGTGTGCTCGAGCGGGAAGTAGCGGGCGAAGCCCGAGGCGTTGAGCGAGAAGAAGGACAGGGCGTCCGCGTCGTTGAGGAGCGTGAGGCTCATGTCGCCCTCGGGACGCTCGTGGCGGCCGATGAGCCAGCGCACGCGCTCGATGGTGGGCTTGTCCATGCCCACGTCGGAGAGCAGCGCGCACGCCACGTCCGCGCCGCGGGCGGCATGGGCGTCCTTGAAGGCCTGGTAGTCCGAGGCGTGGTGCTCCACGCGCGCATCGGCCTCGGACAGCAGGCGCTCCACGTCGTGGAAGAGGGCCGCCGTCTGGAGGGCCAGGTCCGCGTGGGGCGCGAGCCGCAGCACCCACTGCCAGGTGTCCAGCGCGTGCCGGTAGTCCGCCACGACGAGCGGCTTGCTCAAGTCATGGAGGGCCAGGTGGCGCGCGAGGATGGCGTCGAAGAGGGGCCCGGCGGAGGCGGCGTTGCGGCGGCCGATGAGGCCCTGGTAGCGGGTGAGCACTTCCAGGGCGGTGGCGGCGAGCGCCTCGCGGGGCGAGCCGGTGATGTGCAGGGCCAGGTCATGGCCCGCCAGGCACCCGGCGGCGTCGGCGGTGAAGACGCGCTCGTCCCAGTCGAAGGGGTCGAACCCCGGGGCGCGCCACTGCTGAGCGTCCAGCTTCAGCACGTTCTCGTGGCCGTCCAGGGTGACGGGCCACACGGTGACGGTGGGAAACTCCTCGGCCAGCAGGACGAAGGCACCGGAGTGCGAGGGCGTCGCGTCGTCGGCCCGGAAGTCGGTTTCGGACAGCAGCAGCTGTCGGATCATCGCGTCTCCCGCGGGTGGCCCGCACGTGAGGACGCGTCAAACTGCTGCCGCCGCACTGGAAAGGCCAGGGCCCCGTGTATGGGCGCGTGGGCCAATGCACTGGGGAACGGGCCCCACGTGTGCCAGTGCACGGTGCCCACGGGAGGCCCGTGCGCTGGCGCACAACCGGAGGGTGTCCACCCGGGAGACGGCTGGACTCCGAGTGGAGTCCGGTGGACTACGGGCGGCCGTTGTCGGCCGGCTGATCGAAGGCGTACTGCTCCGCGCGCGGCGCGGCGTCATTGTGGAACAGGGGGCACTTCTGACAGGTGAAGCCCTCCCAGTCCGCGCGCACGGCCGCGTCGATGCACATCGCGTAGGAGCGGCAGTGGACGTTGCGGTAGTCCTCGACGCGATGGTGGTCCGCCCACATGGGCAGGCGGAGCTCGGTGGGATTGGGCTTGGGTGGCGAGCAGGCCATGTCGCTTCAACTCCCTCTCTAAGAATTCGTGGGCCCCCCTCGGGACTCTTCATACCCACTGGTGCGTCGCGTCATTCCCGAGCGGAGAAGGGCGGCGCGGCGGGGCATCTCGTCCGCACAACAGGCGAGCGGGCGGGCGCTCAGCGGCGAGCCCGTCACGCAACCGTTTCCGGGGGCCCGCTCTCCTGGTTGGTGCTCCTTCACTCGGCGCTTCATCCGGGGGGTGCTTTCCCCGACAATGCGCCCCGTGCGTTCCTCGTTCGCCCCCCGCTCCTCCCCCCTGGCCCGCCGGCTGGGATTGATTGCCCTCACCGCCGTCACCCTTCTCGCCGCGGCGGGCTGTTCACCCTTCGCCCGAGCCCTCAAGGAAGGCGACACCTTCTCCGCCCAGCAGAAGTGGGCCGAGGCGGAGGCGGCCTACCTGCGCGCCCTGGAGGAGGAGCCCAACGACGCGGAGGCGAAGGCGAAGCTGCTCAAGCTGCGCCAGCAGTGGAGCGGGGAGATCCTCCAGGGCGCCCGGGTGAAGCACACCGAGGGGGACCTGGCGGGGACCACGACCCTGCTGGTGCGCGCGCTGCAACTGGACGGAGAGAACGCGGATGCGCGCGCGTTGCTGGCGCAGACGCTGGATGCCCGGGTGGAGGTGGCGCAGAAGGCGCTGAAGGAGGACAGGCTGCCGGAGGCCCGGGCCGAGTTCGAGGCGGTGCTGGCGGTGGACGCGGGGCACGTGGCGGCGCGCAAGGGCGTGAGCGCGGTGCAGACGGCGCTGGCGCGGCGGTGGTTCGGCACGGCGCAGCGGCTGGAGGAGGAGGGCAAGCTGGGCAACGCGCTGCTGGCGTACGTGCGCGCGAACCAGGAGCAGACGGGGGCCACGCCCGCGCTGGAGCGCGCCGAGGCGGTGCGCCGCAAGCTTCAGGACGAGGTGGCCTTCCTGGTGGTGACGGGGCCGGCGGAGGACAAGGCGGAGGCGCCGGACGTGGCGCAGCGGCTGTCGCCCGGGCGGCTGTCGGCGCTGCTGCCGCAGGAGGTGCCCATCCGCGTCATCACCACCGAGGCGCCGAAGGACCACGAGGGCGTGCGCCTGGGGCTGTCGGTGGAGCGGGTGATGCCGGTGAAGTCGGTGGAGCAGGCGCAGAAGCTGCAGCGCTACCTGGTGACGAACAAGGCGGTGCCCAACCCGCGCCGGCTGCAGACGGAGGCGTCACTGCTGGAGCAGGAGCGCAAGCTGGAGGACGTGGAGCGCAAGCTGTCGGGCGTGCTGCGCGACTACCTGCGCAAGCAGGACGAGCTGTCCCAGGCGCGCGAGGTGGCCACCCGCTGCCGCTCGCGCGAGCGCCAGGCGTGCAGCACGGCGCTGGCCGAGTGCGTGCGCGCCTTTGGCCAGTCCAAGCCCGGCGAGGTGCCCAAGGAGTGCAGTGCCTCGCGCTGCAACCCCCAGTGCGAGGCGGAGGAGACGGCGCTGTCGCAGCGGGCCTCGGCGGCGCAGGAGCTGGAGCGCCGGCTGGAGGCGGCGCAGGAGACGGCGGAGACGCAGCGGCGCGAGGTGCAGCGAGGCCGGGACGCCTACTACCGCGAGCCCCTCACGGTGGACGAGCCCGTCTACGCCGACTACCCGTACGACGTGGAGCTGCACCGGCTGGCCATCACCGCGAGCGTCACCGAGCGGCTGGTGGCGCTGTCCAAGGACGCGGTGGCGGCCTCTCCGCGCAGCGCGGACTACTCGGCGATGCACGAGGACTCGGCCAACAAGGCCTACGACAAGGTGGGCGTGCTGGCGGACCCGGTGCAGCTGCGCACCGAGGCGGAGCTGCGGGTGGAGGCGGGGGACAAGGCGATGGAGTCCATCGCGCGGCGGGTGATGGAGCACTTCGACGTCTACCGCCAGCGCCGGGTGGAGGATGCGCGCCGGGGCATGGTGCGTCCCAGCGCCGAGGACGTGGTGGAGACGGCGGTGCGCGCGCTGCTGCTCACCGCGGACCAGCCGCCCCAGGACATCCTCCAGGCACTGGCCCAGGCGCGCGGCCTCACCCGCCCCGAGTCCATCTTCGGGCGCTGAGGCGCGCCCTCACCGTGCGACGAAGGGAGTGAGCCGCCGCACCTGCTCGGCGTGGAGCTCCCAGAACACGGCCTGGAGCTGTCTCTCGCGGACAGGGCCCCAATGGGCCTCGTCACCCTCAGACAGCTCGAACACCCGTTCCCAGCTCTGGATGACACGCGAGGCGAAGGGTTCGGGGTAGGGCCAGGCGTCCGTGACGCCCACGCGCTGGAGGGACTCCTCGAAGGCCCGTGCATCCGACTCGGATTGCGCGAGGTAGGTGCGGTTGAGGACCGCATGCCACTTCTGGAAGTCCGACAGGAGGATGCTCTGCCTGGGAAGCACGGCCTCGATGCGCACGGCGCGGGTCCCGGGAGGACAGTGGCCCCTGGCGCGGAGGTCTGGCTGGGGACGGTCCTCTCCTCCGTATTGAACCCAGGCCCAGAGCGGATAGCGGCAACCTGGAGGCGGCGGTCCCACCCGCCTCGCCAGTTGTTCGCCCATCCAGGCGTAGGCGTTCCTGCGGTAGAGGGGAATCCGCCGGCCATCCGTGCGCAGCACGCCCTGCCGTTCCAGCAGTGTGCGCTCGGGAGCCGTGCGGAGGGTCCAGAGGCGCACGGAGTCTTCCATCTTCAGGCGGGCCGTGCCCGGGCGCGAGGACCTATCCACCGCACTGAGTGTTGAGGACCTTGATGATCTCCCGGCAGGTCCCGTTGGGTTTGACGGTGTGGGGGATCTGGGTGATGACCTTGCCGTCCTTCTTGACGGTGAGGTGGTTCGAGCCGGAATGGGTCGAACAGCCATTCTTGCTGGCCGCTCGCTGAAGCGTCGAACTCTTGCAGTCTCCGGGGTAGCTCAGCCCCCCACCCGCGGCGAAACCCGTCACGGAGCCCAGCAGCGCTCCGAGCAGAACCCATGCTGCGGTTGAAGATGCGGAGCGCTTCAGCTTCGACTGCGGGCCAGGTGCCATCATCTTTCCTCCCGAGGAGCACCCTGCTTACGGCAGGAAGGCACTCCTCGGGAAGACCTTCCGGACTTCAGCAGGCCATGGCCTCCTCGGACTGGGGGGACCACAGCGCGGCCTCGGCCGACTGCAGGCAGTCCCCCAGGAAGCGCAGGTAGATGTCGAGCGCCTCGGAGCCGACCTCCGCCAGCGTCCGGGCGTTCTCCGGCATCAGCTGCAGCAGCTCCTCCATCAGCCTCGCGTTGGCGCTGCCCACGTCCAGCTGCACGTGCTCCTTGAGGAAGCTGAGCCCCTCCAGCGTGTCCCGGCCCAGCACCCGCGCCACGTTGGACAGCAGGTGCGGCCCCAGCACCAGCGACAGGTTGTCGATCTCGAACTCGATGGCGATCTGCGCCGCCGGCAGCTCTCCCGCGATGGTCGACTCGTGCAGCTGCCGGTAGGCCCGCATCGCGTCCGTGGGGTGCTGCGCCAGCAGCCGCTCCGTGTGCAGCATGGCCCGGCGGCGGATGTTCCACCGGCGCACCAGCATCCGTACGTCGTCGGTCATCAGCTGGTGGTGGCCGGATTCCTGCTTGGAGTGCTTGAGCAGCCCCTTGCCAATCGAGTCCAGCCCGAGCACCAGGCAGCGCTGGCCCGCCCGGCGGATCCACGCCTCCACCGGCTCGGTCATGTACACGCCGAACGAGTGGTACTGGATGAAGAAACGCTCCAGCACCGCCGGCTCGATGGCGGGGTCCACCAGCCTGCGCATCACCGGATCCGTCGAGATGCGGGCACGCGCGGGCAGGACGTAGGGCTCATACAACTCTTTGACCAGACTCATGGCGACGACTCCTGACGGCTCTTTCTGCGGTACGGCAACGGCACTTCAAACGGATGGAGTCCCGGGCGTCAGGCGGCCCACGGTCGCCTCGCTCACGTACTCCAGGAAATCGGGCAGCAGCCGGGCGGACAGCAGCCACAGGCAGGGCCTGGCGCCGGGCTCGTCGTGCAGCCGGGCGGTGGCGGCGTAGCTGTCGTCCTCGTCCTCGCGCACGAAGACGAAGGCGTTGCGGCCCCGCCGCGCGTACCACTCGCGGGCCGCGTCCAGCAGCGCCACGTAGGCCTCCGGGCCCTCGGGCGTGAGCGGGAACAGGCGCGCCGCGTCCAGCAGGCGGAAGAGGTTCGTCCCCGGCTGCCCCAGCTCGAGCAGGAGGGCGGCCACCGCCACGCCCTCGCGGCGCGCCACCAGCACCTGGCGCTCGCGCTCCAGCCCGGCCTCGTGCCACGTCTCCATCGGGGCCCGGAGGTCCAGCCGCTCGCGCGACAGGTCCAGCGCGTCCACGTAGCTCGCCGGGCGCGTGCGGGCGATCTGCTCCACCAGCCGCGTCTTCTCCTCGAAGCGCGCCGGGCCGAGCTCGAAGCCGTGGCCCGTCAGCCCGCTGGGCTCGTCGCAGCTCACGTGCATCAGGCGCACGGGCATGACCAGGGCCTCGCCGCTGGCCTCGTGCTCCCGCGCGTAGGTGTGGTGCACGCGCTCCATGAGGGGCACGGTGGACTCGGTGTAGGCGATGAGCCACCGGAAGTCGGGGTCACTCTGCGCGTGCTCCAGCGTGCGCACGTGGATGTCGCGCAGAATCTGTCCGGGCGGCACGTCCGCGGCGGGCTTGCCGGGGCGCTTGGCCAGCTGGTGCACCAGCCAGGTGTGACGGTAGGGCCGCACCGAGGACAGCGTGGCCTCCACCCCGCGCTCGGACGGCCACACCGTCTGGCAGAAGAGCCGCGGCAGGTGCGCGGCCTGGCGGCCCGTCTCCAGGAAGCTGGCGCGCAGCTCCTGGAAGTGCTCCGTCGTCTTGCCGGCCAGGTTGAAGTAGCCCGAGTCCACGAAGAGCTCCCACAGCGGCTCCAGCAACCCCTCCGCGCCGCGCGTGGCGGGGCAGAGCGCCTGGGAGACGAGCTGCACCCAGCGCGCCTCGTCCACCGGCGTGCGCGGAATCACCTGGAGGCCGAACAGCCGCTGTCCGTCCGGCTGCTTGCCGCCCACGTAGCGGACCTCGCCCCGCAGGAGGATGGGCTCGCCGCTCGCGCTGCGCACCTCGATGGGCTGCAGCAGCAGCCCCGGGAAGACGAGGTCCTCGGGCGTGCCCCGCAGGCACAGGCCGTTGAAGGACAGGTCCACCACCTCACGCTCCAGCGCGCCCAGCTCGCCCCACAGCGGGTGGTGGAACCAGGCCGTCATCCCCTCGGGGGCCGGCACGCGCCGGTGCGAGCGGTGGCGCACCTTCCACAGCCGCCGCGGCAGGGGCGTCACCATCCGGTTGCCCCGCGTCTCCAGCGCCGGCACGCGCAGGCGGTAGGCCGTGTTGTGGCCCACCACCTCGATGTCATAGGGCGCCGTGCCCCAGTTCGCCTCCGGCTCCTCCAGCCGCCAGTGCAGCTGCGAGGACGCCACGTCGAAGTACTCCAGCGACACGCGCAGCGTCCGGCCCAGCTGCCGCAGCAGGCCCTGGTGCTTCATGACGCACACCGTCTTGAGGATGGAGCGGATGCGCTCGGGCTCGACGAAGGCCTCCTCGATGGGCTGCGGCGACACGGCGGGCAGCGCCCGTCCCTCGCGCGCCGCCGCGTCCAGCAGCGAGAGGATCTGCCGGCCCTGCTCCCGCGTCACCCCCACCAGCTGGATGCCGATGGGCGCGTCGTACCGGCGCGGGTCGCTCCAGAAGAGCTCGCCCCGCAGCGGGCCGATGGTGCGGCCGTTGTCGTCCAGCAGCAGCTGCAGCAGACGGTCTCGCGGGGGCAGCTCGGCGCCCGGCTCCGGGAGGGCCCACACCACGGTGGGACTCAGGCGTGTCACCCGGCTGCTGCTGATGCCGGGCTGGGACAGGATGAGGTTGATGCCCTTCTCCGGCCCCTCGGCGTGCAGCGAGTACCCCGAGTAGGTACCGGCGGCGAGGCCCGGTCCGGCCGATGTCTCCACGTCTCCGCGCATGTGCGACTCCTCACTCCTTTGCCGGGCTGGCGTTGGCTGGCGCCACCTCGCCGGGGTCGTGCTCTTCCACGACGAGGGTAATCCCTTGCATGAAAAGAGAACGCCCGGGCCACCCTTTCGTCAAGGCGGACAGTGCCATTCTTTGCTCATGCCCGAGGCCCGGGTCCGCGGGGCTGGAAAAGTCCGTCCCTCCGGGTCGAGACCCTGGAACCCCGCTGTATCTCAGGGAAAACGGCTCCCGCGTGGAACCGGGCAAACAATGACTTGCAGGGTGCGCGCGGAGCGTTGTCAGGCTTTTGCCGGGCTGGCGGCTCTGCAGCCCGGGCGGAGCCGTCCCCCGGTGGTGTGAGTCCATGCCGGAAAGGTGCAAGGGATTGCTGGGAATGGAGGGAATGCGAGGACACGGCCGCGCGTGGGGTGTCCGCGGGTGGGCAGCGCGGGGCTCGCCGCCGCCGCCGGGTGTGTGCCGGAGGACGGAGCGGCGGTGCCTCGGTCCGCCGGGAAGTGGGGGCTCTCGCGCTTTCAGGAGCCCGGGGCCCGCACCCCATGGACGTTCGCGGCGGGAACGGCGAGTCTTCGCTTCCCATGGCGAAACCCACCCCCGAGGACCACTTCAACCTCGAAGTGCTCAAGTTGATGCTCCAACTGGCTTGGAGCGATGAGCGGATAGACGTGCAGGAGGTGGGGACCCTCCTCGGCGCGGCGCGCAGCTGGGGGGTGCCCGAGTCCGAGGTGGCCGCCCTCAAGAAGGCGTTGGAGGGGGGCGTGACGCTGCCGGCGCCCGACCTGGGCCTGCTGCGCGAGCGTCCGGACGAGGTCTTCGAGGCGGCTCGCGCGCTCATCGCGAGTGATGGCAAGCTCCAGGCCTCCGAGCAGGAGATGCTCGAGGAGTTGCGGCTCATCCTGAGCCCCGGGCGCTGAGCACCCCCGCCCCGAGAGAGTCGATGGACGCGGATACACGAGAGGCGATGGCCCAGCGCATCCAGCAGGCGACCCCGGAAGATCTGGTCTCCGGGTTGTTCTGCGAGAATGCCTACCTGGCCATCCGGGAGATGTTGGGGCGGGACGTGGCGGATTCGGTGCGGGACGCCACGTGGCCGCTCCGGCCGTGGGCGAGCTTCCAGCGCTACCCCGTGTCGGAGCTGCTGCGGATGATGAACACCGCCGCGGACCTCGCCGACAAGCAGGGGATTCTGTCCTACCCGCAGGCGCTGGAGGAGATTGGCGGCTGGGTGACACGCATCACCCAGGGCACACCTTTCAGCAGGGCCGCTCACCTGGCGGTGGGGAACGAGCCGCACGAGCGGCTGGCCATGTCGCAGGCGGCGGCCCGGGTGCTCGTCACGTATGGGGAGCGCAAGTACGAGCGCGAGGGGCCCACCGACGCCCGGCTCATCTGGAAGCGCGAGCTGATGGGGCCCTCGTTCCTGCTGGGGGCCTATGGGGTGATCGCCCAGAACATCCCGGGCGTGCAGATCACCGTCACCCTGGGCCCGTGCCTGGAGCCGGGGATGAACTTCCAGCTGCACTGCTCCTGGTGACGGGGGCCGGAGGGGGCCTCACTCCCCGGACTTCGCCACCGGAGCGGGAGCGGCCACCAGTTGCTCGCGCCGCAGCAGCAGCTGGGCGTTCTGCCTGGGCAGGATGCGCACCTGGAAGCGCCGCTGGTAGGCATCGTCCTTGGAGAAGACGTCCCGGTCCGTCACCAGCAGCAGGGCGGTGGGCACCACGTACCGCTGCGAGTTGTTGCCGAAGTAGTGCACCAGCACGAAGTACGTGCCCGGCGCCGCCTTGCGCGCGTGGTACAGCTCGGGCCCCAGGCCGTCGGTGATGTCCCAGAAGAGCTTGCCGCCCAGGGTCGTCTGCTTGTGGCTGTAGAAGCACTTCTCGCCGTTGGGCTCCATCACCCACAGGTCGATGTCCGTCCCGTCCGAGTTCCAGTGCGTGGTGAGCTGGTAGTCGAGGGGGGCCATCTCCTGGAGCCTGTTCAGCTCGCGCCGCCGGGCCTCCAGCGCCGCCGCCTGTCCGGCGAGCCGGGGATGACGGGCCAGCGCCGCCAGCATCCGGCCGTAGTGGTACGCCGCCACCGTCTTCGTCTGCTCGTCGTGGCGCTTCCAGGCACGGGCCAGGACGATCTCCCAGTTGCGCGCCGCCTCGGCGGGCCGGCCCGCGGCGTCCAGGGCCAGGGCCTCCTCCAGGTAGGACTGGGGCTCGAAGGGACGGTTGAGCCGCACGTGCTCGAAGAGCTCCGTGGCGGCCGGGAACTGGCCGAGCGCCAGCAGCCCGTAGCCCACCAGCCGCAGCGCCTCGGCGTCCTTGGGACGCAGCTCCACCGGTGACGAGAGCGCGCGCACCGCGCCCCACGTGTCGCCCGAGAAGGCCCGCTTGCGCGCCACCGCCTCGTACACCAGCACGTCGTCCTTGTTCTCCCGCCTCGCCCGCCGGTACGTCAGCTCCGCCTGCAGCCGCTCCTCGCCTCCCGCGTAGGGCTCGTCCCGCAGCGGCTGCGCCTTCACCCGAGAGCCCAGCTCCGCCTGCTTCTCCTTCAGGACGCGCAGCACCTCGCGGCCCTCCGCTGGCACTCCGTCCAACGACAGCCCCAGCAGCTCGTCCCGGCGCTGGTCCTCCTGCTGCCGCCGCAGCGCGTCCAGGTCCGTGAGGTCCAACTGCTCGTCGCGCACCGCGTAGCGCACGGAGTCCCCCTCGGACTCCAGCACCAGCATGGAGGCCCGCGCGTTGGCCAGCCGGTAGTGCTGGCTGAGCGCCACCACCATCCGGTCCAGCTTCACGTCATCCAGCGCCACCAGCCGGGACACGAAGAGCTCGGCCCACGCGCGCGGGGCGAAGGCGCTGTCCTCGTCGCGCGGCAGCGGCACCGACAGCGTGCGCTCCTCGCCCGCGGCCTGCGTCACCACCTCGAGTTGCGCCGGTCCCTCACCCACCAGCCGGCCCGCCACCCGCAGCTCCTGCCCGGCGTAGACGAGGTGCGGCCGGCCGGACACCACCAGGTCCTTCACCGGCGCGCCCTTCACCCCCACCCGGGCGAGCACCACCGAGGCCGCCCGGTGCGCGCGTGCCGCCGCGTCCACCTCGGCGCCGGAGAGCACGTTCACCACCCGGCCTCCGCCCGAGCGCGCCAGCGCGTCGAAGAGGTCCGTGTTCACCGACGCCTCGCCGAAGCGGTAGCTCACCCAGCGCAGCGACTCCGCGGCCGGGTGGCGGGAGATGAGCTCCTCCACGTTGCTCTGTCCCCAGGTGACGTTGCCGTCCGAGAGCAGGAAGGCCGTCACCCGCCCGCCACCCGTTGCGGGCTTCAGCCAGTCGCGGCCGGCCCGGTCCAGCTCGGAGAGCATGCCCGCCACGTTGGAGGCGCCCTCGAGGAAGACGTGCTCCAGCTCGGCGAACGTCTGCTGGCGGGCCTCGGGGGTGTTGCGCCGGAAGCCGGCGCCGTGCAGCCAGCGCGGGCGTACGTCGAAGAGGAGCACCGCGTACTCGGTGAGGCTCGGGTCCTTCTCCAGCAGCGCGCGCAGCATGGCGCCCTGCAGCGCCCAGGCGTTGCCGTCCTCCGCCGACAGCGAGGTGTCCACCACCAGCACCGCCCGCCCGGTGGCCGCCTCCTCGCTGCTCACGGTGAGCCGCTCCGGCAGCCGCACCCGCGTGAAGAAGGCCTGTCCGGGCAATCCCGCGGGGTCCTTGCCCACCAGCACGTCCGCGTCCTGGCTCCGCGGCGTGAGCGCCACGTCCAGCGTGCCGTCCCCTTGCAGCTTGGGCCAGTCCCACGCCTGCCACGTGCCGAGCGTGAGCGGCTTGCCCGTCTGGGGGCCCACCACCACCTCGCCCGCGTGCTTCGGGTCCACGTGCACGCGCGCCGAGACCTTCAGTCCCTTGCCCGCGCCCGGTGGCACCGGCCACGTGTAGCGCAGGCGCTGGCCGTCGAAGAGGAGCGTCTGCTCATAGGCGATGACCACGCGCTTGAGGGACTTCGGCGGCAGGGGGAAGACACGCGCGCTGAAGTTGGAGGCGCCCGCCCACTCCAGCAGCGCCGGGTCCACGTTGCGGCGCACCACGTCCTCGTACACCTCGCGGGCGCGCTTCTGCTCGACGACGCGGGCCTCCTGCGGCTCGCCCCACGAGCGCTTCGCTCCCGGCGGGCTCGGCGGGGCGGCCGCCACCAGCGTCTCCGCCCTGCCCGAGTCTCCCAACGGCGGCAGCAGCTCCGTGGACTGGAAGAGCGAGGGCGAGTCCACCGCCACCGCCCCCGAGTACAGCGCGAAGCCCGCCACCGTCGCTCCACCCGGCAGCGGGTAGTAGAAGGTGCCTTCCAGCGCGCGGCCGGTGTTGTTCTCGAAGAGGTAGTCCACCACCGTGCGCGCGCGGGCTCCCTGGATGTACGTCACCACGCGCACCTCGCGCGTCACCAGCGGCTGGTAGCGGCCCTCGTCGTCCTGCACCAGCACCTTGGCCACGCGCTGCGCGGTCTCCACCTTCGGCAGCACCGGACGGGGCGGCTCGTCGGGCTTGGACTTCTCCTCGGGCTTCCGGGCGTCGGCTCCACCGCCCCGGCCTCCTCCGGAGGCGTATTCCGACGAGCCCCCCTTGATGATCTGGATGATCTCCCGCCGCTTCTGCTCCAGCACGCGCGGGCGCTCCTCGTATTCGCGCTCGGCTTCGTCCATGGCGGGCGCGGGCTCGGCCACGGGCATGGGGGCGGGAGGCGGAGGCGGGGGCGGGGCAGCCGCCGCGGGAGCCTGGGCCAACCCGCCCTCCATCTGCTCGGAGCCCAGGGACTCGTCCACCTCCGCTTCCCCGAAGGTCTGGAGGTTTCGGCGGCTCGGTTGTGGCGCTCCGGTGCCCGGCCCTCCGGCGGGCGGAGCTCCGCGCCCGTTCGCCTCACCCACGAGCCGGAAGAGCTCCTCCTCGGTGACGGCCTGTGGGTCGGCGACGGCGTCGCGCAGCGCCGGGAGGTCCACCGTCCCCGTGTCGCGCTCGCCCGGCACGGTGGTGGGCGCGGTGAGCCCGGCGCGCGCGAAGGGGCCCGGGTCCGCCCTGGGCGCCTCGGGCACTGGCAGCTTCGCTTCGTCAGGCGAGGAGCGCTTGCAGCCCGGCAGGGCCAGGGCCGCGAGGAGGAATCCGGTGAGCAGGGCACGCGGGAAGGACATGGGCCAGAGGCTAGCCCACGAGGGGCTTGGACTCCGAGGTCCTCACCCACTGGATTCCAGTCCGGCACGCTTTCAGTGGATTTGAAAAGAATCTGCGTTTCGGCGGATTACCAATAATCCTGGTTATGGCATGATGTGCGGCCATCGTGTGAGTCACCCACTGCCTCCAAAGGAATACCGACGATGAACCGCTCCCTGCTGGGTCACCCCCTTCGCCTCCTGCTGTCTGGATTGATGCTGACCGCCTGTGGCGCTCCCACTGATTCCGAGCTGTCCCCCGCCGAGGCGCCGGCCCCGGCCGAGGAGCTGGGCGTCAAGGAGTCGGCTTCGTGCACCGGCTCGTCCGTGAGCGGCCTCGCCATCAGCGGTTTCAGCTCCTGGGGCGGCGAGGCGGCCGGCGCCGGGACCTGGTCCGTGACGTATCCGGCCAACGCGGTGCACCTGGACTTCTCCATCGATGGCGTCGTGAGCGGCCAGGCGGAGTTGCAGGGGGATGTCAACCGCGCCGGTAATTGGAACTTCAGCTACAAGCCGGTGAGCTGTGGCGTCCAGCACACCTTCAAGGTGCGGGCGTATCCCATGACCATCTCCAGCAATGGCGAGAAGTTCTGGTGCCCCGGCTCCGGGCCGCAGGAGCGCACCTGGACCTTCTCCGAGCCGTGCCCCACCAGCACCTTCTCCTGTTCGCGCTCCAGCAACACGCACATGACCTGCACGGGCACCGCCTCTGGCGGCACCGGGGGTCCCTACGACGCGCTCTGGTACGAGTACGAGCAGCATGACAGCGGACTGGTGTCCAACTACGGCTGGTACCAGGGCCCCCTGTCGAAGAGCTTCTACTGCCCGCTGGTCCTGTACCCCTACCTCCCCGCCACCGGGACGATGAGCATCTACTTCGTGGCGCGTGACGCCAACGGCCTGCAGGCGGCCATGCAGTCGCGCACCTTCTCCTGCAGGTTCTGAGTCACGTCTGCTGGGCTCGCCGGGAGAAGCGCAGGACGGCGCGGAAGATGGACTCCACGCCGTCCGGGTCCAGCCCCAGCCCGGTGGCCCAGGCCCGGCGCGTGGCGATCACCTCGTCCTCCCGGGCCGGGTCCGGCACCGGCTGGCCCGCCTCGGCCTTGGCGCGAATCGCCCGCCGCGCCAGCTCCGCCCGCCTCGCCAGCAGCTCCACCAGCTCGCGGTCCAGCTGGTCGATGTGCTCGCGGGTCTCCTTCAGCTCCGGCAGGCCCGTCTCCAGCGCCGGCAGCTCCATGCGCGGCGTGTCCGGCGTGGCGGCCTCGGGTGGAATCGCCTCCAGCTCCTGGTGGATGGCCCCGAGCGCCTGCAGCAGGTGCCGGCGCGCCTCGTGCGCGAAGGGGTTCTCGTGCTGGATGGCCGTGAAGAGGTGCCCGGCGTCCGAGCGGACGATCTCGATGGTGCGCGACAGCGCCTTGAAGCTCGCGGGCGCGAAGGGCACGTCCACCCCCGAGCCCGCATCCACCATCCCCTTGGCCACGAAGAAGGTCAGCGCGTGCGTGTGCGCCATCACCCGGTCATGGCCCTCGGGCGTCTGCTCGATGACCTCGCAGCCCAGCCGCTCGAAGAAGGCTCGGGCCCGGCGGGCCGCGTCCGGGTGCAGCGGGTTGGGCGAGACGACCACCCTCAACGGCCGCTCGGCCATGGCGAGGCTCAGGGGCCCGAAGAGGGGATGGGTTCCCACCCAGGGGAGCTTCGTGCCGAGCACCTCGTTCATGGCCTGCACGGGCTTCACCTTGACGCTGCCCACGTCGAGCACCAGCTGCTCCGGCTTCAGGTGGGGACGCAGCGTCTCGAGTACCTCGCGCATCCGCGGCACGGGCACGGCCACCACCACCTGCTCGGCCCCACCGAGCAGCTCCGGGATGGAGCCGGCCCGGTGGGCCTCGGGGATGTCCGCCGAGGTGTCCCACGCCCGGTAACCGATACCCGCCGCGTCCAGAAGTGAGCCCAGTGCGCGGCCAAAGCGGCCATATCCGATGATGGCGACCGTCATGCCGCCAACTCTACACGAGGGGGGGCCATGGCCGTGTTCCCCGCTCGGGCGCAGAGTGGCGTTCCGCGCAGCGCCACGAGGGAATCGACGTGTCCGAAGCGAAGAAGAACGTGGAACGCACCCGGCTCATCTTCGAGGAGATGACCCGGACCGGGAGCAACCAGCCCCTCCTCGATGCCATGCACGAGGAGGCCGTCTACAAGCTCTCCCTCCCCAAGGGCACTCCCCTCAGCGGGGAGTTCCGCGGCCGCCAGGCCATCCTCGAGTACTTCGAGCGGCTCGAGCAGGTGCTCGAGGTCCAGGAGGTGAAGACCTGGGACTTCGTCGGCAACGGCGAGCAGGTCATCGTCCTCGGCGACGAGCAGTTCATCGTCAAGAAGACCGGGCGCTCCTGCTACAGCGAGTTCGCCTTCGTCCTCGACTTCAACGCCGGGAAGATCGTCCGCGCGCTCGTCATCGAGGACCTGTCCGGTGTCGTCGAGGCCTTCGCTTCCGCGAATACTCGGGCCGCTTCACGGGCCTCCGGGACTTGAGCACGGTGGGGAGCACGGGGACGGATACCCTCACCCCGTCCCTCTCCCGGGGGGAGAGGGGAGGATGCTCCGTGGGGATGCTTGAGGGAGGGTGCTCAGGGGAGGGGGCTCAGTGGGCACTTGGGGGGGTGCTCAACACCTTCATCGTGCCCCTCGTGACTCCGAACTGCTCGTGGACGGCCGTGCGACGTACCGCCTCGGCCGGGGAGATTCGTCCCGCCAGCAGCTCCTGGTAGGCACTCAGGACCCGTGTGGCCTCTTCCTGGGACTCGCGCACGAACTCCACCCGGAAGCGCCGTACCCCTCGCTCCAGCAGCTTCGGCACCAGCGAGGCCGCGCTCTGCGCCTGCGCGTTGAACACCGTGTTGCGGCACCCCACGTCCACGATGACCGGATGCTCCAGGCCAATTCGGTCGCGCAGCGAGATTTGATGCTTCTCACACGGCCGCCCGCAGCTCTTGAAGTCGCGCCCGTTGGACAGCGTGTGGGAGTAGACGCAGTGCTCCGTGTGGAACGTGGCGATGTGGTGGTGCAGCGCCACCGCGAAGCGGTGTGCCGGCGTGTGGTCGAGCAGCGAGAAGAGCTGCGTCTCGTCCAGGTCGTGCGAGAAGGTGAGCGTGTCCAGCCCCAGCCCCAGCAGGTGCGCCGCCGTCAGTGAGTTGGTGACGTTGAGCGAGAAGTCTCCGTGCAGCACCGGGCGCGGCTGGCCCGCGGGCCGCTCCAGGAAGTGCATCAGCGCTCCCCAATGGCGCACCAGCACCGCGTCCGGACGCAGCTTGTCGATGCGGGCGTCGTAACCCTCCTCGCCCGGCTTCTGCACGCGCACCGTGGCGATCGTCACGCGCAGCCCGGCGGCCTTCGCCCGCTCCACCGCGCGTTGCAGGCCCACCATCTCCATCCAGTCCAGCTCCACCTCGCGCAGGCCCGCGGCCAGCACGGCCTCCAGCTGCGCGTCGTTGCGGCACAGCGGCAGCAGGCGCGGCGTCTCCTCGGCCACCACCTCCGGCACGCGCGCCAGCAGCGAGGCGCGTACCTGCTCCAGCACCGGCGTCTCCACCACCGTACGCTTGTGGCCCCGCTCCACCGCCGCGGTGAGCTCCGCCACCACGTCCCTGCGCAGCGCCTTGAGCTCCGACACGGGCAGGTGCAGCCCCGGCGTCAGCTCCGCGCAGTCCAGCTTCGCCAGCGTGAAGGGCGTGCCTCCGAAGGCGCCCAGCTTGTCCTTCAGCAGCGCCTCGTCCAGGCCCTTGCCCCGGGACGCCGTGAGCGGCGTCGGGCTCCCGGCCGAGCACTCGTGCCCCCAGGCGCTCGCATGCAGGCGCAGGGGCGTGCCCTCGGCGCCCGAGACCTTCAGCGTGAGCGGGATGCGGCCCTCGGGCTCGCCATGGGAGAGCAGGCCCTCGGTGCGGCGGGCGAGCGACGGGTCGCTGTTGAGCCACACGCGCTGCCCCGGCGCCACCCGCCCGAGGTCCGGTCCCGGGTGGCCGAAGCCCAGCACCCAGCCCTGGCCCTTGCGCTCCACGCGGAAGATGGGGCCTCCCGGCTCGTGCTTGTCCTCGGGGGTGTTCGCATCGAAGACGACGCCCATGCCCGGACGTGGATCCACGTGGGCCGGCGTGGGCTCGCCACCGGGGAGGGGCGAGGCGATGGCGCCGTTGGGCGCCTCGGGGCGCTGCTCGCCCAGGCCGAGCGCTCCGGTCCACGGGCGCTCATCCGGGGTGACGAAGACCTCCTTGCCGGACACCGAGCGCACGCGACCGAGGTACAGGCCCCGGTGCTTGGGGAAGCGGCCCTCGACGAGCGTCTGGTGGTCCGAGCCCCCGAGGAAGCCATTGGAGAAGCCCCGGCTGTACGTGAGGGACATGTCGGCCAGGTCCTTCTCGAGCTGGCGCTCATCCGGCTTGCCGGCGACGACTCCGTCCACCCATCGCCGATAGCCCTGCACGGTGGTCGTCACGTACTGCGGGCCCTTGAGGCGGCCTTCGATTTTCAGGCTGTGGACGCCGATGTCCACCAGGTCCGGCACGGCCCGCACGCCCGCGAGGTCCTTGGGGCTGAGCAGGTAGCGCACGTCGCCCAGGTCGCGCGTCTGCTGGTCCACCACCAGGTCATAGGGCAGGCGGCAGGACTGGGCACACTGGCCCCGGTTGGCCGAGCGTCCACCCCAGGCCTCGCTGGTGAGGCACTGGCCGCTCCAGGACATGCAGAGCGCGCCGTGGATGAAGACCTCCAGCTCCATGTCCGTCTGGCTCGCCAGGCGGCGGATTTCGGCGGTGGAGAGCTCGCGGGGGACGACGACACGGGTGACGCCCAGGCCCCGGGCGAAGCGGATGCCCTCGGCGCTGGAGACCGTCATCTGCGTGGAGGCGTGCAGCTCCAGCTGGGGGCAGATGGCGCGGGCCAGCAGGGCGATGGCCGGATCCTGGATGATGAGGGCGTCCACACCGGACTCGGCCACACGGCGCAGGATGCGCTCCACCAGGGGCAGCTCGGGCTCGAAGACGAGCGTGTTGAGCGTCACGTAGGCGCGGGCCCCGGCGCGGTGGACGAGCACCATCGTCTCCGGCAGCCGCTCGAGCGAGAAGTTGTCGGCGCGGGCGCGGGCGTTGAAGCCCTCGTCCAACCCGAAATAGACGGCATCCGCGCCACTGGCGAGCGCCGCGCGCAGTGAATCGAGGTCGCCCGCGGGTGCGAGGATTTCAGGACGTCGGGAAGGCATGCTGCCTCCATAACACGCAGCCCGCGTTCTGGTGCCCGCTCGGAGCACTCCCCCGCCCATGCCCCGGGCGGGTGAGGGGCGCACGCGGGGCCTTCGTTTGGAATAAAGGACGTTTCCGTATGCACAAGACCCTGGCCGCGGGCCTGCTGCTCGCGATGCTCACCCTCTCGAGGAGGCCATCCTGACCGAGCAGCGCGCCCTCGACGTGTTGCAGGACTCTCAGGACGAGAAGACGGTGAAGCTGTTCCGCGAGCGGCTCGCGGCCTTCACGCCCACGTCCTGTTCCGTTCCCAAGCTCACGCCCTGAGGCGTCTCAGGGGTGATGGCTGGCGGGAGCCCCGTGCGCTCCCGCCACGTGGTGCGCGCGGATGAACGCGTCCAGCCGGTCGAACGCGGCGGTGAGGATGTCCTCCGGCGGGAGGAACACCACCCGGAAGTGCTGCGTGCCCGCCTTCTGCCCGAAGCCGCTGCCGTGGACGAAGAGCACGCCCGTCTCGCGCAGCAGCGACAGCACGAACTGCTCGTCGTCCGTCACACCGGGCAACTGGAGACGGACCATCGCGTAGAAGGCGGCGGCGGGCTCCACCACGGACAGGCCGGGGATGGCGTTGATGCGGCGGACCATCAAGTCCCGCCGCGAGCGCATCCGCTTCATCATCTCCGGGATGTGCTCCTGGGGCCCCTCGAGCGCGGGCTGGATGGCGTACTGCTGCGGAGCGGGCGCGCACAGCCGCGCATCCGCCAGCCGCATCACCGCGCTCTTGAGCGACGGCATCAGGTGCGCGTTGCAGAAGACGAGCCACCCGATGCGCCAGCCACAGGCGAGGTACGCCTTGGAGAGGCCATTGAAGGTGAGGATGGGCACGTCCGTGGCCAGCGACGCGGTGGGCGTGTGGTCCTTGTCGTAGAGCAGCTTGTCGTAGATCTCGTCGGAGAGGATGACGAGCCCGCGCCGCCGGGCGATCTCCAGCAGCCCCTCCAACACCTTGCGGTCGAGCACCGCGCCCGTGGGGTTGTTGGGGTTGCACAGCAGGAGGGCGCGGGTGCCGGGCGTGCACAGGGAGTCGATCTCCTCCAGGTCCAACGTCCAGCCGCGCTCCTCGTCCAGGGAGTAGGGCACGCCCTGGGCGCTCAGCTTGGCCATGAGGGCGTTGTAGAGCGGGTAGCCGGGGTTGGGCAGCAGCACGCGCTCGCCGGGCTCCAGCAGGGCGGTGAGGGCGAGCTCGAGCGCCTCGCTGGCGCCGTTGGTGACCACCACGTCCGAGGGCGTGATGCCGGGGATGCCGAGGCGCGTGCACTCGCGGGCGATGGCCTCGCGCGCGGCCGGGATGCCCGCCGAGGGCGCGTAGCCGTTGTGGCCGTCCTTCATCGCGCGGTGCACCGCTTCGATGAGGTGGGGCGGTGTCTGGAAGTCGAACTTCAGCGGATCCCCGATGTTCAGGAAGAGGATGCGCTGGCCCTGGGCTTCCAGGCGGCTCGCCTCGGCCACGACGTTGCGGATGGCGTATCGGACGTTCTCGATGTGCCTGGCGGCGCGAATCACGGGAATCCTCGGGAAGGTTCACTGTCTATGTAGCAATGGGCCTCGTCCCGCGGTGCTGGACGTTCCGCCCCGGGTGCGGCGGACGACACAGGAGGGCGGGGAGTGTCCTGATTCAGGACAGAAATGTCCGATTCTGGGACAGTCTTGATTTGCGCGTACAATCGCTTGAGTTTACTGAGAATTTGAGCGATTCTGTCACGACGCGTTACATTCGAGCGGAGGGGGAGTGGAGCCCTGACGCACCGGGTCAGTTCTGGACTCCGAGTGATATCGAGCGCTTGGCCGCTGGCACGCTGAGTGCTTGAGAGAGGCCTACACCAAGGCGCGGGCCGTCAACTCCTCCTCCTCTGACGTCTCGCGTGGTGCGCGGCGGATGAGCTTCCCCCAGAGAGCTCTTCCGTCGCTGTTTTTTTGCGGGCCGGGCGGGTCAGGACGCGAAGAGCTCCTGCACGGACTGGACGGACACGGCCTTGCGGAGCCAGCGCTCGAGTTGAGCGAGCTCGGTGCAGGCGGTGATGCGCTGGCGGGACTGCTCGTCCACCTGGAGGCCCCGGGCATCGAGCACCTCGAGAAGGGCGTCCGCCTTGCCCTCCTGGCGCCCCTGAGTGAAATAACGCCGGGCGAACTCGCTCTGGTACTCGTAGGTGCCACTGCTCATCAGTGCCTCCAGGGCGGTGCGGGCCGCGTCGTTCAGCGACCACATCACCAGGTCAAAATAGAAGCGCGCCCGCTCTTCATCAATCCCCGCCAGCCCGGGCAGGACCGTCTCGGCGATGGCCGCTCCCTGCTCGCCCTGTCCGTGCGCCATGGCGGACAGCACCATCAACTCCACCGCCTGGCGCGCCTGCTCGGGCCGCGTGATGACTGGAATGCTCTCCGGACCCGCGAGGTAGGGTTTCAGCACGAAGCCCCGGTGGCCCGTCTCCAACGGCTGTCCGCACCAGCGCGCCACTCCCGCGTCCGGCGCCACCACCAGCAGCACCGTGGGGCACCTCAACTTCGCCCGCATATGGGTGAGGTACACCGGCCACGTGTACCGCTTCTCCTCGTCCGGTGAGAGCTGCACCTCCACCACGATCGCGAGACGAGGCGTGTCCCCCCACAATTGCACCACCAGATCCGCCCGGTACTCGGTGGGCACCGCCTCGGTCAGCTCGGCGGACTCCGCGCGGGCCTCCGCATAGGCGGGCAACTCGATGCCGAGCGCATCCCGCAGCAACTCGGCCGCCAGGACGGGGCGGTTGCGGAACAGCTCCAGGAGGGCCTCGTGACGGAGGGAGGGCATGCGACAGCCATGTGACTCCAGGAGTCACATGGCTGTCAATCCCCGGGTTGACCTCAGAAGTAGGCACCCGGTTTCCCCTCCGGCTCACGCCGGACGAGGCGTCTGCCCACCATCGCCCGGAGCGGGAGGCGGCGTCCCACGCTCGTGGCGCTTGAGCAACTTCGTCCGGGCCGTCTCCACCAGCGTGTACAGCACGGGGATGAAGATGAGGTTGACGAAGGTGGACAGCAGCATGCCGCCGAACACCGCCGTGCCCAGCGACTTGCGCGAGGCGGCGCCCGCGCCCGTGGCCAGCACCAACGGCACCACGCCCAGCAGGAACGCGAAGGACGTCATGATGATGGGCCGCAGCCGCGTGTCCGCCGCCTGGATGGCCGCCTCCACCACGCTCTTGCCCTGATGGCGCAGCTGCTCGGCGAACTCCACGATGAGCACCGCGTTCTTGCTGGACAGGCCCACCAGCATCAGCAGACCGACCTGGCAGAACACGTCGTTGGCGAGCCCTCGCAACAACTGGAAGCCGAGCGCGCCGAGGATGGCCACCGGCACCGCCAGCATGATGACGAAGGGCAGCGCGAAGCTCTCGTACTGCGCCGACAGCACCAGGAAGACGAAGACGACGCCCAGGGCGAAGATGAGCAGCACCTTGCCCGCGGACTGCTTCTGCTCGAGCGACAGGCCCGTCCACTCGAAGGTGAAGCCGGCCGGCAGCCCCTGGCGGGCCACGGCCTCCATGGCGTCCAGCGCCTGGCCCGTGCTGACACCGGGCGCGCCCTGGCCGTTGATGGCGGCCGAGCGGAACAGGTTGTAGTGCGTGATGTTCTGCGCGGTGGTGACGGGCTCCACCTTCACCAGGCTCTCCAGCGGCACCATCTCCCCCTGCGCCGAGCGCACGTAGAAGGCGGAGATGTCCTTGGGTTCGTTGCGGAAGGGCATGGCCGCCTGCACGTAGACGCGGTAGACGCGGTTGGCGAAGGTGAAGTCATTCACGTAGCTGCTGCCCATGTAGATCTGCAGCGTGGAGTAGAGCGAGTCCAGCGACACGCCGAGCGACTTGGCCTTCTCCCGGTCCACCGACACGTTGAGCAGCGGGGTGCTCGCCGTATAGGACGAGAAGACGCTGCGCAGGTCCGGTGACTGGTTGGCCCGCCCCGCGAGCTGCTGCGTGGCCGCCGCCAGCTCGTTCAGCGTGTGGTTGCCCTGCTGATCCTCCAGGACGAACTCGAAGCCGCCCACGCTGCCCACGCCGCGGATGGTGGGCGGCTGGAAGGCCAGCACGCGCGCGCCGGCAATGCCGGCGAAGGGCCCGCGCAGCCGGTTGACGAGCCCGGCCACGCTCTGCTCCTTCTTCTCGCGCTCCTCCCAGGGGTGGAGGTTGATGAAGAGGACGCCGTAGTTGGGGCCGGTGCCCAGCAGCGAGAAGCCACCCACGGTGAAGATGTCCGCCACCTCCTTCTGCTGGCGCAGCACCTCCTCCGTCTGGAGGAGCACCTGCCGCGTGTAGTCCAGCGACGTGCCCTCGGGGCCCTGGATGGCGACGATGAGGTAGCCCTGGTCCTCCTCGGGGATGAAGCCGGTGGGCGTGACGCGGTAGAGCAGCGCCGTGAGGCCCATGAGCACCACGAAGACGCCCAGTACCGCCCAGCGCATGCCGGGCAGCAGCAGCTTGCCCAGGAAGCGCGCGTAGCCGCGCCGGAAGGCATCCATCGTCTGGTCCACCCAGCGGAAGACGCGCCACTTCTCTCCCTCGTGCGCGCGCAGCAGCCGGGCGCACAGCGCGGGGGACAGCGTGAGGGCCACCAGGGCAGACAGGCTGATGGAGAAGGCCAGCGTGAGCGCGAACTGCCGGTAGATGGTGCCCGTGGTGCCCGGGAAGAAGGACACCGGGACGAACACCGCCGAGAGCACCAGCGCCGTGGCGATCACCGCGCCACCCACCTGCTTCATGCTCCGGTGCGACGCCTCGCGCGCGTCCACGCCCTCCTCCACCATGACGCGCTCGACGTTCTCGATGACCACGATGGCGTCATCCACCACCAGGCCCGTGGCCAGCGTCAGGCCGAAGAGCGTCAGCGTGTTGAGCGAGAAGCCGAACGCGCTCACGAAGCCGAAGGTGCCCACCAGCGACACCGGCAGTGTCGTGGCCACCACGAGGATGCTGCGCCAGCCGTGCAGGAAGATGAAGATGACGAGGATGACCAGCGCGATGGCCTCCACCAGCGTGCGCAGCACCTCCTCGATGGAGGCCTGCACCGCCGCCGTGGTGTCGAAGGCGCTCTCGTAGACCATGCCCGGCGGGAAGTTGCCCTCGAGCCGCTCCAGCTCGGCCACCACGCCCTCGCGCACATCCAGCGCGTTGGAGCCGGGGAGCTGGAAGATGCCGAGGCCCACCGCGTCCCGGCCGTTGAAGCGCAGCATCTGGTTGTAGTTCTCCGCCCCCAGCTCCACCCGGCCCACGTCCTTCATCTGCACCAGCGTGCCGTCCTCGCCCCGCTTCAGGACGATGTCCCCGAACTGCTCCGGCGTGGACAGCTGGCCGAGCACCTGCACGTTGATCTGATACGTCTGTCCCCGTGGCGAGGGCGGCTGGCCCACCTGTCCCGCGGCCACCTGCACGTTCTGCTCGCGCAGCGCGGCCACCACGTCCTGCGCGGTGAGGCCGCGGCTCGCCAGCTTCGTGGGGTCCAACCACAGCCGCATGGCGAAGCGGCGCTCGCCGAAGATGCGCACGTCGCCCACGCCCTTCACACGCAGCAGCGCGTCGCGGATGTAGACGTCCGCGTAGTTGCTGAGGAAGCCCGTGTCGTAGTGCCCCGCCTCGTCATACAGGCCGAAGGACATGAGCAGCTGCGACTGCGTCTTGTTGATGGTGATGCCCAGCGCGTTCACCTCGGCGGGCAGCCGGGCCGAGGCGGTGGCCACCCGGTTCTGCACGTCCACCGCCGCGACGTCCAGGTCCCGGTCCGGCTCGAAGGTGACGGTGATGGTGCTGGTGCCGTTGTTGCTGCTGGTGGAGGAGATGTAACGCATGCCCTCCAGGCCGTTGAGCTGGCGCTCCAGCACGGTCGTCACCGCGCTCTCCACCACCTCGGCGGAGGCGCCGATGTACGTGGACGTCACGCTCACCTGCGGCGCCGCGAGCTCCGGGTACTGCTCCACGGGCAGGCTGGGGATGGAGATGGCCCCCACTAGCGTGATGAGGATGGAGATGACGCTGGCGAAGATGGGCCGGCGGATGAAGAAGTCGGAGAACATGGGCGCTCACTTCCCCCCGTCCGGGCTCGGTGCCGTGCCCGCGTCCCCGGTGCTGCCGGTACCGGCGTCCCCGGCCCCCCCCGTACCGGCGTCCGCGGAGCCGCCCACGCCAGGGCCCTCGCCCGGCAGCTGCTTCGCCGGCTTGGGCTGGATGGGCTGCCCATCCCGCAGCTGCTGGAGCGAGCCGACGATGACCTGCGCTCCCGGCTCCAGGCCCTCGAGCAGCTCGTAGTCGTTGCCCTGGAGCCCGCCCAGCTTCACCGGCCGGCGCTGCGCCACCATGGGCCCGCCGTCGCCCTGCACCGCCACCATGGCGAAGAACTGGCTGCTCTGCTGCGTCACCGCGAAGGTGGGCAGCCGCAGCGCCTCGCGCGTGGCGTACACCACCTGGGTGTGCACCACCTGGCCGGCGCGCAGCCCCTGCGTGTTGTCGAAGGCGGCCTTCAGCTCCACCAGCTGCGTGCGCGGGTCCGGCGTGGGTGCCACGAAGAAGACGGGGGCGCTCACCACCGGCTGGCCGTCGCTGTCCAGCACCTCCACCCGCGTGCTGCCCGTCTCCACCTTCGAGGCCCGCTCGGGTGGCACCGCCACGGAGATCTCCAGCGCCCGGCTCTGGTTCACGTTCGTCAGCGCCGTCTGCGAGGTGACGGAGTCGCCCACCTTCACGGGGATGTCCCCCACCACCCCGGCGAAGGGCGCCTCCACCCGGAAGTAGCCGAGCTCCACCTGCTGGGCCTGCAGCTGCGCCTCCGCCGAGCGCGCGCTGGCCTCGGCCGCCGCCGCCTGGGCCACCGCCTGCTCATAGTCCTGCCGGCTCATGAGCCCCTCGCGCAGCAGCTGCTCGGCGCGCTGCCGGCTGTTGCGCGCGAACTGCTGCTGGGCCACGGCCGAGGCGCGCTGGGCCTGGGCGCTCCGCACGCCCGCGCGCTCGCGCCTCGGGTCCACCTCCAGCAGCATCTGCCCCTCCTTGACCTGCTCTCCCGGCTTCACCGCGATGCGCTGCACGTAGCCGGCCACCTGCGGATAGACGGTGACGCTGCGGCGGGAGATGAGCGTCCCCAGGTAATCGCCCGTGTCGCGCACCGGGCCCGGCCGCAGCTCCATCACCTCCACCGGCAGCGGCTGTCCGCCACCTCCCGGGCCGCCGGGTCCGGCCTGGGGGCCGCCCTTTCCTTGCGAGCGCTCACACCCCACGAGGGCCAGGGCCGCCAGCCACACTCCCCACACTCCCCGCCTCACCAGTCGCATGCCGCCTCCGCCAGGAACGCCTCGATTCGCGCCTGGAACAACTGGAACTCGCTCACCACCAGGTTCAGCTCCGCCTGCCGCAGCGCCGCGGCGGACACCACCAGGTCCTGACTCGTCCCGGTGCCCACCTCGAAGGCGCGGCGGGTGAGCCGGTCGTTCTCCGCCGCCAGCTCCCGCGCCCGCGTGGCGATCTCCAGCTCCGCCCCCGCCACGCCCACCTCGCGCCGCGTCTGTCTCACCTCGACCGTGGCCCCGCGCTGCCTCGACACCACGTCCTGGCGCGCCGTCTCCTCCTGGGCCCGTGCCTGCCGCACACGGCCTCCGCGCGCGCCTCCTTCGTAGAAGGGCAGGGTGAGCACCGCGCCGACGTTCCACACGGGCACCCGCGCGAAGCCCGGGTCCACCGTGAAGCCCAACACCGTGCTCTGGGCCGCCAGCGTGGGCAGGTACTGCGCCTCGGCCGCCGACACGTCGTGCCCGGCCGCCTCCAGTTGCGCGCGTGCCGCCGCCAGGTCCGGCCGCTTCTCCAGCTCCTGGAGGTTCTGGCACTGCGCCTGGCCGCGATTCAGCAGTTCCTCCAGGGACACGCCGCGCGTCAGTCCCACCGGCTGCTCCTGGCCCAATATCAACGCCAGCGCATCCCGCGCCTGCAGCAGCGAGTTGTCCCCGGACACCACGGAGGAGCGCGCCGACTCCGCGTCCTGCTGGAGACGGATGACGTCCAGCTGGGTACCCGCGCCCAGCTCCAGCCGCCGCTGGGCCAGCGCGAGCCGCTCCAGGGCGGAGCGCAGGTTGACGCGGTTCACCTCGGAGAGCCGCTCGGAGGAGGCCACCCGCGCCAGGGCCCGGGCGAGCTCCCCGGTGAGCTGGCGGCGCGTCTCGTCCACGGACAGCTCGGCGGCGCGGCGGGAGGCGCTGGCCGAGCGCAGGGATTGAATGGCGCTCCAGTTGAGCAGGGGCACGGAGGCCGTCACCGTGGCGGTGCCCAGGGGCGTGGTGGGCCGTGGGCCGTCACCTCCACCGGCCCCGACGCCTCCACCGATACCGCCGCCGCCCACGCCGCCCCCGATGAAGGGCGTCGAGGGGTCGAGCACGTTGGACTGGACACCGGCCGAGCCGTTGACGGTGGGCAGCAGTCCGGCGAGGGCCACGCGCCGTTGTCCCGCGGCGGACTCCACCCGGGCCAGTGCGACGCGCAGGTCCGTGGATTGCTGGCGCAACAGCGTGAGCGCCTCGTCCCAGGAGCCCACCTGCACCGGCGCCGGAGGAACGGGCTCGAGCAGCGGGTCGGAGACCTGGGGTTGGAAGGGCGGAGACACGGCGGCCCCCGGTCCGGTCTGGGCCAGCAGGGCACCCGCGGGCAGGCCGGCGTGCCAGAGCAGGGCTGTGAGCAGGAGGGCGGTCATGGACAGGCCGCCCACATTGCTGCCTGCCTTCGCGCATTGCCTCCTACCCGAGGGCAGTCATGACACAGCAAGACATTGTGGGTGCTCGCTAGCGAGCACTTGCGTCACCCCGCAGCAGGAATGCGACAGCGGCGCGAGACGGATGCTCGCCAGTGGGCACTCGGGTGCCGAGTCCCGGCGTCAGCTGAGGTCCTTGGAGGCCGTACGCGGCGGCTCCTCGGAGGGCCGGGGCTGGCCGGTGCAGTCGGTGCCGGGGGCGGGCGCGCGGGTGGTGCGCGGCCGGTACTCCCAGTGCCACGGCTCGGAGGGCACCGTGCGCCGGAAACCATGGAGGCACGCGTTGGCCGCGAGCCAGTGGTACGTGGGGGACTCCTCGTCGCCGACGACGACGTCCACCGCCAGGCCCCGCTGGTGGTTGGATTGGCCGGGACGCGCGGCCTTGGGGCCCAGGCCCTTGCGGTAGCGCTCGTAGAGCAGACGCTGCTCCCGGCGGGTGCGGTAGCCACTCGTCACCCAGAGCCAGATGCCGTCCGCGCGGGCCTCGGTGGCCATGCGTTGGAAGGAGGCCGCGGCGTCACGGCGCAGCGACTCGCCACCGGGCAGCTTGACGAGGTGCTTGGACACGGCCGTCTTCGCCCGCTTGCGTTTCGCGTCCGCGCCGGGCGCGAGACCGGGAACGAGCAGGCACACGAGGGCGAGCAGAAGACTCCAGCGGAGCGGCGGGAACGGCATGGGGCGGTTCCTGTCCAGAGGGGCGGGAGAGCGGTGCTCTCACATTCATTCCCGGAATGCGAGCAGGCGGCCGGACAGGCGCCGCGTGGTCCGCTGGCTCGAAATGGGGGGTGGCTCGTCTGGCTGGCCGCTCTCCCGGTAGAGTGGGGCATCCCATGACGACCGCCCTGCGTCCCGTGCCTCCGAGCGAGGAGATTGCTCCCGCTTCCGCCGCTGTCTCCACTCCCGCCCCGTTGCCCGCCGCGCGCCTGATGGCGCATGCCGCCGCGTGGCTCACCCTGCTGGGATTGCTCACCGGCGGCTTCGTGTCCGCGGCCATGACGGGCAAGGTGCCGGCGGATGCTCATGCCGCGCTCGCCTCGCACCTCAACGCGCTGATGGGGGCCTTCCTGCTGCTGGGTGTGGCCTGGACGCTGCCGATGCTGCGCTACGGGGCCACGGGCCAGCGCCGGCTCGCGTGGGCCTTCATCGTGTCCAACTTCGCCAACTGGTTCGTCACCGGTGTGAAGGCGTTTCTGCGCGTGTCCGGCGTGGACGCCACCGGCGAGCCCGTGAATGACGCCGTGTTCGGCGTGCTCACCCTGTCCGTGGTGTTGCCGGCGCTCGGCGCGGCGGCGGCCTGGGTGTATGGCTTCCGGCGCGACGCCGCGGCTGCGGAGCCCCGCTCGTGACGGCGTGAGGGGCCTCAGTCCAGCGCGGCGCTCACGTCGGTGCGGGTGAGGCGCAGGGCGGCCATGCGGCGGCGGCGGGCATCGGCGATGGCCAGGTGCCAGCCGGCGGCGAACAGGCCCACGACGAGGCAGCCGCCCCACAGCGCGGAGGAGCCGAAGCGCCCCAGCACCCACGAGCCGAGCGTGGGGGCGATGCTGGCCGACAGGGCCCACAGCATGTAGTAGGCGCCCTGGTAGGTGCCGCGCTGCTCGGTGGGCGCGAGGTCCGCCACCACGGCCGAGGCCGCGGGCGCTTGGGCAATCTCTCCCAGCGTCCACACCCCCACCGCGAGTGCCGCCAGCCACGGGTTCGCGCCCAGCGCGTGCAGCCCGAAGCCCAGCCCCGTCAGTGCCGAGGCCCAGGCCAGCGCCGTCGCGCGCCGCATCTGGCCCAGCGCCCGGCCGACGAAGGGCTGCAGCAGCACGATGAGCACGCCATTCACCCCCAGCACCGTGCCGAACATCGCGGGCGACATGCCTTGCGCGGTCAGGTCCATCGGCAGCGTCACGTTGCCCTGGGAGAAGATGATGGAGGTGAGGACGATGGACAGGGCGAAGGCGAGGAACACCTCGTCCCGGAAGGGCGCCAGCGAGGGCAGCCGGCGGGAGGACTCCGCTGCCGGGGCCGCCTGGGCGGGGCGCGTCTCCGGCACCTTCCACCAGACGAGCACTCCGTAGAGGAAGGTGGTGCAGGCATCCGCCACGAAGAGCACGAGGAAGCCGAAGCGCGAGGCCAGACCCGCCAGGGGCAGGGCGATGGCGAAGCCCACGTTGATGACCCAGTACAGCAGGCTGAAGGCGCGTGCCCGGTCCTCGGGCTTCACCACGTCGGAGATCGCCGCCGACACCGCGGGCCGGTACAGCTCGCCCAGCAGGCCGAGCAGGAAGGCGGACACGCAGATGTGCCACGTCTCCCGGGCGAAGCCCATGGACAGCATCGCCGCCGAGCCCAGCCACAGCCCCGAGAGCAGCGTCTTGCGCCGGCCCACCCGGTCCGCCAGCGTCCCGCCGACGAGCCCCGCCAGCACGCCGCCCACGCCGTGCAGGGACACCACCATGCCGGCCTCCTCCACCCGGAAGCCGCGCTCGCGCGTGAGGTAGAGCGCCAGGAAGGGCACCACGAAGGAGCCCAGCCGGTTCACCAGCGTGCCCGTCCACAGGTACCAGTACGTGCCCGGCAGTCCTCCCGCCGTCGCCTGGAGTTCCGCCCTCAGTCGCCCCAACAGGTGCTTCATGACGGGGCGCAGCTTGCGGGAAGAGGCCCGTGGGCGCCAGCGGCGGGTTTCCCCCCTACTCCGCGAGTGGGTGCCCGCGTAGGATCCGGCTGAGACCGGAGACTTTCGCATGCGCTTCCAACCGCCCTGGAGCGGGGCCTTCCGCCTCCAGACCTTCTTCCGCCGCACACCCGAGGCCCTGCCTCCCGGTGAGCTCGAGGCCATCCGGTCCTACATCCTGGGCTCCTCGCTGCTCGGGGAGACGAACCTGACGTCGCAGTTCTCGGGCACCTATGGCTTCTCGGTGACGTTCCGGCGCGAGGCCGTCTCCGACGTGAAGGACCGCTTTCCCGCCTTCGCGCCGTTCCTCGACGCCGCGCTGCTGCCGGGCTGCAACGCGTTCCTGCTCAACCCGTTGCTCATCCAGAACGGGCGCGGGGTGGATGACCACCTGGACAAGAGCATGATGTTCTACGGGGCGGGCATCGACTGTCCCATCGCCGTGAGCGTGCTCTACGTCCAGGTGCCCGAGCAGCTCGCGGGAGGCGCGCTGCGGCTGTACCACCGGGGCAGGGAGGTGGCGGTGCTGGAGCCGAGGCCGGGCGCGCTGGTGACGTTCCGGGGAGACCTGGTGCACGAGGTGGTGGCGGTCCAGGCCGGAGCCCCGCGGCTCTCGGCGGCGCGCATCAGCCTGGTGGTGGAGCAGTACCGTCTGTCGGAAGAGCTGCTCGCGCGGGTGCCCGAGATGGAGCTGCGGACCCGCACGGGGGTGGTGGCGGCATGAGCGAGCTGACGATGGAGTGGTGGGTGGCGCAGAGCCTGGAGCGGGTCTTCGCGGCCATCGAGGACCCGTTGCTGATGCGGCGCTGGTACGGGGCGCCTCCGGGCGGCCAGCGGCTCGGGGAGGAGGGAGACGTGGAGGCGGGCGAGCCGTTCCAGGTGAACGTGCTCGACGCGAAGGGCGCGCCCCGGGTCCAGAAGGGCTGCATCCTCGAGGTGTTCCCGGGCCGGGGCTTGTTGATGGAGCTGTCGTGGGACGGCGGGGAGTACGGCACCGGCACGACGCGCGTCTCCCTGGTGCTCGAGCCTTCCGGAGAGGGCACGCGCATCGAGGTGCGCCAGGGTCCCTTCCCGAGCCCCGAGGCCCAGGACGCGTACCGGGCGTACTGGGAGGTCAACGTGGGGCGCCTGATGCGAGTCGCCTCCGGAGAGGCGGTGCCCTGCTTCGAGGAGTTCTGGGAGGAGTCGGGAGGCTTCGCCGAGCCGCTCGGCCTGGCGGCCTATACCGTGCTCGTGGGCATGAGGGAGGCCGGGGTGCCGCCGGAGACGCTCGCGCAGGTGGAGGAGACGCTCTACACGCACCTCGCGCGTCTGCCCGAGGACACGGCGAGTGTGCTCGGGGCGGTGCTTCGCGCACGCCTCCAGGGCAGGTTCCCCGGGGGAAGCTGAAGGCTGGCCCGCCCTCCGGGGGTTGCACTACCCTCGCGCCGCACTTCCCCCGGATTGGAGTCCCCGTGCGGCGTATCCTCGCGCTTCTCGGCGGTCACCCAGAACCGGCCCTGAGCTCAGCGCCGGCTCAGGAATCCCTCCAGCACCCCGGCGACGTTGGTGCCGATCTCATCCACCGCGTAGCCGCCCTCCTGCACGAACACCGTGGGCAGCTTCAGGTCGGCCAGCCGCTGTCCGATGAGCGGGTAGTGCTCCTGGGCGAGCTTGAAGGCGCTGATGGGATCGCCCTCGTAGGTGTCGACGCCGAGCGACACCACCAGGGCGTCGGGCGAGAACGTCCCGATGGCATCCAGCGCGGCTCCGAGGGCGGCGCCGTACTCCTTCCAGCCAGTGCCGCGGGCCAGGGGGAGGTTGAGGGTGTAGCCCTCTCCGGCGCCGGCCCCGCGCTCGTCTGCATAGCCGAGGAAGTAGGGATAGTCCGTCTCCGGGGTCGCGTGGATGGAGATGAACAGCACATCGGAGCGCTCCCAGAAGATGTCCTGGGTGCCGTTGCCGTGGTGGTAGTCCACGTCGAGCACCGCGACGCGGGCGAAGCCCCGGTCACGCAGGTGCTGGGCCGCGAGGGCGGCGTTGTTGAGGAAGCAGTAGCCGCCGTACACCGAGTGTCCTGCGTGGTGTCCGGGCGGTCGGCACAGGGCATAGGCGCCCTTCTCACCCTCGGAGACGAGCGCGGCGGCGGTCAGGGCGCAGTGGGCGGCGGCGAGCGCGGCGTCCCAGGTGCCCTCGACGATGGGCGTGCTGGAGTCGAAGGCGTAGTAGCCCATCTTGCCGTTGATGCCGGAGGGGATGTGGTCCCGGCGCAGGCTGCGGGCGGGGAAACCGCTCGGCAGCATGAAGCCCTGCTTGCCGAGCGAGCGCCACTCCGCATGGGCGGTGCGCAGGAACTCGACGAACCCGGCGTCGTGGACGCGCAGCAGGGACTCGTGGGCGAAGGAGCGTGGCTCGATGAGCTCGAGTCCGGCGCGCTCCACGGCCTTCAGGATGTAGTCGACGCGCACGGGCATCTCGAAGCACGGCACCAGCTCGCCGCGATGCAGTTCCATGCCGCCGTCATGGCGGGCGTGCAGCGGGGAATGAACGACTTTCACCGGGGGAGTCTCCAGGGCTGAAGGAGGAGCGGCGCGGCGAGTTGTAACGCAGCGCGGGTCCGTCCTCCAAGAGAGGGGGTCTCCGCTCCCGGCACGCGGGTGAAGTGGAGCAACACCCGGCGGCGAAGCACGGGGAGAGGACTTCGAGCGGATCTGCGGCAACCTGCTGGAGGAGCGCGGGGACCGCTTCGAGCGGGGTTTCGTGGTCAGGCGCTTCCTGCCGTTGAAGGTGCGGGGGCGGACGCCGAGCGGGCCGGCGCACCTGGAGTTCCGGCTGTTCTTCGGGCGTGGGCGGCTGCTGGCGGCGGAGTCCTACGATGACTTCGATGTCGACGTCCCGGACTTCTCGGCGTTCGAGCGGCTCGCGCGGAAGGTTGATGCGCGCTTCTTCACCATGGATGTCGCGATGCTCGAGGACGGCCGCTGGATGGTGGTCGAGGTGAACGACGGAGGAGTCTCTGGGCTCCCGGCGAGCATCGACCCGCGTGAGCTGTTCGCGGCGTTGCTGGGAGTGGAGCGCTGAAGAGGGGCGTTCCGGGGCTCACCCGGGGGGCAGCCAGGTAGAAAGGTGACAGAGGGACGCGTGGAGATGGCGTTGGCCGGGCGAGGACGTTAAGGGAGTGCCCCATGGAGCCCACCACCGACCTGGCCACCTGTCTGCTCTGTGGCGCTGGAGCCTCTCCGGCGCTGAACCTGCCGCGCTTCGCTGGCGCCTCGTGTCAGGCGTGTGCCCAGCGCGTGGGACACCTGCTGGTGCAGGACTCCGCGCTGCTGACGGACATCTGGCCGCTGCTCGCCGAAGACCTGGATGATGAGGAGCCCGAGCCCACGGTGCAGCGCGCGGATGGGAAGACGGTGGAGCTGCGCCAGGTCATCGCGGAGATGAAGCGTGACCTGTCGGTCGAGGACCGCATGAAGCTCGCCGAGATGTACGGCGAGATCGGCCTGATTCGAGAGCAGCTCGAGGAGTGTGGCCGGGTGCTCGTCGCAGCGTCCGCGGCTGGGCTGGCCCAGCGTGCGCTCGACGTACTCTTCTCGGAAGAGCTGTGCTCGCCGCGTGGGCTCGAGGAACTCCGCGGGCGCATGTTCCCGGCCTGAAGCGCGAGGCTGCGCCCGCTCAACGCAGCTTGATGGAATGATACCACCTGTCCTGGGCCGGGCATGCTTCGTCGCCGCACGTGGTGAGGCGCAACAGGACGACTCCTCTGGTGGAGTCCATGTAGGCGGTGTCCATGAAGATTCGGCTGGCCGCCTTGCACGCGTCCGCTCCGCTGTCGCTTCCGCGATTCAGCTTCAGCTCGATGGGTGGAGCGCTCCCGGCCCGCTTCAGCACCAAATGACCCTGGTTGAACGTCATCTCCAGTTGGGGCAGCTGCAGCTTCTGTGTAGGAGCCTGCTGGCAGCTCTCCGTCATCATGGGCTGGAGGGGCTGTTCCTCCAGCGTCACCCATTGTGTCCTGCCAAGGGAGTCATTCACCTGCCGGATCCTCTCGAGCACCTTCTTGTCGAGCGCCTGGGACAGAGGCAATGAGCGCTGAACGGGTGACACCTCTCCGGCTTCGAGCACAGGCAGTTTCCAGGCGACTTCGTTGGTCTGGGAGTTGCGTACGGTGATGAGCAGGTTGGGGTCCTTGCGCTCACCATCCGCGAAGACCTCCGCCAGGGCTACGAGCGTCCCGTCCTCCGAGATGGCGGGGAACCCGGTTGCGTAGAGCGACGCGCTGACGGCGTTCGGCTTCTCATACCCGACGAACGGGCCCTGGGGCGGAGCTTTCGTCTGAGTGGGAGGCGTGCTTGCCGCGCGAGACTTGTCCGGAGGGAGGCGGAGCACGTGGAACGCCGCTGGCGGTTCGGGGCAGCTGTCCACTCCGCAGAAGCCGAGTTCGATCAGCACCACGTTCCGCTCCAGGTTGACGAAGGTGCCATTCAGCCACGAGGGACTGGCGTGCTCGCACCCTTGCTGGCGAACTCCCCAGGAGGGGAAACGCCGGTCGAGCACCTTCTTGCCCCGGCGCCAGATCTGGAGCCGCGGTTCCTGGTACGAGAGCTTGAGATCCTCCAGGGACACCGAGCGCTTCGGACGTTGCCGCTGGATGAAACAGGCATCCGAGAAGAACTCCGCGTCATGTTGAGGATTCTCGCGGTAGAGCAGGGGCTTCCACTCGCGCTGGCCCAGGTAGGAACGCGCCTCCCATGCACGGGACCTCGCCAGCCGCTCCAGCTCCGGTCCGCTTCGGCGGAGACTCTCTTCCTCTGAGAACAGCACCTTCTCGAAGACGACGGCATCCGTTTCCACATCCTTCACGACCAGCGCGCGGGCGGTGCCTTCGGCGGCAGAGGACTCGCGGTTCAAGAAGGCGATGCTCTTTCCATCGCTCGAGATCCAGGCTCCGCGGTCAGGGCTCGCGGGCTCACCACCGCCTGCGGCGAACAGCGCGGAGGCCTGAAGCGGAGCGGAGGGGCTCCACGAGGTGGGCTCGGGCTGGGTCTCCTTCGGCTCTGCGGCTGCTACCGGGAGGGTCCAGATCAGGGCACAGACGATGCCGATGCTCCACGGTTGCATGGTGAACCCCTCCTCGAGCGCAGGGTGTATCGAACCATGGGAGCCCGTCTTCTCCCAGAGCGACAAGAGGTACACGGGCTCATCCCGGGAGCCGTGGCACCCTCACCCCCGACCCCTCTCCCGGTGGGCGAGGGAGGAGTGGCTCAGCCGCGCACCACGGCCACGGGCGTCAGGGCCGTGGGGCGCTTGTCCGGCGTGCACATGTCACCGTCCGCCGGCCGCTTCCCGAAGAAGAGCTGGTTGCCCTCCACCTTCACGATGTCGTGGTCCGTTCCGCACGCCGTCACCGGCCTCAGGAACACGCACCCCGTCGTGCTCGTCTCCTGCTCCTCGCCCACCTTCCACGTCCCCGTCCCGCACTTCGCCCCCTGGAACCAGTCCGCCACCGGCTGTACGTGCGCCGTCATGTAGTGCCGCGCGAAGCCGAAGTTCCCCTCCGTCGCCCCCTCCACCTTCTCCGAGTCCTTCTGCAGCGTGTACGGGCCCTCGAAGCGCGCGGTGAACAGCCTCGCCGTGCAGCCCTCGTCCCCGAACGTCTCGAACTTCAGCGACCAGTCCTTCTCCGTCAGCTGGAAGTTCCGCTTGAAGTACGTCTTCGAGCCGTCCGGGTTGGGCATCGCCTCGCACACCGCGCTCGTCCATGCGCCCGTCAGCTCGTTCGTCTTCACGCGCGTCCCCGACGCTCCTCCCGCGGTGGCACAGCCGGCCACGAGGCCCAGGGTGACAACGGTCAGCGCGAGGCGGTTCATCGTCTTCATGGTTTCTCTCCAGAGGTCTGGCTCCGGCCGCTTCGTGCGGCCCGGGCGAGCCAAGGAATGCCCCGGAAGCACCCCTTGCGAAAACGCTGGAGATTGCAGGGGGGGCATGCGAATTTGCAGGGCGTGCCGGACTGGAATGATCTCCGCTACTTCCTCGCCATCGCGCGGGAGGGGACGCTCGCCTCGGCCGCGCGGGACCTGGAGGTGGATGCCTCCACCGTGGGCCGGCGGCTCGCGGCGCTCGAGGACGAGCTGGGCTCGAAGCTCTTCGATCGCACGCCCTCGGGGCTGGTGCTGACGGATGCGGGGCGAGGCATCCGCTCGGCGGTGGAGGAGATGGAGGCGGCGGCGCTCGCGGTGGAGCGCCGGGCCAGTGGCGAGGACGCGCGCCTGGAGGGCGTGGTGCGCATCACCCTCACCGAGGCCTTCGCCGTGGACATCGTCCTGCCGCGCTTCGCCCCCTTCCGCGAGCGCCACCCCGGCATCGAGGTGCAGTTCCTCACCGACTACGGCGCGCTGGACCTGGCCCGGCGCGAGGCCGACATCGCCATCCGCCTCACCCGGCCCCAGGGGGACACGCTGGTGGCTCGCAAGGTGGGGGAGATCGCCATCGCCCCCTATGCCTCCGAGGCGTACCTGGAGCGGCGCGGTGCACCGGATCCGGCGCGGGGCTTCGCGGGGCACGACGTCATCGGCTACGCGGACGCCGCGGCGAAGTGGCCCGAGTCCCGCTGGCTGGCCGAGGCCGCTGCCGGCGCCCGGGTGGCGGTGCGCTGCAACTCGCTGCTGTCGGTGGTGACGGCCACCGCCGCGGGCATGGGCGTGGGAGTGATGCCGTGCCTGTGCGGAGACCGGGAGCCGGGGCTGCGGCGGGTGGCGCCCCTCGTGGCCTCGCTGCGCCGTGACATCTGGCTGGTGGTCCATCCGGATTTGCAGCACAACGCGCGTGTGCGCGCCACCCTCCACTTCCTCACCGAGCTCATCCACCGCGAGCGCCCGCTCCTGTCCGGCGAGGGCCGTCCCGCGACGCGTTCCTCCGGGAGGCGTTCCTCGTGAGCCAGCTCGTGGGCCTGTTGGCCGCCAGCCTCCTGCTGGGTGCCTTCGCCCGGCGCAGCGGCCGCTTCCCGGAGCAGACGGCGTTGGCCCTCAACGCCTTCGTGCTCAACATCGCCCTGCCCGCGCTGGTGCTGCGCGCGGTGCACCGCCTCACGCTCGCCCCCGAGTTGCTCGCCGCCGCCGCCACGCCGTGGCTCATCTTCGGTGGCTCGTGGCTCTTCTTCCGCACGCTGGGCCCGCGGCTGGGCTTTCCGCCCGGCACCGTGGCGGCGCTCGTCCTCACCGGCGGGTTGAGCAACACCGCCTTCGTGGGCCTGCCCCTCATCGAGGGCCTCATGGGCCGCGAGGCGCTGCGCGTGGCCGTCGTCGTGGATCAGCTCGGCTCGTTCCTGGTGCTGGGCACGGTGGCCACGCTCTTCGCCTCGCACGCCGCCGCGAAGGACACCCGCACCGGGGCACTGCTGAAGAAGGTGGTGACCTTCCCCCCCTTCCTCGCCCTGGTGACGGCGTTCCTCCTGCACCCGTGGCACTGGCCCGAGGCCGTGGACGTGGTGCTCGGCCGGCTGGGAGATCTGCTCACCCCGCTGGCGCTCTTCTCCGTGGGTTTCCAGTTGCGGCCCTCGGGCGTGAAGGGCCGGATGCGCGCGCTCGCGCTGGGGCTCGGTTACAAGCTGGCGCTGGCGCCGCTCGCCATCGCGCTCCTGTTGCTGCTGCTGCCCGGCATGGGCCGGCTCACCTTCGAGGTGTCCGTTCTCCAGGCCGCCATGGCTCCCATGGTCACCGCCGCCATCCTCGCCGCGGACAACGGGTTGGACCCGGAGCTCTCCGCCCTCATGGTGGGGCTGGGCATTCCGCTCTCGTTCGCCACGGTGCCCTTCACCCTGTGGCTCCTGCACTGAGAGCCTGGGTGCGGCCTACGCGAAGGCCTGCGTGGCGTAGGCGATCTCCAGGCCCTCCTTGCGCATGCGCAGCCGCGTGCGCGACAGCCAGTGGCAGTGCGGGCAGTAGCTGTGCGCGCCGTTTCCCGGCGTGCTGCGGATGGTCACCGCGCCGCCGCACAGCATGCAGCCATCGGGAAGGGTGAACTCCGAGACAGCGTCACCCGTGTTCTTCTCAGTGATTCCGGTCATGCCTTTCACGTAACGCAGCAATCGGCGGCCACAAGTCGCCGGGCCGCGATTTCCGGACACGCCCGGAGGGCAGGCAGGCGGGCCTGTAGCACCTACCGTCCCCGGTACCAGTCCACCGCCGCACACCATGCCACCCTGGTGGGGGTACTCCCTCCAATCCCTCGATAACCCAGCGCCCTGGGCAGGCGCAGGTGGTGGTGTCAGGCGGCTGGGAACGCGAACCCGCCGGGGTTCATGGCGCACTCCCGTTGTCGGCCTTGGTCGGGATGGTGGGCTGAGCCTCCACCGCGTCAGCGGGTTCGGTCGGGCTCGCTCCGCTTCCTGTCAGGGCCGCGCCTCCCGTGTTGTGCTGGATGAGCTTGCCCTTGATGGCGACCCCTCGTGCGTCGATCGTGATGAACCCCCCCGGTCCTTTCAGCGTGATTCCGCTGGATGCCTCGATCACGATCTTCGTCGACTTGAGATGGATCTCCTTTTCCGACTCCAGCGCGGTGCTCTGCCCCACCTTCACCTGCAGATCCTTGCCCACCGTATGCGAGTGGGTCTCATCCACCTTCTCGTTCAGGTTCTGCTTCACGTGCAGATGGCTGTCCTTGTGCACCAACTCCAGCCGGTTCGACTTGATGACAATGTCGATGTCTCCATCGCCGTCGATACCTCCCACCAGGAGCTTCATGCTCCCGCCCACCTGCTCCTGGCTGTTCCGGTGTACCGTTAGACTCTTGTCCCGGTACACCAGTTCGTTCTGATCCCCCACCTTTCCACCCTTGCCTACGCTACCAATCGTCTGATGCCGGTCGTGGAGGATGTCCTCGAATGAGTCGTTCTTCACGTGCACGTCCATGTTCCGCTGGGCGTGGATGAAGACCTGCTCCTGCCCCTTCTCATC
Source organism: Archangium sp. (assembly GCF_036277355.1). Lineage (GTDB taxonomy): Bacteria > Myxococcota > Myxococcia > Myxococcales > Myxococcaceae > Archangium. The sequence goes on from NZ_DASUNC010000042.1 coordinate 66,237, forward strand.
CTCGAAGCGCAGCTCGTTGTAGCCGCCACCATCCAGGCTTGAGTTGGATTTGATCGTGCTCTTGGTCTTCTCCGCAGGCAGTGCGTAGGGAACTAGGTTGTTTCCGTTGTACACGCGGCCGATGATGATGGGCCGATCAGGGTCACCCTCGATGAAGTCGACAATGACTTCCTGGCCGATGCGGGGGATGAACATCGCTCCCCACGCCTCACCTGCCCAGAGCTGGCTCACGCGTACCCAGCACGAGCTGTGCTCGTCCATCTGTCCTTGCCGGTCCCAGTGGAATTGCACCTTCACCCGGCCCCACTCGTCGACGTAGATCTCTTCGCCAGCGGGTCCCACGACCACCGCCGTTTGTGAGCCCTTGACGTGGGGCCTTGGCGTTACCCGCGCCGGCCGGTACGGCACATGGTGCGGTACGCACATGAACTCATTGGAGTAGCTGAACTCCCCGCCCTGGGACTCCTCGTCCAGGACATGGGGCTGTTGGCCCTCGTGCTTCACTTGGGTGAGCAGATAGCGCCCGTTGTAATCCCCTCGTGGGTGCTCCTCCAGCGTGAACATCCGCCCAGGGCACAGCCGCTCGCAGTCGCTTTCTCCCCGTCCCACGCGCTTCGTCGCCTGGAATGCCTCCAGCCTCACCCTGGCGATTGTCTTTCCTTTTGCCAGCGTTCCTTGAGCGGGATCCTGGTACTCGCCCGGATAGTCATACACCTCCAGGTCCGAGTCCACCTCCGCCTTGTGTTCCACCTCCATCTTCAGCCCCGGCTGCTTGAACCTGTAGTCCCGCAGGGTCGCCTTGCCCGAACGGACCTCCTCGCTGAAGCGGAAGCGGCGCACGTGGTCCTCCAACACCACCATTCCTGTCTCCCGGCGGAAGCACAGCGCATCCGGTCCATCAATGGGTTTCAGGGCGGGTTTCCCGTCGCCGAGCACCAACACGTGCTTGTCCGCCGCGTGCTCGAAGAAATAGAAGATGCCGTCCTCTTCCATCAGGCGGCTGACGAAGGCCCAATCCGATTCCCGGTACTGCACGCAGTAGTCGCGCGGCTCGTAATTGTTCGTCAGCACGAACCGTACCCGGTCCGCCGGAATCCCCGCTGTGTCGAAGACCTTCTTGAGAATGGCCGGAGTGTCCAGCTTCTGGAAGATCCGGCAGTCGTAGCGCTGCTCGAGTCGCCACGCCAACGGTGTCACCGTGGCCCGGTAGAGCGTGTAGTGCGGCAGTTCGTTGAGTTGTTCGAAGCGGCTGATGAGCCCATTCAGGAATCTGGGCACCAACTCGCCACGCAGTGTCAAGAGCGCCGACTTCCCCAGCATATCCGCGAAGTCGATGTACGGATTCGTGCTGGCCAGCTCCACCTGGAACTCGAAGAGGCTCGACACGCCCTCCGTTCCCGAGAAGCGGACCACCCTCAGGGGGTCCGAGCAACCTTCGACCTCGAACACGAAGAGAGGGGACTCTCCCAGTGCATGGACATGCGATCGAGCAACCATGTTGAAGCACCGTCTTTCAAATGAGAGTGGAGCGCCCGGGGAGCTACAGCGATACGGGTGAGAACGCAGCAGTGTCGAGGATGTGCTTCCAGGTGAGGCCGTCGTAATACGAGCAGCCATATGCGCCCGCGAGCAACATCACTCCGTCCGCGACCGCCAGGTTGCCGGAGCTGATCTTGATTTGAGGGGGCACATCGCACTCACGCAACTCATCGCCCACGATCTCCCACAACCCATAATCGGAGGTGCAATACACCCGGTCCTGGAACCAGACCATGTCCTTGAAGGGCAGGGCCATCTGGTCGCGGTGGATGAGCTTCCAGTTGTCACGCCGGCCCTTCCAGATGTTTCCACCCGTGCCGCTGATGTACACCCAGCCATCGCCCGCGCAGCAGACCGTCTCCAGCACCATGTTGCTTGGGAACTCGATGCGCTCCCAGGCGTTGCCGTCGAAGTGCCACACGTCTCCCTTGCCGCCCACGCAGTAGAAGTCGTTGGGGTCAAAGGCGTCGAAATCATCGAAGCCGTACTCGCCCGAGTCCACGTCCGGGTCGGGCGTGAAATCTAGCCCCGTGCAGAGCGACGTCCACTGGTTGCGGTCGTCCCGGCGTGCCAAGCCCCGATACCCCGTGCACACGTGGAGAAGGCCGTCGATGGTCCGGATCTTCCGAATGCCGCCACGTGCCGGGCCGCGCCGCCCTGTGGGAATGTCTTGCTCTTTTTCCAGGGCACCGCCACCAATCGTCACGACCTGTCGGCCTCGGTCGATGCCGATGAATTTTTCGTTGGGCCGCTGGGATGCGCCAGCGCGCATTCCTGCATAGCCCTCATAGGACACGTAGGTCCAGCGCTTGTTGGCTGGCCTCTCCGCGAAGTAGACAACTACCCGGGTGGTTCGATCCTCATCCGCAGGTGGGCGTTGATCCTCATCATAATCCGACAGGGTGACAAAATAAAAGATGTTCCGATTGCGAATGGCGCAATCAATGATGGTGAAGCCGCCAAAACACCGTTCGTAGTCGCTCTGGTTGATCAGCATGTATATCTTCGTTCTGATGGGGGGCGGGACAGGGACTCTTTACTCCCCGGCGTCGCCTGCGTCCTCGGCATCTCCCGTGCTGCCCTTCCTGCCAGCGACAGCAGGCACTGTGCCCATGCATTTGTTTTTGTAATAGCTGTCGAGTTGGGCTTTCAGGCAGTCCGGGTCACATTTCGACTCGGGAAAGGTGTGCATGATGCTTGCAACTCCCATGTCCCGGGCCCTTCCGTAGCTCATTTCCGTGTTTTCGAAGAAAATACCACTTGCCTTGTAGTCCGCCACGGCTTTGACCAGTTTGTCGTGGATCCTGCCGTGCGAGCCATGGAAGTTATTGATTCCCTCGACGCAAACCGTTGGCGCATCGCCCGGCTTGTACCCCGGGCAGTGGCCGCCCTTGGTCATCTCGTCGGGAAGTACGTGGTGGCCTGTCTGCCCCGGACAGCAGCCTGTGCCCCTCATGGCCTTCAGGGAACTGGTGTTCTTGTACGGAACGAGGATGCACCTGCGCGCGCGCGTGCATGCATTGAGCCGTGAGAACAGGTCCATCGCGTCGGCCATCGCTTTTTGGGGGTTCCTTTTCGCTTCATTCAGAACACCGTCCATGCTCTTGAGCGCACCCTCGAAGTCGCCCATCACTTCTTTGATCTCGGAGATGGAGGCCAATGCTGTCTTTGAGAGTTGGTAGCCTTCGTAGGCCGTGGAAGCCCAGTCGTAGATGTTCCAGGCCGTCGCGATTCCTTCGGTCACGATGGCACCGACTCCCGCGACTGCAGCACCGCTCGCGCCTACTGCCCAGCGTGCAGCGGAGCGTGCCCCCAGCTTGAGCGCCCGCTCCGTGGCCTCCTTTCCGAGCTTCTCAAGAAGTTCCTTCTCCAGCTTCTCGACGAGTGGCTTGACCAGACTGGACGTGACAGAACTCAGGTCGTCCTTGATGTTGCCGAGTTGCTCGGTTAGTTGCTTTATCTGCTCTGGATAGCGGGTGTTTGGTTTGAGCCACAGCCCGTCACAATGCTCCATCCAGGAGGTATTTGCATTCTTGTCGAGCTTGTTCTTGACGTTCTCGGTGATTTTTTCCAGGCGCTTGGTCATCTTCTTGAGGAAGTTCCTGCGGGCGCGCTGTAGGTTTTGGGCGTTGTCTTTGCCATCCTCCGGCTCTGGGCCGCATTCCTTGTCGATCTTCTGCAAGTCCTGGGCACAACGGCCCTTCGCCGTCTTTGCGGCATCGTCGAAGTACACCTGTGCCGGAGTATTGCCACCCGGGCTCGCGTGGTTGTGCGTCATCTGATCCTGATGGCGCGCGACGTTCAGGCCCTCGACGAGCACGTCCATCGACCAGCTCGTGAAATAGGCCTTGCCCTTGATGACGCCGGTGTTGAGACCTTTGGCGTAGGAGGATGTGGCTGGCTCGTTGCCCGTGCTGGTGGAGAAGTAGCTCTTGTCCTTCTGGGCCACCATGGTGCCGCAGATGAGGATGGTGCGCGTGCCGTCCGTGAGGTCCTTCGCGAAGGTGGTGTTTGGGTAGGGCACCGGGACGGGGCCGGCAGGTGGGCCGGGAGGGCTCCAGCACACATCGGGGAACGCTGCCGCGGACTTGCCATCCGCTGCTTGGCTGCAAATCTCGCGGCCGTTCGCGTAGACGTGGGTTTGCATGTTCTCTCGTCAGGAGAAAAGGGGTTGAGTCTCAGAGGTGCTCGACCACGACCGCGGCACGTGTTCCACCGTCATTGGAGAGGTGAAGCACCGCTCGCGTGCCGGGCACGTACCCACGCGCCATGGCATCGGTGAGATAAGCGAGCGAGAGCGGGCCAATGGCTGCGCCGGTCTCGCCGATGCAGTCGGCTAGGTGGAGCAGTGGAAAGTGGCCCCCGCGGTGGTCCAGCAGGCGGGTGTTGGCCATGGCGGCCTCCCGGAACAGGAGGGGCTCACCACTGACGTCCGCCATGCGGAAGTGGAGGTCGTTCATCTGGTAGCCGCTCGCGGCGAGCGCCTCGCGCAGTGCGCTCGTGAGGCCGAGGGCCCGCACGGGCTCGTCGTTGTCGATGGTTGCGGTCTCCTCGGCGGAGCCGATTCCCAGCACGTGAAGACCCTTCTGCCCTGGTGATTCCAGGCCTAGGAGCAGTGCGCCTGCTGCCTCTCCAGGGATGAAGCCTTCGCTGATCTCCTCGGTCAGGAGCCGGCGTTTGCGGAGCAGATGGGTGATGGTCTCCGCGTTGAGGTAGCTGTCCACGCCAGCCACCACGACTTGATGGGCGCGCCCGCCAGTGGTCAACAACGTGTGCGCCTCGCGCAGGGCGGTGGCGAGCCCCGCGCGCCCGGACGGGAGGACACGAGACTCGGCGGAGAGTGCCGTCCCCGTGACCTTCTCGAAGGTCGTCATGCAGGCCCTGGCCCACGCTTCGTTGTACCCTGGGCGTCCCTGCTCCGCGACCAACATCAGCAGTGCGGTGGACTTGGGGTTGAAGTCTGGAGCACCCCCCACACAATCCGTCAGGGCGGCCTCGAAGATCGTCGCGATGCGCCGCGGCCCCCAGAGGTCTCCCAATGGGAGCCGGGAGACGACGAGCGGCTCGGCTTGCTCGTCAACGAATTCCGACTCCAGGAAGCGATTAAGTCGGGCTCGGATCGCCGCGCGCGCGGTGCGGCCAGAGAAGCCCACCGGACAGCACATCCCTGAGCCGATGACGCGGAGGCGTGGCTTCACGGCTCGACCTCCAGCCCATCCGTGAAGGCTGGCGAGGCAGACTCATCCTCCGTGTCCTCACCGGGGTCGTTGTCGCTGTCGCCGCCGCAGCCGCAGTCTCCTGTGCCGAGCACCTTGGATTTCCACCACCGTTTGCACACCGGGCCCGCCGCGACGATGCTGACGCCGAAGAGGCCGCGGCGATCGAGCGGGAGCGCCGTGCGATAGACCATCGTGAAGCGCTGGGCCTCTGGCTCGATGAACAGGGTATCCACGACGGGGGGCAGCTCGATGGCGCGGTGCGAGGTGTAGAGGAGCTTCAGCGCCAGGTCTGGTCGTGGCAGCTTGAACGTGACGAGCGGCTTGCCGGGCACGAGGTTTCGCAGCGCTACCTCCTCGCCTCCCTGGACGAAGTCCATCTGTTGATCCGCTGGCACGGATTGGAAGAAGGCTTCGTTGAAATCATCGGGCAGGAGCGGGAAGACGTCTGCCCGCCAGCGTGCGTCATAGGTGCCGGCGTAATCCTTTCGCGGGTGCCAATGGCGGCCGATGGGACCGAAAGCGAGTGGCTGGACCTGGTCGTTCGGTGAGCTGAGCCGGTGGTTGGCGTTCTCGGTGTTCGGCAGTGGCATCTGATCGACGAGGTCCGCACGGGGATCGGAACAGAAGCCTCTGCCAATGGGATTGGCCAGATAGGTGTCTTGTTCGTCCGCGGAGCGGTGCCGAGGGCTCCCCCCGAATGCGCGGCCGTAGTGTATCGGCATGGAGGTGAACGGCTGGGGTCTGCTCATGGAGACGCGCGAGGCGCCTCGTTGCCACGTCCGGTCGCCGATGACGAGGAACTGCTTGGCGAGCGAACCGACGCGGATGGCCACGTCGAGCTCGGTGACGGGCCTGCCGTCCGGTGCATGGGCCGTCGCGTCCACGATGACATCACACCGCTTCTTGGCCAACGCGAGATCCGCCTCGTAGAGCGGTGCGGAGAGGCCGGGCTCACCTACGAAGGCATCGGTATGGGAGATGGGATGGGACTCCTCCGCGAGCTCGGGAGGGTGACCGCTGTCGCCGAAGCGGTAGGTCGCTTTCGCGACCAGCAGGAGGTGTTCCCGGCCACTCTTGTCGAGTGCCGTCGTCACTTCCATGGGGAGGCGGGATTTATTGACGAGTTCCATGGCGAAACTGGAGAGGTCCTTCAGTCATCGAGGAGGAGGCCCAGCGCTGCATCAGAGGAGTGGGCGGAGCACGTCGATTTCTGTAGCCGCCAGAGCACGCAGGGCCGCGAGTGCTTTGTATTGCCGCCAGGTGGGAGCGCGTGTTTGAAGAAGTGGGCCGGGCTTCGCGGAGCTACGGAGCTGGAGATCCAGGAGCAGGGCCGGGCGGCGGCGCATCGGTCCATGAGCGAGCGCCGCGTACACTCCCGCGAGCGAGCGCGGCTCACCCATGAGATAGCGTTGACCCGGGGTGAACTTCTCGCGGTGCCGCATCCACCAATGCCGCACCTTCACCGGGTCCGGGCGAGGCAAGTCATCCTCCGCCGTGTGGTCGAGCGGCTCGTCTTCCTCGGGGGGCGGCGCCACCAAGTGTGCTTCCACGAGGTTGACGCCTGTCACCACCGAGAAGACTTCCCCCGCGAGGTGCCCGGACTGTTTGTCATTGATCAGCTCGAGACTCGTATCCACGGCCTCGGGCGTTCCCACGAAGCCAAGCGCCCAGAGGGCCGCTGGCCGATGCGCGGCATGGGCGAGCGCGGCTTTCAGTGCCGCATGCTCAGCAGGCCCTCCACCGAGCGCGAGCAGTAGCATCGCCATCTTGTCCGCGTCCGCAGCGCGTGCCCGCACACGCTGCCATGCCGCAGGCACGCCGAGCCGGCAGCCCGCCTCCATGGCGGCCGCGGCAACGCGGGGGTTTTCATCCACCAGACCCGCTTGCAGCGCGGCCATGTACCGTGCCGGGGCTGGCTCATGCGGCAGCGCCTGGAGGGCGAGTGCCCGCGCCGCCACCGGGGAGTCGCTCGCCAGCAACACCGGAAGGGTCGTACCCAGTGGTTCATGGTGGAAGGCTAGGACCTCGGCCGCTGCGGCGACAACGTCCAGATCCAGCTCCGCGAGTAGTCCGCGCAGGCGCCCCAGGAGGTCGGGCCGCTCCGCGCAGGTCAGGGCTCGCGTCAGCGGCCCGCGTTGTTTGGGCCGCGTGCGCAGTGCCGTCATCACGACCTCGACACCCGCTTCCCCGGGGCTCTGCAGCAGCGCCAAGGCCGCCGCGCTCACACGGTGTGGCTCGCCATGTTCGAGCGCTGGGAACAACAGTCGGCGCGCGGCCTCTGGCCCATTGGCAACGAGTCCATCGACGTGCGCCAGCAACCGCTCCTCGGACTCCTTCGCCACGTCATCGAGGGTGTAGTCCGGCGCGAGGAGGCTGTGCTCCCACACCCCCCACAGGAACTCGGCCTCGTCCAGGTGCCGTTCGATCAAATCCCAAAACAGCAGATGTGGTGAGGTTGGCATGGCTCAATTGATCTGGACGGAGCCGCCCTTGATCCTGTTCATGCCCTTGGCGCGAGTTTCGACATAGGCTCCACGGATGACGAGCTTGCCGTCCTTGCGCAGGGAGATGGATGCATCGCCGCAGCGCAGTTCGATTTCTTCCTCGCCTGTCAGGACGATTCGTTCGCCATCCACCCGGGCCTCTTGCGAGCCCGGAGGTTGCACCAGTCCGGCGATGAGCGGGAGCGTGGGATCTCCATTCTCGAAGAGCAACGCCGCCGGGCAGCGCGACGCTGCGGCCCTGCGCAGCGCCTCGATGCTGACGCCGATGAGCAGCCGGGCTGGTACAGGACCCCCCGGGTTGCCGGGAAAGTCGACGAGGACGCCCCGGTCTGGCTCATAGGCAGTGATACAACCGAGGACCGTGGAGGGAAGAGCTGGCGCGGAGCTCGACGGCGCAAGCTTGAGCGATGGGTTGCGTGCGGCCATGATTCTGCTCCCGTGGTGTGTGCGATTGCGCGTGGCGTACTTAACAGAGATAGATAGACTGCCACAGCACCATGTGGGAGAAAAATTCCTGTCATTGGCGTGAGCGTTCGCCGGTGGCCAGGGCAGGCATCTGTGCGGCCACAAGTCGCCGGGCCGCGATTTCCGGACACGGCCGGAGGGCAGGCAGGCGGGCCTGTAGCACCTACCGTCCCGCTGTCACCTGTCCACCGCCGCACACCGCAACCCACCGGACGCAGGGGCTCGCCTTGGCACGCCGCTTTCATGAGAAGGGCGTTCCTGAGGGGGGAGGGTGGGCATGGAGATTGCGCGAGTCGCGCTTCGCCGGCGTGGGAAGGGGTGGGGGGTGGAGGTGACCCTCGAGGGGGGTGGTGTGCGGCGCTATCGTTATGGGAGCGAGGCGCAGGCGCGCTACTTCGCCGCGGTGTTCGAGCTGGGACCGAGCTGGTTGCCACCGGTGTCGCGGCGGAGGCGGCGCTCCCGGGCCGGGGCCCCCTCCGCCGGGCGGGCGGCGAGCGGGCCCACGTAGGCCCCGGGGGTCCGGGCATCTCCCGGGCCTTCGTGGGGGTTCCGGAGAGGCCGCGCACCTGCTAGGAGTCACGCCTCATGAGCAAGAGCAACTACACCCCCCGCCCGAACCGCGAGCCCATCACCCGTGAGACGGATCCAGCCGGCCGCTGGTCCGCGAAGTTCCCGGAGATGATTGGTTACAAGAACCAGGGCGGCGGCAAGGTGCCCGCGGACTACGGGTGGAACACCAACCCGAAGCAGTGGCAGGAGGAGATGACGCCCGACACCCTCGCCACCGAGTACCGCAACCTGGTGGTTCCGCGCCTCCCGGTGCCGGCCGCCGCCGCGCTGCCCGAGGGCGCCAAGGCCGAGTCCAAGTAGTCTCCCGCCCGCCTCAGGTGAAGGGCAGGGCCGCGAGACGCTCCCGGAACACCTCCAGCGTCTCGCGCAGCTCCGCTTCATCGAAGGACTGCTCCAGGCTCACGCGCACCTTGCGCAGGAAGGCGTCGAACACCGGCGCCCGGCCGTAGAGCGCTCCCGCGACCTCCACCGCCTCGCGTATCACCCGCTCGGCGCCCGGTGAGTTGAGGAACAGGTGCATGGAGGCCTGCTCCAGCCGGGCCCCGCACGCCGCCCACACCGCCCGGTCGTGCGCCGTCAGCGTGCGCTGCGTCAGCTCCGCGCCCACCCGTCCCAGCTCTCCGAGGAAGGGCTCCACCAGCGTCCACAGCTCCTCCGCGGTCAGCTCCGGCAGCGAGGCCAGCGCACGCAGCCGCTCGCGCAGCTCCACCACCAGGCGCTTGTCGCGCGTCTTCATCGTCAGCGAGGCGTTCATCCCCGCGAAGGCCGCCAGCATCTCCTCCAGCCGCCGCGCCAGCCCCGGCCCCTCCTTGGGGAGCATGGCCGCCGCCCGCTCCAGCCGGGACTGCAGCGAGCGCCGCAGCTCCGCCACCGCGCCGCGCAGCACCGCCGCCGCCGCCACCTGTCCCTGGTAGCCCGGCACCACGTCCTCGCGCCGCACGTCCGCGAAGGCCGCCGCCGTGAGGTACACGAGGTCCCCCATCTGCGCGCGGAAGTCCGCGCGGAACGACTGCAGCTCCGCCATCAGCGCCCACCGGTCGCTCACCACCTCGGGCCGCCGCACCCGCTGGCCCAGGTCCGCCACGCGCCGGGAGAGCCGCCCCGCGCACGCGCCCAGCACCATCTCCACCTCCCATGACAGCCGCTCGTCCACGCCCGGCGGTGGGGGCTGCCACGCGCCCTCGCGCGCGGCCTCCTTCGACGACGGGAAGGCCTCGTGGATGGCCGACACCAGGGCGTTCACGTCCACCACCGTGTCCCGGATGGCCGGGGCCATCGTCTCCCACAGCGACAGGTCCGCCCCCTCGCTCTCCTCGAGGGTGGTGGGCTCGTACTTGACGATGTTGAGGTGCCCCAGCCGATCAATGGCCAGCGCCGCGGCCCGGTACACGCGCTCCAGCCGCGAGGCCAGCTCCCGGTGGGTGAGATCCTCCAGCAGCGTCTTCAGCCGGGGCGGCAGCGTGTCCTGAGGCGCGCGGGGCTTCTTCTCCGGAGTCGGCATGCCCGCAGGCTAAGCCATCCCACGGGCCTTGTGGACTATCGCGTCCGCCAGCGTCTCCACCGCCCGGGGCCCGCCCTGCCTCAGGAAGAGGTTGGGCTCGGTGACTTCCAGCTCCATCAGCAGCAGTCCCCCGTGCTCGTCCCGCGCCACGTCCACCCGGGCGTAGAGCAGCTCGAAGCCGGTGGCGGCGAGCACCCGGCGGGCGAAGGCGCGCTCGTCCTCGGAGGACGGGGCGGGCTCGGCGGCGGTGGCGTCGTAGCCCGGGTTGCCCGAGAGGGCGGGTGGGCGCTTGATGGCGTGGGTGTGCTCGCCGCCCAGGAAGAGGATGGAGCGCTCCCCATGGCCCTCCACCGAGGGCAGGTAGGGCTGCACCATCATGTCCTTGTGCGGGAGCACCCGCTCCACCAGGGCCTGGGCGGCGGGGAGGTCCTCGGGCCGGCGGACGCGCAGCGTGTCCCGGGCGCCCGCGGACACCGCGGGCTTCACCACCGCGTCACTCCAACCGTGCGTCGCGAGCAGCGTCTTCACGTCCGCTCGCGAGCCGCGCTCCATCCAGGCGGTGGGCACGGTGGCGATGCCGCGCGCCGCGAGCTCGCGCAGGTAGCCCTTGTGTGTGTTCCAGCGGAGCACCTCGGGCGGATTCCACAGCGGGCAGCGCGCACCGGCGCGCCCGGCCCAGGCGACGAACTCGTCCCGGCGCGCGTCCGAGTCCCAGGCGGTGCGGATGAGCGCGAGCCGGAAGCGGCTCCAATCCACGGCCGGGTCATCCCAGATGACCGGCCCGGCCTTCAGGCCCCGGGCGGCGAGTGCCCGGGCGAGCAGATGCTCGTCGGGCAGGCACTCGGGGAGGGTGGGCGCGGTGACGAGCGCGATGTCGTAGGTGTTCTCGTTCACGGACATGGCCGCGGGAGATACCTCAACTCCGGGCGGCGGCGATGACCGTGCCGAGCCGGCGCATGCCTTCCTCGATGAGCTCCGGCGGACGGTTGGAGAAGTTCAACCGCATGAACTCCAGGCGCGGCTCACCGGCGAAGAAGGTGGCGCCGGGCACGAAGGCGACGCGCTTCTCGAGCGCCTGCGGGAAGAGGGCATCCGCGCTCATGCCCCGCGGCAGCTCCACCCACACGAACATGCCACCATCCGGCTCCGTCCACCGGGTGCCCTCGGGCATGTGCTTCTCCAGCGAGGTGAGCATCACCTGGCACCGCTCGCCGTAGACGGTGCGCAGCTTCTCCAGGTTGGCGTTGTAGTCGAAGCGCGACAGGAGCCGCGCCGTGGCGCGCTGCGCGACGGTGGCGGTGTGCAGGTCCGCCGACTGCTTGACGACGGTGAGCGCGCGGATGAGCTCGCGCGGGCCCACGGCCCAGCCGATGCGCAGTCCGGGGGCCAGCGTCTTGGAGAACGTGCCCAGGTTGATGACCACGCCCTCGGTGTCGAGCGAGGCCAGCGACGGCAGGTGCTCGCCCCGGAAGCGCAGCTCGCCGTAGGGGTTGTCCTCGAGGATGAGGATGCGGTGGCGCTGGGCGAAGCGGATCAGCGCGTGCCGGCGCTCCAGCGACAGGGTGGTGCCCTTGGGATTCTGGAAGTTGGGGACCAGGTAGATGAGCTTGGGCTTGCGGGCGACGCTGTGCAGCTGCGCCTCCAGCTCGTCCACGCGCATGCCGTCCTTGTCGCTGCCCACGACGGAGTAGGAGACCTCGTAGCCGCTGAACGCCTGCAGCGCGGCGAGGTAGCTGGGATTCTCCACCACCACCACGTCACCCGGGTCCAGCATCACCTTGGCCACCAGGTCGATGCCCTGCTGCGAGCCGCTGGTGATGAGCACCTGGTCCGTCGCCGCGTGGATGCCCTGGCCGCCCAGGTGCGAGCAGATCCACTCGCGCAGCGGTCCGTAGCCCTCGGTGGTGCTGTACTGGAGCGCGGCGGGGCCCTCCTCGGCGAACACCTCGGCGTGCGCCTGGGCGATGGCCTCCACCGGGAAGAGCTCGGGCGCCGGCAGCCCGCCCGCGAAGGAGAGCACGTCCGGGCGCTCGGCCACCTTGAGGATCTCCCGGACGGCGGAGGGCTTGATCCGCGACATGCGCTGGGCGAGCGTCAACGGCGGAGGAGCGGGGATATGGATGGCCGCGGTCATGGTCAGGCTCCTTTCAGCTCTTCAGAGGAGACGTGGATGTACGTCTCTTCCTTGATGGACGTCAGAACGATGGTGGTGTGCGTGCGCGTGACGCCGGAGATGGTCCGCAGCGTCTCCACGAGCAGCGAGTCGAGGGTGCGCGTGTTCCGGGTGCGCACCTTGAGGATGTACGAGTCCTGTCCGGCGACGCGGTGCGCCTCGAGCACCTCGGGCATGGCCAGCACCTTGCGGGCGAACCCCTCGAAGTACTTGGGGTGCTCGATGCTCACGCCGATGAAGGCGGTGATGTCCTTGCCCAGCTTCGACGCGTCCACGCGCGCCGTGTAGCCGGTGATGACCCCTCGCTCCTCCAGCTTGCGGATGCGCTCGGCCACCGCCGGCTGGGACAGACCCACCGAGCGGGAGAGCTCCAGCTGCGTGGCTCGCCCATCGCGCTGCAGCAGATCGACGAGGCGGTGGTCCAGTTCATCCATGGCGAGGGTAACGACCTTATTTTTATAAGTCCCAGTGACTTGGTGCCTATAAGATATATGTCTCTCAGAGGGGGTGCAAGAGGGCAGCAGGCGTGCAGGCGAGCCCCTTCCGTTCGAGGAGCCCGCCCGTCACGAACGCGGGGGCTCCCCTCTGTTGGCAATGCACGTCTCGCGCCCGTGGGCCCCGAGGAGCGCAGCCATGGATTCCGCCTTCCGTCAGCAGTTCCTGGGACTCGATCTGACGCTGGCCCGCCGCTTCGCCACCGTCGAGTCACGGCCGTGGGGATTCTTCGTCCACGAGGTGGGAAATCCCGGCCACTGGGATGCGAACACCGCGCGCTGGCTGCGAGCGGAGGAGCCGGAGGCCGCCATCGACGAGGTGGTGGCGCTCTACCGGGCGCGAGGGCTGGTGCCGCGGGTGCGGGTGGATGACCTGAGCGCCCCGGGCGACGTGGTGGAGCGGTTGGTGGCGCGAGGCTTCCAGAAGGACTCGCAGGGGATGCGCCTCATGCACTGGGCGCCGAGCGCTTCCCGGCCGCTTCCGGTGTTGTTCTCGGGCGTGACGCTGGAGGTGGCGGGCCCGGAGATGATCGCGTCCCTGGTGGAGGTTCAAGCGGGGGCCGATGGGTGGGAAGGACGCGACTGGCGGGTGCGCTACCTGGAGCGGTTGGTGTCCAGTCCCACGTCGCACTACTACCTCGCCCGCGTGGACGGCGTGCCCGCGGCGATGGCGGCCCTGCATGAGGGAGAGGGCTGCGCGCTGGTGCAGGAGGTGGCGACGCGCCCCAGGTATCGCCGGCGCGGCCTGGCGACGGCGTTGATGACGTGGCTGCAGCGCAGGGCCACGGTGCCGCTCTTCCTCCAGGTGTCCAACCCCGAGGCGGAGCGCATCTACGCGCGTGCGGGCTTCCGCGTGTGGGGCGAGCTCGAGCAGGTGACGTGCGTGCTGCCCGGGCCCTGATGCAAGTGCTGGCGCGGCGCGGGGTTCAACCCTCGTAGCAGAGGCCGATCTCGCGCACTTCGACGGTCGACCACTCGGCGGCGGGGCAGTCGCTCGCGATGGCGAGTGCTTCCTCGCGGGTGTTGCAATCGATGAGGAAGAAGCCCCCGACGATCTCCTTGGATTCGGTGAACGGGCCATCGCTGAAGGTGCGCTTGCCGCCGCGAACCTCGATGCGCACCCCCTCGGCATCCGGCTTGAGCGAGTCGCTGGCCTTCAACAAACCACGGGCCTTGAGGTCCTCGCCGAAGCGCATCATCCGCTCCATCTCGCGACGCCCCTGCTCGGGCGACCGCTTCCGCTTCCGCTCTCCAGGCTCCATGATCAACAGCATGTACGCCATCCCGTGCTCCCTCCGGGGCTCAGCGGCCCGCGAGACCGAGGGGAAACACCATCTCCCCGGCCCGCGGTCAAGCCCGGGCTTGCCTACCGGGACAGCTGGCAGGAGGAACGCAGCGGCTCCACGGTGACCCGCTCCGCCGGGCCCGTGAGGTCCTCGAGGGTGACGAGATAGCCCTCGCCCCAGGACAGGCACACCGTGGTCCGCAGCTTCCGGGTGCTGCCCTGCACCTCGCCTTGCAGGGGCAGGCTGGCCAGCTCGCCCGAGGCCAGCACGGTGACGTACAGCGCCCGCGCCGCCGTGCGCCGGTAGCGCAGTGCGTAGTTGGGGACCTTGCTCTCGAAGCGCTCGGAGTACCACCCATCCATGGGCGTGGTGCTTCCCCGGCGCCAGCGGAGCCCCAGGCCGGGAGTGGGCAGCAACTGGTGCACGGAGAGCAGCGTCCGGCCCGAGCCGCTCTCGATGGCCTTCGCCCGCAGGCCCTCCACCTGGAGCTCCGCGCCGGGCAGCAGGTGCCAGGTCTGCTCGTAGAGGTGGGGGGTGGCGCTGCTCAGGTCATCCACGATGAGCACCAGGTCCTTCCTCAGCAACAGCACCGCGCGCCGGTGCAGGACGCCGTCGTAGAGCTCGTGCGCGCCCGACTGGTAGGCCCAGCCGCCCGCGCTCGTGGTCAGCCCGGCCCGGGCCGAGCCCTCGCGCTGGTCCCGCTCGTCCACCACCACGGTGTTGTGGGCCCGGGTGCCGTGGAAGTAGTCGAAGTCGGGTCCGGGCTCGGGGGAGAAGTGCCCCGAGTCCGGCAGCAGCGTCTTGCCCGCCGAGTAGAGCTGCAACGCGAGCGCATCCAGGTGGCTGTGGCTGGTGCGGTAGGGGCCCACGTCGAACGTCACGTGCGTCTGCTGGAGGAAGTCCGCCGCCGTGCCGAAGCTGGAGCGCAGCACCGCCTGTCCCGAGGAGGGGAAGAGGATGGAGGTCTGCGTGGGCGGTGTGCCTGACTGGCCGGCCCTGAGCACGTACTCGAAGGAGGGGTCCAGCGCGGCCATCTCCGCGTAGCGGGGCGTGTCCTGGGACTTGCGCACGTTGCGCATCACGCTGGTGCCCAGCATCGCGATGTTTCCGTCGGGCAGGACGATGTACGTGGCATAGCGGAGCATCTGCTGGATGCGGGACTCCGCCGTGGGGGAGAGCGCGATGCCGTTCTCGTGGGCCCAGCGGTAGATCTCCCAGAAGCCCGTCAGGAAATAGAAGTGGTAGAAGGGTGATTGCTCCACCTCCACCCCGTCCTCGTCGAGCACCCGCGCGAGCAGCCCATCCAGCCGTGTGAGGGCCGTGGCGCGCCAGGTGGAGGCGGGCGCGAGCTCCGGGAAGTTCTCCGCGATGAGCAGCAGCGCTCCGGCCTGGGCGAGGCCATGGTTGTAATTGGACTCGAAGTTCCTCGGGTCGAAGAGGAAATGGCCCACCTCGAGGATGCGGTCGCGCAAGCCGCGCTCCAGGGCGGGCGTGAGTGCTCCGCGCGACTTCAGCTTCACGTAGAGGTTGACGAGCGACATGCCCCGGAAGGCGGTGGTGTGTTTGTCCCAGGCGTACGAGGAGTCATGCCCGTGCGCGACGAAGCTCTCCAGCACCGCGGTGAGCCGGTTCCGGTAGCGGACGTCTCCGGTGTCGAGCCAGGCCCGCTCCAGGTGGCGCAGGGGGCGCAGGCCGTAGAACTCGAAGCGCCAGTACTTCTCGTTGAAGGGGTTCTCCGTCCACGTGGGCGAGGGGGGCAGCTCCACGGCCGGAAAGCGTGTCACCGGCCAGCGATTGAGCAGCAGGAGATCGGCGCTCTTCCGGTCCCCTTCGTCCAGGAAGCGGTACATGACCTCCCGCCCGGGCCTGCTCGCCGATGGGCTGGAAGCCAGACAGACCGTGCTCCCCAGCAGGAGTACCACCACGGCCGCGAGGTCTCTCCAGGCGCGTGTCATGCGCCAAAGGTTCATCGTGGCGCGTGGATGACAATGCGCCCTCGGGGGCAGTGGTGGTTTCCGCCCACGGGCCTGGGCGGCAGGCGCGTCCGGGCACCTGCCCGTGCGGATTCCACGGCCATCGGCGTAGGATGCCGGGTTGGGGAGAGCTGATGAACATCCGTATCAATCGCCGGGTCGCCCTCGGCATCGCCGCGGTGCTCGCCGTGGGGCTCGTGAGGTGGGCCACCTCGGACGTGTGCGTGTCCGCGTGGGCCTTCCAGGGGGTGAAGGTGTACCGCTGTCCGGACGGAGACTTCCGGCAGACGCTGGGCCTGCGCGCCGAGGGGCTCGCCCGGGAGGCCACGGGCACCGTCCAGGTGTCGGCCGAGGCCCACGGCGTCACCGGGGAGGCCTGGGTGCGGCTGAATGCCCCGGTGCGGCGCCTGGAGGCCTCGCTCTTCCTCGTGGACGCCGGGGGCAAGGAGTCTCCCCTCGCTCCCGAGAAGGGCTGGGAGCAGCGGGACTCCGACTTCGCCCTGAGCGCCCGGGTGAAGCTGCCCGCACTGCCGGATGGGGACTACACGCTGCGCGCCCGCGTCACCACGCCGCTCGGCACCGGCACCGTGGACGCGCCGCTGGCCCTCTACGCTCCCGCCCGCGTCCACGTCCTCACCGACCGGCCCCTCTACGAGCCCGGCCACCAGGTCCGCTTCCGCGCGGTGGTGCTGCGCGCCAGGGACCTCGCGCCCATCGACGGACGCCCGGGCACGTGGTTCGTCACCGACCCCTCCGGCGAGGTGGTGCTGGAGCAGCGCATGCCCGCGGGCCCGTGGGGCGTGGTGTCCGGGGACTTCCCGCTCGACCGCGGCGCGCCCACCGGCACCTGGACGGCGCGCTGGACGAGCGGAGAGGCCTCGGGCGAGGCCTCCTTCCAGGTGAAGCCCTTCACCCTGCCGCGCTTCCGCGTGGAGGCCGTCAGCACCAGGCCCTTCTGGCGCGTGGGCGAGTCCCCCGTCGTCGAGGGCCGCGTCGTCTACAGCTCGGGCGCGCCGGTGGCGGACGCGGCCGTGGACGTCTCCTGGAATGCCTCGGGCCGGTGGCCCGCGCCCCTCGAGTGGCTCGACGCGAAGGCGAAGGACGCGCTGCCCCGGAAGGCGCGCACGGATGGCTCGGGACGCTTCCGGCTCACCCTGCCGCGCGTGCCGTATGACCTGCGCGGCCAGGCGACCCTCTCCGCTTGGCTGTCCGCCACGGACCCCGCGGGAGACCAGGTGCAGGGCGGTGCTTCCGTGCTGCTCGCCGAGGACGCGCTCGCCGTGTCGGCCGTGACGGAGCTGTCGGACGGGCTGGCGGATGGCTACAGCAACCGCGTCTACCTGCGCGCCACCACCGCGGACGGCCGGCTGCTGCCCGGCGCGGAGCTCACCGTGAAGCGCGCGTGGGACCCGCGGGACGAGGGCGTGCGCGCGGTGACGGACGAGGACGGCGTGGCCTCCTTCCAGCTCGACCCGGGCCCGCCCGTCAACGTCCTCCTTCCCGCCATGCCGGTGCGCCGCCCGCCTCCGCCGCCTCCGGTGCGGTTGGGCTCGGTGCGGGAGCTCCTCTCGCAGGACGGCTCGCCCGCGCTGGAGGACCAGCTCGCCCTGGAGCGGTGGCTGGAGTCCCTGCGCCCCTGTGCGCGCTTCGTGTCTCCCGACGCGGGTACCACCCAGGTGACGCTGGGCGTGCGCGTGGCCGCGGGGGGCTCGGTGGTGGACGTGGTGCCGGATGGCTCGCCGCTGGGCTCCTGCCTCGCCTCGGTGGTGCGTGGGCGCTCGCTGCCGCCCGGCCGTGAGCGGATGCTGGGGCTCACCCTGGCGGTGCTCGACCCGGGCCTGCCCTCGCTCACGTTCGAGGTGCTCGACGTCGCCGGTGCCAGCGAGGAGTTGGAGGAGGCGCTGCACGCCGCGGCGCTCGATGCGCGCGAGTGCCTGCCCGCGAACCTGTCGCTGTCCGCGGCGCTGCCGGCCGTGCTCACCTGGCGCACCCGCCCGAAGCAGCGCGAGGTGGAGGTGGGCTGGTCGTCCCTGCCGCGGGAGGAGGACATGCTGCCCTCCGCCCACCTGTCCTGCATCCAGTCCCGCTTCTCCCGGTTGGTGCTGAGCACCGAGCCCGGGAGTGCCATGGGCGTGGTGCGCTTCACCGCCGAGCCCGCGGGGAGCGGCTCCGACGAAGAGGTGGCCCAGGAGACGACGCTGCTCGGCTACGAGCTGGTGGTGAGCGCGAAGGCGGGCAAGGAGGAGCTGGGCTCGACGAAGTGGGTGGTGCACCCGGCGGGGTTGCCGCCCGCGCGTTTGCGGGCCACGCCGGTGCTGGCGCGGGTGGGGGACGAGGTGCGCATCGAGCTGCTGCGCGGCCCGGACTTCAACGGGAAGCTGCCCGAGGAGCTCCTCCTCATGGCCGGGGAGAAGGAGCTGAAGGCGAAGGTGGAGAACAAGGCGGCGCGCTTCCGGCTGCCCGAGGACTTCGAGGGCTGGGCCGAGGCGAGCTGGGCGGGTGCGGTGGCGCGGGTGTACGTGGCGCCGCGCGCGCAGCTGGCGCTCGAGGTGGCGCCGGACAAGACGGCCTACGCGCCCGGCGAGCTGGCGCACCTCCAGGTGCACACGCGGGTGGACGGCAAGGACGGCCCGGCGGCGGTGGGCCTCTTCGGCGTGGACGAGAGCCTGTCTCAGCTGGTGCCGCTGCCGGGGACGGGGGCGCTGGACGGCATGCGCCCGGCGCCCACGGTGGCCTCGCCGGCCTTCGACGTGCTGGACGGGACGGCGCTCGCCATGGGCCGCATCCGGGGGGCCAACGCGGCCGCGGCCACGCTGCTGCGGGTGTCGGGCGTGCCGAAGCGGGAGGACGGTGAGCGGCGGCTGTCGCTCCAGGTGTCCACTCCCTTCGAGCCGGACGTGGAGCTGACCGAGCCCTTCTACCGGGTGCTGTCGGAGCTGACGGTGCAGGCGCGCGCCTGGGAGGAGTCGGCGCCCCAGGGCGAGACGCTCTCTCCGGCGGGGATGGCGAAGCTGTGGGAGAAGGCGCTCGAGGCCTGTGAGAAGCGCGGCGAGGCGGTGACGGACGCCTACGGCCGCCGGTTGAAGCTGTCGCGGCTGCCGCCGGAGCTGCTGGCCCTCACCGACCCGAGGGCGGTGGTGGTGAACGGCACGCGGCTGCCCGAGGACGTCGAGAACTGGGGCGCGTGGGTCGCCCGGGAGGCGCCATGAAGCGCTACTTCGTATTGGGTGGGGTGTGCCTCGTCGCGGGCTTCGCGCTGAACACGTGCGTGCGGGGCCTGGCGCGCTACGAGGCCCCTTCCGCGGCCGCATTGGCGGGCGATGACCGGATGCTCGCGAAGAAGAGCCTCCAGACCTTCGGCCAGAATGAAGCGGACGAGATGGAGGAGGCGGCGGCGCCGATGGCACCCCCTCCCGCCCAGTCCGTGGGCCGGGTGGTCGGGGGCGGCAAGGGAGGAGGCGGGAAGGATTTCGCGATGAAGAAGGCCGAGGCGCCGGGCGCGCCGCCGCTGCCCGCGTCCGAGCCCGAGGCGCCGGCCACGCCGGGGCGGGCCTGGTTCCCCGAGACGTTCCTCTTCGAGCCGCTGGTGGTGACGGATGCGTCCGGCTCCGCCACGGTGCCGGTGAAGGTGCCGGACCGGCTGACGAACTGGCGGGTGCTGGCGCTGGCGCACTCGCGCTCGGGAGCGCAGGCCGGGGCGGTGAGCAGCTTCGCGGGCACGCTGCCCACCTATGTGGATCCGGTGTTGCCGCCCTTCCTGCGCGCGGGCGACGTGGTGCGCGTGCCGGTGCAGGTGGTGAACACGACGGGCTCGCCGGTGACGCGCCCGCTGAAGGTGGAGGCGCAGGGCGCGGCGGTAGAGGGCGGCTCGCGCACGGTGACGGTTCCGGCGGCGGGCAGCGTGGTGGAGTACGTGACGGTGCGGACGGCGCAGCCGGGGCCGGTGACGCTGCGGGCCTCGCTGGGAGGCACGGACTCGGTGGTGCGCACCTTCGACGTGTGGCCCACGGGCCGGCCGGTGGTGGAGACGCGCGGAGGCACCCTGGCCGCGCCGCGCACCCTGGAGCTGGTGGGCCCCGAGAGCGCGGTGGCCGGCAGCGAGCGGGTGCGGTTGCTCGTCTTCCCGGGGGCGCTGGGCGTGCTGCGCTCGGAGCTGAACGCGGCGTTCGGACGCGGGGGCGCGGCCGAGGATGCCTACGCGCTGCTGCTCGCTGGCCGCGCGCCGGAGCTGCTGAAGTCGCTGGGCGGCACGGCGGATGAGGAGTCGCTGAAGCGCATGGCGGCGCTGGCCGGGCAGCGGGTGCTGCGGGCGGGCCGTGCGCCGGACGTGGCCACGGCGTCGCTGTTGGCGGAGGCGGCGCTGGTGCACCCGGACAACCCGGTGCTGGCGCGGCTGGGCGAGCGCCTGTCGGGACAGGTGGCCTCGGCCCAGCGGCCGGATGGGACGTGCCAGGGCGCGGACGGGTGGACGTTGCAGCGGCTGCTGGTGGCCACGGCGGACTGTGCCCGGGCGGTGCGTGCCGGGACGGGCTCGGACGCGGGACGCCGGAGGGCCTCGGGCTTCGACGCACGCGTGGCGGGTGCCTTCGAGCGCTATGTGACGCGGGTGCAGGACGGCTACACGGCGGCGGCGGTGCTGGCGAGCGGGGGCGTGTCCGGCTCGGTGCGGGACTCGCTGCGCAAGCAGGTGCGGGAGGCCCTCCAGAAGCGGCCGGACGGCTCCGCGTTCCTGCCGGTGGGCCCGGGCGTGGTGCGCGCGGATGGGCTGGTTCCCTCGGAGACGGAGGCCACGGCGCTCGCGGTGCTGGCGCTCGTGGATGACAAGGAGGCGCCCCTGGCGGACCTGGGCACCTCGCTGCTCGCGGACTACCGGCCCGAGCGCGGATGGGGTGATGGGCGTGCCAACCTCGTGGGCCTGAAGGCGGCGCTGGCGCTCTTCAAGGAGCCGCTGCCGTCCCAGGTGAGCGTGGTGCTGGAGCGGGACGGCAAGGTGGTGACGGAGGGCACGTTCGACGCGAAGGCCCTGCGCGAGGTGCTCGCGCTGGAGGGAGCGGCCACGGGCTCGGCGGGCAAGCACACGTGGGCGGTGCGCGCGGAGCCGGCGGTGCCGGGGCTGGGCTTCTCCCTGACGCTGGGGGCCTACGTGCCGTGGCGTGCGAGCGAGACGGGGCGCGGGCTGGAGCTCGCGGTGAAGGGCCCGGCGGAGGTGAAGGTGGGGATGCCGGCCGAGGTGACGGTGCAGGCGGCCTCGCCCGCGGGGATGGCGCTCACTCTGCGCCAGGGATTGCCCGCGGGGGTGCAGGTGGACCGGGCGAGCCTGGATGCGCTGGTGAACGAGGGCAAGGTGACGTCCTACGAGGTGGAGGATGGGGCGGTGAGCCTCACCCTGCCGCCCCGAGGCGCGGCCGAGCCCTTCAGTGCGCGCTTCCGGGTGGTGCCCACGCTGGCGGGCTCACTGCAGGCGGGCGCTTCGAGCCTGACACCGGTGGACCGGCCGGACCTGGTCTTCCACGTGCCTCCGGCCACCTGGGCGGTGCGGTGAGCCCGATTTCCCCTCTCCCTCCGGGAGAGGGACGGGGTGAGGGTATCGAGCTCCCCGGGTTGCCACCGTGTCTGCCCCCTCTCCCTTTGGGAGAGGGCTGGGGTGAGGGTCTTGCCCGGCCCGTATTCACCTGAACTCGGGTACTCGTCCTGCTACCTTCAGATGACCATGCTCAAGGAAGTCAAGCTCACTGACTGGAAGAGCTTCCAGTCAGCCTCGCTCTTCATCGACCCTCTGACCGTGGTCATCGGGCTCAACGCGAGCGGTAAGTCCAATGCGCTCGATGCGCTCGAGTTCCTTCATCGGAGCGCGCGGGGGATGGACTTCGCCACGGCGCTGGGCGGTGACCCGAAGATTTCAGCGGTGCGAGGCGGAACGGAGTGGGCGGCACGTATCGGGACCAAGCGGTTCACGCTGGACGTGCTCGTCGAGGGACCCGAGGCGGGGACTGAGTATCGCTACAGCCTGACCGTCGGCATGGAGGAATCTCATCCCGTCTTGATGGATGAGTCTCTCCATGTTCGGCGGCAGAGCACCGCGGGCAGCGCGCAGTCCGAGGGAAGGCTCTTCGTGACGCAGCCTTACCTTCGAGTATCCATGTTCGAGGAGCTTGTCCTCATCAAGCATGAGGACACCCATGTGGTTGTTCTCGTCCAGCGCTCGAGTTCTGCGCTCAGCCAACTCGCCGTGGGTGGTACGTTGGGGGGCGCGGCGCTTGGGCAGGGCCTCCAGGCCGTCGTCAATGCGCTCCGAGGCATTTTCATCCTCGACCCCGCTCCCTCGCGCATGCGCTCCTACGTGCCGCTCGCGGGCAATCTTCTGAGCGATGGGTCCAATGTCGCGGGGGTCCTTGCTGCTTTGGGCGATGCGGATCGCGAGCAGGTTCGGCGCTCGTTCGAGCAATACCTC
The DNA here is from genome assembly GCF_036277355.1 of Archangium sp. Classification (GTDB taxonomy): domain Bacteria; phylum Myxococcota; class Myxococcia; order Myxococcales; family Myxococcaceae; genus Archangium. Next base: position 88,912 of record NZ_DASUNC010000042.1, read on the forward strand.
TCCCATCTCGCGGAGCGGGAGGCGCTCCACGTATGGGCGGAGACTGTCGGCAAGTTCAAGAAGGACGCGATGCTCTACTGTCGCGAGAGCTGGGTTCCCGACCAGGAGCCCCTGGAGATCGACGCGCGGAGCATGTCCGATGGCACCTTGCGCTTCGTAGCCATCCTGACCGCACTGATGCTCCGCCCGCGGGGGAGCCTTCTCGTCATCGAGGAGGTGGACAATGGTCTTCACCCGTCGCGGGCCCGGCTCCTTCTGGAGATGCTGAAGAAGGTGGCGACGGAGCGTGGCATCGATGTGCTCGTCACCACGCACAACGTCGCGCTCCTGGATGCGCTCGGTGCGGACATGTTGCCCTTCGTCATCGCCGCGCATCGTGACCCGAAGACGGGAGCCAGCCTGCTCACTCCCATCCAGGATTTGCGCGAGCTGCCACGGCTGCTGGCGGTGGCGCCGCTGGGGCGGACGACCGCGCAGGGATTGTTGGAGCAGAGCCTGGCTCGCGAAGCAGAGGAGCCCAGGACATGAGCCGGACGGTGCTCGTCATCGACACCTCCATCCTCTGCATCTGGCTCTCAGTCCCGGGTCGGGAGACGTGTGGTCCTGACGAGGACCGCTGGGACAAAACCCGAGTGGACGCATTCTTCCAGCAGCATCTGGAGGCAGGCGCCACGCTCGTGTTGCCCCTGGCGAGCATCATCGAGACGGGTAACCACATCGCCCAGAACGCGGGGAACCGTTTCGAACTGGGCCAGAAGCTCTGTGAGATCCTGCTTCATGCGGTGGATGGCACGGAGCACTATGCCGCCTTCGCCGAGCAGTCCGTTCTCTGGAGTCCTGCTCAGCTTCGCCAGCTCGCCGGACAGTGGCCTTCGCTCGCGGCCCAGGGCCTCTCATTGGCCGACGCTACCATTCGGGACGTGGCTCATTTCTACGCGGACAGGGGGTTCCACGTCGAATTGCTCACGGGAGACCAGGGCCTCAAGGCTCTGTCGCCACCGCCCCCTCCACCGCTCGTTCCGCGCCGGAACAGGAGCCGGCTCTGAAGAGCTGATGGCCCGTCTGGAACGGGTCTTCCACGTGCCCCCGGCCACCTGGGCGGTGCGCGCCCCCGGTTTCACGAGGACGTAGGTAACCCCGCCCGTGTTCCCCAGACGATGAGAAGCACGTTTTCTTGGAAAATAACGTGCTACAAGTTTTTCTCGTTTAAGTCTGGGTCATGAAGCACGGAGGTTGACGGACATGAATCACGGGTGGATGCGGAAGTCGTGTGCCTTCACGCTGGCCCTGGGAGCCGCCGTTCATGCGAGCCCGGCCGAAGCGGTCACGCCAGCGAGTGTGACGAGGGTTTCACGGGTGACGGGAGCGACTCCGGCGGGAGAGAGCCTCCCCAATCCCAATCAAACGCATACGAACTACGAGGTCATGGGAACGGACCTCGGCATCATGTGGGACAAGGGGGGCGGAGAGATCTTCGTCCTGTTTGGTGACACCTTCGGCAATGGCTGGTGTGGGAACGGCGGGTGCGGAGGCGGCTGGCGCAGCAACGTGCTGGCGAGGTCCGCCGACAAGACCCTGTCGGACGGCCTGTCCTTCTCCACGATGATCCAGGACTACTCCTGGCATGCGAAGGAGATCCTGCCCTCGAAGAAGATCAACTTCGATGAGATCACGGTCATCCCGACGGCGGGCGTCACCGTGGGGGCGCGGCATTACATCCACTACATGTCCGTCAACAACTGGGGCGAGGCGGGCAGGTGGTCCACCAACTACGCCGGCATCGCGTACTCGGACGACAACGGGCAGAACTGGCTCAAACACCCGAGTGCGCGGTGGCAGAACACCAGCACCTGGACGAACAACTTCCAGATGGCCGCCTTCGTCAAGAACGGGGGCTTCGTCTACCTGTACGCGACGCCGAATGGCCGTTTCGGGAACGTGTACCTGGCCCGCGTGCCCGAGACCGCGCTGCTGAACATCAATGACTACCGGTACTGGGATGGCAATGGCTGGTCGGCCTCCCAGAGCGCGGCGGTGCCCGTGACGATGGGGGGCGCGGGCGAGCTCTCGGTGGCCTACCACTCCTACTTCGGCCGGTTCATCATGACGTACCTGAACGAGAACCGTCAGGCCGTGGTGATGCGGGACTCGGCGACGCTGACGGGGCCGTGGAGCGGGGAGAAGGTGCTCGCGAGCGCGACGGATTACCCGGGCCTCTACAACGCGTTCATCCACCCCTGGTCCACCAGTGGCACTGACCTGTACTTCGTCATGTCCCAGTGGACGCCGTACAACACCTTCCTGATGAGGACCACGCTGGCGAGCGATGCGTTCGGCGACAACCTCCTCTCCGAGCCCGGCTTCGAGACGCAGGCGGCCACGCCCGTGATGACGCCCTGGTACGTGCAGGGCAACGGAGGCATCGACCGCAACCTGGGCACCGCTCGGACGGGGCAGGACGCGGGCTACGTGCGCGCCAGCAGCGGCTGGAATGCCCTCAAACAGAGCGTTGCCGTCCAGCCCTACACCGACTACACGCTGCGAGGCTGGGTGCGCACCTCCGCCAACAACACGGCGGGCTACTTCGGGGCGAGGGGCGTGAACACTGGCCCCATCGTGGGAGAGACTCCGTTCGGCGCGTTGACGGGCTACACGCAGCTCACCGTGTCCTTCAACTCCGGTCCCCACTCGGTGCTCGAGGTGTACGGCGGTATGTGGGCGAACGGTGACACCTGGGTGCAGCTCGATGACGTCAGCCTCACCCGCGGCCCCAACCTCGTGGGCCATGCCGGCTTCGAGCAGCAGGCGTCCTCGAGCGCGACCTCACCCTGGTATGCCGACGGCAACGCGGGAATCGATCGCAACCTCGGATACGCCAGGACGGGAGCGAACAACGGCTGGGTGAGGAATACCACCGGCTGGAATGCCCTCAAGCAGGAGGTCTCCGTGGTCCCGAACACGCTCTACACGCTGAGGGCGTGGCTCAAGACGTCCGGCAACTTCAACGATGGCTATTTCGGCGCGCGGATGCTGAACGGTGGGCCCATCCTGAGCGAGACCCACCTGACCCAACCCCTGTCTGGCTATACCCAGGTGACGGTCCAGTTCAATTCCGGCGCGAACCACAGCGTCGAGCTGTTCGCGGGACTCTGGGCCACCAGCGACACCTGGATGCAGGTGGATGACTTCAGCCTGACCCGGAACTGACCGGCTCGCGTTGACGGAGCGGCCCGGCATCGGTGCTACCCTCGCACCGGTGGAACCCCGTCCCGCTCCTGATTTCCGTATCCCAGCGGTGATGGAGCGGCTCCAGGCGGGCGGCTTCCATGGGGCCGTGGACCCGGTGGAGGGGGCCGTCTGGCGGGTGGAGCGGCGGGAGGGCGAGGCTGTCAGGGTGGAGTTCCTCACCAGGTATGTACGGCCGGAGAAGGTGGATGGCAGCCTCCTGCCGGAGAACACAGGGAGGGCCGCCGTGTGGAACTGGCGCCCCGAGGCGCCGCAGCCGTAGAGAGGTGCCGCCGTGTCTGGCTCGATCGTCACCGGGAACCCGTTCAAGACCGAGAGCCAGGGAGGCGCCTTCGAGGCGCACATCACCGTCGCCGCGCGCTCCGAGGCGGACCTGCGGCGCTTCCGCGCGTTCTGCGACGCGGCCTCGGTGAAGTGCATCGTCATCGAACTGGGCCGGGGCGCCGAGCCCTTCCAGCCCATGACGGCCTCGTACCACCACGGCACGCTCCCCATTCCCGAGGACGACGCGACGGCTCGGGCGCAGCCCTCGAACTACTTCGAGAGACCCATGGCGCGCACCTGTCGCGCAACGCGCGGAAGATGCGGGAGGTGGTGGCCGCGGTTGCCACGGCGCTCCGGCCCACGTGGGAGGCCGCACGCGCGGCTCAGGCCCGGCCGTGATTCAGGTCAAAACCTGAAGCGGAGGAATGGCGGTGGACTGACAGGGGAGGGAGGGAGCAGGCCAGGATGGGCACTCGCGGAGGGCGTCAACGGCCTCCAGTACAGTACTTGGGCACACGGGCGGTTCCCACCCTCAGGGAATGCCTTATGCCATTGAGCTGCCGGATCATCTGTTCGCCTTGATGGAGGAGTTGCCCGAGCGCACGTGCGCGACCATCCACCTGATGCTCGCGCGGATCGCGGAGCTTGCGGCGCACTGGCCGCTGGATGACGCCAGATGGAAGCAACTCGCCTATCAGGACGAGCAGGGACTGCGCTTCTACGCGCAGGGCTGCTGTGTGCAGCTCTACCTGGACGCGGAGGCGCGGCGTGTCGTGGTGCGCGGGATCGGCCGTGTGCTCGTCCGCCTGCCCTATGCACTCCTTGGCTCCGGCTCTGGCTCCGAGGGCTCTCCCGCGCACCAGTAGGTGTCACGGACTACTTCTTCGGGGGCGCGTTCCCTCGGCCGCCTCCGGAGGGGTTGCCCGTGGTGCTCGGCCAGTTGGGGTTGTTACCACTCTGGCCGCTACCACTCTGGCCGCTACCACTCTGGCCTCCGCCCTGGCTGCTGCCCTGTCCACTGCCCTTGCCTCCACCGCTGCCTTGTCCCATGACCGTCTCCTGGTCTGTCTTCGAGGTCTGATTCAAGACTATTCATCCCTGGGGCACTGGCGGACCCTGATGCGTCCGGTCTCGAGACAGACCCCACGCCACCAACGCGACGATGATGACCGCGAGCACCGTGAGCCAGAGCCAGCCCAGACCCCAGCGGGTGGAGTCGTAGACCTCGTAGGGCTCGATGGGCTCGGCCGGCGGCTGGGCGAGCGCCAGCGCCGGAGTGATGAAGAGCGACCACAGGAATGCGTGCAGTGCGCGGAGATGCAGCATGTTCGGCCTCCCGGGGCCTGGGATCGGGCCGGGCCTCTCTTGGAACGGTCGTCACCTCCGGGAGCGCGGACAAGGCACGGCTCCCGGGCACTCGGGCGAGCGGTGGGAGCCCGGGAGTCTCGATACCCTCACCCCGTCCCTCTCCCGGGGGGAGAGGGGAAATCGGGCGAGGGCTTCGTACGAGTTACAGCGGCGGACGGACGTAGGCGCCTTCTTCCCGGCTGTAGTCGGGGATGTAGACGCGATCCGACGTGCCCGTCTCCTTCTCCTTGCGCGCCGGCTTCTTGGGCTCCGCCGGGGGCTTGTCCTTCTGCGCCGGCGCTTCCACGGCGATCGTCTTCAGCTCGGCATCCGAGGCCCGGGCCCGGTCGATGGCGGCCGCGTCGTAGATGGAGATCCACCAGCCTCCATAGCTCTCATCCGCGGTGGGCGGCGTGACCTCGAACGTGAGGCCCGCGCGCTCCAGCTTGTCCTCGTCGAGCGACAGCCCGTGCACCATCTCCCGGTCGGCGGCCTCCTGGAGCAGTCCAGCCATCAGGCTGCGCAGCTCCTCCTTGGTGCGGGTCTTGCCCGCGTAGATGCCGATCTCCACGCCCGCCGGGTGCTGCGGGTCTCCGTAGATGTTGAGCTCGCCCCGGGACGTCTCGTACGTGAGGTAGGGGACGTGCCGGAAGATGCCGGTGTCGATGACCTCCGACGGAACCTGCTTGAGATCCTTCTTCCCGAACCGCGTCGCGAAGGTCTCGATGATCAAACCGGAGTCGATGAGGCGGCCCTCGGTCACGGGCCGTTGGGGGGCCGGTGCCGGAGCGGACGACAGCGGCGCCGGGGTGCTCTTCATCGCCGGAGCGGCGGGTTGCGCCGGCTGCTCCTGGAGCTGCGAGCGGCTCGGATTCGGGCAACCGCCGAGCAACACCATCGAGAGCACGCCACTGGCGACAGCCGACGTCGGACGCATCTTCCCCCTCACATGGAACGGATTCATGGATGCGCGGACTCTACCGGATGCCAGCGGGGGCTCCATAGCCGCGCGGAGTGAAGGGGCGGAGCACGGCTGGCCGGGCAGGGAGGCTCAGCCGTTCGGGCCCGACAGGGGCTGCGACGTGTCGCCTGGTGTGGAGCGCAGCCGGCGGATGGCGCGCAGCAGCAGCTCTCCGTCCAACGGGTTGGCGACGTAGCCCTTCGCTCCAATCTGGTGGGCCCGCTCGAGGTCCTCGTCCGTGGAGGAGCCGGAGAGGAGCAACGCCCCCGCGATGCGTGCTTCTCCCGCCAGCAGCCCCTCCATGGCCTGCACCGGGGCGAACACGATGTCCGAGGACGTCGAGTGCATGACCTCCAGCGGCGTGGCGACCCTGGAGCGCAGGCCGTGCCGCGCGAGCGCCCGCGAGATGAGGGTGGCGGTGACGGGAGGCCACGCGTAGAGCAGCAAGGGCGAGTCCGGACCCGATGCGCCCGGTGTGCCGAAGGCCGGCTCGGTGGCGTCGTCCTGGAGCCCATAGAGCGCGGCGAGCGCGTGGCCCAGCGCCGTGTCCGACGCGAGGTGCGGCTCGACGCGGGGCTTGCCGGAGACCGCGCGCACCGCGTCCAGCGCCTCGAGCGAGGCCGGCGCGGGCAGGGCCACGTGTAGCACCACGCGCTCTCCCTTCTCGAGCCGCAGCGGCACCACCCGGTACTTCTGGGCGATGCGCTTGGGCACCAGGCGCGTGAGCTTGGGATCCAACCGCTCGCGATCCAGGTCGATGGCGGGCAGGCCGAGCTGCAGGGAGAGGGCGCGCAGGACGTCTTCCTCGGTGCACAGCCCCTCGCGCACCAGCGCCCGGCCGAGCGGAACCCGGGTCTCGTGGTGGTGCACCAGCCCGAGCCGGAGCTGGGCCCGGTCGATGAGCCCCAGCTCCATCAGGATTTCACCGAGCATGCGCCTGGACCCGAGCTGCATGGCTGTAACCGTTGCCATGCGGCGCGTGCCCGGCGATGGGCACCCGGGCGAGCCCCTGCCTCGCCGGCTGCTCTCCGGTCAGAAATCGACCCGGGTGGCCCGGCCCCGGAGCGGGATGGCGATGTACGTCTGCAACTGGGCGTCGGTGGGCAGGCGGGAGAACCGGCTGCGGGTGAGGAAGCCCTGCGTCTCGATGCGTACCTCCTGCTCGGGACCATCGACGCGGGCCCTCGGAATCACCACGGTGAAGAGCAACGAGCCCGCGTCCGCGTCCGGCTCGAGCGTGATGGTCACCAACGTGCCCAGCTCCGTCGCCTCCTGACGGATTTCATCGCCGCTCGCGTTCACCTCCCGGCAGGAGTCCTGGTAGTGCAACCGCGGCTCTCCGGTGAAGCTCGTCGTCGAGAAGTGGATGGAAACTCCCCGGCCCAACAGCTCGAACATGTTGGGCGCTACTGGCTCGGCGCGGGTCTCCGGGATGACGTGTACGGGTGCGGCTTCCATCGTGGCGTCCATGCGTGCTCCTCCTGTCGTGTCCAGTGCAGCCGGAGTGGGCTGCCAAGAAAGATGGAGGCGTCGATTCCCGGACGTGACGGCTCAGCCGTGCGCGCCGAGCACGTGCCGCTCGACGACGCCCGCCATGGCCACGAGCGCGAGGCCCAGGAGGAAGCCGGGCAGCCGGCCGCGTGCGGAGCGCGGATCCGCCGTGTGGCGCAGCTCCGGCAACAGGTCCGTGGCGCCGATGTAGAGGAAGGTGCCGCCCGCGAGCGCCAGGATGATGCCCTCCAGGCCCGCCACCCACCGCGAGCCCAGCAGCACCGCCCCCGCTCCGGCCACCGCGGTGAGCTGCACGCCTCCGAGTGCCAGCAGCGAGCGTGCGCGCGACAGCCCCGTGGCACGCAGCAGCGCGTAGTCCCCCACCTCCTGCGGAAGCTCGTGGGCGATCACCGCCAGCGCGGTGGCCACCCCGGCCTGGGGCGAGACGAGGAAGGCCGCCGCCACCGCCGCGCCGTCTCCGATGTTGTGCAGCGCGTCCGCCGCCAGCAGCGAGGGCACCACGGTGGAGGGCGCTTTCACGGCCCCGTCATGGTGGTGGGGATGGCCCGGAGCGTGGGCCGAGTGGTCATGGTGATGGGGCCCGAGGAACCACTCGAGGAGGGTGAGGGCCAGGAAGCTGGCGAGTGCCCAACGGAAGGCGCCGGGCCCCTCGACGGCGAGCGCCTCGGGGAGGATCTCCAGGAACACCGCGCCAATCAGCGCCCCGGCCGCGAAGGCCACCAGCGCCGCCAGGTGCCGCTTCAGCCAACGCTCGGAGAGGAGCCCGCCCGCCAGGCCCGCGAGCCCGTCCGCGAGGACCGCCAACCAGATGAAGAGGGAGGGGCTCGTCATGGGGGCGAGGGGGCGGGTGGGGAGGTGCTCGGCGTCACCCCCGCCTGTTGCTGCTCCTGGCGCCGTGCGAGCCCGTCTTCCATGAGTGGGAAGTACTCACGAGGGCCGCACCAGGCGGAGCCCAGGGGGAGGAGATGCCGAGCCCGAGAGCCCAGGCAGCGGGCGGTGGGGGCTCGCCTTCGTGCTCGCGCGCCATGCCGAGGAGGAGCGCTTCCTCCAACTGTTGCGGCAGGCCCGGCCGGGATGGCTGCTGGTGGCGGTGGTGCTCCAGCTGGCCACCTACCACCTCGTGGTTGCCGCTGCTGCCCGGCTTCTACCTGTTGCGGCGTGAGCCGGTGCTCAGCCCGCGGTGAGCCAGCGCAGCAGGGCCTCGGGAGCGTCCACGTGGACGAAGTGGCCCGCGCCGGGGAGCGTGGCCACCGGGCAGCCCAGGGACTCCATCCGCGCCAGGTCCGCGTCGGAGACGTAGTGGGCCCGGCCGCCGCGGATGCAGCGCACCTTCGCGCCCGGACGCGTCAGCGCGGCCCACAGGTCCTCGCCATTCACCCGCCCGTGGAACTCGGCGAGCGACTCCCGGTCGAAGCGCCAGCGCACCGTGCCGTCCGGCGCCGGCTCCAGGTTCATGAGGAGCCAGTCCGACAGCGGCCCGGACAGCCCGCGCCCCGTCAGCTCCGTGCGCATCGTCCGGCGGTCCGGCGCGCCAGGAGGCGCGGCCCGGAGGATCTCCAGCACCTTGCCGCTCTCCGACAGCTGCGTGGGAATGGGGCTGGGGGTGATGTCCAGCAGTGTCACGCGGGCCACGTCGGCCGGGGAGCGCAGGCTCGCGGCGAGCGACACGCGCCCGCCCAGCGAGTGCCCCACCAGCTCCAGCGGCCCCTGGAGCCCGGCAGCGCGTGCCGTCTCCAGCACGTCGCCAGCCACCGTGGCCAGGGTGGCCCCGGGCGGCAGCCGCGGCGAGGCGCCGTGGCCCGTCATGTCCAGCAGGAGGAAGCGGCGGCTCGGGTCCACCGCGCTCCATGCCGTGGCCAGCGAGCGCAGGTTGCGCCCCGTGCCGAGGAAACCATGCAGCAGCACCGTGGGCCGCTGCCCCTCTCCCACCTGGAAGCTCTCGAGAATCACGGCCGCCTCCTATATCCCGAGCGCCTCCGCCTCGCAGCGTCTTCGCTCACATTCCGAAGGGCCAGGTGTCCGCGGCATCCTCCGCCTCATGGCCGGCATCGCGATCCAGGGGCTGCAGGGCGCTGGTGAGGTCGTAGTGCAGCACCGCGTTGAACTGTGCGGGCAGGTCCGCGTGGAAGTAGTGGCTGTAGCGCTCGCTGTGGGGCGCGTAGATGACGCCGATGGCGCGCTCCAACCGCCGCTCGTGCAGGCCCGCGCCCGCCTCGCCCAGGTCCTCCATCCGCAGGAGGAAGCCGGGCAGGCCCACCTCGTGGAAGAGCGCCTCGTAGCTGCCCCCCAGTGCCGGCCGCACCCGCCGTCTCAGGCCCGGCATGTCCCATTCCCGCGCGGCGATGACGGTGCCCGAGTACGTGGTGAAGCCCACGTTGTACGTCTCCCGGCCATGGCGCTCGCGCAGCAGCTGGCCCAGGTTCAGCTCGCCCTGGTCTCCCATCTGCGTGGCGCGCGCATCGCCCAGGTGCGAGTTGTGCGCCCAGATGACCAGGCGCGCCGGGTCGCCGGAGCGGCGGCCGAGGTACTCCGCGAGCGCATCCGCGGTGTCCGCCATGTGGGTATCGCGCAGGTTCCAGGACTCGTCGCGCCCGGCGAACAGGGTGCGGTAGTAGGCCTCCGCGTCCTGCGCCAGCCGGGCGTTCTGCTCCGCGTAGAAGAGCGCATCCAGCTCCAGCACTCCTTCCACCTCGCGCCGCCGCAGGTCCAGCAGCTGCTCGAGGACCTCGCTCGAGCAGGTGTCCGCGTAGCCATACGCCGTGGCGTGGCCATAGGCCTGCGGGTCCGTGCCGTAGCGGTCGAAGCACGCGTAGCGGTGGCGGGCCCGCTCGGCGGCCGCGGGATCTCTCGTCTCCAGGTAGCGGATCACCTCGCGCATGGAGGCGTGCAGGCTGTAGAGGTCCAGTCCGTAGAAGCCCACCTGGGGCGCGTCCTTGCCCCGCGCGGCGTTGTGCGCGCGCATCCACTCCACCAGCTCCAGCACCTCCTGGTTGCGCCACATCCACCGGGGGAAGCGCTCGAAGTTGTCGAGCGCCCGCCGCGCATCCGGGTCCGTGCCCTGGCCCTGCACGTACTGGTTGAGCCGTAGCGCGTCCGGCCAGTCCGCCTCCACCGCCACCGCGCTGAAGCCCCGCTCGACGATGAGCCGGCGGGTGAGCGCGGCGCGGGCCCTGTAGAACTCGTGGGTGCCGTGGGTGGCCTCGCCCAGCAACACGAAGCGCGCGTCACCGATGCCCTCCAGGAGCGCGTCGAAGTCCGAGTCGTCGTCCTTCAGGGGGATGGCCGCGGTGCGCACTCCTTCGATGAGCTCTGGACGGAATTCCTGCTCGCCATGTCTGTCTTCATCGAACGGATTCATGCGGTGAAGGTGGGCAGGCGGCCCGGACCTGCCCACGCGGCTCGGACAAGCCGGAGGGTTGACAGACGGGAAGGATGGCGGGCAGGCAGGCGCTCGCTTTCAATCCAGGAATAAGCAGGCTGGCCGACCCTCCAGGGCATGAACACCTTCGACGACATGGAGCCCAAGCGAGAGAACATGACGGTATCGGCGGGGAGGCGTTGGCGGGGTGTGCGGTGGCTGGTGCTGGCCATGACCCTCATGGCGGGAACGGCCCAGGCCAAGGTGATGGCGGGAGTCCGGATGCCGGATGCCATCTCGCTCCAGGGCAAGCAGCTCCTGTTGGAGCACATGGAGCTCAAGAAGAAGCTCTTCTTCGAGATCTACGTCTGGGGCCTGTACCTGGAGCAGAAGCCGGACTCCACCCAACAGGCCATCGCCTTCCAGGGACCCAAGCAGTTGCAGCTCCACTTCCGGCGGAGCATCAAGCGCGAGCAGCTGGCGGATGCCTTCCGCGCGTTCCTCTCCAACAGCCGGGCGCTGCGCTCCCCGGAGATGAGGCGCCACTCGGAGATGCTCGTCCAATCGCTCAAGGGCGTGCGCAAGGGCGACACGCTGCTCATCACCTATCTGCCGGACAAGGGCTTGCAGATCTCCGGTGAGGGCAGCCAGGGCGCGGTGATTCCCGGCAAGGCCTTCGCGGACGCGCTCTTCGACGCGTGGCTGTCGGAGAACCCCATCTACGAGCGCTAGCGGCGCTCAGATGAGGAAGGAGCCCCGGACCTCGGCGCCCTCGGCGAGCAGGGCCGCGGTCCGGTCCAGGCGCTCGCGGCTGAGGTGGGTGAGCGCGCGGCGGACCTCGGGGTGGGTGAGCACCCGCTCCTTGACGGTCTCCTGATCCAACACCAGCAGCAGGCACGCCGTGGCGGCGCGCACGGTGGCGGTGATGCGCAGGTCGAGCAGCAGGGAGATCTCCCCGAAGAGGGCGCCCTCGGTCATGTCGGGGTAGGGACGCTCGCCGCCGTCGGGCTCCTGGTGCACCACGGAGCAGCGTCCGCGCAGCAGCAGGTGGAGCGCCTGGCTGCGCTGGCCCTGCTGGAGCAGCACGGTGCCCGGCTCCACGGTGCGCGTCTGGAAGCGCTGGGCGATGGCGCGCTTCTGCTGCTCGGAGAGCGGCTGGAAGACGGGGTTGGACTCGAGCAGGTTGTCCAGCAGCTGGTCCTTGTAGAACTGCTGCACCACCCGCTCGAAGGTGGGGAAGCGGGCACCGAGCTGCGCGAGCATGTCGCGCGTCACCTCCAGCAGGGTGCAGTCGTGGGTGGCGATGACGCTGGCGGTGCGGGGCGCGTCCGAGATGAGGCCCATCTCGCCGAAGAAGGAGCCCTCGGTCAGCTCGGCGAGCGTGCGGGGCGGAGCGTTCTCGGGGGCGTGCACCACGCGCACCGTGCCCTGCACGAGGATGAACATGGAGTGGCCGCGCTCGCCCTCGGTGAGGATGTGCTCGCCTCCGTTCACGCGGCGCATCTCGAGCAGCTCGAGCAGCGCGAGCAATACGTCGCGGGGGAGCTTGGAGAACAGGGGCGTACCGGGCGGCTCGGGTTCGCTGGGGGGCTGGCGCTCCTCGGCGCTCCGCATGGCGATGAGACTGGCGAGGTTCTCCTGGGTCTCCGCGTGCTGGGGCTCGATGGCGAGGATGAGCTTGCAGGCGGCGATGGCGTGGAGGGTGTTGCCCTCGGCGGCGTAGCGGATGGCGAGGGAGTGGAACTCGCGGACGGCCTCCGGGCGGTGCCCGAGCTGGGCGAGGAGCTCGGCCACCTTGAGGCGGGCGGCGGTGTCGTGGGGGTTGAGCTCCACGGCCTTGCGGTAGCCGGCGAGGGCCTCCTCGGGCCGGCCCTGGAGGATGTGGGCGGCGGCGTTCTCCTTGTACTGCCGGCTCAGCTGCCAGGCCTCATCGGTGGGGATCGCCACGGGAACCTCCAGACGGTGCTGCGGGACGCGGCCGCATGATCGGCGAGATGGAGGGCAGGGTAAAGACACAGGGGGTGTCGGCTCCGTGGCGCGAAGGCCGTGCTCTGGTAGGGTGCCACCGCATGACCTGATGGGTGATGCCGCGGGCACGGAGTCCGTTTCCGGGTATCATCCCACCACCGAGGAGGGCGCTTCATGCGTTGGCCGTTCGTGCTGGGTATCGCGCTGCTGACGGGGTTCTTGGGGACGGGGTGTCCGGAGATCTACGGCAAGGGCGGGTACCTCGACGACGCGATGCGCGAGGACATCCAGGAGCAGATGCGGGAGCGGAGGGAGCAGAGGCGTCAGGAGAAGGAACTGGCGCCGCGATGCCCCGAAGGCAAGTCCGCGGAGCTGGTCTGTGATGGTTCGGCGGATTCGAAGCAGTGCCACTGGGAGTGCCGATGAAGTGGCGCACGGTCCTTGGCGCCATCGTTGGCCTGCTCCTGCCATTGCCGTTCATGTTCGATCACTGCGGAGCCAGGCTTCTGGAGTATCAGCGGCAGGCCGCCACTCCCCAGGGCGCGAAGATCGTTCCCATCCTTGCTCTGGACGAGAGGCGCACGCTCCTGACGTATGGGCGTTCCTGCGAGGAGCCGAAGGATTGCGATCCTCCATTGGCCTGCGCGGATTTCTTCTCTGGTGAAAACCGGATTTGTATCGACAGCGATTGTCAGACGGACCGGCAATGCAAGCAGGGCTTCACCTGCCGGACCCGGCAGGTACCAGGAGATGCCGCCCTGATACGCCAGTGTGTCCTGATTGGCTCTCAAAAAGAGGGGCAGCCCTGCTTCGACAGCGCGGCCGAGCCGGAGGAGGCCTGTGCACCCGGGTTGCTCTGTGGGGGTGGTCATTGCGGCAGACCCTGCCTGTTGGAGGAGCCCTCGAGCTGTCCCGCTGGCTTCGTCTGCCGGGCTGGACTGGATGCGCCTTCCTGCCAGCCGTTCTGCAGGGGAGGTGATTGTCCCGCGGGCCAGGAGTGTGTGGGGGCGAGGACCGGTGCAGCCAGATGCATGATCGTCCATGGCGACAACTGCCAGCAGCATCCCTGCCCGGACGGGTTGCGATGCGTCATGAATTACACGCCGGGAAGAGAAGTGTGGCGCGCCACCATGGAATGCCTGAAGCCCTGTGACGAGACGCAGTCCTGTCCCGAGGGCCTGGTGTGTTTCCTGGGGGGCTGCCGGCGGACGTGTGGCCCGGATGCGGGAGAGGTCTGTGGCCCGCACCAGCGCTGCTCCCAATTTCCGGCCGATCACCTCTGGGTGTGCAAGGCACCGCTCGAGTGACGCGCATCAACCTGGGAAGTTACTCCCCGCGGGCCGTTTTTTGAGGTAGTATCCTCCCGCATGGACGACATCGGCAAATTGAAGCGGATGCTGGGCGGTGCGGTCCTGGTCGCCCGGGAGCAATCCGGGCTCACGCAGGCCGAGGTCGCCAACCGGGTGGGAATCGCCCCCGCCGTCTATGGCCGCATCGAGCGCGGGCAGATGCTTCCCAGCGTCCCCACGCTCTGCCGCCTGTGCGCCACCCTGAACGTCTCCTCGGATGTGCTCCTGGGGCTCGATCCCTCCGAGCGCGAGGCCCTCGCCGCCCTCCCGGTTCCAGAGGCCCCGCCCGAGCTGCGCCGTCTCGCCTCCCTCGTGCGCACGCTCTCCCCCGCCGCGCTCCGCACGCTTACGGCCGTGGCCACCGCCGTGGGCAACAGGTAGGGCCGTGCCGCCCGGCGCTCAACCCCGGCGCCGCATCGCCAGGTAGCGCGCCAGGGGACCCCAGTACGTGCCGCGCCAGTCCTCGTCCAGCCAGCCGTGGCTGTCCGCCGGTACCCCCACCTGCGTGAAGACGAGGCGCGTGCCCCTCCCCATGGGCTCCGGGCGGCTCCTCCAGCGTGTAGCCCACGAGGTCCACGAGCGGGCACGAGGCTCGCCGGGAGTGCCCGCGCGCGCGCCACTCCGCGTATCCTCGTGGGCCATGATGCTGAAGATCGTCCAGGCTGGAGAGCCGGTGCTGCGCCGGCGCGCGAGAGACCTCACCCCCGAGGAGATGACGAGCCCCGCGGTGCGGCAGCTCATCTCCCTCATGCGAGAGACGATGCGGGATGCGCCCGGAGTGGGGCTGGCCGCGCCGCAGGTGGGGGTGGACGTGCGGCTCGCGGTCATCGAGGACCGGGCCGAGTACCAGGCGGCCCTCTCGCCCGAGGAGCTGGCCGCGCGGGAGCGCGAGCCGGTGGACTTCCACGTCATCATCAACCCGCGCCTCACCGTGGAGGACCCGGAGCCGGTGGAGTTCTTCGAGGGCTGCTTGAGCGTCAGCGGTTTCTCCGCGCTGGTGCGGCGGGCCCGCGCCGTGCGCGTGGAGGCCTTCAACGAGAACGGCGAGCCCATCACCCTCCAGGCGCGGGGCTGGTATGCCCGCATCCTCCAGCATGAAATCGACCACCTGGATGGCATGCTCTACATCGACCGGATGGAGCCGCGCAGCTTCACCACCCTGGAGAACCACCGCCGCCATTGGGCCTCGCGTCAGGTGGCCGAGGTGCGTCAGGCGCTCGGTCTGTGAGCCCGGAGTCTGTGGGACGATGAAGACGTGCACGGGCCAACAAGACAGGCACGGGAGTGCGGCACCGTGTCAGAGTGCGCGGTAGCCTGGAGGTGAGGCTCCGGTGGCTCGGGCATGGTGCCCTTCCGCCGCGAGTCGCGCATGCGTGCTCCTGTCTTGTGGGTAGTGCTGCTCACGGCGGTGGGGTGTGGCGAGGACTCCCTGGAGTTGCTCCAGGACGAGGCCTCGGACTGCCCCGAGGCGCCCGCGATGCGCCTGGGCGCGGCGCCCTCCGCGGCGGTGGTGCTCAATGCCTACTACCTCCAGGAGGAGGCCGCGAGGGACCTGCGGCGGGGCCGCACCGAGTCCCCCGCCGTGGAGGAGACGTTCGCCAAGGTGTCGGCGCTCGGAGCCCACGCCGTGCGCACCATCGGCTACAACGACGCGGCCGACAAGCGGGGCGACTCCGCCATCCAACTCGCACCGCTGCAGTACGACGAGGTCTCCCTGCGCGGGTTGGACCTGGTGCTCACCCGCGCCGCCGCGTACGGCGTGAAGCTCGTCCTGCCACTGGGCAACTACTGGGATGCCTATGGAGGAGCCCGGCGCTATGTGGAGTGGGCGGGGCTGCCCTCGCCGGTGGAGGGAGATCCGCGCTTCTTCACCGAGCGTGCGGTCATCGACCACTACAAGGCGCACGTGGCCCGGCTGCTCTCGCGCGAGAACACCTTTGACGGGCTGCGCTATGGGGAACACCCGGCCGTGCTGGCCTGGGAGTTGCTCAACGAGCCCCGGGGCAAGGGATTGGATCCGGAGGGCGCGGCCATGCGCGCCTGGGTGGACGAGGTGGCCGCGGTGGTGAAGGCGTACGCGCCCGGGCACCTGGTGGGCACGGGGGAGGAGGGATTCGACACCTCGCTGGCGGGCTATGACGAGCGCTTCTGGCGGGGCGCGGCGTCCTCTCCCTTCTTCGAGGGAGGCAGCAGCTTCCGCCGCAACACGGCCTCGCCCTTCATCGACTTCGCCAGCGTGCACTTCTACCCGGAGCTCTACGGGGTGAAGCGGGACGACACGGCCCGCGCCGGGGCGCACTGGTTCTCCGAGCACGCCGCCATCGCCCGGGAGGTGGGCAAACCCCTGTTCATCGGCGAGTTCGCCCTGCGCAACGCCGAGGGATTCTCGCTGGATGAGCGGCGGGCCATGTACCGCGGTTGGTTCCGCTGTGCGTGGCGCATCGGCGCGGGCGCCAGCGGCCCGTGGATGTTCGCGAATGACTCGCGGCCGGATGAGTGGGACGAGTTCACCTTCTACTCCCGCGATGGCACCCTGCCCGCGGATCCTCGCAACCGTTACGCGGACCTCGTCGTCGAGGCCGCGGCGCTCTCCGGCACGCGCTGAGCTGTCTTTCCTCGGAGCCCTCCAAGAAGACCTCACATCCCGCTGAAGAAAGACAGGGATTGGGGTTGTCAGGGTTGACTGGGATGACCAGTTTTCCTGTATAGGGGGGGCTCCATGAGGAAGGAACGCCGTATGAGGATTTCGAGCAGGATGGCCGCGTGGCTCTGCATGGGCGCGCTGGGTTTCGCGCAGCAGGCTCGCGCCGAGGACGACAGGTGGGAGCGCCGGGAGGCTCGCTGGGACGCGGCTCGCCTCGACGAGCAGTGTGGAGAGGTCGCGTCCGACGAGCCCTGCACGCTGGGCAATGCCGAGCGCCGGCAGCTGGTGGACGACCTCTACGAGTACAGCTACCGCGTGCGGGTGGGTCCTGGGAGCTACGACACCATCACCCTGCACCGGGTGGTGCGCGAGCTGGGCCCGTGGGCGCCGGTGCGCACGCAGAAGTCGATCTTCCTGGTGCATGGAGATGCCCTGGGGTTCCGGGGCGCGTTCCTCTCCAGTGCGGGGAGCGCGGCGGTGCCGGCGAGTCAGTCCATCGCCGTCTTCCTGGCGCGCAAGGGCGTGGATGTGTGGGGCATCGACCTGCGCTGGGTGAACGTGCCGGCCGGGACGACGGACTTCTCCTTCATGAAGGACTGGAACCTGGGCCTGCACGCCCGGGACGTGGGGAAGGGCCTGTACCTGGCGCGCGGGTGGCGTGCGTACACGGGCGCCGGCTCGGGGCGGATAGCGCTGTTGGGCTGGAGCCGGGGGGCCACCGTCTCCTACGCCTACCTGAATGAAGAGACGCAGCAGCCGCCGGACAATCGCCACGTGAGCGGCTTCATCCCCGTGGACATGGCCTACGCGTTCGCGCCCGGTGCCACGCAGGAGCGCCAGGCGGCGTGTCAGACGCATGCGGCGCTCGCGCAGGCCCAGGCCTCGGGGCAGTACGAGGGCGGCATGCTGGGGCTGACGCTGCAGGGACTCGCGGGGCTCGCCATCAGCCAGCCCACGGCGCCCTCGAGCCTTCTGGCGGGGAGCACGAACCGGGAGGTGGCGCTCCTCTTCGGCGCGGCGACCCACGCCTTCCAGACCCCGCCCGTCATCCCGGCCTACCACTGGACGGGCGGCCAGTTCAGCGCGGAGGGCCTGCCCACCGGTCTCTCCTGGACGGACGAGCGCTTCTTCTTCGATACCCTGCTGCAGGCCTCGCCCTACCAGAGCATCGGCGAGCAGGTGGACACCCTGGCCATGTGGTGCGGTGCGCCGGACGTCCCGTATGACGACAACCTGGCGCAGGTGCGGGTGCCGGTGCTGTACGTGGGCGCCGCGGGAGGCGTGGGCGGCTACGGCCTGCACAGCCTCTCCCTGCTGGGGAGCACGGACGTCTCGGCCCATGTGGTGCAGCGCTTGCCGGGCACGTACCGCGCCGTGGACTACGGCCACGCGGACCTCTTCCTGGCCGGCGATGCGCAGAGCGCGGTGTGGACGCCCCTCCTCGACTGGGTGCAGCGCCACTGAGGCGCGGCGGGCTCAGGCGGACGCCGCGGCCCGCCCCAGGCCCTCGGCCACGGAGGTGAAGGCGTCCTTCGTCTTCACCCGCTCCTCGCCGAAGCGCTCGCTGTAGAGCCGGCGCACGGCGGGAATCTGCGAGGAGCCTCCGGTGAGGAAGACGGCGTCCACCTCGCCGGCGCCCGCGCAGCGCTCCAGCAGCCCCTCGGTCACCTGGCGCAGCTCGGTGAGCAGGGGCTCGGAGGCGGCCTCGAACTCGGCGCGGGTGATGGGCTCGTGCAGGTGGATGCGGGCCTCCTCGAAGTCGAGCGTGGCCTCCTCCCGCGAGGAGAGCTGCACTTTCACGGCCTCGATGGCGCGGAAGAGCCGGTAGCCGAGGTTGTCCATGACGAGGTCGTACAGGGCCTCGGCCTCGGCGGGCTTGTCACTGGACTCGAGCATCAGCTCCAGCAGCTCCTGGGTGGACTTCTCACGGATGAAGGACATCTCGTGCCAGGAGAGCAGCTTGGACATGACGTGCTGGGGCACCGCCAGCCGCTTGTCGCTGAAGCCCCGCACCTTGTAGGTGGAGCCGGCGCCGAAGCGGGGCAGCAGCTTGTAGCGCATGATTTCGGCGTCGAAGCGGTCACCGCCGATGCGCACGCCGGTGGAGCCCACCACGTCCGCGCGCCGGTCCGGGTTGCCGCGGCGCGAGGGCCCCAGCCGCATGAGCGTGAGGTCCGTGGTGCCGGCGCCGAAGTCGGCCACCAGCACCAGCTCGTCGCGGGTGAGCTGGGCCTCGTAGGAGAGCGCGGCGGCGATGGGCTCGATGAGGAACTGGATGTGGGTGAAGCCGGCGATCTCCGCGGCCTTGCGCAGACGCTGCTCGGCGAGCGCATCCGCCTCGGGGTCCGGGGAGAAGAGGGCGGGGCGGCCGAGCACCACGGACTCGGGGGCGCCGCCGGTGTGGGGAGCGGCGGCCTCGCGGACGCGGCGCAGCAGCAGGGCGACGAGGTCCTCGATGAGCCAGGTGCGGCCGCGGATCTGCGTGGCGCGGAAGGAGGCGCTGTGCAGGAAGGACTTCACGGACTGGATGAAGCGGCCCGTGTGGTCATCGAGGTAGCGGGCGATGGCCGGGGCGCCCGTGTACACCTCGCGCTCGTCCTCGGGGAAGAAGATGACGGAGCGGTAGAGGCGGGGGTCGCTGTAACCGGGCGAGATGGGGAGCACCGTCCCGTCCGGGAGGGCGATGGCGGTGTTGCTGGTTCCGAAGTCGAGTCCGCAGGCGGCCATGGGGGCGCCTCCTCTACGCGCAAACGGTGCGCATGGGTAGTCCCGAGTGCAGGGCCCCTTCAATCCAACAACTGGCGCAGGCCGCGCGTCAGGCGCTCGGCGTGCCAGCGTTGCAGCTCACGGGCCGTCCGGGCGGCGCGCTCGGCCCGCTCCTCACGGACGCGCTCCTGCAACTGGCGCGCGGCGGTGCGCTCGGCGGCGGTGCCCTTCGCGGCGAAACCCTCGAGCAGCCCCAACCGCACATCCGAGTCGTGCAGCTCGCCCAGCAGCTCCTGGAGGGGAACCAGCGCCTCCAGCAGTGCCTCCATCCTCCGGCGCATGGCGGGGCGGAAGAGCTCCGCCTCGTAGCGCAGCTTCTTCACCTCCTTGCGCAGCTCATGGGCCGTGGGGGCGTCCGGTGCGGCCGCGTAGTCCTCCATGAGCCGCTGCACCTCCCGCAGGCGGCGGCGGAGCTGACGGCGGACACGCTGGCCTCCATACCGGCCGGGTCCCTCCAACCGCGCCGCCTCGTCCAGGAGCGCGGGCACCGTCCGCGCGTCCCAGCGCTTCAGCACGCGCCGCAGTTGCTGCTCCTTCGCACCGAGCTGGGACTCCACGCTCGTGCGCAGGGCCTCGAAGCCGGCCCGCTTCGCCGGCTTCTCCTTCCGGGCCGCCTGTTTCAGCCAGGCTCCCTGCACGTGGATGTCGCGCACCTCGCCCAGGGCGTCCTGGAGCTTCTTCACCTCGCGCTCCAGCGGCGCCAGTCCGCCCAGGTGGCGGAACACCTTCAGCGCGGCGCGCAGGCGGCGGGTGGCCACGCGCATGTCATGGATAGCGTCCTCGGTGAGCTGCCCGTCGAGCGTGTCCTGCTCGTGGCGCACGTCGGCCAGGCGGCTGGAGACGAGGCGGCGGGCGGCCTCCTCCAGGCGGCTGTCCGGGCCGAGCCCGCGGATGGGAGTGGGGTGAGGCATGACTCCACGCTTCCTAACGCCGGGCCTTCATCTCGTACACGCTGGCGGCCTTGCCGACCATCTTCCCGGCGGCCTCCGCGCCTTCCCAGCCGAGGATGCGCACGTCCTTGTCCGCGAAGGCGACGGCGGCGGTGAAGAAGTGCTCCAGCTCCTGGCGCTCCCGGCGCGACAGCTCCTGGATGGAGCTCAGGTTCTCCGCGCGTGCCGCGATGATGGGAACGACGAGCAACCGGTCATTGCGCTCCCGGCCACCGCCCCGCTTCTTCTTCTGGTCCACCTTCAGCACGCCGAGCGCGCGGCAGGGGAGCACCACGCCGGGGTAGGTGGATTGATCCCAATACACCAGTGCGTCGAGCGGGTCTCCGTCGGGGGCCTCGGTGCTGGGGATGAAGCCCCAGTCGAAGGGGTAGCGCAGCCCGTGCACCAGCGGTTTGGAGACGGTGAAGGCCCCGAGCTTCGGCTCGTACTTCAGCTTCACCGTGGCGCCCTGGGGCGACTCGACGACGACGTGGAAGGAGCCGTCCTTGCCGCGCAGCGGAATGCGGGTGAGGTCCGTGGTCATGGTGCCGAGGCTCGGACGGACTGCTCCCGGGGACAAGAGCCCCCGGGGGCGAGTTTCACCTCGACGACTTTCGAGGCCCGCGCTCAGGGCGTGGCGGGTTCACTCATGGTGCCCCTCAAGCCAGGCACCTGGGCGGCTACTCGAGCTCCGGCACCTTCATGCCGCGCTGCACGGCCGGGCGGGCGGCCACGGTGTCCATCCAGCGCCGCACGTTGGGCACCGCGGGCAGCAGCTCCGGGTAGAACTGTGTCGCGCCGGCCAGCCACGGGTACGTGGCGATATCCGCCACCGAGTACTCGGGCGCGAGGAACTCGTGCTGCGCCAGGTGCTTGTCCAGCACGCCCAGGATGCGCTCGGACTCCTTCGTGTAGCGCTCGATGGCGTACGGAATCTTCTCCGGGGCGAAGCGCTTGAAGTGGCCGAGCTGCCCCAGCATGGGCCCCACGGCGCTCATCTGGAACATCAGCCACTGCACCGCCTCGGAGCGCGCGCGCGGGTCCGCCGGCAGCAGCTTCCCCGTCTTCTCCGCCAGGTAGAGCAGGATGGCGCCGGACTCGAAGACGGACAGCGGCTTTCCGCCCGGCCCCTGGGGGTCCACGATGGCCGGAATCTTGTTGTTGGGATTGATGGCGAGGAAGTCGGGCTTGAACTGATCGCCCTTCGTGATGTCCACCACGTGGACCTCGTAGGGCAGCCCCAGCTCCTCCAGCGCGATGGACGCCTTGCGCCCGTTGGGCGTCGTGAACGTGTAGAGATCGATCATCGTCCCACCCCCGTCAGTTCGGCGCTCTTGCGCCACAGTGTCTCGGCGCCCTCGTCGCTCCGCGCGGCCTTGGACTCGCGGGCCACCTTGCTCTTGATGAAGTACTTCGCGCTCACGCCCTCCACCTCGGGCGAGGCGGCCAGGTACACCGAGGTGCGGGCGCCGCCCTCGGCCGAGAGCATGAAGGGCGCGGCCAGCTTCACCAGGTGCTTGAAGAAGCCCTCGGAGTTGAGGCCGAAGCCGGTGCGCACCACGCCCGGGTGCAGGCTGTTGACCGTCACCTTCGTGCCCTGCAGCCGCCTGGCCAGGCCCCGGGAGAAGAGGATGTTGGCCAGCTTCGAGTTGCCATAGACCTTGATGCCGCTGTAACCGCCGCGCTCGGCCTGCAGGTCATCGAGGAAGCCGAGCGAGCCCATGCGGTGCCCCTCGGAGGAGACGTTCACCACGCGCGAGGGGCCGCTCTTCGTGAGCAGGTCCATCAGCAGATTCGTGAGCAGGAAGTGGGCGAGGTGGTTGGTGGCGAAGGTGGCCTCGAAGCCATCGGGCGTCACCTTGCGCCGGTCGAGCACGAGGCCGGCGTTGTTGAGCAGCACGTCCAGCCGCGGGTACCGGGCCTGGAAGTCCCGGGCCAGCTGGTGCACGGAGGCCAGCGAGGTGAGCTCGGCGAGCATCAGGTCCAGCTTCGCGTCGGGCACGGTGCGGCGCACCTCGGCGAGCGCGGCCTCGCCCCGGCCCTTGTCACGTCCCGACAGCACCACGGTGGCTCCCGCGCGCGCGAGCGCCCGGGCCGACTCCAGCCCGATGCCCGAGGTGGCTCCGGTGATGAGGCAGACCTTCCCTTGCATGTTTCCCGGCGTCATCTGGTATGGCCCTCCCGAAATGAGCGCCCTCTATAATGCGCCGGGGGGCCCGCGCGCACCCTGACGCGCGAGCCCTGGTTCAGGCTCAGGCATTGGGCGAGGTGGTGCGCTCCTCGATGATGGTGGAGGGAGCGACCTCGTCGCGGCCCGAGGCGGCCGAGCCGTACAGGTGGCTCTCGAGGAACCAGAGGTCCTGCTCCACCTTGCCGAGCGTCTGGGTGAGCAGATCCTCGGTGACCGGGTCGTTGAGATCGCCCGCGCGCTGGATGCTGGCGCGGAGGGTGGAGGCGTAGAGGGTGATGCGGTCCACGAGCACGCGCACGTGGTCGTCGCCGTTCACCGCGCTCAGGTCGTACTCCTCCAGCTCACTGTTCTTGACGGCCAGGCGGATGGTGCCCTGGGCATAGCCTCCGAGAGCGCCCGCGCGCTCGGCGAACTCGTCCGCCTGTTTGCGCACGTGGTCGGCCACGTCGTCGAAGAGCTCATGGCGGCTGATGAAGTCCTTGCCCCGGATGTTCCAGTGGGCCTGCTTCACCTGCCAGTGCAGGTCGATGGCCGTGGCCAGGAGGACGTTGAGCAGCTCGATGAGCTCCGCGCGGGACTCGCGTGGGAGATTGATGTGGCTGGGGAACTTCGTGGTCATGCGTCATCCCTCGTCGTGGTTCCGCCCGGCCGGAAAGCCGACGGTTTCCACAGACGGTGGGGACGGCGGGGGCGCACGCCAACCCGGCCACGCACGTCCGGAGGGCAGGCGGACGTGGAGGGGGACCGGGCGTACGAGCCTCCTGCCTGCCTGTATCCTCCCTTTCCCGCTGTGTCCGGGAGGAGCCCATGGACTGGAAGGTCATCACGCGCGGTGTGCTGTGGAGTCTGGCCGTGTTGCTGCAGGCGTGTGCGGTGGGGCCCAGGGCTTCAAGTGCGTGGTCGCTCTCGACGGCATGGGGTCCCGAGGGCTCTCCAGCAGGGGTGTTGCTCCGCGAGCCGCACAGGGCGCAGACGGAGCTGTCCGAGGCCCGGCGTGCGGAGGCGGAATGCGCGCTGGGGCAGGTGTGGGGACTCGTTCGTGGCGTGGACGAAGTGGGCGCGCGAGTCGAGGTGCGCTTCTGGGCGCACGCGGGGACGCTGACGCTCCTCTCGCATCGCACGTTGGTATGACGTGCTTGACGACTCACGTTCCGCGTCGGCACTGGATACGGCTACGGAGAAGGCTCTCCGGGATGTTGAGTTGCTGCTCGCAAAGGGGTGAGGCGATGCCGTCTGCAAGTTTGCTTTCTGGTTTCGAGCGGATGCTGCAGGTGTGCCAGAAGCATGGAATCGAGCTTCATCAGCAGCCGCCAGTTTCCATTGCGCCAAGAGCAGGAGAGCCCGTCGCGGGACTCCCTTGCGATCCTCTCCTTTCAGCCGTCCATTCCCGAGTGGGAACCCTTGGTGTGTTGGACGGCTTCTTCCTGCTTCCGCTCGAAACCAAAGAGGGAGGGGGGCTTGTCACCGTGAATGAGGAGTGGCGACGGGATGGGTCCGACCCCTTCCGGAGCCTGCTCGTCTTCGCGAAGGAGCAGGCGCTTGCCTACTATTTCGCAACCGTCCCCAGCCTGGCGGATGAGCAGGGGATACAGCCAGTCGTCTGGGTCGATACCTATGAGGACCTGTATGCGCTCCCCATCGCATCGAGTATCGACCGGTTCTTCGACACCTACTCGCACTCCCTGGAGCGTCAGGTGGAGCTCATCCGCGAGGATGCCGGATTCAATGCCAGGCTCGAAGCCGAATTCGGCCCACCGGCCCCAGGCTCCATGCGGGAGCTCTGGTCCAAGGATGGACCGCGCATCAACTTTCCCTGGGAGGTGCCGGATCTCGTTGCCCGGGACGAGCCCCTGGTGAGGCTGTTGCGCGCCGGGCATTTCGACTTCCTGATGGAAGGCTGCGAGGACGCCCACGAGTGGGTGGGCAAGGTCCTGGCGGCGGCCAGCACCTGATTCCAGAGTGGGCTACTGCCGCGGAGCCTGGGCCAGCACCTCCACCGTCGCGGAGATGGCGGCGGGGGCGCTCAGCATGAACGGGTGCGCGGGCACGAAGAAGGTGCGCTCGGTGGCACCGGGCAGGCGCGCGCTGTCGGCCGGGATGACGGTGCTGTCCAGCGGCGTCCAGAAGGAGAAGACCTCGGTGTCTCCGAAGGGCTTCTCGCGGCGGTTCAGCTCGCGCAGGAAGGCGCTGTCCGGGCGCATCTGCACCAGGGCCGGATCCGCCTTCAGGTACGCCGCCCGCGTGCCGTGGTGCGGCCCGGAGATGGACACGAAGCGGCGCACGCGCGGCTGGCCCCCCAGCTCCTGAATCCAGTAGCGCGAGGACAGCGTGCCCTGGCTGAAGGCCACCACGTCGATGCGCCCGGCGCCGGTGCGCTTGCGCATGGGTGCACATGGTGGGCTCCAGGTCGACGGCCAGGCCCGCTGTGTATCAGGTCTCCAACAGGACGAAATCCACCACGGTGTTCCACAGGCGCTCGAACTGGAGCCGGCGGAAGCCGGAGCCCGAGATGAGCCAGTCCACGTGGGGCGGCCGGTGCGAGGGCTGGTCGAAGTGGCCGATCGCATCCAGGTGGTCCGCGCGCACGGCCGTCAGCACCCGCCCGTACACCTGCGAGCGCGTGGGGACGATGCCGTCACAGGCCTGCGGGCCGGGCATGGCGCCGTAGGCCTCCACCAGCGCCGCCGTCTGCGCCGGGGTGTGCAGGGGAATCGCCGTGAGGGGCATGCGCTGGGTGCGTCCGTAGAGGAAGCCGTACACGGTGTGTGTCATCTGGGCGTACGGGTCCAACCCCGCGCTCACCCGCGCGCGCAGCGACGGCGGCCGCGCCTGGGTGATGACCGAGCCGTAGCGCACCCCGGGCCGGTCCAGCGTGCTCGCGTTGAAGAGGTCGATGCCCTCGGGGGTGAGCTGGGGGACGAGCGAGGCGTCGTTGGTCACGTCGCCCAGGAAGCGCACGAGCTCCTCGCGGCGCTCGATGGAGAAGTCGCCCAGCAGCTGCTCGAAGAGCTGGTCCAGGATGGTGGGGCGGAAGCCGAGCTGCTCGTCCCAGCGCGTCAGCAGGCTGCCCAGGCGGAAGGCCACGGTCAGCGGCAGCCGGCCGAAGCGCAGCACGTACACGGTGAAGAGCGACAGCAGTTGCAGCAGCTTCTGTCCGAAGAGCCCCAGGAAGAAGGACGCCAGCGGGGTGCCCGAGTGCGGGGTGGACACCGTCACCACCGTACGCACCCGGCGGGCGAAGGGCTCCACGTCGATGTCATCGCCCAGCATCGCGCCCGGGCTGACGAACAGCCGCGAGTCCAGCCCTCCGGTGGAGTGGCCGATGAGGTGGATGGGGCCATCGTCGTTCTTCGCGCTCGCCTCGATGGCCTTGTAGAGGTCCGCGGCGCGCGTGCGGATGGAGCCGGTGGGGTGCGAGAGCACCTGCACCACCTCGACGTCCACGCCGCGGCGCGCCATCTCCGCCACGAAGTAGTCGCGCACGTGCCCGAAGTAGAGCAGCTCTCCCAGGTTGGCGAAGCCGAAGAAGCCGGGGACCAGGTAGATGTGGTGCTTCGTCGCCATTGTCCCCAACCTTCCGCAGTCCCCGCCTCCAACTCAAGTCCGACGTGCATCCTCCGTCCGCCCGGGTTGACGGCGCGCCACTCCCCGGGCCACAACCCGGCCCTTCTCCCTCCCCAGGAAGGACCACTCGCCCGTGCAACGACTGCTCGCCCTTGGCCTGCTCTTCGCCCTCCCCGCCGCCGCGGAGGAGGGGATGTGGACCTATGACGCCTTCCCCCGGGCCGCCGTGAAGGCCGCCCATGGTTTCGAGCCCTCGCAGGAATGGCTGGACTCCCTGCGGCTGTCCTCCGTGCGCCTGGCCGGGGGGTGCTCGGCGAGCTTCGTGTCCCCGGACGGGCTGGTGATGACCAACCACCACTGCATCCGCTCCTGTGTGCAGGACCTGTCCTCGCCCCAGCGCGACTACCTGGCCACGGGCTTCTATGCGAAGGAGCTGAAGGACGAGCTGCGCTGCCCCAAGGTGGAGGCCAACCAGCTCGTGGCGATGACGGACGTGACCGCGCGCCTCCAGGGCGCCACGAAGGGCCTGAGCGGCGCGGCCTTCAACACCGCGCTCAAGGCGGAGATGTCCACCATCGAGAGCGAGTGCGCCACCGGGCCCGAGGTGCGCTGTGACGTGGTGACGCTCTTCAACGGGGGCAAGTACCAGCTCTACCGGTACCGCCGCTTCCAGGACGTGCGGCTGGCCTTCGCGCCCGAGTTCTCCATGGCCGCCTTCGGCGGGGACGCGGACAACTTCAACTTCCCGCGCTACGGCTTCGACGCGGCCTTCCTGCGCGTCTGGGACGCCAACGGGCAGCCGCTGAAGACGGAGAATTCCCTGCCCTGGGCGAAGGTGGGCGCGAAGGAGGGGGACCTGGTCTTCGTCTCCGGCCATCCCGGCGCCACCCAGCGGCAGCTCACCGTGGCCGAGCTGGAGTTCCAGCGCGACGTGGCGCTGCCGTTCGCGCTGATGTACCTGGCCGAGCGGCGCGGCATGCTGCGCGAGTACGCCTCGACCTCGCCGGAGCGTTTCCGCACCACGCGGGCGCGGTTGCGCTCGGTGGAGAACGCGCTGAAGGCCCTGCGCGGCCGGCACCAGGCCCTGGCCGAGCCCTCGCTGCTCGCCGACAAGCGCAAGACCGAGGCGGACCTCCGCGCGAAGGTGGAGGCGGATCCGAAGCTCAAGGCCACCACCGCGGGCTCCTGGGCGGCCATCTCCCGCGCGCTGGACACCTACCGGCCGATGATCGCCGAGTACCGGCTGAAGGAGGACGGGTATGGCTTCTCGTCCGAGCTCTTCGAGATCGCCCAGCGGCTGGTGCGCGCGGCGGACGAGCTGCCCAAGCCCAACCCGGAGCGGCTGCGCGAGTACACGGAGGGACAGCTCCCCGCCCTGCGCATGGGGCTGCTGCGCGAGGCCCCCATCCCCGCGGAGCTGGAGGTGATTTCACTCACCTTCGGCTTCAACAAGCTGCGCGAGACGCTCGGCGCGGATGATGCGTTCGTGAAGACGGTGCTCGGCCGCGAGGCCCCGGAGGAGCTGGCGCGCGCGCTGGTGAAGGGCACGAAGCTCTTCGACGTGAAGGAGCGCAAGCGGCTGCTCGACGGCGGCAAGGCGGCGGTGGAGGCCTCGAAGGAGCCGATGATCGTGCTGGCGCGCCGGGTGGACGCGCAGGCGCGCGAGGTGCGCAAGCGCTACGAGGACACGGTGGAGTCGGTGCTGAAGAAGAATGGCGAGTTGCTCGCGCAGGCCCGGCTGGCGGCCTACGGCACCACGGGCTACCCGGACGCGACCTTCACCCTGCGCCTCAACTACGGCACGGTGAAGGGCTGGGACGAGGGCGGGCGCCAGGTGCCTCCGATGACGACGTTCGCCGGTGCGTATGAGCGCCACACGGGCAAGGAGCCCTTCCGGCTGCCGGACTCGTGGATGAAGGCCCGCGGCCAGGTGCCCGGCGAGACGCCCTTCGACATGGCCACGACGAACGACATCATCGGGGGCAACTCGGGCTCGCCCATGGTGGACCGCGAGGGCCGCGTGGTGGGGCTCATCTTCGATGGCAACCTGCACTCGCTGGGTGGCGAGTATGCCTATGTGCCGGAGAACAACCGCGCCGTGGCCGTGCACGGCGAGGGCCTGCTGCGGGCCCTCGAGCACATCTACGGCGCCGGGCGGCTCGTGAAGGAGCTGCGCGCGAACCAGCGGTAGACCCTCGCCCCCACCCTCTCCCAGAGGGAGAGGGTGCTCAGGCCGCCACCGAGCCGCTGAGCTTCCTCACCCGGCCCGAGATGGCGGTCGGGTTGAGGATGTTGTCGAACATCGGGCTCGTCTTCTCCGCCGCCTTGCGGATCTCCTCCAGCGTGGCGGCGTCCGCGTCCGTGTCCACCTCCACCGTGTACTGCAGCTCGGAGAAGCCCGCGCGCACCTTCGGGTCCAGGTTCAGGTAGCCCCTCAGGTCGAACGGCGCGCTCACCTTGATGCGCAGGTTGCGGTAGTCCAGCCCCCTCATCCGCGCCTGCGTCACCCAGCCGATCGTCAGGCACGTGCCCAGCGAGGCCAGCAGCAGCTCCATCGGATCGATGTGCTGATCCTTTCCGCCCAGCGCCGTGGGCTCGTCCGTCTCGAGCGTGAAGGAGCGGGCCTTCGTCACCGCCTGCGCCCCGTCCCGCCACTCCGTCACCGTCTCGAAGCGGCCCTTGCCCGCCTCCGGGTTGGCCGCCACGTGCGCCTTCGTCTTCTGCATCGTGTCGAGGTCGAGCGTGCAGCAGCTGCCGGTGATGGTGTCCATGCTGTCTCCAAGGTGTTCGAGGGGCGCTGAAGCTAGGTCGCTGCCATTCCAGGCCGCAACCCACCACCCGGGCACGGTCCTCCGTGACACGGGCTCCCCACCCGCCGTCACAGCGCGCGGCGGCCTGCACCCACGGTGCCCCACGCCCAGTACAGAAGCGTGCCCAGCACTCCCGCCCAGGGCACGTACGGCACTCCCGCGAGCACGCCCTCCATGCACAGGCGGATGCGGCACTCGGGCCGGTCCAGGGTGGCGCAGGCGCCGAGCAGCAGCGGCACGTGGCACGCGAGGTAGCCCATGGCCAGCCCTCGCAGCACGTCCCCGCGCACCCACCGGCGCGTCAGCACCCGCCACAGCGTGGGCAGCGCCACCAGCGTGGCCAGCGCGCTGAGCACCAGCTTCTGCTCCCGCACGTGCGTGGCCACCCACAACACGCCCACCGTCGCCAGCAGCGGCGGCCAGAGTGGAGCGTGGGGATCCTGTGGGTCCTCGGGTGCCGACATGGGTGCAGGCTCGCCCGCCACAGTAACAGGGCGACACTCCCGTGACGCCCTGTGTCGGCTCCCGGACTCTCGCTCTCCCCGTGCGTTGTGCGCTGCGTCAGTAATACTTACGTTCATCCGAGCCAACAGGTGGGATTAGGCGCGGCTGTCTGGCTGCCCCCGGGCAGACCAGGTGAGTGTCTCTCAAGTAACATTCGCTTTCGTGGCGGGGGGGAGAAGGAGACGCGTTGATGATGGCGGAAGTGCCGCAACCGGAACCCAGGAAGGTAGCGGCCATCATGTTCACGGACATGGTGGAGCTCAGCCCCGAGGCTCGGCGGGACGAGGCGCTCAACCAGGAGCTGCGTCAGGAGCATGGCCGGCTGGTACGCGGTCTGCTCACCGGTCATGGAGGCCGGGAGATCAAACAGTTGGAAGATGGTTTCCTCGTCGAGTTCGACGAGGCCCTGCCCGCGGTGGCCTGCGCGCTGGAGTTGCAGTCGGCGCTGTGCGCGCGCAACGAATGTGTCCCGCAGACGCGCCGGGTGGAGCTGCGCATCGGCATCCACCTGGGCTCGGTGGTGCACCGGGATGGCGACATCTTCGGCGAGGGCGTCAACGTGGCCGCCCGCCTGGAGTCGCTCGCCCGGCCCGGCTCCCTCTACGTCAGTGAGCCGGTGGTGCAGCAGGTGCAGAGCCAGGTCCTGGCGCCCGTGGTGCGTCTGGGCCGGGGAGACCTGAAGAACATCCGCCTGCCGGTGCCCGTCTACCGCATCGATCCGCCCGTGCGCCGGCGCCGTGCCTCGTGGATGTCCCGCCTGCGCGACCTGCTGCGGACCGGGAGCTGAGCTCGCGCGGCGCGGGGGCGCTGTAAGGTGCGCCCCCATGAAAGAGCTCACCCTCGTCGTCGCCTCGAAGAACTACTCCTCCTGGTCGCTGCGGCCCTATCTCGCGCTCGCCCACACCGGGCAGCCCTTCCGCGAGGTGGTGGTGCCGCTGGGCCAGGCGGACACCGCCGCGAGCATCGCGAAGTACTCGCCCAGTGGCCGGGTGCCGGCGCTGCTGCACGGGGACCTCGTCATCTGGGACTCGCTGGCCATCTGCGAGTACCTCGCCGAGCAGTTCCCCCAGGCGAAGCTGTGGCCCCAGGACAGCGCCGCGCGCGCCCTGGCCCGCTCCGTCACCGCGGAGATGCACTCGGGCTTCGCCCACCTGCGCAACCACATGCCCATGAACCTCCACGCCCGCAGGCCCGGCGAGGGCCGCGCCCCCGGCGTCGCCGAGGACATCTCCCGCATCACCTCGCTGTGGACGGAGTGCCGCACGCGCTTCGGCCAGGGCGGGCCGTTCCTCTTCGGCGCCTTCTCCATCGCGGATGCCTTCTACGCGCCCGTCGTCACGCGCTTCGTCACCTATGACGTGGAGCTGGACGCGGTGGGCGCCGCCTACAGGGACGCGGTGCTCGCCCTGCCGGCGATGAAGGCCTGGACGGAGGCCGCGCGCCACGAGCCGCCCGTGGCGCGCTACGAGAAGAAGTAGCCGCTACAGCCCCAGCGCCTTCAGCTGCGCGTCGAAGGCCTGGGCGGTGGTGAAGAGGTGGCCGCGGATGCCCAGCGCGCTCGCGGCCTGGACGAACTCGGGGATGTCGTCGAAGAAGGCGGCCTCCTGGGGCTCGCAGCCCGCGTGCTTCAGGGCCTCCTGGTAGATGGCGGGCTCGGGCTTCACCAGGCCCACCTCGCAGCTGAGCACCAGGTGATCGAAGCGCTCCAGCACCGGCAGCCTCGGCCGCAGCCAGGCCATGTGCAGCACGTTGGTGTTGGACAGCAGCACCAGCTTCACCCGCCCCACCAGCCCCCGCACCCGCGGCAGCACCGCCTCGTGCACGGTGAAGTGGCTGCTCCACAGGGCGTTGAACTCCTCGGCCGGCAGGTCCACCCCCAGCGCGCCACACACGTCGCGCCGGATGCCCTCGGCGCCGACGAGACCCCGGTTGGCCGCCGTCCAGCCCGCGCCCGCCAACCGGCGCTCGGCCTCCGCGGGCGGGAGCCCCGCCCTCGCCCCCAGCCTGCGGAACAGCAGGGCATTGTCGTGGAAGACGAGAACGTTGCCGAGGTCCAGGATGATGGCGCGAGGTGGAGGGCTCATGGACCGGGTTTTATACCCGGTAGCTGCGCGCTACGTGCTGCATCTGCTCGGCCACCTCGCGCAACGACTGCGTCACGCGCTGGGTGGCCTGCAGTCCCACCATGGTGTCGTGCATCAGGCTGGAGAGGTCCGTCAGGGCGCCGAAGATTTCATTGATGCCCGCGTTCTGCTGGCTCACCGCGCCGGAGATCTGCCGCACCGCGTTCATGTTGTCCTGCACGATGCCGCTGAGCGCCTGGATGCTCTCGCCGCTGGTGCGCGCCTGCGCCAGGCCCGCCTCCATGCGCGCCTGGCCCTGCTCGCTCAGCTCCACCGTCTTGCGGATGGCCTGGGTGATGTCCTCGAGCAGCCCTCCCACCTGGCCGGTGGAGTGGATGGACTGGTTGGCCAGGGTGCGGATCTCCTTGGCCACGATGCCAAAGCCCTTGCCGTGCTCGCCGGAGCGCACCGCCTCGATGGCCGCGTTGAGCGCCAGCATGTTGGAGCGGTCCGCCAGCCCCTTCACCGTCTGGGTGATGCCGCCGATGCGCTGGGCGCGCTCGTTGAGCCCGCTGATCTGCTCGGACATCTCGTTCACCTGGTCGCGCAGCGCCTGGAAGCCCCCCATGCTCTCGGCCAGCGCGCGGGCGCCGCTCTGGCCCAGCTCATCGGCGCGCGTGGCCACCGTCAGCACCGCGGCGGCGCGCTCGGCCGCCACCTCCGACGTCTGTTTGATCTCCTGCGCCGTCACCTGCGTCTGCTGCAGGGCCGCCGCCTGGCGGGTGAGGTTGTTCTCCTCCTGCTCGGCGGCGCGCGTCAGCTCGGCCACGGTGTCGGTGAGCACCTGCGTGCCGCGCTGCAGGCTCTCGGTCGTCTCGCGCAGGTGGTCCACCAGCTGCACGAAGGAGCGGGCCAGCTCGCCCACCTCGTCGTCCGAGCGCACGTCGGGCTTCTGGGTGAGGTCTCCCTCCTGGACGATGCGGTGCACCACCTGGCTCAGCCGGGTGATGGGGGCGGTGATGCCGCGCGACAGCAGCAGGGCGGCCAGGGCGGCCAGCCCCGCCACGGCCAGCACCGCCGCCGCGATGCCGGCGCGCATCTGGTTCATCCGGGCGTAGACCTCCTCCGGATCCGAGAGGGCCACGAAGCGCCAGCCATCGCCCACGTCCGGAATCTCCGGCCCGTTGATGGCCTGCTCGGCCACGGCGTCGGGGATGTTCCAGGCGTCCTTGCCCCGCGAGTCGAAGAGCACCGCGCCCGAGGCGGTGCGCACCTCCAGGGCGAAGCTCTCGTTCTTGCGCGAGCGGGCGCGGGCCAGCGCGGCCTTCACCACCTCGCCCACCTGGCCCCAGTCATACGCGGCCAGCAGCACGCCCAGCCGCCGCCCGCCCCGCGACTCCATCACCGGCGCCGCCAGGTGCAGCACCTGCATGCCGAAGACGGGGTCCTCCTGGGTGAGCGTCGTGCTGGTGAAGCGCCCCTCCTGGGCCGCCTTGAACCAGGCCGCGTCGCGCACCAGCGCCTCCTGTCCCGCGAAGGAGTCGCGCAGGGCCGGCGTGCTGGCGGACACGGCCCGGCCGTCCTCGGTGAAGAGCACCAGCCCGGTGAAGGTGGTGTAGCGCAGCTGCAGCCGCGACAGCACTCCGTCGCTCAGCGCGTAGGTGTCGCGCTGCAGCGACTCGCGCAGCAGCGTGTCCTCCGCCCAGCTGCGCACGCTCGTCTCGCGCTCCACCAGCGAGGCCTCCACCAGATCCTTCAGGCCCTCCGCCTCGATGCGGAGCATCTCGTGCACCTGCGCCTGCATCATCCGTTGGGTGCTGCTGACCCCCGCCCACGTGGAGAGCAGCAGCGGCACGACGGCCAGCAGGGTGACGTACAGCGTCAGGCGGCCGCGCAGCTTGAGGGTGCCGATCAGGGGAAGTTTCATGAATCTCGTGACGTCCGCGGGATGGCGCCGAGAGGACCCCAATGTCCTCACAGCCGACGCCTCCTCCCTCCTGTACCACGGAGCGCGCCCGAGCGGCGCGGCCACGTACCAGGATGTAGGCCCAGGTGGGGGCTCCAGACGGACGAGGCCCGGAGCGGGAAGGAGCTCCGGGCCGCCTGCCTGTGCGGCTGCCTACCTAGGAGAGCGGGATGCGCTCGGGCAGCTCGCGGTCCGGCACGTTCATGTAGTCCGCCCGGAAGTCGAGCATCAGCCGCTGGTGCACGCGGGGGCTGATGAGCTTGCGCAGCAGGCCGAGCAGTCCGGGCGGGGCGGCGATGACGAGCCGGTCGTAGGCGTGGTCATTCAGGCCACGCTCCAGCCGGGCGGAGAGCTCGCGGGCGAAGCGATCGATCTCCAGCTGCTGGCGAGCATCGGGCTGGTTCTCGGGTTGGGGTTTGTGCAGGGAGCCGGCGTTGGGGTTGTCCGGCTGGTTGAGCAGCTGCCGGGACATGGACCGGCTCTCCTCGTGGTGGAACTCCTCCTTGAGGTTCCAGACCTCCGCGCGCTCATCCGTCGAGAAGAGCTTGGCCCGGCTCCCATTGGCCACCAATATCCACAGCGCGTCCGCCATCGTTCATCCTCCTGCCTCTTGAGGTGCGGACCCCCACCGTCCCCGGCAAGCTTCCTTCCCCCGGGGCACCCGTGCCGGGGCGCCGGGCGGGCGGGCGCCGGGGCACCTTCCCTGGAGCCGGGGGCCTGGCATATGCCCGGGGGGCGACCGGGGATGCACCCCGGGACGGAAGCTTTTTCGGCGGGAGGCCGAGGACGATGCGCGAGATGGGTGAAGCGGCGGCCAGCTGGCTGGTGGGCAGGCTGGGGGAGATGGAAGAAGCGCTCGCCGCGCTGGTGGAGGTGAACTCCTGGACGGAGAACGCGGAGGGCGGCCGCGAGGTGGGTGCCCTGCTGCGCGAGCAGTTCACCATGCCGGGGCTGGCGGCGGAGGTGGTGAAGAGCACGCGGTACGCGGACCACCTGGTGTTCCGCTCGGAGGGCCGGGCGGGGCTGGCGCCGGTGGCGCTGGTGGGCCATCTGGACACGGTGTTCCCCCCGGGCAAGTTCGAGGGCTACCGGAAGGATGGGGCGCTGCGGCGCGGGCCGGGCGTGCTGGACATGAAGGGCGGGCTCGTCGTCATCGCGTGGGCGCTCAAGGCGCTCGCGGCGTCGGGGGGCCTGGAGAAGCTGCCGCCGCTGCGGCTGGTGGTGGTGTCGGACGAGGAGGTGGGCTCGCCCGAGGGCGCCGAGGTCATCCGCAAGGCGATCGCCGGAGCGGGGGCGTGCCTCGTGTTCGAGTCCGGCCGGGCGGCGGACGCCATCATCACCCGGCGCAAGGGCACCGGCATGGCCGTGGCGGTGGCGCATGGCAAGGCCGCCCACGCGGGCAACGCGCACCAGGAGGGGGCCAACGCGTTGTGGGCGATTGCCCGCTTCGTGGACCGGGTGCAGCAGCTCACCGACTACCCGCGTGGCATCACCGTCAACGTGGGCAAGGTGACGGGAGGGCAGGGGAAGAACACGGTGCCGGACCACGCGGTGGCGGAGGTGGACCTGCGCTTCTGCACGCGCGCGGACGGGGAGGAGCTGGTGCGGCGCTTCGGTCAGGCGGCCGAGGAGGCCGCGGCCGGCGTTCCCGGCACGCGCATCGAGGTGAAGGGTGGGGTGGCCCGTGAGCCGCTCGAGCGCACCGAGGCCTCCGCGGCGCTGATGGCGGCGTATGGCGCGTGTGCCCACGCGTCCGGGCTGGGCCATGGCGAGGCGCCGCTGGTGGGCGGTGGCTCGGACGCGAGCACCTCGTCCGCCATGGGGATTCCGTCCATCGACGGGCTGGGCCCTCGGGGCAAGGGCTTCCACACGGTGGACGAGTTCATCGAGGTGGACACCCTGATTCCCAAGGCCCAGGCGCTGGTGCGCTACCTCGTGTCGCGCGCGGGGTAGGCCGAGGGTTGCCGGGAGCGGGGCTGGCAACGGCTCCGCTTCCAGCGGTGGGATTCAGACTTCCTCGTCGGGCAGGAGCGTGCGCAGCAACTCGTCATCGGGGTTGAGCGGGCGCCAGCCAGGAGGGGGCGGAGTGGCGAGGAGCGAGTCGCCAGCCCTTCTTACACGCTCCTTATGTGTTTCAGGAGCGTCGGCCGTCCATGCTCCGAGCGCCAAGGCAACCTCTCCACGGTTTGCATCGTCCAGTACGGACGGCCAGCCGTCAGGGAGGCTTTCCGCAAGTTCGCGCACGAGAACATCACGCACAAAGCGTGTAACCCGGTGACTTCGCTCTGCCTCGGCAAGCAACCCCCCTGAACACCAGCACCCCGGCGACGTCGTCCTTGCCAAGCTCCTCGGCCAGCAAATACACAGGAACGCCGGGGCGCGCCTCGGCGAAAGCGGTGAGGGAGTCGTAGCCGTGCTCGCGTACCCGCTCATACAGGCGGGCCACCCAGTTGCCCCGCCAAGCCCGTCCGCTGCTCATCGCCCTCTCCAGTAGGTGGAATTCAGACTTCCTCGTCGGGCAGGAGTGTGAGCAGTAGCGCGTCGTCGGGGCCGAGTGGGCGCCAGCCGGGCCGTGGTGGCGTGGCGAGCAACGCATCGCTGGCCCGGTTGACGCGCGCCTGGTGCGTCGCCGGAGTGAAGCCAAACCAGGAGCCGAGCGCCATGGCAACTTCCAAACGGGCTTCATCGTCCATGACGGACGGCCAGCCGTCAGGGAAGCTCTCGTGGAGTTCACGCACAAATTGGCTGCGCACCAGGCGAGTTACCTGATGGCTTCGCTCAGCCTCATCAACCAGTCCCTTGAATACCTGCACCGCGTTGAGGTCGTCCCCTAGTTCATCGGCCAGCTCAACCAGGGGGAGGGTCGGGTGTGCGTCTGCGAAGGCGGTGAGCGAACCGAAACCGCGAGCACGAACCCGCTCATACATGCGGGCTGTCCAGTGGCCCTGCCAGGACCGGTTCTCGCTCATCACCTTCTCCCCGGGACGAAGTTCATCGGGATCTTATAGCGCTTCATCTCTCTTGCGATGAGCTTCAGGATCGCATTCGGTGTCAACATACGGCCTGCCTTGGACTCAGCTTGGCGCAGTACGCTCATAATCATCTGGTTCCATTCGTCGGGCCAGGTGCGCCCCAGCTTCCAGTTCCCCCCACCGTGGATGGCCTGGTGGTGTGCCTGCTCCAGTTTCACGCAGAACTGGTCGATGTCCATCTCGCCGATAAAGCCGCGCTTCTCGAACCACTCGCGGAACTCCTGCGGCATGACGTGGTGCCGGGGTGGCTCGGCCATGCCAGCCCCCGCTCTGTCCGTCACGCGCATGCCCCGCACCTCGGGCCCCTCGCCCAGCGCCTCGCGCACGCCGCGCGGCAACTCCCCGTGCGCCATCATCACCTGGCCGGCCTGTATGCGTACGGCCGCGCTGACGGCGGGAAGGGAGAGGACGCCGGCCCGCACCAGCCGCTGCATCATCTCCACCCACTCGGCGGAGACGACAAGGCGCGTGCCCATCATCACGCCGTGCGAGCCCACCACGAAACCCATGCCCAGCGTCGCAGGAGCCGCCGCGCGCAGCGCGGGCAGGGTGAACTTCAGCGCCGACACCAGGGTGAGTGCCTCCGCGGCCTCCTTGAGCACCAGTATCTTCTGGAGGGTCTCCGCTCCCTTGCGCACGGTCTCTCGCAATGCCTCGAACTCGCGGGTGAGGTGACCCACCAGGGCGGGCATGTCCTCCGCCGTCGCCTCCACCCGCGCGGGCTCCAGGGAGGAGAGCGCCGTCAGGGCGGGCTCGAGCAGCGTCTGGAAGCGGTCCATGTCCACGTACAACCACTCCACGCTGTAGAGGCGGCGGGAGAGCGCGTCGTCGGTGAGGAGGAGGAAGTCGAACCAGACGGCCACCAGCAGGGCACCGAGCATGGCGGCCTCCAGCCGGGGGCCGGCCAGGCGCAGCAGGGCCAGCTGCATGTCCGGGTCCTCCACTTGGGAGGCGGCGGTGGCCAGGCGGGTGGCGGCGGCCAACTCGGCGTCCATCCACCGCAGCTGACGTTCCCCATGGTCGACGTAGCGGACGAAGATGCCGTTGCCCGCACGAGCGATGCCCTGGTGGCTGGCCCGGAGTCTGGGCAGCTCACGGGAAAGGCGGCGGGTGGAGGCGGACACCTCGTCCACGGCCCCCAGCAAAGCCAGGTGGGACGCCAGGGCGCTCCCCCGTGCCTGGGTGTCCGCATCGCCCGGG
>NZ_DASUNC010000043.1:0-13443 GCF_036277355.1 Archangium sp.
CTGCGTCTCCAGGGCCATGAGGGCGTTGGCCTGGTGGCCGGGGTCCTGGTGGCTCTCGGCCATGGAGGCCAGCCTGTCCACCACCCTGGGCGAGCGCACGGCCTCCGTCTCCCGCACCGCGCGCAGGTAGAGCGACATCTCGGGCTCCTGCGCGGTGTCGGCCCATTCAATCACCTGGAGCGCCGCCTGGGCGTCCTTGCCGATGAGCTCCGCGAGCCGCTGCTCCAGGAAGAGCAGCGCGGCCTGATCATTCTGGGCGATGGCCTGGCGGATGGCGGCGCGCACGCCCTCGAGCCCGTGCAGGGACTCGAGCTTCAGGTAGCCCGCGTAGCACGTGAGCCGGGCGAGGCGCGGCTCGGGGAGGGGCTGCTCGTTGGCGGCGGCGGCCGAGGTGGTGCCGAGCGTGGCGAGCAGCGCACCCAGGCGCCAGCACCGGGGGATGGACGAATGCATTCGGGAGGCCTTCAAGTGATTTCCCCTGGGAGAAGGCGGGGGCGGGAGTCGTCCCCTGGGGAGCTCCCCCCCGCCCTCCGCGAGCTACTGCAGCGTCACCTGTCCGATCGCGTTGGAGCCGGTCGCGGGCGAGCCGCACGACACATAGCCGGTGTACCAGGCGCTCAGGCGGGTGCCGCTGCGGCGGTTGTCGGCGTGGACGTGGGGCGCGGTGGAGCTGCCGGTGCTGCCCAGCCAGCCCAGGTAGGCCCCGCGGGCGGCCGTCTTGGTCTTCATGTCGGCGTTGGGGTTGATGTGCAGCTGGCGGAAGTCGTACCCGTTGCTGCCGGTCACCTGGTAGTAGTTGCCCGCGCCGCCGCCGCAGTCCGTCGGCGTGCTGTCGCAGTCGGAGGCGCAGCCGGAGATCATGAGCTGGTAGGTGTAGGTGCCGTTGAGCATGGACAGCACGTTGGTGGCGTTGCACGCCCCGCACGAGGTCTTGTTCCCGGTCGTGTCCACGCAGATGTCCAGCGCGGTGTGCGAGCTGGAGTTGCAGAAGTAGTACGTCGTCGACTTGATGTACGTGCCACTCTGCAGCGACGGGCCATAGGCCGTCACCGTGGCCGCCGCCGCCTGCGCGCCCACCAGGGCCAGCCCCACGCCTGCCAGCGACTTCACCGCCGTCTTGATGCTCCGCATGTTTTGCTCCCTCGCAACCGCGTGTAAGGAATCCCTGGCATATGCCTCCGGGCTCCCAGGTCGTATGGAACCGCTACCGGGGGGCCGAGTGCCTGGAACGCAGGAATCCGGGCGTAACATAGGGCGGTGCCGTCAGTGTCCCGTCATTGCCACACCTTCGGGGAAATGACGATGCACTGACGGAGGAATGACGGTGCGCCGGCAGGGCAACTTCCTCAGTTGCCGCCGCCGAACCTCCGGCGCCACAGCTCGCCGAGCGCCTCCAGCGGGTTGCTCGTGCGCTGATTCTGGTCCTCGGCGTCATCGGCCTCCAGCCCGCGCTGGTAGAGCTCGTCCAGCTTCGGATCGCGGATCTCCTCGGGCACCCGGGCCGGCCGGAAGCCCTCCGTGGGCCGCACGACGATGAAGGCGTTCTGGTAGTTCAGCGCGTACCTGGAGGAGTCCTCCCGCCCGTCGGCGAACCAGCGCTGGGCGTAGAAGTCTCCGTCGAAGTTCTGCACCCGCACGTCCTCGCCGTACGTCTGCCGCGCCGCCTCCAGCGTGTCGCGGATGGCCATCTTCGGCGTGAACATGATGCCCAGCTGCTCGCCCTGGCCGTTGAACACCATGAAGGCGCGCGAGTCGAGGATGCCCGTGGGGTTCAGGTCCTCCCCGTCCGCCACGTTGCGCTGGCCCGTGTCCGGCTCGGTGCCCATGATGCCCACCAGCTGGTCCACGCTGCTCGCCGAGTGGTGCGCGAAGAGGTTGATGGCCACCACGTCCGGCCGGGCCTCCAGCTCCTTCAGCTGCTGGCGGATGCTCGCCCGGTCATTGTTCCCCTCATCCGGGAAGTCGAGCATCACCTGGCGGAACTCCACCTTGCCCTGCTCGTTGGTGACGCGCTGCGTGTAGTAGCCGGAGTGGATGTTGTCCGAGCCCAGCCCGTCCTCGCGGATGACGCCTCCCTCACGGATGACGCCGGACGTCAATGCATCATCCGTCCGGTCCGCGGGCGGAATGTTCTCGGTGATGCCCAGCTTGCGCGGATCGAAATACGAGTAGCCCACCGGCTGCGTCAGCGCCGGGTTCGTCTTCCCATCCGCGCCCGTCTGGGCGGAGATGAAGCCCGTGCCCAGCACGGCCACCGGCTCCAGGCCCATGGCGGCCAGCTTGGGCATCAAGTCCCTGGCGCGCTCGCCGGAGGAGGGGATGATGAAGGCGTCCGGCGGCAGCGAGTAGGCCTGCGCGGGCGAGCCAATCACCGAGGTCCTGTTCACGTTCTCCACGTGCAGGGTGCCGTTCTCGTTCCGGGCGATGTACTCCACGCCGTTGCGGTCGACGTAGCGGCTCTTGGCCTGCGCATCCAACAGCTCCATCTGCCGCGTCTCGCCGTTGATGACGACGGTGCGCGTCTGGAAGGGGGCGTTGGGGTCCCGGAAGCGCTCGGCGAGGCTGCCCTCGCGCCGCGAGAACTTGAAGGCGTCATAGTCCAGGTCCACCAGGCGCGGTGCCAGGTCGCCGGTGGGCCGCGAGGGGGCCTGGCCCACCGTGAAGCGGGTGGACGGGGTGCTCAGGGTGCTCGGGTCCAGGTTGCCCAGGGCGCTCCGCGGGAGGATGGGCGTGCCATCGGCCGCCGTCTCCAGCCGGTCCACCACCGCCTCGTAGGAGCCCCCGCCCTTGTCGCGCACCAGGCGGAACAGGTTGTCCTGCTCGTTGTGGATGAGGCGCAGGTCCGTCGAGCGGCCGTTGCTCAGCAGGTGCTCGTGGCGGCTCGTCCGCTCGTACTGGCCCTCGGACACCTCGCGGTAGAAGTCCAGCTGGGTGCCCGCGGCGTTGACGACCTCGGCGCTGTCCGAGCCGTAGGTGACGGCGCTGCCGCTGCCCACCTGCAGGTTGTTGCGCGGCCCGGGAATCCGCTCGTAGTGCTCGCCGAACTTGTAGACCGTGCTGCCATCGGGCCGGTCCGTGCGCACCAGGCCCAGCTGGTTGTCGCCGGGGGTGAACTGGTAGGTGACGCGCTCCAGCTCGTTCTGCTCGTTGCGCTGCAGGTGGCTGGCCTCCCAGAAGGAGACCTGCTCGGTGCGGCCATCCCGCTGGAGCTGGGCGGTGCGCAGGTTGTACTCGGTGCCCCCCTCGCGGGTGACGTCCCGGCCGCGGCCCTCGGGCAGCGCGTTGAAGACGGCCGGAGGTACGTCGACGAAGCCCTCGCCCAGCCGGGGATCCTTCACGCTCACGCCGACGAGCCGGCCCTCGCGCCCGTTGCTCATCCACCGCTGCATGGAGGCCACGCCGTTGTCGCCCACGGTGAGCTGCACCGTTTCCGGCCGGAAGCCCGGCAGGCTGCTCGTGGTGGCGCTGGAGTGCACCCAGCCCGCGGCCTGGTTGATGAGGCGGTCCGTCTCGGTGGCGTTCTGCGGACTGGTGGCGAACTGCACCTCGGTCTGCTCGCCGGCGCGCTTGATTTCGTAGACGCGCAGGTTGTGGGCCAGCCCGGTCTCGGGGTTCTGGAAGCTGCTGTCGTTGACGCGCACGCGCACGGCGCCGAAGGGCGTCTGCACGCCGTATTGCTGGGCGGAGGGCGCCTGGGCCAGCGTGGTGCCACGCGTGGGCGTGGTGCGCTGCGCCGAGCCCAGGGCCGCACTGGCCAACGGGTTTGTCTTTGTCTCGAATCCGTCACGGCCGACGGAGCGCGTCATCGCCGGGTTCTGGGTCTGGGCCGGCGGGGTCTGGCGGCTCTCGGTACGGCGGACAGGGGGAGGCGGCGGGGGGGGCGGCCGATTGTTGCGGATGGTCGTCACGTCAGGGTCCTCTTGCCGGAATTATCGGAACACCTAACAACGTGTTTCGCGATTTCACGAAATCGTGACCCTGCCTGCCCAGCGCCTCAGCGCGGCCTCCCTATGACCTCCATGGGGAAGGGCGGCCATCACCACTCACCTGTCCGAGGCCGGAGCACAGCGCTGCCTCCTGGGTGCCCAGGGGCTCCCCGGACGGAGCCAGGGCCTCGGGGGCTCCGCCACAGCCCACCAGCAGCAGTCCGGACAACCCCAGGTGCAGCGGGAGACGATTCAGCTCGGGTCGCAGGGTGGTATCCCTCGGAGCCGTCCGTCACTGGCACCAGTAGCCCGCGACGGTGCTGGCGCTCAGCACCTTCCAGCAGTACGTCCCCACCGTCGAGCAGCTTCCCCCCTCCTGGACGGAGGTGGCGCACTTGGGGTTGGGGCTGCGCGTGTAGCACGACGTCATGTAGAGGTCGTAGCAGCTCTCGTAGCTGTCGAGCACCCAGGTGCCACCGGGACAGGCCTCGGTGATGGCCTGGGAGGCGCTCCGGGGCGAGGCCCAGCAGGTGGTGCGGTTGCCGGCGCTGTCGATGACCATCGGCCAGGCCTTCACCAGCAGGGTGTGGGTGCCGCAGGTGATGCCCGTCTGGCTGAAGTACCACGTCCCGGAGGTGCCGGTGCGCTCCTCGGAGGCGTACAGCACGTTGTCCAGGTAGTACTCGAGCCGCACCGCGTTGGCGCCGGCGGACACCGCCCAGGAGCCACTGGCGGCCATCTCGCCCAGATAGGTGCTGGCGCCCGAGAAGGCGAGGGTGGAGACGCTCAGGCCGGAGCACATCGCCTGCTCCTGGGTGCCCAGGGCGTCCACCGGGAGCTCCTGCTCGCTCTCGGACACGCTCCCACAGGCCGTCAGCAGCAGCGCGGAGAGCAACACACACAGGGAGGGGATGAGGGGGGGGCGTGACATGGGGAGACACTCCTCGCGAGCAGGGATGGAGGCAAAGGGCGTGAAAAATTCCACGGTGGGTATAAAACAGGATTGGCGGAGCAAAGTCAAAAAGCCGCAATCGCCCCCATCCCAGTCCTCCCCCCTTCAGGTGGGCCGCTCAGTAGCAGAGGTAGTTGTCGTTCCAGGTGTGGGGGTCCGAGGGCTCGTACCACTGGGTGCAGATCTTCCCGGCGATGGGCTTGGCGGACGACCAGGACAACACGAGGGGGCTGTCCTGGGGGACGCAGAGGTAGTTGTCCATCCAGGTGTGCGAGGCCGGCTCGGCGCTCTCGGTGATCTGCGTACAGCGCAGGCCCGGGATGGGTCCGGCGCTGTTCCACTGGAAGCCGTAGTTCACGTCCGCGCACAGGTGGTTGTCATTCCAGGTGTGGGGGTCCGCGGACTCGTTGATGGGGGTGCAGAACTTGCCCGCGATGGGGCCGGAGGGTGACCAGTAGAGCGGGGGGCAGCTCTCGGTGAAGGTCTGGGAGGTGGACCTGGAGGTGCTGAAACAGGTGGTGCGGTTGCCCGCGCTGTCGATGACCATGGGGGTGGCGCGCACCGTGAAGCCATGGGCGCCGCAGGTCATGCCCCAGGCGCTGAAGTACCAGGTGCCGGAGGTGCCGGGCCGCTCGTCCATGCCGAAGAGGGTGCCATCGACGAAGTACTCCAGCCGCACCGCGTTGGCGGGAGAGACGACCGTCCAGCTTCCACTCCCGGCCACCTCGCGCTGGTAGGAGCTGATGCCCGCGATGGTCAGGGTGGTGACGTTCGAGCCGGAGCACACCTGGGCCTCCACGGTGCCCAGGTCCTCCCCGGCGTGTGCGAGCCTGTCCTCGGGGGCCTCGCTGCTACAGGCCGTCAGCAGCACCGCGGCGAGCAGCGAGCGGAGGTGCGAATGAATCAGGGGACTGCGCATGTCGGGGCTCCTTCATGAGGGGGGCGGCGGGTATGATGCATGGACCGGGCAGTTGACGGGAGCCCGGCGCTCACCTCCAAGCCCGCGTGGGCCACGGGCGGCGGCATGTGGGCACCGGACCTCGAGCACCTCGGCGCGAACGGTCAGCCCTCGTGGGACATCATGGACACGTCGGAGAATCCCCCCTCGAAGGACCACTCCTCCGCCTCGGCCACGGGTGAGTCAGCCTGCGCGAGGCAGAGAGCCCTCGGGCTGCTGTGGGCTCTGCACGCGCTGGAGGTACCAGCGGCGGAAGGCCAGGGTGGCGCGGTCGGTGGCGACGCTCTTCTCCTGGGAGGGCGGCGGCACCCTGTCCGGAGCGCTCTGCACCACGGCCTTGTCCTCGGAGGCGATGTAGATGTTGAACTGATCCATGAGCCAGCCCAGGGGGTTGTAGCGCATGAAGCTGCGCGCGCTCAGGAGGAAGAGGCGCGTGGAGCGCTCCTCGTGCGGCACGCACCACACGTGCAGGCGCCAGGTGTTGCCGGGGATGGGGATGTCCAGCTGCATGCCATTGGGCCTCAGCCATGAGAGCCGCCCCGGGGAGACCACACCATCAATGCTGATCTGGGTGTACCAGCCGGTGGGCGAGGGGTGCACTTCAACATCCATGGTGGAGTCTTCTTTCATCTGCTTGCGGAGGATGCGGCCGATGGTGTTGCGGTGCACGAAGGGCAGATGAGGCGAGTCCAGCATGTTCTCCATGACGCGGGACCAGTGGGCGCGGAAGACGGTCACGTAGTGCCAGTGGCTCATGCGACGGTCCTCGAGCGCCTCGGGCACCACGGGCTCCTCGGGGGCCTCGGAGCCTGGGCGGGTGTACAGCCACACCATGCCCGCGCGCTCGCGCACGGGGAACGAGGTGGCGTTGAAGTTCTTGAGCTTCTCCGGCGGCATGGGGTTGAGGGGCACGTGGGCGCAGGCGCCGTCCGCCGCGAAGCGCCAGCCGTGGAAGGGGCACTCCAGGCACCCGTCCCTGACCTTTCCCAGGGAGAGCGCCACGCCCCGGTGGGGGCACCGGTCCATGAGCGCCGCGGCCTTGCCCTCGGCGTTGCGGAAGAGCACCAGCCGCTGCCCGGCGACCTGCACCGGGAAGGGGCGCTTGCCCACCTCGCGCGAGAGCGCCACTGGAGTCCACGTGTCGGCGAGTCCCTCTCCTGCGAAACCGTCCTGCATCGGCTCCTCCTGGTCGACCGCTGCTCCTGTTTAATGGTTCTCATGGCCTCACGCACGCATTGCGGGGCAGCCGAACCACGCGGGTAGCCCCTCGATGCCCACCACGACGGCAGAAGGTCCTCAACTCCTTCGTCCTCTCCTCTCCCAACTCGTCGAAGAAGCCGTTGAGCGTCTCTTCGTTCTTCCCCTCCAGCCGCCCGGGCGACAGGCGCTCCTCCACCACC
The DNA here is from genome assembly GCF_036277355.1 of Archangium sp. Classification (GTDB taxonomy): domain Bacteria; phylum Myxococcota; class Myxococcia; order Myxococcales; family Myxococcaceae; genus Archangium. Next base: position 7,237 of record NZ_DASUNC010000043.1, read on the forward strand.
CGCTCGATGATGGTGCCCACCGTGCGCCAGTTGAGACGCGGTCATCTGTGCCTTGGGGCCCACGCGCCCGGAGGATCCGCCCTTCTGCGCGGCGCTCACCCGTCACATCGTGGAGGAGATGAAGCGGCTCGGCGTGCGGCGCCTGCTGTGCATCACCGGGGCGATGGTGGGGGACTCCCCGGGACGCAGTGTGTTCTTCCAAGGCATGGCGGACATGTTCCGCCGCAGCGCTCCAGAGCAGGCCGCGGACCGCGCCGAGCAGGAGCGGCTCGTGATGGAGAGCGGGCTGGACTGGACGGTGGTGAAGCCGCCGCGGCTGACGGAGGGCCGGGCGCGGGGGAAGGTCCGCGCCGGAGCGTCCGAGCCCGTGGGCATGCTCTCGAGCATCTCGCGCGCGGACCTGGCCCGGTTCCTCGCGGAGCAGCTCGAGCGGCGGGATTTCGTGCAAGCACGTGTCGTCGTGCGTTCGTGAGCGGAGGGGGGGCGGGTCCGCCTCGTCTGCCAGGCTCAACCACCCGGGCAATCTTGAGCTCTTATGTCGCTCCGGTCCGGAGAGCCGGTGCTGAGAACATGCGGGTTGCCACCGACAGGGTGTCGAACGACTTGTATGGACGGATCGTACGAAGCGAAATGTCGGAACGAGTCCTTTGTCACATTGAGTCATCTTCTTACGAGCACTGCGTTGACACTCACCACCACCCTCGCGGGGCGAATGCCCCGACGTGAACAGGCCAGTGGATAACTGCGTTATGCCTTGGGCTCCACGTGAAGCAGGCGGCTGGCCCATCGGCGGACACTGTGAATGCCATGCGCCCATGTCGTGCGTCTGCGAACAACGCCGCTGACGTGTGGCGAGTGCCACGCATGGTCAGGTCGTACCTGGCGGGTTTCTCGTCGGGAGATGTGGGTGCACGAAGAACGAGCGGTGCTGGGCCATTGAGGCTCGGAAGTTTGCATCCAAACCCAACAACCTTTAGCTCATGCGTCAGGAGCACTGCGCCATCGACGGCGGCCATACCGGCAACGGTCAGGATTGATCCAAAGTCCGTAGGAGAGGCATTGAAGAGGCGGAGAGCAAGTCCAGACATTCACAGGCAAAGAGGGCTCATCCCTCCGGACGGCGCTTGAAAGAGGGGCGCCGTGGAAGGACAGGGGAGGATCACAGGCCGGACAGCCAGGGGGGAAGAGGCGCGGGAGCAGTTGGCGGGCGCTCAGGCAAGTGTGGTACCCGTACTCCCGCCCCTGCTCATCCTTCGTCGTATGGCTCGGCTCGGCCGGCGCCTGCCGCTCCTGGCGTATCAACCCCTTGTCCAGCCCACGCCGCACCACCTGCTCCAACCCCTCCGGCTCCAAGCTCCCCAGCAGCCTGTCCAACGTCATCTTCTCCCCGGACCTGCCCGGCCCGTCTCCGGCTCTGTGCAGGCGCCCCCCGCGCGATCAGCCCGCAGCTGCTCGCCTCCGTGGGCGCCTGGAGGCGGGACTATACTTCAGCCGTAGGGCCGGGTGGGATAACCTCTCCCGTGGGACTTTGAATCAAGCCTGCCTCGGCCCCTGCGCACCAGTCCCCCTCAACAGCGCCCCGATTTCTCCTCTGCTCCACAGCGTCAGGTTATGGGACACTGCACCCCAGAGGACACACGGACACCATGGCAGACAAGCGGTGGGAGGAGCTGTACCTGGCGTATGCGCCTCTCATCTATTCGAAGTGCCGGAAGATCCTGGATGACGATGCCTCGGCGCAGGATGCAACGCAGGAGACCTTCATCCGCGCCTACGTGCACCTGGCCAAGGTGCGCGATGTGAAGGAGGCGCTGCCGTGGATCTACAGCATCGCCACCCGCTACTGCTTGCAGGCGCGGCGCAATGTCCGGAGGCAGGCGCGGCCGGTGGGGGAGCTGCCCGAGCCCCAGGGGGTACACGCCGAGGAGTCCTTCACCAACCGCGACTTCCTGCTGCGGCTGCTGGAGCGCGTGCCGGAGAAGGTGAAGGTGGTGGCGTGGCTGCACTACATGGAGGGGCTGGATCAGGGGGAGGTGGCGCGAGTGCTCGGCCTCTCCCGGCGCACCGTCGTCTACCGCCTCGCGGAGTTGTCTGAAATGGCCGCCCAGCTACGGGCAAGAGGAGACACATGAGTCCTCCCCCCTCGCCGCACCTCTCCACCCTGACCCTGGATGCGCTGCACCTGGGCGGGCTGTCACCCGAGGAGGAGCGCCAGGCGCGCGCGCACCTGGCGGAGTGCGAGGACTGCACCCGGCGGCTGACCACCACGAGCTCCTCCGCGCTCCACTTCCAGCAGGCCCTGCAGCAGCAGACGCTGGAGCAGATGCGCGCGCGCCTGGAGCGGCCCCGCTCGCACAGGACTCGACCGGCGCTGCGCTGGGTGCTGCTGGCCCTGGGGGCCACCGCGCTGGCGGTGGGCGCGGTGCTGGCCCGCATGGGTGGAGGGGACTAGACTCGGGCCACCTGTGAGCCGCTGCCCATGAAAGACGCGGAAGAGGATTCGACGCGGACCGTGTCGCCCCCTGCCGCGGTGGGGAATGCGCCGGTGGGGGCCTCGCATCCGGCACCCGGCCAGCAGCTCGCCGGGCGCTACACCGTGTTGGAGCTGCTCGGGGAGGGCGGCATGGGCTTGGTGCTTGCCGCCTATGACTCGCGGCTGGACAGGCGCGTGGCCCTCAAGCTGCCCCGCTCCCACCTGGCCAGCGGCGAGCAGGAGCAGCGCCGCCTGCTGCGAGAGGCCCAGGCCATGGCGCGTCTGAGCCACCCCCACGTGGTGCAGGTGTATGACGCGGGCCTGTTGGAGGACGGGCGCCTCTTCCTCTCCATGCAGTTCGTGGAGGGGCAGAACCTCTACCAGTGGCTCCACCAGCGGCCGCGTACCTGGCGCCAGGTGCTGGAGGCCTTCCTGGCCGCCGGCCGAGGGCTGGCGGCCGCCCACGCCACGGGCCTGGTGCACCGCGACTTCAAACCGGAGAACGTGCTGGTGGGGCGGGACGGGGGCGTGCGGGTGACGGACTTTGGGGTGGTGTGTGCGGGCTCGGGCACGAGGCCCTCCGGGCCCGTCCCCCTCGTGCCCACGCCCCCGCATACCTGGAACGAGCAGCTCACCTCGGCGGGCGCGGTGGTGGGCACGCCCCGCTACCTGGCCCCGGAGGTGCTCGCCGGACGCCCGGCGGACGCGCGCAGCGACTTGTTCTCCTGGTGCGTGGCCCTCCATGAGGCGCTCTTCCACCAATCCCCCTTCCCGGGCGCCACGGTGGAGGAGCGGGCTCGCGCCATGCTGGCGGGGCCGGCGGCGCCGCCAGCGCGCTCGGAGGTGCCGGGCTGGGTGGTGCGCGCGCTGCAACAGGGCCTGGCGTTGGATCCGCGCGAGCGCCCGGCCTCCCTGCTGGAGCTGGTGGCGGCGCTGGAGAAGGACCCAGCGGTGCGCTGCGGCGCCCGCGCGCGTGCCGCGGCCATGGGGCTGGCCTTTGCCGCGGCCGGGGCGCTGGCCACCTGGGGCTGGGGGTACACACGGCAGCCGCGCTGCGCGCGCATGGAGCAGCAGCTGGCCGGGGTGTGGGACGAGGCGGTGCGGCTGCGGGTGCGCCAGGCGCTGCGAGGCACCGGGCTGCCCTATGCCCAGGACACCGCCTCGCGCGTGGAGGCGGCGCTGGAGGGCTACGCGAGCCATTGGGTGCGGCTGCGCACCGAGGTGTGCCAGGCGAACGAGGCTCCCGCCGGCTCGCCCCAGGGCCTGGCCGCACTGCAGGAGTCCTGTCTGGAGCGGCGCCGCAGCCAGGTCCGCGCCCTCACCGAGCTGCTCGCCCGCGGTGCAGACCCAGAGGTGCTGCCCAGGGCCGTGCAGGCGGTGGACGCGCTCCCGCCGGTGCAGGACTGCGCGGACGCGCGGCTGCTCACCGCGGCGGTGCCTCCGCCGGAGCGGCCTCAGGTGCGCGCACAGGTGGAGGCCCTGCTGCCACGGGCGGACAGGCTGGAGGCGCTGCATGCCGCCGGCAAGTACAAGGAGGGGCTGGAGGTGGGCGAGGCGCTCCTGCGCGAGGTGGAGCCGCTGCATTACGCTCCGCTTCACGCGCGGGTGCTCCACCTGCTGGCCCTCCACAAGCAGGGCGCTGGAGAGGCCTCCGCGGCCGAGGCCCTGGTGCGCCAGGCCATCCCCCTGGCCGCCCGGGGCCGGGATGATCTGCTGGCGGCGCGGGCCTGGAATCTGCTGCTGCTGCTGGTGGGGCACACCCAGGGACGTCCCCAGGAGGCCCTGGGGTGGGTGCTCTCCGTGGAGCACGCCGTGGCACGCGCCGGGGATGAGGGACTGCGCTCCACCTCGCTCAACAACCTGGGCCTGGTGCTCGAGGACGTGGGGCGGCTCGAGGAGGCCCGCGAGCACTACGCGCGCGCCCTGGCCCTCAAGCAGCGGCAGCTCGGGCCCGAGCACCCCACCACCCTCACGTCCCTCGCCAACCTGGGCACCGTGCTCGGCAGGCTGGGCCGCACCGGGGAGGCCCTGACGTACCTCCAGCAGGCGCAGGCGCTGCGCGAGAAGGTGCTGGGGCCCGAGCATCCCTCCAACGCCATCTCCCTCACCAACCTGGCCTACCTCCTGGACACCCTGGGGCAGCCGGAGCAGGCGCGCGCCCTCTTCGAGCGTGCGCTCGACCTGCGGCGCAAGGTCCTGGGGCCGGAGCACCCCCGCACCGCCCTCTCCCTGCTCGCGCTGGGCCGGCTGCTGCGGGAGCAGGGGCAGCTCGCCCAGGCGCGTGAGCACCATGAGCGCGCGCTGGCCTCGTTGGAGAAGGCCCCGGGGCCCGAGTCCCTGGATGCGGCCTACGCCCACTCGGCCCTGGGCTTCACCCTGCTGGCGCAGGGGGAGTGGGAGCAGGCCCGGCACCACCTCGAGCGTGCGCTCACGTTGCTGGAGCGCCACCAGGGGCTTCAGTCCCCCGTGCGGGGAGAGGTCCTGGAGGGGCTCGCGGAGTACCTGCTGGCCCGCGGTCAGCCCACCCAGGCCGTGGCCCGCCTGGAGCAGGCCCTGGCCCTGGCCTCCGCCGACAGACGCCCCGTCGTGCTGTTGCAGCTGGCCCGGGCCCTGTGGGCCGCCGGCCCGCGGCGTGCCCGTGCCCGCGCCCTGGCCACCGAGGCCCTCCAGCACTGGCAGCGGCTCGGCCACCGCACCCGCCAGGCCGAGGTGCAGGACTGGCTGGACTCCCATGTCCTGCCAGCTGCCCCCGGCCAGGCACGGGCCCGGCCGTAGGCCGTCGCGAGGGCCCACGGCCGCGGGCGTCCTTCCCTGTCCTACTTGGGCGCCAGCGTCACGTTGTAGGTGCAGGTGCCGCGGTTGTCATTGTAGGGGTTGTCGTAGTTGCAGGTGATGGCATCCTGTGTGGCGTTGCGGCCGCTCATGGGGGTGGTGCAGTCGGAGGTACCGCCGCTCAAGTCATTGCAGCCCTGCCAGTAGGTGCCACCGCCGTCGTAGCTCCACCGGTTCCACTGGCCGCCCGAGGCGGAGAAGCCGGTGATCTTGCATCCAGCCGGGGCGGTGTAGCTCAGCGGCCCGCTGAACATGTCATGGCTGACGGTGGTGTTCGGGCAATGGGCCGCCGCGCTGTCCGCGGAGAAGAGCACCTCGCTGAGCACGAAGTTGCCGTTGCCAGCGCAGCCGGGCCCGCCCGTCGGCAGTTGGGTCGCCGCGTCGTCATCGATGGCCTGGATGCGGACACCGGTGATCTGGTCGATGCCCACCGTTCCGGTGATGGTGAAGGTGACACCGCCGGTCGTGGAAGGACACGCGTTCACCACCAGGGAGTCGTCCGTGTTCTCGCTCAAGGTGAGGCCGGGGACGTTCGTCACGGAGCTGGTGGGCTCGACGGCGACCCAGGAATGCCCGTCCTCGGCGAGGTTGCAGTCGCTGGCACCGTTGGCGAAGGCCGTCTTGGGGGCACTGGTGACGTACAGCTTGAACTTTCCGAGGTAGTGGACCCCACTCGTGGCCAGGTGCCTGAGGACGAAGCGCACCGTGGTGGCACCGTTGGTGTAATCGGGAGTGGTGCCCGTGGTGAGCTGGGCGCACGCCTCCCGCGTCTGGGAGGTCGGGTCCGACAGGCCGTCATTCACCGCCCAGCCGGTGGCGTCCTGGACCCCGTCGAACGCCAGGTCGATGGTGTGGCCGCTCTGCTCGAACTCGGCCGCGGCACTCGCGGCATCCAGATCGTA
>NZ_DASUNC010000044.1:0-28516 GCF_036277355.1 Archangium sp.
CGAGTTCTTCCGGATGCTCACCTTCTGAAGGGGCGGCCATGGGGTGGCTCACCAACGTTCTCATCGAAAACAAGACGTTTGAAAATGAGCGGTTGGAATTAACAGACAAGGATTCGCTCTACTTCCTTGGACCCAACCTGACGCTGCGCAACTGTACTGTTGTCCTGAAAGTGCCCGCCAGACGCCTGCACGTCCTCGGCGCACGGTTCATCGACTGCACCTTCGAGGTGAAGCAGGAGTTGATCAACCACCAGGACTGGATAACGTCTTCACTCAAGGGCTGCCGGTTCAAGGGGCGGCTGTCGGGGTGTGACTTCGGGCACTGGCCCGAGTACGGCAAGGAGTCGGAGTACCAGTTGGGCTCCATCGAGGACTGAGACTTCTCCGAAGCCCGTCTGGATGGCTGCCGCTTCATGGGGTGTGACCCCCGGACCCTCCGCTTTCCCAAGTGGCCCTGCTTCACCTTCCTGGACCCCAGCGGCCGGGCTCCCGAGCTACGTCGCGGCAAGTGGCCCGGTCTGTTTGGCAGTGTCGTCGTGGACGAGCTCCACGACCAGCCGCCGTCCACGGTGGTGCTAACGAAGTACGCTCCCGCCGTCGCGAAGAAGCTCGAAACCACCCCGGAAGAGCTCAGGGCCGTCATCGAGCAGTTCGACTGTTTCGTCTACTGACGCGCGCCGCCGCCCTACTTCTTGCGAGGCATCATGGCCACGCCGCCGGGCATGTCCGCGTGCGGCACCGCGAGGCACACGTCGTCCCGGCCCCTCGCCTTCGCCGCGTACATGGCGAAGTCCGCCGCCCGCACCAGGTCCACCGACGACAGCGCGTGCTCCGGATACGTCGCCACCCCGAGGCTCGCCGTCAGCTGCAAGTCGAGCCCCGCCGCCTCCTGGAAACGCCGGTTGCGGAAGGTGTCGCGGATGCGCATGGCGCTCGTCATCGCCCCGTCCGTGCCCGTCTCCACCAGCAGCAGGGCGAACTCGTCCCCGCCGTAGCGGAACACGTAGTCCAGCTGCCGGCAGCAGGAGACGAGCAGCTCGCCCACCTCCTTGAGCACCGCGCTGCCCACCAGGTGGCCATGCGCGTCGTTGATGGACTTGAAGCGGTCCAGGTCCAGGAAGATGAGCGACACCGGGTGGTGGAAGCGCTGCGAGCGCCGGACCTCGTGCTCCAGCTGCGCCCGCAGGTGCCGGGCGTTGTACACGCCCGTGTGCTCGTCGGTGATGGTGAGCTCCTGCACCCGCCGGAAGTTGCGCGCGTTCTCGATGGCGATGGCCGCGAAGTCCGAGATGGCCGTCAGCGCCATCAGGTCATCCTGCGTGAAGGGCCGATCCGTGGCCCCGTTCACCAGCTCGATGACGCCCAGCACCCGGCCGCGGGCGATGAGGGGCACCGCCACGATGGAGCGGGTCCGGAAGGCCGAGACCTCATCGAAGCGGGAGGCGAACAGCGGGTCGCGCGTCACGTCCTCCACCAGCCGGGCCGTGCCCGTGGAGAAGACCGCCCCGGCGATGCCCTCGCCCGGGGTCAGCTGCAGCCCCTTGAGGAGCTCCGCCCCCTCCCCCACGGCGATCTCGAAGTAGAGCTTGCCCGTGCGCTCGTCCTGGAGCAGCAGGGACCAGTTGCGGGGCCTGAGCAGGCTGCGCACCTTCTCCATCATCAGGTTCAGCACCTCGCGCAGCTCGAGCGTCGAGGTCAGAGCCTTCGCGATGTCGTTGTAGGCGGCCAACTGCTCCACCGTGCGCGTCATGGCCGCGAGCAGGTCCGCGGGATTCATCCAGGGTCCACTCCAGGGCGCAGTTCTGCTAGAGGCGAGCCGTAACATGCACACCTCAGTGGGTCAAACCCGGCTCGTTCTCGCGTCCGCTTCGCCGCGGCGGCGCGAGCTCCTCGGCCAGCTCGGACTGGCTTTCGACGTGTCCGCGGCGGACATCAACGAAACCCCCCACCAGGGCGAGGCCGCCACAGCCTACGTGCTGAGGCTGGCCCGCGAAAAGGCCCGAACGGTCGCCACCCGGAATCCGGGTTCCTGGGTGTTGGCCGCCGACACCACCGTCGTCCTCGGGGAGGAGCTGCTCGGCAAGCCCCACGACGAGGCCGAGGTCCGCGACATGATGCGTCGACTGTCGGGTAGGGCACACGAGGTCCAGACCGGCGTGGCGCTCGCCGGCCCCGGGGGCGAGCACTCCGGCGAGCATCCCGGCGAGCACTACACGGTGGTCCGCACCCGCGTCACCTTCCGGCCCCTGAGCGAGGGCGAGATCGCCTGGTACGCCAGCACCGGCGAGTCCCTGGACAAGGCCGGTGGCTACGCCATCCAGGGCAAGGGCGGCTTCCTCGTGGCGGGCATCGAGGGCAGCCCCACCAACGTCATCGGCCTGCCGCTGGGCGAGACGCTGGAGCTGCTCGCCCGGGCCGGCGTCCCCCTTCCCTGGAGCAAGCCATGAGTGAAGTCGCCGAGCGGTTGGAGCGGATTCGGGCCCGGGTGGCCGCGGCCTGTGCCCGCGCGGGCCGGGAGCCCGGCTCCGTCACCCTGGTGGCCGTGTCCAAGCTGAAGCCCGCGGCCCTCATCCGCGAGGCGTACGCGGCGGGCCAGCGCGACTTCGGGGAGAACTACGCGCAGGAGCTGCGGGACAAGGCCGCGGAGCTGGCCGGCCTCGAGGGCCTGCGCTGGCACGCCATCGGGCCGCTGCAGACGAACAAGGTGAAGTACGTGGCCAAGGCCGCCCTCTCCTTCCACGCGCTGGACCGGCTGGAGGTGGCCCAGGAACTGTCGCGCCGCCGGCAGGACTCGCCCATCCCCTGCTACGTGGAGGTGAACGTGGGCGGCGAGGCCAGCAAGAGCGGGCTGGCCCCCGAGGCGCTCGGGCCCTTCCTGGAGTCCGCGCGCGCACTGCCGGGGCTGCACATCGAGGGCCTCATGTCCCTGCCCCCGCCCACCGAGGATGAGCAGGTGGCCCGGGGTTACTTCCGCACCCTCCGGGAGCTGGCCCGCCAGCACGGGCTGACGGGCCTGTCCATGGGCACCACCCACGACTTCGAGCTGGCCATCGAGGAAGGGGCCACCCTGGTGCGCGTGGGCACCGCCATCTTCGGCGAGCGCACCTGAGCGCGGGGGCCCCCACCCGGGGCTCACCGCCCGCTCACACTTCCTTGAACTTGAAGCGGCCGTTGTCCTGGGCCTTCACCAGGAACTCGCAGCCGCAATAGTTGCAGAGCAACTCCTGGCCGTCCGCGAGCGCCTCCTCGAGCGGGTTGTTGGCGTTGCACTCGGGGCAGTCGAAGTCCTTACGGCCGTTCTTCGAGCCCGAGTCCTTCTCGTCCTCGTCCTCGTAGTAGTCCAGCGGCATCGCGTCCCTCCTGGGCCGGGCTCGGGCTCCACGCCGGCCGGGCTCGGCCCAGGCTAGCAGCCTCGCGGGGGGAAGGGCTCCTCCACTCCACCGGACGGGGGCTCGGGCCTGGCCGCATGCTGTCCTACCGGCTCCCTCATGCCCCCCACACCGGCATGCACAAGCGGGGGAATTCTGCGGTTGAATGGGCCACCCCGCCATTCGTCCATGAGCAGGCAGTCGGAGAAGCGCGGCTGGCGGTGCGGTTGGCACCCCGGCCAGCGGCTGCCTACCTTGCCAGGAGCCATTGATGCGCATGCAGTCCAAGGGAATGTTCACCGGGATGCTGTTGAGCCTCCTGATGTCGGGGGCTGCCCTCGCCCAGGGTGGGACGTCGTCCGCCTTCGGCCCCGGTGAGCAGGCGCGCTACCGCATCCAGTACCTCGGAGTCACGGCGGGCTCGGCGCAGGTGACGGTGGGCGCCCCCATGAAGCAGTGGGGCAAGGAAGTCTGGCCCATCGTGTCGCTGGCGAAGTCGGAAGCCATCACGGGCGTGTGGCCCGTGAAGGACAAGTACGTCTCCTACTGGGACTTCGGCACGCAGCGGGTGTTGGGCTCGGACATGCACGAGGACCAGAACAACAAGCGCCGCCGCGTGCGCGTGAAGCTGGCCGAGGACGGCAAGAGCGCCCAGGTGGTGAAGCAGAAGGAGGGCGAGACGCCCCGCGAGTCCTCCCATGAGCTGCCAGAGGGCACGCTCGACGTGGCGGGGGCCACCTTCGCGCTGCGCAACCGCGTGCTGGAGGTGGGCCAGGAGTACGCCTACCCCGTCTTCACCGGCTCGAAGAGCTTCATGATGAAGGCGAAGGTGGAGGCCCGCGAGACGCTGGACACGGCCGTGGGCAAGCAGGACGTGTTCCGCATGCGCGTGTACACGGAGTTCTCCGGCAAGCTGGCCTCCAAGCGCGACATGGTGGCCTGGTTCACCGCGGACGCGCGCCACCTGCCGGTGCGCATCGAGGCGGAGCTCGTCCTGGGCTCGCTCGTGGCGGAGCTGACGGAGTACCAGCAGGGGAAGATCATCGCGTCGGCCACGGCGACGGCGCGGAACGGAACGTAGAGCGGCCAGAGGCCGCGGAGGGGGGGAACATGGGGGCGGGTTGGGCGATGGGGTGGCTGCTCGCGGAGATGCTGACCGCGGCGCCCGAACCTCGAGTGGTCTCCGCGCTGGAGAAGGTGCGGCCCGGCGTCGAGCTGAAGGGAGAGAAGGAAGCCCGGTTGAGCCTCGCGCGCGGTGAGTGCGAGGCCGCCCAGGTGGTGCTCCCCCCGGGCAGCGCGAAGCTGAAGGTGAAGCCGCTGGCCCTGCGCGGACCCGAGGGCAAGACGTTGGAAGCCTCGGTGTGGCGCGAGGCGTACCTGGACGTGAAGACGCCCTCCAACTCCCAGGGCCGTACGGGGTTGTGGCCGGACCCGCTGGTACCGGTGGAGTCCTCGCCCGGGCCGGAGGGAGCGCCCCACGTCCTCTACGTGGAGCTGTGCGCTCCGGAGTCCCAGGCGCCGGGCACGTACCAGGGCGCGCTGCTCGTGGAGGCCGGAGGCAAGGCGTTGGCGCCCGTGCCCTTCACCGCGGAGGTGCAGCCCTTCGTGCTGCCCGCCACGTCCTCGCTGCCCAACAGCTTCGGCATCTCGCTCTACAGCATCTCCAAGGCGCACGGGCTGAAGCCCGAGTCTCCCGAGGCCCGCGCGCTGCTGCGCGACTACGTGAGCACCCTGCTGGCCCACCGCGTCAGCGCCCACGGCATGAGCATGGAGGCGCCGCCGGTGCGCTTCGAGGGCGGCAAGGCGGTGGTGGACTTCAGCGCGTACGACGCGGAGATGGCCCCCTTCCTGGAGGGCACCGCGCTGGACTCGGGGGCCCGCTTCACCACCGCCGACGTGCGCGACAGCAAGGCGGCCCGCACCGACGCGGAGAAGTCCGCGTACTACCGCGCCTTCGCCGAGCACTTCCGCCAGAAGGGCTGGAAGGCCCGCCTCTTCTTCTACGCCAAGGACGAGCCCAGGCCCGAGGAAGTGGCCCTCGTCCGCACCCAGGCCCTGCGGGTCCGCGCGGCGAAACAGGACGTGCCCGTGCTCGTCACCGCCCCGCTGGATGACGCGCTGCGTGGCTCGGCGGACATCCTCGCGCCCACGCTCAACTGCTTCTTCCCGCGCCCCGGGCCCCAGACGTGCCGCAACGTCGTCCCGTTGCAGACGCTGCGCGGCAAGCTCGATCCCCACGTGAAGGTGTGGTGGTACCAGAGCTGCAACTCGCACGGCTGCAACGGCGGGCCCGCCCCGGACGCCGCCGCCGAGAAGGCCTACAGCGGCTGGGCCTCGTACATGGTGGACCACCCCACCCCGCTCAACCGCGCCATGGGCCCGCTGGCCTTCCTCTCCGGCGTGGACGGCGAGCTCTATTTCGACACCGTCTTCGCCTACAACACCAAGAAGGACCCCTGGACGGACGTCTTCGAGTTCGGCGGCAACGGCGACGGCACCCTCTTCTACCCGGGCACTCCGGCCCGGCCGGGCTTCTCCCGCCACCAGCCCGTGGTCTCCCTGCGCCTCAAGAGCATCCGCGATGGGCTCGAGGACTACGAGTACCTGCGGCTGCTGGAATCGCTCGGGGAGCAGACGTTCGCACGGGAGGCCGCGCGGCGGCTCACCCGCTCGGGCTATGAAGTGGAGACGGAGGCCCGGCAGTGGGAGCAGGTACGCCGGGAGATGACCCTCCGCTTGAGGAAACGCTGGGAAGCGTCCGAATATGCGAAGCGTTCGGGCGTCCGTCCCAAGTGAATTGGAGACGTCTCACCTGGAATCAAGGATGACCGCCATGCGCACCGCCCTCGCAGCCCTCCTGTTCAGCTTCTCCTCCGCGGCCTGGGCGCAGCTGCCCGACGCGGATGGGCCCGAGGACACCAAGGCTCCCGCCACTCCGGCCCAGGCTCCGGCCGCCCCCGCCCCCGTGCCCGCGTGCGCCCAGCGCCTGCCCACCCTGCGCTCTCCGCTCTCCTTCGCTCCGGGCGAGGAGCTCGAGTTCGACCTCGACGCCATGGGCGCCACCGCCGGCAAGATGGTCATGTCCGTGCAGAAGAAGCAGGACGGCTCGCTGCCGGTGCAGATCAAGGTCCAGACCAACTCCTTCTTCTCCAAGGTGCGCCGGGTGAACGCCACCGCGATGAGCTACATGCACCCGAAGACGCTGCGGCCCTCGCGCTACACCGAGGAGGCCACGGAGAACGAGCAGCACCGCACCGTGGACGTGGCCTTCAACTCCAAGGAGCGCAGCGTCCGCATCGACTACGTCGTGAAGGGCAAGCCGGGCCGCAGCAACTACGCCTACGAGCACGAGGGCATGGACGTGGCCGGCGCCATCTACATGATGCGCCAGCTGCCCCTGAAGGAGGGCATGCCCGTGTGCTTCGACGTCTACGGCGTGCGCCGCATGTGGCGCATGTCCGCCAGCGTGGTGAAGCGCGAGCACGTGTCGCTGCCGCTCGGCGAGTTCGACGCCTGGCACCTGGCCGGCACCGCCGTGCGCCTGGACAACCCCAAGATGCAGCGCGAGGTCCACGTGTGGATTACCGACGATGACCGCCGGCTGCCGCTCGCGGCCGTGGGCACCATCGACCTGGGGGCCGTGCGCGCCACCCTCACCTCGTACTCCCGCCCGGGCGAGAAGGCCAGACAGGCCCAGGGCAAGGAACAGCTCAAGTGGTAGTCGTCTGACGCATCAACCCCGCCGCCTGCGACAGCCGGCGGCGCACCCGCGTCACCACGTCCATCAGCAGCTCCAGCCGCTCCAGCACGCGCTGCTCGTCCCCCGCCTGCAGCATCCCCATCGGGGAGAGCGCGTCCGGATGGAGGGCCTCGAGCACGTCGGTGAAGTGCGCCTCGACATCTCCCAGCGCGTCGAGCCCCTCGCGCAGGTCGTCCTCCAGGAAGTCCAGGAGCACGGTGGAATCGGCACGCACGGGCAGCACGTGGCCGAGGTGCTCCATCGACTGGCGGAGCGGATCGGCCCCCGAGCGGCGCAGCGTCGCGGGAGCGGCAACGAGGGCGGCAGCGGGTGTTGTCATGTGCGACAAGCTACAGGCCGGTAGCAGGGGGTCAATTTTTCGCTCCCCTCCCGGCGTGGGGCGAAATGTCCCAGCGCCATTTCAGAGGGGCATTTCGCAACGCGAGGACGTGCGCTTTGCCAGCCTCGGAGGCATTGACGCACCACCCCACACAGGGAAGCGAGGGGCGGCACAGGCCTTGCTCAGCGGAGCAGAGCCACTGGCGCCGTGCACCACCTCCCCCGAGGAATCCCCGATGACGCCCCTGCTTGCCGAACCGGCCACGAGCTTCCCATGGGCCCCCTGAAGGAGCTGCACGCGGCCAGCGTCCCCTGCGCCGCGAACGAGAACGAAGCCGCCCCGTTGGACGAGGTGATGGAGTTCCTGCGCCTGTTGTGGGCCGTGGACCAGGGCCTGCGCTCCACCTCCAAGTTCATGGAGACCACCATGGGGCTGACGGGCCCGCAGCGGCTGGTGGTGCGGCTCGTGGGCCAGTACCCCGGCATCACCGCGGGCGGGCTCGCGGAGATCCTCCATGTGCACCCCAGCACGCTCACCGGCGTGATGAAGCGCCTGCAGAAGCGGGGCCTCGTCGAGCGCAGGTCGGATCCGCTCGACGCGCGCAAGGCACTCCTCTTCCTCACCGACGCGGGACGGGCGATGAATGTCCCCTCCGACGGCACGGTGGAGGCCGCCGTGAAGCGGGCGCTCTCCCGCGTGCCGAAAGCACGGCTGGAGTGCGCGCGGGACGTGCTCACCGCGCTCGCCGAGGAGCTGGGCGTCGGCAACGCCCCGCTCTCGTTGGACGATCATGGCGAGGGCGCGGCGCCTGGCGATGACACGGCCGGAGTCGTGGCGGCGGGACTCGTGCCCGCGTTGGGATTGGCGGGCACCAGGCCCGGTACCGAGCCGGCGCCCTGAGTCGTCGTCGGCGCCGTGGCGCCGGGCAGCGTGCCGGAGATGGGCTGGGAGTTGAGCGGCGGCGGTGAGGCGATGAGCGGCACCGCGGGCTGCGCGTTGAGCGGCTGGGGCCCGGCGACGAGCGGCACCGGCTGCTGCACGTTGAGCGGCTGCGGCGTGGCCACGAGCGGCACCGCGGGCGTCTGCACCTGCGCCGGGCTCGGCGTGCGAACCACCCCGGAGGCCACCCGGGTCCCCCCGAAGGCGAACTCCGGCCCGGCCACTCCGGGCACCAGCGGCACCACGGAGAAGGAGCCCTGGGTGGACAGGAAGGTGGACTGCCGCGGCGCCGTCGTCAGCGGCACGAAGCCGTTCAGCGTGGGCTGGGGCAGCTGGTCGCCGCTCTGCCGCGCGGGGTTGTTCTGGAAGGCCTCCGGGACGATGGGCGTCCGCTGGCCGGGGAACTGCGAGTCGAGCTGGCCGGGGGCCCCGGGCTCGTTCGCGTTGAGCGCCACGCGCCCCGGCAGCTCCGGCGTCACGAAGGCATCCGGGACGATGGGCGTGGTCGAGAACCCGGGTGACACCACATCCGGCTGATTGGGGTTCTGCGTGGCGGGCGAGACGCGGCCCGCGTCCAGGAAGGGCTCCAGGAGCGCGCCCTGCTGGGTCGCGGGTCCCGGCAGCGTGGTATCGGCCACCCGCGCCAGGCCCTGGGTCCTCGCCGGATCCGACAGGCCATCCACCGCCCCGAGCTGGGCCTGCACGGCGGCCTGGGCCCGCGGGTTCCCGAACGAAGTCTGCCCGGCCCCGAAAGGAGTCTGGCCGACGCCAAACTGGGTCTGCCCGGCCCCGAACTGGCTCTGCCCCGTCCCCGCCCCACCGGAGCCCCCCACGCCCTGCTGCTGTGACAGGGCGCTGTTGGGAACGGCCCCCAGGGAGGCGCCCCCCGGCACGGGCGAGTTCGGAGGCGCCACCCCGGCGACATTCCCCGCCGTGGGGATCGCCGCCACCGCGGGCACGTCCCGGCCATTCACGGTGATGGCCACGTTGTCGAAGTCGAACTGGATGAAGCCCCGGGGCTCGGCCTCGCGAGGCAGGTTCCACGCCAGCACGGTCAGCTCGGTGTCCCCCGGACGCGCCACGGGCAGGGTCCGGAACGTCTCGTCGTCCGCGTGCGCCCCCTGGTCCAGCGCGGCGGCATGGATGAGGGCCGCGTCCGTGAGCAGCTGCCCGTTGCGCCACACGCGCCCGATGCCCCACAGCGCCGCCGCCGCGTGCACCCGCGACGTGTGGGCGAAGCCGAGCGCCGCCCCGCCGTGCATGTCCTGGCCGAGCACCACCCCGCCCGCGATGGGCTGGGCCGGCGCTCCCGGCAAGGGCCCCATCACGGGCTTCGAGGCCAGGGCCTGGGCCGGCGGGAAGCCCACCTGGTCCAGCTCCACCCGGTACGTGTCCCCGGCGATATCGAAGGTGGCCACCAGGCTGCCGGAATCCCCGTAGGTGGCCCGCGGGTCCGCGATGCGGTCCCGCACGGACAGCTCGGCCCGGCCGGTGCCCCGCTCGAAGAGGTCCGTGAAGGGGGTGGTGCCCTGTGTGAAGAAACCGACGTTGCCCGTCGTCCGCGCGGACACTTCGGGCCCATCGAAACGGAAGCCCCCCGGACTGGCCGCGAGCAGCCCGGTGAGCACGAAGCTGGAGAGGAATCCCGCCATCGACGCTGCCTCCTCCAGGGAGGGTAGGCAGCGGAGGCGGTGGTGGGTGACCCCAAGCGGCCGGGCGGACGAGCGCCCGCCCCGCCCGCTAGATGAGGCCCCGAGCGCGGCGGATCTGCTCCACCGTCTTGTTGTACTCGATGTCGAACGCGCTGGTTCCCTCCTGCAGGTGCTTCAGGCGGGAGCGCGCCTCCTTGTCGATCTCGTCATCCACGTCCAGGTGCTTCTTCATCACCACGTGGATCTTCTGCCGAAGCACGTTGTCGGCGGCATACACCTCCTCGACATTGCGGCTGATGAGGAGGAACTCGATCATCTGGTTGATGACGTATTCGATGCCCTCGTCGCCCATCTTGAAGCCGCGAACGTCGGCCATCTCACGCTTCACCTGGTTGAACTTCGAGTAGTCGTAGCCCCGGCGCTCCAGGGCCTCGCGCGTCGCCTGATTCACGCGCTCCTCGTTCGCCAGGTACTCCCGCATGATGGCGGACAGGTCCATCTCGGCATCAGCCACGCGCATCGGCTCTACCTCGATATCCCCGTCCTGCATCAGCCTCTGGACGACCTCCCGGGAGATGATCGGAATCACCTTCGGATAGAGCCTCATATCGGTCCCTCGCCCCTTGAAGACGTCTCGACTGGACGTGTCCGCTATAAATCAGCGCCAAGCCCAGCCGCAATGAAAAACCCCAGGAACATCGCGGATTCAGCGCACTTTGCGCACCCGCTTTCGACCGGAAATTAATCACGGCGAGCCGGGTGGCGACCCTTCTTCTGACTTTTCGTCCACCAGGGCACCCGCATCCGCCAGGGAGGCTTCGCGGATGGGATCCTCCGAGTCCTCCTCGGGGTGGCCATGGAGGGCGGCGTGAACCCGCTCGGCCAGGGTGGGCCCGAGCACCTCGGCCAGCTCCTCGATGGTGGCCTCGCGCACCCGCTTGAGGGAGCCGAACTGGCGCAGCAGCAGCTTCTTGCGCGTCTCCCCCACCCCTGGAATCTCCTCCAGGACGGAGTGGAAGTTGCCCTTGCGCATGGACTTCTGTTGGAAGGTGATCGCGAAGCGGTGGGCCTCGTCGCGCAGGCGGGCGAGCAGGTACAGCTCCGCCGAGTTCTGCCGCAGGACGATGGGATCCTTGCGGTGGGGGATGAAGACGCGCTCGGGGCTGCGGGCGCTCTCCTCGTCGCGGTCGTGCACTTCCAGGTCCCGGCTCTTGGCCAGCGAGATGATGTCCACGCCCTCCACCCCCAGGTCCTTGGCGGCGGCGAGCGCGCTGGCGAGCTGGCCCTTGCCACCGTCGATGACCAACAGATCGGGCATGTCCCCCTCC
This sequence comes from Archangium sp., assembly GCF_036277355.1. GTDB lineage: Bacteria > Myxococcota > Myxococcia > Myxococcales > Myxococcaceae > Archangium. Next base: position 11,367 of record NZ_DASUNC010000044.1, read on the forward strand.
TCCTGGCCGCGTTTGAGCCGGCGGGAGATGACCTCGTGCATGCTGGCGAAGTCGTCCTGCGTCTCCAGCGTCTTGATGCGGTAGCGGCGGTAGCGCGACTTGTCGATCTCCCCGTCCGTGGCGGCCACCTGGGAGGCGACGATGCTGGAGCCCTGGAAGTGCGAGATGTCGAAGCACTCCACGCGGCGCGGCAGGTTGCGCAGGTGGAGCCGCTCCTTCAGGCGGTAGAGCACCGCCTCGGTCTCGTCCTTGGTGCGGCGGCGCTCGATGACGGCCTGCTCGGCGTTCTTCTGCGCCATGTCCACCAGGTCCCGCTTCTCGCCGCGCTTGGGCACCATGACGCGCACCCGCTCGCCCTTGCGCTCGGTGAGCAGCGCCTCGAGGCCCTCGCGCTCCTCGATGTCCAGCGGGAGGAGCACCTCCTCGGGGACGAAGTTGCCCTGGTCGTAATAGAGGTTGACGAAGGAGGGCAGCAGCTCCTCGTCGGGGAACTCCTGGCTGCCGAGCGGGAAGGCCTGGCCGCCGTTGAGCCGGCCCTGGCGCACATAGAGGACGTAGACGAGCAGCCGATCCCCCTCGCGGTGGGAGGCGAAGACGTCCTGGTCCTTGAAGTCGGTGGTGGCCACCTTCTGGCGCTCGAGGCTGCGCTCGATGGCGAGCAGCTGGTCGCGGATGCGCGCGGCCTCCTCGAACTTGAGCTCACCGGCGGCCTGCTTCATGCGCGAGCGCAGCCCGTCCACCAGCTCTCCGGCCTTGCCCTCGAGGAAGAGGACCACCTCGTCCACGCTCTTGCGGTAGTGCTGCTCGGGGACGGGGTAGACGCAGGGCGCGGGGCAGCGGCCGATCTGATGCAGGAGACAGGGCCGCTTGCGGTTGGCGAGCACGTGGTCCGTGCAGGTGCGCAGGTGGAAGTAGCGGTTGATGATGCGCAGCGTCTCGCGGATGGCGCTGGCGCTGGAGTACGGGCCGAAGTAGCGCGCGCCGTCCTTCTCGTACTTCCGCACCACCTCCAGGCGGGGATAGGCCTGGGTCCGGTCGAGCCGCAGCGAGATGTACTGCTTGTCGTCCTTGAGGAGGACGTTGAAGCGCGGCTTGTGCTTCTTGATGAGCTCGTTCTCGAGGAGGAGGGCTTCCTTCTCGTTGTGGACGAGCACCGTCTCGATGTCGCCGAGGAACTGATCGAGCAGCGAGACGAAGGCGCGCGTGTCCCCGGTACGGGTGAAGTAGGAGCGCACGCGGTTGCGCAGGTTGATCGCCTTGCCCACGTAGATGATTTCTCCGCGGCGGTCCTTCATCAGGTACACGCCGGGCTCGGTGGGCAGCGACTCCAGCTTGGCTTCGAGCTTCGCGTCCATACGGAATCAGCGGCTCTTCCTCGGTCCGATGCCCGTCTTGCCGTGAGGCGGGCCTCCCCCACCCTTGCCTCCGCGCCGGCCCTTGGGACCGGGCGTGCCGGGCTTCCTCTCGTCGGCGGGCTTCGGCGGGGCCTTGAGCAGCATGCGGCTGGGCGGCTTGAGTCCCAGCTCCATGTCCTTGAGCAGGACGATGCGGTCGCGGATCTCCGCGGCCTTCTCGAACTGCATCTCGTCGGCGTAGTGCTGCATGTCCTGGGTGAACTCGCCGATGAGGCGCTTGATCTCCTTGGGCTCCAGCACGTCGTTGGCCGAATCGGCGGCCATGGGCAGCGCGGACGGATCCGCGTCGTAGAGGTGCTCGGACAGGTCGAGGATGTGGCTCTTGACCGCCTTGGGCGTGATCCCGTGCTGCGCGTTGTAGGCGCGCTGCACCTCGCGGCGGCGGTTGGTCTCCTCGATGGCGAGCTTCATCGAGTCCGTCAGCGACTCGGCGTACATGATGACGCGGCCGTTGAGGTTGCGGGCGGCGCGGCCGATGGTCTGGATGAGGGACACGTGGCTGCGCAGGAAGCCCTCCTTGTCCGCGTCGAAGATGGCCACCAGGGACACCTCGGGGATGTCGAGGCCCTCGCGCAGCAGGTTGATGCCCACGAGCACGTCGAACTCGCCCTTGCGCAGGTCCCGGATGATGGCGGTGCGCTCGATGGCGCCGATGTCCGAGTGCAGGTAGCGGACCTTGATGCCCACCTCGGTGAGGTACTCGGTGAGGTCCTCCGCCATGCGCTTGGTGAGGGTGGTGACGAGGACGCGCTCCTGCTTCGCCACGCGCGTGCGCACCTCCTCCAGCATGTCATCCACCTGGTTGCGCGCCGGGCGGACCTCCACCTCGGGATCCGTCAGGCCCGTGGGGCGGATGATCTGCTCCACCACCACGCCCTTGGACTTCTGCAGCTCGTACTCGGCGGGAGTGGCCGAGACGAACACGGCCTGCTGCACCATGTCCTCGAACTCGGTGAACTTGAGCGGACGGTTGTCGAGGGCGCTGGGCAGGCGGAAGCCGTGCGACACCAGCGTCTCCTTGCGCGAGCGGTCCCCGCGGTACATGGCGCCGATCTGCGGCACCGTCTGGTGGCTCTCGTCGATGAGCACCAGCATGTTGCGCGGGAAGTAGTCCAGCAGGCACGGGGGCGGCTCGTTGGGGAGCCGGCCCGAGAAGTGCCGCGAGTAGTTCTCGATGCCGTTGCAGTACCCCACCTGCTCGATCATCTCGAGGTCGTACATCGTGCGCTGCTCCAGCCGCTGGGCCTCGAGCAGCTTGCCCTCGCGCTTGAACTCCTGGAGGCGCTCGGACAGCTCGTCGCGGATCGTCTGAAGCGCGCTCTTCCGGGTGTCCACCTGGGTGACGTAGTGGCTCGCGGGGAAGATGACGACCTTGTCCAGCGCGCCCAGCGTCTCGCCGCGCAGCGGGTCGAACTCGGTGATCTTCTCCACCTCGTCGCCGAAGAAGCTGACGCGTACGGCGCGCTCCTCCTCGTAGGCGGGGAACACTTCCACGGTGTCGCCGCGGGCGCGGAAGGTTCCGCGGTGGAAGTCGAGATCGTTGCGCTCGTACTGGCTCTCCACCAGCTTGCGGATGAAGCTGTCGCGGCCCAGCTCGGCGCCCACGTTCACGGTGACGGCCATGTCCACGTACGAGCGCGCGGTACCGAGGCCGTAGATGCAGGACACGCTGGCCACGATGAGCACGTCGTCGCGCGTGCGCAGCGAGTGCGTGGCCGAGTGGCGCATGCGCTCGATCTCATCGTTCACGGAGGAGTCCTTCTCGATGAAGGTGTCCGTGGTGGGGATGTACGCCTCGGGCTGGTAGTAGTCGAAGTACGAGACGAAGTACTCGATGGCGTTGTTGGGGAAGAGGGCCTTGAACTCCCCGTAGAGCTGGGCGGCGAGCGTCTTGTTGTGCGCGATGAGCAGGGTGGGACGCTTCACGTTGGCGATGACGTTCGCCATGGTGAACGTCTTGCCCGAACCCGTGACGCCCAGCAGCGTCTGGTAGCGATCCCCGCGCAGCACGGCCTCGGTGAGCTCACCGATGGCGCGCGGTTGGTCGCCCTGGGGCTTGTAGTCGCTGACGAGTTGGAACTCAGGCATGGCTCGGAGGTTTAACACCCGAAGTGCGGGGATGCCGGTTCCAAATCGTCGCTCCGCCCACGACAGGACGGAGCGGGAGCTACTTCGCTCCCTCGCTCCTCAGGGCTTCGAGCGCCTGGAGCCGGGGAGCCTCGAACTCGTCGCCCTTGTTCCAGCGGGGCAGCTCGCGCGTCCGGGCCACGTGGGCCCCGAGGAGGAAGAAGAGCCGCACGTCCTCCACCGCGCCGGAGAAGTCCCAGTCCGGGCCCAGCTCGTCCGAGGGCTGGTGGTAGTGCAGGGCCTCCCACTTCTCGCGGCGCTCCTTGCCCCACCCGGGCGGCCGGCCGATGAAGTCCATGCCGCTGCTGAAGTAGGCGGCGGGGATGCCCAGCCGGGCGAAGTTGTACTGGTCCGAGCGGTAGAAGAAGCCCCGGTCCGGCAACTGGTCCGCCTTGATGGTGCGCCCCTGCGCCCGGGCCAGCGCCGTCAGGGGTGCGTCCAGCGAGGACTTGCCCAGGCCGATGACCGTCACGTCCCGCGTGCGTCCGTGGATGTTGAGCCCGTCGATGTTGATGTTGGCCGCCACGCGTCCCGGGGGCACGGGCAGGTGCCCGGCGAGGTACTGCGAGCCCAGCAGCCCCTGCTCCTCGGCCGCCACCGCCGCGAAGAGGATGGAGCGCGGCGGTGCCTTGGGCAGCACGGTGAAGGCCTCGGCCGCCTCGAGCATGGCCGCCACGCCGGACGCGTTGTCCACAGCTCCGTTGTAGATGGCGTCCTCGCCCGGCTTCGGGTCGTCCTTCATGCCCAGGTGATCATGGTGCGCCGTGTAGAGCACCACTTCCCTGGAGAGCGTGGGGTCGCTCCCCGGCAGCAGGCCCAGCACGTTCGCCGTGGGACGGCGGCGCACCTGGTTGGCGAAGCGCGTGGACACCTTCACCCCCAGCGGCACCGGGTGGAAGTCCCGGCTCCGGGCCGCCGTGCGCAGCGAGTCCAGGTCCTTGTCCGACAGCCGCAGCACCCGGCGCGTGGCCTCGTCCGTCGTCCAGGCCTTCATCTGCAGGCGCGGCGTGTCCTCCGAGGCCGGCAGCTCGAACTGCTCGCCCGACCAGGACGTCTGCACCACCTGCCACGCGTACCCCGCGCTCGGCGTGGTGTGCAGGAGGATGGCCCCCGCCGCCCCCACCTTCGCGGCCTGCTCGTACTTGTAGTCCCACCGGCCGTAGCGCAGCCGCGCCTTGCCTCCGAAGAGCTTCGGGTCGTCCTCCGGATCGTTGTTCAGGATGAGGAGCGTCTTGCCCCTCAGGTCCATCCCCTTGAAGTCGTCCCACTGGTACTCGGGCGCCTGGATGCCGTAGCCCACGAACACCAGCTCCGAGTCCTGCAGCACCGCCTCCGCCGCCTGCACCCCCGAGCTCGCGATGAAGTCGTCGTGGAACCGCAGCTCCGTGCGCTCCGTGGCGTTGCTGAAGGTCAGCGTCTCGGGGTGGCCCGTCATCCCCACCAGCTCGAAGGGTTGCAGGTAGCTGCCGTGGGGACCCGCGGGCTTCAGCCCCAGGAGCTGGAACTGGGTCGCGATGTAGTGCTGGGCGAGGGCGTCACCGCGCGTGCCAGGACCCCGGCCCTCGAGGAGATCCGCGGCCAGGAAGCCCACGTGGGCCCGGAGGTCTCCGGCCTCGATGCTCTGCGCGGCGGCCTTCTCCGCCGCCGTGGTGAGCTGGGCCCGGGCGGCGAGCGGCAGGAGGATCAGGGCGGCGTGGAGCACCAGCATTCGCTTCATGGCTCGTGTGCCCCTACCACGACCTGACCGCTGGAGCGGGGAGGTTCTTCGCCCGGATGGTTGAACGGCGGACCCTGCCCTGCCCGTGCCTCGGACACAGCTCTTACTTGAATTCCAAATATTGGATAATAATGTAGACTTCCCGTCATAACAGAACCGTGGGGAGTTTCCGATGAAACGAGACCTGGCCCGCCGCCCTGCATCGCTCTTGCTCAGTGGGTTGTTGCTGCTCGCGGCCTGTGGAGTCAGCTCCGAGGCGGAGGTGACTCCAGCCGGAGAGCCGCTGGGCACCCGGGAGGCGGCGATCTGCTCCGGTACGAGCGTTTCCACCCTGAGCCTCGCGGGCATCAGCACGTACCAGGGGGAGATGGCGGGGGCGGGGGACTGGGCGGTCACCTATCCCGCCAACGCGGTGCGCCTGGAGTACTACGTCGACGGGACGCTGATCGGCACGGCCGAGCGCTGCAACGCCTCGGGTGGACTGAGCTCCTGCACCGGCTCGGGGAGCTGGAGCTTCAGCCTGGCGGGGGTGTCGTGCGGCGCCCACACGTTCCAGATCAAGGCCTACCCCATGACCATCAGCAGCGCGGGGGATCGCGAGACGTGCTGGAGCAATGTCCGGGTGCTCACCCAGACGGTGGGCGAGAACTGCACCGCCAAGGCCGCCACCACCACCTCCCACTTCTCGGTGGCGCGGGATGGGGAGAACAACCTCTGGGCCTGGGGCGACAACTGGGCGGGCCAGTTCGGGGATGGGACGACGACCACCACTCGCAAGGTGCCGGCGAAGATGCCGGGCATCAGCAACGTCAAGGAAGTCAGCCTGGGCTTCTACCACACGGTGGCACTGAAGCATGACGGCACCGTCTGGACCTGGGGCTACAACGGCTCCGGCCAGCTCGGGGATGGGACGACCACCACCCGCAACACGCCGGGGATCGTGCCAGGGCTCAGCGGCATCGTCGCCATTGCCGCCGGTGGCAGTTTCAATCTGGCGCTGAAGAATGACGGCACCGTCTGGTCCTGGGGCGACAACTGGACGGGCCCGCTCGGAGATGGGACGGAGATCACCCGCCTGTCGCCGGTGCGGGTGGTGGGACTCACCGGCGTCACGGCCTTGGCCGCTGGCATCAATCACTCCGTGGCACTGAGGAATGACGGCACCGTCTGGGCCTGGGGCCGCAACATGGCAGGAGAGCTCGGAGACGGAACGGCCACCGTGCGCACCACGCCGGTGCGGGCGCAGGGTCTCACCGGGGTCGTCTCCATCGCCGCGAGCTACTGGCAGACGATGGCGGTGAAGAGTGACGGCACCGGCTGGGTCTGGGGCCGCAACTGGGCGGGCCAGGTCGGGGACGGGACGAACACCGATCGTTACACGCCGGTGCAGGTCCTCAGCGGCGTCAAGGCCATGAGTGGCGGCTTTGGCCACACGGTGGCGGTGCGGAATGACGGCACCGTCTGGACCTGGGGCGACAACAGCCAGGGCCAGCTGGGCAATGGGACGACGACCGGCCGCAATGTGCCGGGGCAGGTACCAGGCATGAGCGGGGTCTCCACCGTGGCCACGGGCAGCAACGCCGTCTACAACACGGTGGTGGTGAAGAACGACGGCTCCGTCTGGGCCTGGGGCAGCGACAACACGTCGAGCTCGGGCGTCCTCGGTGACGGCGTGAGCAGCAAGAGCTTGACGCCGGTGCGGGTGTTGAACCTCGGCCCGTAGGAGCGCCGGGCCCGGGTTCATCCCCCGGGCCCGTGAGGGGCTCTTGCTCCGCGGTGGGGAGGGTTGAAGGGTGGGCCCTCCTCGCTCCCGCACTACGCCTGCGGAGCCACCTTCCACACGGTGCCCGCCGCCGTGTCCAGGATCTCCACCCCCAGGCCCTTGAGCTCCTCGCGCAGCCGGTCTCCCTCCGCGAAGTTCTTCGCCTTGCGGGCCTCGTTGCGCGCCTGGATGAGCGACTCCACCTTCGCCACGTCGATGCCCCGCTCCTTCACCGCCCGGTCGCGCCGCCTCAGCAGCCACTGCGCCGGCTCGTCCTCGAACAGGCCCAGCACCTTCGACACCTTGCGCACGTCCTCACGCAGCGCCTGCAGCGTGCGCCCCACCTGCGCCTTGTCCTTCACCGGCGGCTTGTCCGTCAGCTCGTTCATCTGCGCGAACAGCCCCGACAACGCCCCCAGCGCTCCCGCCGTGTTGAAGTCGTCGTCCATCTGCGACTCGAACTCGGTGAGGAACCTGCCCGGCTCGCCGTACAACGGACCCTTGCCGAAGTCCTTCCCGCCCACGCGCTCGTCCACCTTGCGCAGCGTCTCGTAGAAGTACTCCATCCGCTGCTCCGCGTCCGCCAGCCCCTTGTCCGCGAAGTTCAGCGGGTGCCGGTAGTGCGTCCCCACGAAGAAGAAACGCAGCGCCTCCGGGTCCACCTTCCCCAGCGCGTCCCTCAGCCGCACCACGTTCCCCAGCGACTTGGACATCTTCGCGCCCTCGAGGTCGAGGAAGCCGCAGTGCATCCAGTAGCGCGCGAACGTCTTCCCGCTCGCGCCCTCGCTCTGGGCAATCTCGTTCTCGTGGTGCGGGAAGATCAGATCCAACCCGCCTCCGTGGATGTCGAACGTCTCCCCGAGGTACTTCGCGCTCATCGCCGAGCACTCGATGTGCCAGCCCGGCCGGCCCTTGCCCCACGGGCTGTCCCACGCCGGCTCCCCCGGCTTCGCCGCCTTCCACAGCGCGAAGTCCAGCGGCTCGTGCTTCTGCTCGCCCGGCTGCACCCGCTCCCCCGCGCACAGGTCGTCCAGGTTGCGCTTGGACAGCTTCGCGTACTCCGGGTAGCGCCTCACCGAGAAGTACACGTCCCCCTGCGACTCGTACGCCAGGCCCTTGTCCACCAGCTTGCCGATGATCCCGATGATCTCCGCCAGGTGATCGCTCACCTTCGGCGAGACGTCCGGCTCCAGCAGGTGCAGCGCCCGGGCGTCCTCCCGGAAGGCCTCCACGAAGCGCGCCGCCAGCACCACCGGCTCCTCGCCCGTCTCGTGCGCCGCCTTGATGATCTTGTCGTCCACGTCCGTGTAGTTGCGGACGTACTTCACCTCGAAGCCCCGGTAGCGCAGGTAGCGCACCACCACGTCGAACGAGGTGAACGTCCTCGCGTTGCCGATGTGGACGTAGCTGTAGACCGTCGGGCCGCAGACGTAGACCCCCAGCTTGCCCGGCACCGCCGGCTCCAGGGACTCCTTCTGCATCGTCATCGTGTTGAAGAGGCGAATCGATGCTGCGGCCACGTGCGATAACCTCCGCTGGTCCATTCCAGGGTTGGAAAGCCGGACTCTAGGACTTCCCCACGTCCCGGACCACAAATGCCTGACAGTGTGAGACAACTCTGATGCCCCGTGGGCACTCCAGGCCGCCGAAAAAGGACTATCCTTCCCCTCCCCTGCCCGCCCCCATCTCCGTCCGCCGTCGAATCTGGGAGAATGCGCCCCCATGAGTCCTCCCAATCCCAAGCGCCCGCCCCGCGCACCCCGCCCCCCGGGGGAGTCGGCCTCGCGCCAGGAGCCGGAGGTCGAGCTCCCCTTCGACGATGACGAGGTGGCCCCCCTCCAGGCGGACGACCCTCGCCCCCAGCGCGTCCCCCAGTTCCCCGCCGGCCCCCGCCGCCGCCCCCGCCGCGGCCCCAGCGGCGCCCCCCGCGAGGGCCGCGACCGCGAGCTGCCCGCCCGCTTCGACTCCGGCGAGTACGAGGACCCCGGCCATACCCCCGCCTTCCTCTACGTCGAGCGCGGCCCCGGCGTCGGCCAGCTGCTCCCCGTCAAGCAGGGCGTCCTCGTGCTCGGCCGCGCCTCCACCTCGGACCTGCGCCTGCAGCACCCCTCCATCAGCCGCCGCCACGCCCAGCTCACCCGCCGCGGCGACCGCCTCACCCTCAAGGACCTCGGCAGCCAGAACGGCACCTACGTCAACCGCACCCGCCTCTCCGGCGAGGTGGAGCTCCGCTCCGGGGATGAGCTCGCCCTCGGCAATGCCATCCTCCAGCTCCGGGGGCCCGGGCCCGCGCCCGCGCGCCCTCGGGCCTCCTCCAGCCGGGCGGGCTCGTCTCTCCGGGTGGGGCTCGGCTCCCGCCGCATCCTCCTGCTCGCCGTCGCCACCGGCGCCCTCGTGGCCGTGTTCCTCACGCTCGCCGCCCTGCGCTTCGCGCGCATGGGCCTCGCGCCGGATTCAGCCGGGGACGTGGAGTCCGGGCAGGTGGCCGAGGCTCCCGCGGAGGCCGCTCCCGAGCCGGAGACCGGGGCCGAGCCGGTCGAGGTGGCTCCCGCCGTCGAGGAGGCGCCCCCCGAGCCCGTGCAGCCCGCTCCGGTGCCCGCGGCTCCGGCCGCGAAGGTGCGGTCCGGGGCGCGGCCGATCAGTGCCCAGTCCATCGCCGAGGGGTCCAAGCCCCGGGAGACCGGGAGGGTGAAGGCGTCGAGTGGCAAGGCCTCCGTGAAGCCCGCTTCCGTTGCGCCTCAGGCAGAGCTCGTCTCCGACGAGGACGCCGAAACCGAGGCCCTCTCCCTCTACGAGGCCGGCAAGGTCGACTCCGCCCTCACCCTCGCCCGGCGCGCCCAGCTGGAGGGCCTGGCCTCGACGCTCGCTCGCTTCCAGGAAGAGTGGCGCGCGGGCAATGCCGCTCTCACCAGCGGCGATCCGGCCTCCGCCATCCCTCATCTCTCCGCCGCTCTCGAGCTCGATCAGCGGATTTCCAAGGGCTGGGGCTCTCTCGCGCCACGGATTCGCAAGGCACTCGCTCAGGCGCAGACGCAGGCGGGGAACAAGCCGTAGACCCTGCACGGGCTCAACCATGGGCCCGGATACCCTCACCCCGTCCCTCTCCCGGGGGGAGAGGGGAAATTGTGTTCTCTCGGGTGATGGGGCTCAGGTGGGTCTTCTCTTCAGGCCCCGGAGCAGCAGCGCGGCGTTTCCGAGCAGGAACAGCACCAGGACCAGTGCCGCCAACAACACCCCCTTGTCCCCTCCCGGCCTCTCCCCTTCCACCACCAGCCACAACCGCCCGTCCCTCGGCTGCACCTCCCCCATCTCCCTCAGCAGCTTGAAGCCCTCCCGGTAGCGCTCCCCGTCCTCCTCCGCCAACAGCCGCCCCCTCACCCCGAAAGGCCGGGAGTCCGGCCTCGGCGGCACCCGCCCCGGAGCCCACTCCTCTCCCGGCAAGGCCCTCCGGCGCACCAGGAACGGGGACTCCCGCAGCCCCACCACCACGTAGACGTCCTCTCCCTCCCGCCCGTACGCCCCTCGCAGCGTCGGCACCCCGTGCAGCTGCACGTAGCGGTTGGATTCCAGGACGTCGTACCGGTACTCCCCCTCCGCCCCCAGCGTCAGCGGCGTGCGCGAGGAGAAGAAGTACGCCACGTCCTTCCACATCAGCCCCAGCAACACCCCGCCCACCACCAGCGCCAAGACCGCCACCGGCGCCTTCACCCCCACCCCACGCCGCTGGATTCGCTCCTCCAGCTCCGCGATGCGCCGGTCCCGCTCCTCCTGAAGCTCCGAGTCACTGGACATAGATGGACATGAAAAAACCCCGGCCCCCACCATCGGGGAACCGGGGCTTTCTACATCCGCGTGAAGCGGATCAGGCCAGGTTGAAGATCTTCTTCAGGTCCGACTCGATCTCTTCCTCGGAGCAGTCCTTCGCCAGCGACAGCTCCTTGATGAGCAGCGAGCGCGCCGTATCCAGCATCTTGCGCTCACCGAACGACAGATCCTTGTCTCCCTTCAACAGGTAGAGGTCGCGCAGCACTTCGGCGATCTCGAACACGGAGCCCGTCTTGATCTTCTCCATGTACTCCCGGTAGCGACGGTTCCACGTCGTGGAGTCGACCGAGATGTCCTTCTCCTTCAGGATGGAGTAGACCTGCTTGACGTCCTCCTCGCTGATGATCTCCCGGAGGCCCACGGAACCGACCTTGTTGATGGGGATCATGATCCGCATCCCATTCTCCAGGATGCGCAGCACATAGAAGGACTGCCGCTGTCCGGCGACCTCGGTGTGCTCAATCCCCATCACCTCGCCCACACCCTGCCCAGGGTACACAGCCTTGTCGCCGGTCTTGAAGCTCGTCTGCACTCTTACCGCCTCCTCTAGGATGGCTTGGCTCGACTCGACACCCGGCCCAGAAAGCCGCTCATGAATACCACGATTCACCCCTTACAGCAACATTGCAGTCTTGACCCGCCCGGGAATTCCTGACTAGCCTGCGCGCCTTTGCGTGTGTGCGGTCGCCCGGTAGGGCGATGCACCACGACGGGACGGAGCGGGTTGCTGGGTGGTGGGGGTGGGGCGTGGGCCGTTATTCGTGGCGCGATCTGACCGGGCGTCCTCTGTTCTTCCCTGCTGTGAGCTTGATGCTCGGCGCGGGGTTGGGGCTTGGAACGGATGCCATCGACGGATTATTTCAGCTTATGGCCGCGTCTTTCGTGGGTGCGGCCGCCCTGGCGCTCGCTCGCCTGCCTGGTGCCCACCTGGGCGTGCTCCTGAGCCTGGGGCTCACCGGCGCGGGGCTCGCCAGCCTGGAAGCCGGGGTGGATGTGCCGCCCGCCCTCCGGGAGGGAGGCGCCGCGGTGCTGGAGGGCGAGGTGGAGCGCGTGGACCGCTTCGAGGACTCCACCCGCGTCCTCCTGGCCGTGGCCCGCGTGGGACAGGGGGCCGGCACCCCCGCCCGCTTCCACACGAGCCTGTATGCCCATGGAGCGCCGCCCTCGCTCCTGCCCGGACAGCGCATCCGCGTGGAGGCCCGGCTCAAGACGCTCGAGTCCGCTTCGAATCCCGGAGAAAAGGACTTCTCCGCAACGCGGCGGCGGCAGGGGCTCGCCTTCACCGGCAGCTTCCCGAGCGCGGGCATGCTGGTGCTCTCCCCGCCCCCGCGCTGGCGCCAGCACCTGGTGCGCACGCAGGAGGGCCTCACCGGGGCCGTCCACGCCGTGTCCCCCTCCCCCGAGGCCGCGGCCCTCTTCCTCACCCTGGCCGCCGGACAGCGCGCCGCGCTCGATGACGGGCTGGAGGAGGACTTCTCCCGCAGTGGGCTGGCACACGTCCTCAGCGTGAGCGGGCTGCATGTGGCGGCGCTCGCGCTCATGACGCTCGCCCTGCTGCGAAAGCTGCTCGTCCGGGCCGGAGCGCGCATGCCGGGCCTGCGGCGCGTGGAGGCCCGGCGCCTGGCCGCCCCCGCCTCCGTCCCCTTCGTCTGGGCCTACGTCGTCTTCACCGGCAATCAGCCGCCCGCGGTGCGCTCGGCCGTCATGGCCACGGTGGTGCTGCTGGGGCTCGCGCTCTGGCGCCGGGCCGATGGGCTCAACAGCCTCGCCGCCGCCGCCGCGCTGCTCGTCGCCTGGACTCCCTCCAGCGTCGCGGACCTGTCGCTGCAGCTGTCCTTCCTCGCCGTCTTCAGCCTGCTGATGCTCACCCCCGCCCTGCGCGAGGCCGTTCCCGTGGCTCCGCCCGATCCCCAGGAGCCGCATCGGCTCAAGCGCCTGCTCGCGAGCACCCGGGAGACGGTGCTGGAGACGTTCTGCGCGAGCGCCGCCGTGACGGTGGCCAGCCTGCCCCTGGTGGCGGGCACCTTCGGGCGCGCGAGCCTCGCGGGGCTCGTGTCCAACATCGTCTGCATGCCCCTGTGCGGCCTGCTCACCGGCTTCGCGGCGGGCGGCGCGGCCCTCTACGTCGTGTCGCCCGTGCTGGCCACCCCGCTGCTGTGGGGCGGCGCGTGGGCCTCGCAGGTGCTCCTGTGGCTCACGCGCTTCTTCGCGCACGTGCCGCTGGCCACGATGGACCTGCCCGCCTTCGGCCTCGTGGCCTCCCTGCTCTACGCCGCGGGGCTCGCGTGCTGGGCCCTCGGTGAGCGGCGCGCGCGTCTGGGGGGACTGCTCGTCCCCGTGGGGCTGGCGCTCGTCTTCGTGGTGCCACGGCTCGTCCCCGAGCCCGGCCTGCGCATCACCTTCCTCTCCGTGGGCCAGGGCGATGGCATCGTGCTCAGCTCCCAGGGGCACCATGCGCTCATCGACGGCGGCGGCGTGCCCGGCGGCGCGGATCCGGGCCTGCGGGTCGTCGTCCCCTTCCTGCGCGCCTCCCGCATCGAGCGGCTCGACCTGGCCGTCCTCTCCCATCCCCACCCGGACCATGCGCTCGGGCTCATCTCCGCGCTGGGGCAGGTGCCCACCGAGCGGCTCTGGCTCTCCGCCGGCAGCACGGACGGGCACCTGTCGAAACAGCTCATCACCGCGGCCACCGGCGCGCAGGTGGAGCAGGTGCAGCTCGGCCATCCGTCCTTCCAGCTGGGAGAAGCGACCCTGGAGGTGCTCGGCCCTCCCGAGGATCGCGAGTTGATGGAGGGCGTGAACGACAAGAGCGTGGTGCTGCTCGTGCGCCATGGCGACGTCACCGTGCTGCTGCCCGGCGACGTGGAGGAAGAGGGCGAGGCCGCGCTGCTCGCCAGCGGGAAGCTCGGACCGGTGACGGTGCTGAAGGCGGCGCACCATGGCTCCCGGACGTCCTCCACCGAGGACTTCCTCGCGCGGCTCCGGCCCCGCTTCGCCGTCTTCTGCGTGGGCCGCCGCAACCGCTTCGGCTTCCCCCATCCCGAGGTGGAGGAGCGCTACCGCTCGCTGGGCACCGAGTGTCTGCGCACGGACGTCCACGGGGCCATCACGCTGGAGAGCGATGGGCACGATGTCCGGCTGAGCACCTTCCTGCCCGCCGAGCCCCTGGTTCCCCAGACCCGGGTTGCCCACACGGCCGCCCATCACCAGCCTTGAGGCGATGATTTCCGACGACCTGGATCTGCGTCAGCTCACCGCCGACCTGAAGCACATGCTGGCCCCGGGCGAGCCCGTGGGCTACCTGCGAGGCAAGTCGCTCATGCGCAACCTGCTCGTGGAGACGAAGGGCTTCTCGGAGCTGGAGGCCGAGGAGCTCATCGACACCCTCGAGCTGCGCGGCTTCCTGCGCTTCCTCGGGGACCCCACCGAGCGCTCCATCGCGGACTCCCACTGGGAGCTCTCCCCGCACTCGTAGCGGCTACTCGAAGACGAGCCAACCGAATCGCGGCAGCGCGTGGAAGTCCCCCACGAAGAGGGGCGAGAAGGCCTGGCCTTCCACCTGCTGCCGCCCCACGTGCTCCAGCCGGTACAGGTTGAAGCGCCAGCGGTCCCCCTTCTTCGGCGGACGGTTCGGCACCTCGGCGAGCCGCTCGAAGGGAATCCGCATCTCCACGCGCCAGCCCTCGTCCCGGTCCTCGGGATTGTCCAGCGTGCCGCGCACCTTCACCGCCGTCTTCATCCCCGAGTCCCAGCTCAAGTCCATCCCCTGCCGGCGCGCGGGGAAGTACGCGTCGAAGTTCACGTTGTGCGGCGACACCTGCAGCTCGTTGTAGGTGCGCCCGTCCGCGTTCGCGTCGAGGAAGATCTCCACCACCTCCTGCTCGTAGATGGGCGCGTCCCGCTCGCGCAGCGTGCCCCAGACATCCGGATCCTCCACGTCGAAGGCCACGTAGAGGTTCTGGTCGTCGTAGGTCAGGCGCGCCTCGGTGCGTAGCGAGGGCTGACGCCCATCGAAGCTGCCACGCAACACCACCGGGGCCGCGTCCTTCCACACCGCGTCGTCGAGCTCCCCGTCGATGACCGGGGCCTTCGCCGCACGGCGGACGGTGTACTCGGGCAGCGGCGGAGGGCCACCGCCGAGCTGCGGGCCCAGCATCCGGTTGTCACCGCCGTGCGCCTTCGGGTCGTCCACCGGGAGGCGCTCATCTCCCCGCCAGAAGCCGAGCAGCACCCGCGCGGGCGCCGGAGGCATCGGCACCGTGTGGACGTCCTCCACCACCTTGCCCACGGGCCACGTGCCCAACGGGGCCGCGCCTCCCGCGAAGTCGTGGTCCGCGTTGACCATCATCTGCCCGCTGGCGGCGTCCACCACGTGCACGAAGAACTGCCAGCCCCGAGGCACCTCGCGCTCGGCCTGGAAGTAGTGCTCGAGCTTCACCGGCTGCCCGGGCGCCGCCACCGGCGGGGAGACGCGCGTCCCGAGGTAGCGCACCGCGCCCCCGCCGAACGTGGCCCCGCCGCGGTACGTGAGGTCCGCCGGCGCGGCGTCCAGCACCCGGGCCTGGGCGGGCGGAGGCAGGGCCTTGGCGCGGGGTTTCGGGCCGGCCTGCTCGTCGCGGCAGGCGGTGGCGAGCAGCGTGAGCGTCAGCAGCGTCAGGAGGCGGGAGGCGGAACGCATCGGGCCGCGAATCCTAGGGTCCCCTCCCCCGGATGTCTCGGAGAAGGGGCCCGGCCCCGTCCGCACGCGTGGACGACGGGCCGGAGACGAGACGGCCCGGATGCGGCAACCCCCCGCGATTCCACTGGCCCGCCCCGGCACCCGGTTTGCCTCGGCCAGGGGCATGCACTTCGAATTCGAGCACATGGGCACTTCCACCCCCTTCGAGCTGCCCGAGGGCGTCCACCTGCTGGGTGGCGCCGCCGGGGACCAGGTCCAGCTCGAGGGGCTCCCCCCGGGTCTGCTGACGCTGCGCATCGAGAGCCACCGGCTGATGGTGGAGGCCACCCACCCCTTCACCGTGGGGGGCGTGGGGGTAGCGCCCGGAGTCCCCCGCCTCGTGCTGCCGGGAGAGGTGGTGGGCCTGTCCGAGGAGATGCGGCTGAAGGTGAAGGCACCGGACGGAGACGCCGAGCGGGAGATGGGCACCATGGCCGTGCTCAAGCACCTCCTCGGGGACCTGGAGGAGCCGCCGCCTTCCCGGGCCGCCTCCCTGCAATGCCTCATCGGGGCGGACGTGGGCCGCACCTTCGCCCTCGCCGAGGCGAGCACCGAGCTCGGCCGGGGCAAGGACATGGCCGTGCGCCTGCGGGACATCGCCGTGTCCCGCCGCCACGCCCGCATCCGCCACCACGAGGGCGCCTTCCTGCTGGAGGACCTGGACAGCCCCAACGGCCTCTTCCTCAACGGGAAGCTCGTGAAGACCCCCACCCCACTCCACGAGGGCGACGTCATCGAGCTGGGCCGCACGCTGCTGCGCTTCCAGGCCCCCATGGCCACGCCCGAGACGGAGACGCCTCCATCGCCCGAGACGACCCCCACCCCGGCCGAGACGCCCGCTCCGGCCGAGCCAGCCCTCGCGGACGAGACACCCGCGGCCCCCTCCGGCGAGGACATGCCGGAGCGCCCGCGGGTGCGCTGGGAAGCGTGGCTCATCGGCCTCGGGGCGGCCCTGGCGCTGGTGGGACTGCTCGCCACCTACGCTCTGGCCCCCTGACACCCCGTCCGACGAACGGCGCTATGCCCGCCGAGGGTTGAAGAGCTCCGACGTGTCGACGTAGGCGTTGTACTCGGCGAGCTTGCCCTGCTCGAAGCGCGAGATGGTCGCCCACGGCACGGTGAGTTTGCTGCCGTCCTTGCGCACGTAGGTGACGAACCCGTTGGCGAAGGCGCGGTCCTCCACGGTCCAGCAGTTCTCGAACTGGTGGCTGATGCCGCCAATCGCTCCGAAGAACCCATGGATGAAGTCCTCGATGCGGCCACGGCCGACGACCGGCTCGTTGTTTCCGAAGCGGAAGACGCCCCCCTCGGTGAAGCACGCCGAGAAACCGCGCGCATCGAGCGCATCCACACGCGCGAACATCGCGTCGATGAATTCCTTGTGACTCATGTCTGCGTCCCTCTCCATGACAGCGCCCGGATCGAGCGCTGCGCACCAGAGGGGGACTCTAGCCCGGATTATTCACCGGGACAGAGGAGAAGGAGGGCGGTTGCGGGCGTAACGCCCTGATTTAGCTTGGGTTTGCTCAAGACTCAGGCCGCATCAGAAACGCCCGCCCGCATGACACACCGTACTCCAGCCGTTCT
>NZ_DASUNC010000045.1:0-15768 GCF_036277355.1 Archangium sp.
GCGCACGTAATAGCGCACGATGTCGCGCAGCGCGCTTTCCGAGATGCTGATGTCCTCCGGCTTGAGGCCGTTGTTCTTCTGCGCCTTGGGTACCAGATAGCGGTTGGCGATGTTGATCTTCTCTTCTTCCATGTAACTGGAAACATGGATGATCTCCATGCGGTCCAGCAGCGGCTCGGGAATATTCAGCGTATTAGCCGTCGCGACGAACATCACGTCGGAGAGGTCGTATTCCACCTCGACGTAATGATCGACGAAGGTACTGTTCTGCTCGGGATCGAGCACCTCGAGCAGCGCCGACGACGGGTCGCCGCGGAAGTCGGTGGACATCTTGTCCACTTCATCGAGGAGGAACAGCGGATTACGGACCCCCGTCTTCGCCAGGTTTTGCACGATCTTGCCCGGCATCGAACCGATATAGGTGCGCCGGTGGCCGCGGATCTCGGCCTCGTCACGCACGCCACCCAGGGACATGCGCACGAACTTGCGATTGGTGGCGCGGGCAATGCTTTGCCCGAGGGAGGTCTTGCCCACGCCCGGCGGCCCCACGAGACAGAGAATAGGGCCCTTGAGCTTCTTGACGCGCTGCTGGACGGCCAGGTACTCGAGGATGCGCTCCTTGACCTTGTCGAGGCCGAAGTGATCCTTCTCGAGCACCTGCTCCGCTTCGCCCAGTTCCTGATTCACGCGCGTGCGCTTGCGCCACGGCGCCTTCAGCAACCAGTCCACATAATTCCGCACCACGGTTGCCTCGGCCGACATGGGCGACATCAACTTGAGCTTGTTCAGCTCCGACATGGCCTTGTCGCGGGCTTCCTGCGGCATCCCGGCGCGCACGATGCGCTGCTCGAGCTCGGCGATCTCGTTCGGGGCATCTTCCATGTCCCCGAGCTCCTTCTGGATCGCCTTCATCTGCTCGTTCAGGTAGTACTCGCGCTGGCTCTTCTCCATCTGCTGCTTGACGCGACCACGGATCCGCTTCTCGATCTGCAGCATGTCGATCTCGGTCTCGATGAGCGTCATCACGTGCTCGAGCCGCTCGCGGACGGTCTCGATCTCGAGCACCTTCTGCTTCTGCTCGAGCTTCAGCGCCATGTGGGCGGCCACGGTATCGGCGAGCCGCCCGGGCTGATCGATGCCGGCGAGGGAGGTCAGGATCTCGGGCGGCACCTTGCGATTCAGCTTGACGTAGTTCTCGAACTGGGAAATCAGTGACCGCTTGAGCACGTCCGCTTCGCGTGTCGTGACGTCGAGCTGGTCCTCCACGAGGGTGATGTCGGCGGAGAAGAACTCGGCGCCGCGGGTCTTGGTGAGGTTGGCCCGCGTGCCGCCTTCGACGAGGACCTTCACGGTGCCATCCGGCAGCTTCAGGAGCTGCAGGATCGTGGCGAGCGTCCCGACCCGGTAGATGTCCTCCAGGGAAGGCTCGTCGACATCGGCCTGCTTCTGGGCCACCAGCAGGATCTGCTTGCCGGCCTGCATCGCCTCGTCCAGCGCCTGGATCGACCGTGCGCGGCCGACAAACAGGGGAATGACCATGTGCGGGTAAACGACCACGTCCCGCAGCGGCAGGATGGGGACGTTCAGGCGGTGCTGCGTATCGGCGTCAGACATCATTCTCTCCTTGCATCAGAGTCCCGCCGCCCCCTCCGGGGGCCGGTCGGCGCAGCAGACTCAAGCAGGCGGGGTCACGCAGACGGGGCGTGGCGCCTCTCCGGTCCCGTGGCGGCAGCCTAGTTGCTGCCCGAACCCGCCGCTCTCCGTTCCTCCTGAACGGCCCGCAGGGGCGCAGTCTCCTCGGACTCAAAGATGATGTACGGCTTCGTCTCGCCAGTCACCACGGCTTCGTCGATGACGACCTTGCGGGCGTTCCGCAGCGACGGCAGGTCGTACATCGTGTCCACGAGGATGTTCTCCAGGATCGTGCGCAGGCCACGGGCGCCGGTCTTTCTCTGCATGGCGCGCTGTGCCACGGCACGCAGGGCGTCTTCCCGGAACTCGAGTTCCGCGCCTTCCATCTCGAACAGCAGGCGATACTGCTTGGTCAGCGCATTCTTGGGCTCGACCAGGATGCTGATGAGCGCGGCTTCGTCGAGTTCCTCCAGCGTCGCGACGACGGGCAGGCGGCCGACGAACTCCGGGATCAGCCCGAACCGGATGAGGTCCTCGGGCTCCACGTCGGTGAGCAACTGGCCGATGGGCGCGTCTTCCGTGCTCCGCACGTCGGCGACGAAACCAATGCCGCTCTTCTGCGAGCGCTTCTGGATGATCTTCTCCAGTCCGGCGAAGGCGCCGCCGACGATGAACAGGATGTGCCGGGTGTCCACCTGCAGGAACTCCTGCTGCGGGTGCTTGCGGCCCCCCTTCGGCGGCACGTTGGCGACGGTGCCCTCGATGATCTTCAGCAGCGCCTGCTGCACGCCCTCGCCCGACACGTCGCGGGTGATGGACGGGTTCTCCGACTTGCGGGCGATCTTGTCGATCTCGTCGATGTAGACGATGCCGCGCTGGGCCCGCTCGATGTCGTGGTCGGCGGCCTGGAGCAGGTTGACGATGATGTTCTCGACGTCCTCACCCACGTAGCCGGCCTCGGTGAGGCACGTGGCGTCCGCGATGGTGAAGGGCACGTTGAGGATGCGCGCCAGCGTCTGCGCCAGCAGCGTCTTGCCACTGCCCGTGGGGCCCAGCAGAAGGATGTTGCTCTTCTGCAGCTCCACGTCGTCCATGGCCACCTTGGACTCGATGCGCTTGTAGTGGTTGTGCACCGCCACCGAGAGCGTCTTCTTCGCCCGCTCCTGGCCGATCACGTACTCATCGAGGATGGCCTTGATCTCACTGGGCCGCGGAATGCGCAGCTTCGTGTCCTTGGTCTCCTCGCGGTCGATCTCCTCCGCGATGATGTCGTTGCACAGTCCGATGCACTCGTCGCAGATGTAGACCGTCGGTCCCGCGATGAGCTTCTTCACCTCTTTCTGCGACTTGCCGCAGAACGAACAGCAGAGGGACTGGTTGTCTCGCTTCTCCACGTTCTTACCCGCCATGTATGGCCCTCGCTGCAACTGCCTGGAGGTGCGCTCCCCAACCGGCCCGCCCCCCTGCCTTGAAACCAATCTAGTCAGCCCCTGTCCGGGACGTCCACGCACCTGCTGGGTACTTAACAACCCAGGATGACAGGCGCAGAAAACAGAAGCCGGAGACGCGGTGCATCATTCCCCGCGGCTCCGGCCCGTATGCCCCGCCAGGGGGCGCCTACTTGCGCTCGCCCGAGGGCGGCGTCAGTACCTTCCGGGGGTTCTGCACCTCGTCGAGGATGCCGTACGCCTTGGCCTCCGCCGCCCCCATGAAGTAGTCGCGATCCGTGTCCTTCTCCACACGCTCGATCGGCTGGCCGGTGTGCTTGACGATGAGCTCGTTGAGCTTGGCCCGCATGCGGAGGATTTCCTTGGCCTGGATCTCGATGTCCGTGGCCTGCCCGCGCACCCCGCCCAGCGGCTGGTGGATCATGATGCGCGAGCTGGGCAGGGCGTAGCGCTTGCCCTTGGCCCCGGCCAGCAGCAGCACCGCGCCCATGGACGCCGCCTGGCCCACGCAGATGGTGGACACCTGCGGTTTCACGTACTGCATGGTGTCGTAGATGGCCAGACCGGCCGTCACGGAACCACCGGGCGAGTTGATGTAGAGGTTGATGTCCTTGTCCGGGTCCTCGGACTCCAGGAACAGGAGCTGGGCGACGATGACGTTGGCGACGTCATCGTCGATCTCCGTTCCCAACATGACGATCCGGTCCTTCAGGAGCCGGCTGTAGATGTCGTACGAGCGCTCCCCGCGGTGGGTCTGCTCGATGACGTAGGGAACGGGCATGAAGGGCATGACAACCTCGTGAAGGGTCGAAGGAAGAAGAACTCCTAGGAATACTTCGCCTGACCCTTCAGGAATTCAATCGTCTTTTCTTCGCGAAGTCGGAGGCTCAACCCCTCGCGCTCGTTGGGGCCCTTGAAGTACTTGCGGACGACGGAGATGTCCTGCCTGGCCTCCTTGGCCAGCTCCTCGAGCTTCTTCTCCACGTCGGCGTCGCTGGTCTGGATGTTCTCCTTCTGAGCAATGGCCTCGATGAGCAGCGCCCCCTTCACCTCCTGGGTGGCCTCCTCCCGCAGGTCCTCGCGCAGCCGGGCGAAGTCCAGGTTGAGCTGGCGCGGGTCCATGCCCATGCGGGCCATGGCGCGCAGCCGGTTCTCCAGCATGTTGTCGATGGTGCGCTCCACCATCGCCTTGGGCACCTCGAAGGTGTTGCGCTCGATGAGGGCCTTGAGGAGGGCGGCGCGCTCGTCGGCCTGGGCCTTGTTGCGCTTGCCCTGCTCCAGGTCCGCGCGGATCTTCCCGCGCAGCTCGTCCATCGTCTGGGCCTCGCCCGTCTCCTTGGCGAAGTCGTCATTCAGCTCGGGGACGACCTTCTTCTTCAGGCCCTTGAGGGTGAACTTGAAGCGGGCCGTCTTGCCCTTGACGTCCTCCACCCGGTAGTCGGCGGGGAAGGTGTAGTCGACATCCTTGGCCTCGCCGACCTTGGTGCCCTCGAGGGCGGCCACGTTGGACTCGACCAGCTCGCCAGCGGCCAGCTCCACCGTCACGTCGTCGGCCTTGCTGCCGGGGAACTCCTTGCCGTCCACGGTGGCCACGTAGTCCACGCTGGCGAAGTCGCCCATCTGCGCCGTGTCACGGCCCTCGATGTTCTCCAGCCGGGCCATGCTCTCCCGCAGCTGGGTCAGGCGGTCGTCCACCTCCTTGTCCTCCACCTGGGTGGAGGAACGGGTGAGGGGCAGACCCTGGTAGTCCTTGGCCTCCACCTTGGGCTTCACCTCGACGCGGGCCTCGAAGGAGAAGGGGGCGTCGGCCTTGAGGCCGGAGTTTTTGGTCACCTGAGGCGAGGCCACAGCCTCCACCTTGTGCTCCCGGGCGGCCTCCTGCCAGGCGTTCTGCATCACGCGCTGGATGACCTCGTCCTCCACCTGCTCCCGGTAGCGCTGCTCGAGGATGCGGCGGGGAACCTTGCCCTGCCGGAAGCCGGGCAGCTTCACCTGCTTGCCGAGCGCGTTGTACGCCCGGGTGAGCTCCTCGGTCACGCGGGAGTTCTCGACCTCGATGGAGAGCTTCTTCTCGATGGGAGAGAGCTCCTCGATCTGGACCTTCATGGGGATGCCTCGCTCGCGCCGGGCACGGCCGGCGTGTCGAATGGGTGAAGAACTGAAAGATGTGGGACGTGCGCGTTTAGGAGATAGGTCCGATCCGGTCAACGCGAAATGGCCGGAGTGGGCGAGGAGGGACTCGAACCCTCACACCTTGCGGTACCAGATCCTAAGTCTGGCGCGTCTACCAGTTTCGCCACCCGCCCGGGGGCTGACCGTGCGTTCTAACCCGAAAACGGGGCTCCGGCGCACGGCAATCCAGGACCCCAAAAAGGAACCGGGGCCCCCTCATCGCTGAAGGGGCCCCGGTCTGTTGAGAGCGGAGGGAATCGAACCCACAACCTATGGATTAAGAGTCCATTGCTCTACCAATTGAGCTACGCTCCCGACTCTTGTGCGCCGCGCCGTTCGTCACCGCGCGTCGACGGGGACGGCTTGTACGGTGCGACGCGGTCCACGTCAAATGCTTTTTTTCGGACCCCCGCGCAACCCCTCCAGAGCCTCTGAGCCGAGCCTGTCTGCCCTCCGAGCTGGCGCTGGACGGATGTTCAGTATCGGGATGCCAACGCACGCCGTCCAGGGTTGAATCCTCCCCGAGGTGCGGGCGGACGGAGGTCGTTCGCCCTTTTCGCAGGCGGAGACAGAGCAGCGGCATGGAAGCACACAACAAGGCGGAAACCGCGCAGGGCCAGTGGAGCCCCGAGCGCGTGGAACTCATCAAGCGGACCATCTGCCCCCGAGGCATCGGGGAGGACGAGTTCGCCCTCTTCATCGAGCAGTGCAAGCGCTCCGGGTTGGACCCGTTGCTGAAGGAGGCCTTCTGCGTGGCCCGGCGGCAGAACGCGGGCAACCGGGAGAAGCCCAACTGGGTGACGCGCTACGAGTTCCAGCCCTCGGAAGCGGGGATGCTGGCGCGCGCGGAGCGCTTCCCGGACTTCAAGGGCATCCAGGCGAGTGCGGTGTACGCCGAGGATGAGATCATCGTGGACCAGGGCAAGGGCGAGGTGGTGCACCGCTTCAACCCGGCCAAGCGCAAGGGCAGCCTGGTGGGGGCCTGGTCGCGCGTGGTGCGCGACGGGAAACTGCCGGTGGTGGTGTGGCTGGACTTCGCGGGCTACGTCCAGCAGACGCCGCTGTGGGCCAAGATTCCCACGACGATGATCGAGAAGTGCGCGCGCGTGGCGGCGCTGCGCAAGGCGTACCCCGAGGCCTTCGGCGGCCTGTACGTGCGCGAGGAGATGCCGGCCGAGGAGTTCGAGCCCACGCAGGCCGAGCCCGCGGCGGCGCACGGCGGCTACGAGGTGCTGGGCGCCCGGCCCGGTCCGGTGAAGGCGTCCTTCCCTCCCCTGCCCACGGCTCCCCGTGAGGCGCGAGAGGAGAAGGAGCACGCTCCGGCCCCGGCCCCCGTTCAGGCCAGGGAGCCGCACAGGGAGGAGACGCACCGGGAGACCGTGCGTGAACCCGAGCCGGTCCGCGAGTCCGTGAAGGCGCGTCCCGCGGCCACCTCCGCCAAGGAGGTCCGCGAGCCCGCGGTGGCCCGGGAGAAGGCGTCCGAGCCCGCTCCGGCCGCCGAGCAGCCGGCCCCGGCGGTGGAGGCCCCGGCGAAGCTGAAGAGCTCGTCGGTGGTGGTGGCCTTCGGTCCGCACAAGGGAAAGACGGCCTCCGAGCTCAGCGACGAGGAGCTGGCCGAGACGATCGACCTGGCTCACGAGAAGCTGATGGAGCAGCCCAAGGCGAAGTGGGCCCGGCCGATGCGCGAGAACCTCGCGGCGCTCGAGACCGAGGCCGAGCTGCGCTGCCGCGTTCCCGCGGTGGACGGCAAGGCCTGAGTGGAGTCGTGGCAGCACCCTCGCAAGGGGGTGCTGCTGCGCGCCCAGAGGGACTTGAACCCCCAACCCTCGGCTTCGAAGGCCGATGCTCTATCCAGTTGAGCTATAGGCGCAAAAAGCGGGGGGATGAGAAGGGCGGCCAACCGGGATCGAACCGGTAACCTCAGGAGTCACAGTCCTGCGCTCTAACCAGTTGAGCTATGGCCGCCGTCACGACGAACAACCTGCGCTGGAACAACCGCGCTGAAACGTGGCGGCTTCCCTACCGTGGAAACCGTTACGGTTCAAGCCCTTTGTCACAACGGAGAGGGTGGCGCGCCAGTCGGGCCCCTGGAGCGAGGCTGCTCACCGTGCGGGAGGTGGCCGCCCGGCTGCCGGTTTGCACTGCGACCGTCTACTCGCTCTGTTCACGTGGGCTACTTCGATTCATCCGGGTCACTGCCTGTCGGCCACCAGCACCGAGGCCAGGTAGAACAAGCGCCCTGGCCTGGGCTGTCCTGGCAACCGGGCGCCCACTTCCTGCATGAGGGCGCCGATGAAGTGGATGTTCTTGGGGAAGATCAGCGCGGCCTGGGCCCGGAAGAGCACGGTGGCATTCAGCGCGCCCTGGTGGAGATGGAAGTGGAGCTCCCGCATGCACTTGGCATCCCCGTCGGAGGTGTGACGGGGCCGTGAGGTGTTGGGGATGGTGATGACGGCGCGCTTCGACGCGGGAAACCGGGTGAGGCAATCGACCACGTTGTCGAGCTTCTCGCGCATGTCCTCCCGGTAGTCCCCCTGGGCACCGCCACGCTGCTCGGAGAACCACCGCTGCTGCTCCGGCCGCAGCTCCCGTCCCAGATTCCACGCGGTATACGCCTCCAGCGCGTCCCGGGAGAACAGCTCGGTTTCGATGAGCCAGTCATCCATCAGGATGTCCTGATGGAAGTTGCGGACCACCGTGCCGTCTCGGGTCAACTCGCTCATCAGCCGCCAGGTGTCACGGCAGGTTCGTGCCGGGTTCATGCGAGGCCTCACAATCCAAAGCAGATGCTCTTCACTTCCAGGTACTCGTCCAGGCAGCCGGGGCCGCCCTCGCGGCCAAGGCCCGAGTGCTTGATGCCGCCAAAGGGCACTTCCGGCGCGCAGATCGACGTCGTATTGGCCCCCACCATGCCGGCCTCCAGCTCCTCGGACATCCGCCACAGCCGGCCCACCTGGGACGTATAGACATAGGCGGACAGGCCGGCATCGGTCTCGTTGGCCCGCGCGATGACCTCGTCCTCGCTGGAGAACCGGTACACCGGGGCCACCGGGCCGAAGATTTCCGTGCGGTAGAGCGCCATGGCCGGGGTCACATCCCGCAGCACCGTCGGCTCGTAGAAGAGGCCGCCCCGGGCCGCCCGCTGGCCACCCACCACGGCCCGGGCGCCCTGGGAGCGGGCCTCGTCGACCAGGGAGGCCACCTTGGCCACCGCCTGCTCGTTGATGAGGGGCCCCACGTCCGTGTCGGGCTCGAAGCCCGAGCCCAGGCGCAACCGGGCCACCCGGGCGGCCAGCTCGGAGACGAACCGCTCGTAGATGGAGTCCTGGACGAAGAACCGGTTGGCGCCGATGCAGATCTGCCCGCTGTTGTAGAACCGCGCGCCAATGGCGGCGTCGGCGGCCTGGGCGAGGTCGGCGTCCTCGAACACGATGAACGGCGCGTTGCCGCCCAGCTCCAGTGCGACCTTCTTCACGCCGCCGGCGGCCTTGCCCATGATGGCCTTGCCCACCTGCGTGGAGCCGGTGAACGAGACCATCTGGACTCGCGGCTCCGTGGTCAACACCTCGCCGACGGCTCCCGCGCTGGAGCAGGTGACCACGTTCAACACGCCGGCCGGGATGCCCACCTCGGCGGCCAGGCGGGCCACGGCCAGGGCGATGAGGGGGGTGAACTCCGAGGGCTTCAGCACCACGGTGCACCCGGCGGCCATGGCGGCACCGCATTTGACGAGCACGGCCGCGGCCGGGAAGTTCCACGGGGTGATGGCGGTGACCACGCCCACCGGCTGTTTGATGGTGAGGTTGCGCACGCCCGCGTTGTTGACGGGCAGGGTGTGGCCCTGGGCGCGCCTGTTCTCCTCCGCGAACCACCTCAGGCTGGCGGCGCCCTGGCTGAGCTCGTCCCGGGCCTGCCGCAGCGGTTTGCCCTGCTCCCAGGTGAGGAGACGGGCGAGATCCTCGCGTGCCTCGAGCAGCGCCCCGGCCCAGGCCTCGATGAGCCGGCTGCGCTCGTTGGCGGGGGAGCGCCGCCAGGTGGGGAGCGCCCGGGCCGCGGCGTCCACCGCGTTGCGCGCCGCGTCCGCCCCCAGGTCCGCGACCTCGGCGATGACCGCGCCGTTGCTGGGGTCTCGAACCGCGAAGCGCGTCTCGCCGGCGATCCACTCGCCGCCAATCCTCGCGCCCGGGGACAGCAGGTGCCGGCGTTCAATCGTCTGCATGGTCATTCCTCGTACCGGGGGACGAGAGGCGCCAGGGAGCGGCGGCCTCCTGTCCCGCACATACCACGGCAGGCAGGCAGCTCACCGGCCTCGCGCCACCAACTCGCACACCTGACGCAGCGCGTGGATTTCGTACTTCGGACGGATGGGCGTCGGGTTGGGCCGCCGCTCGGGGTTGAACCAGCAGGAGTCCAACCCGAAGGCATTGGCGCCCTGCACGTCCGCCTCCAGCCTGTCGCCAATGAACAGCGTGGCCTCCGGGGCCGCGTGGGGATGGCGCTCGAAGGTGTACGCGAAGATGCGCGGGTCCGGCTTGGCGTGGCCGCACTCCTCGGAGACGACCATGAAATCCACCCACGGAGCCAACGCCGAGCACTCCAGCCGCGAGCGCTGCACCTGACTCAGCCCGTTGGTGACGATGCCCACCCGGCAGCCCAGCTCCTGGCGCAGCCGCACACACGCCTCCAGCGCGTCCTCCAGCAGGAAGGAGCACCGCGACAGGTGCGCCACGTACCGCGCGCCGCTGTGCTCCACGTCCACCTCCAGCCCCAACGCCTTCCACAGCCGGTGGAAGCGCTCGGCGTTGAGCCGGGCCTTGGGCAGCACTCCCTGCTCCAACTCCTCCCAGACCCGCTGGTTGATGCGCTGGTAGAGCCCGTACACCTCCTCGAGCGGGCCGGCCGTGGGCCGCTCCCGCAGCACCTCGGCCAACATGGCCTCGAAGGCGTGCCGCTCGGCCCGGCGGAAGTCGAAGAGGGTGTCATCCGCATCGAAGAGGATCAGCTCGTAGGACATGACAGGCTCGGCCTCCTGCCCATGCAGGGGCCCGGTGCTGGCTAGAAGAGGGCGCCCTCGGTCCGCTGCGCCTCGCGCACCTGGGGCCAGCGCTCCCGCAGGAATTGCTGGTGCACGGCCACGGCGTCCACCTCCTCGGAGACGAGCCCCTCGGGCATGCGCCGGTAGCTGGCCCCGGGGCGGCAGCTGGCCTCGTCGAGCGCGAAGTGCACGGCCCGGAAGTCGAAGCTGCGCAGCCCCGCCATGCGCCTGGGCCGCTCCAGGGTGGGCACGCGGTGGCGCATGCGCACGTTGTCGAACACCAGCACGTCCCCGGACCGGGAGGGC
The DNA here is from genome assembly GCF_036277355.1 of Archangium sp. Classification (GTDB taxonomy): domain Bacteria; phylum Myxococcota; class Myxococcia; order Myxococcales; family Myxococcaceae; genus Archangium. The sequence continues at coordinate 10,594 of NZ_DASUNC010000045.1, forward strand.
GGAGACACCTCCCGCCCCGTCCGGGTGTCCCTCAGCACCGTGCCCTGCAGCTCGCCGTCGTTCTCGTTGGAGAGCGTCAGGATGAGCACCAGCCGGGGCAGCAGTCCCTCGTGCAGGGTGAAGCCGCCATCCTCGTTCTTGCGGTAGTCCAGGTACTCGCCATCGAAGTGCTCGGTGACGGGCTTGCTGCCGCTCGAGTACGTCTGCCAGTTGAGCATGGAGCGGCTCCAGGCCGGCACGTCCGCGCCCAGCAGCGCCCCCAGCACCTCGTCGTGGAAGCGCAGGAAGTGCTCCACCGACTTCAGCCCCTCGAGCGGCACGGTGGGCAGCGGGCTGGGGCCCGCGCTGATCATCATCGCGTGGCTGATGCGCGTGGGCGTGTTGTCGCTGAGGTACACCGCGTGCCGGTCGAGGTTCTCCACCCGGTAGTACCGGGCCGCCATCTCATCGCACTCCCGCTCCAGCGCTCGGAGGAAGGAAGGCTCGAAGATGGCGGGCAGGTAGACGTAGCCCTCCTCTTGCAACTGCGCGCCCAGGCGCGGGGCATCGGAGGTCAGGACCTTGGCACTTGCAGGCATGAGTGGGGCTCCAGGCTCCCACCTCGGAGCAGGGGAGCGGACGGAGGGGAGGATTCCACCTCCATCCAGTCCCTGTCAAAACAGGGAAGGAGGCCAGCGGGGAACGGCGGACGAACCGGAACCGGGGACCTCTGCCGCATCCGTGCCGCAAGGGCCCGCGCGACAAGAAGGGGCTGGAACCAGCGGGGGGGACTCCCCAACGATTCCAGCCCCTTGCAAGGTGCGGCATTCGAGCCCCGGAGCGCGGCTCCTCACCGTCCGGGAGGTGGCCGCCCGGCTGTCCGTCTGCACCGCGACCGTCTACTCGCTCTGTTCACGTGGGCTACTTCGGTTCATCCGCGTGTCCGGGGCCCTCCGCATCGACCCGGCAGGCGTGGAGGCGTTCATCGCGGCTGGGGGGAGTAGCCCAAGCCAAGGATAGGCGGCGATGCAGGCAGCCCGGTGCTATCGCGCGGGGTTGCTCGAACTCATCAGACTCGCACCAAGGTGACAGGGCCAGCCGCCGGGTGCGCAACCGGTGTGAGGCCCCGTCCGCTTCTGGAGATGGGGCTTGCCCATCGTCTTCACCATGACCATCTGGAGGTCTGTCGGACTATCTCAACGGCCCACTCATGAAGGGCGCTGAGAATTCGTCGCTGCGCTAGCCCCCCGGGCAATCCGGGGAAACAAGCTCCGGGCCCTCCCGGAGTGCAATGCCGGGCCCTCCCGGCGGAAGCGGACAAAGGTTCTGGGCTCAAGAAGGTGCTTGCCTTCTTGCGCCTGATTCGAGCCTCTCTCCCTCCGCCAATGGCCTGGAGAGCTCGATGGACGCGACAACAAGGCCGGGGCGAGAAGGAAGGCCGTCATGGCCAGAAAGAGGCACGAGTCTTGCTGCAATTGCGTCGTCGCCCGGCGCTCGTGGTCGTTAGACACAACAAAGCCGGTGCCGAGGCCTGGAGGACGCGGCACAAGGCGAGCTGCTGCGCCAGCTTCCAAGCCACCAAGGCAACCTGTGCCTAAGAGGAACGCCGGTCCCTCTCGAAGTGCCGCTGCAAGGCCACTCTTTGAGGTAGTGGTGCGCGAGGACTACCAAGTGCAGGTCACCCTCCATGCGACAGTGTGGTCAAGGCGCGCGGAAGACGACTGAGGCGCTCGCGTGAGACGTTCCGCGATTCTGATGCCGGGTGGCCGCCAGCAGCGGAAGCCGAGTGTACCTGGTCCGCAGCTCGGGGGGCATCCTTGCCCCCTGCGGCTACGCGAGACGCAAAGCGGCCATGCGGGCCACCCGAGTCAAAGCCGCTGATGCGCCGCTGGCGCGGTGCCCTCCGTCCGGGCAACCGTTGAGCCGGCCAGCTCGAGCATGGGACGCGTACGACGATCTCCCCCCGCTGCGGCGGGGGAATGGCTTGGACCACCCGCCACAAGCGGCCGGAGATGACGCGTTGTGCCTGGGAACATCGGGAGGCGGGCAGGCAAGGCTCGCCAGAGTGCGCGCCGACCCCGCTATCCAGCTAGCGACACCGCTGCTCGCCGGATGGCGCGCGCGAGGTGCGCCTCCCCGTTCTCCGCGAAGCGCCGCGCCAGCCCGGCGGCGCCCCACGCGCCACGCTTCAACGTACTCCATCTCGGCGCGCAGCAGGGCCTTGACGGTGAAGAGCCGCACGTCGCCGAACGGCGAGGGAAACAGCCGGGGCAGCGAGCACGACTCCTGGCCGAGCAGCACCCACACCCGCCCTCAGCGGTCACGAGGGAGGCGGGCATGACCTTCCCCGCCACGTTCAGCACGACGAGGCCCGCCTTGGCCCTCTCCCGCACGTGCTCGTGGATCACCACTGTCGCCGCCGACGAGATGGAGCCCCCTTTCCACCGAAATCACCGGTAGCAGGGGACCCGGTCGGTGATTTCAGGGCCGTTCTCCGCCCGAGCCGACAGCGCGCCGAAGCCAGTGGGCCGTGCTCCATCCTCAAGGGAGCGGTTCCGAGATGCACTTCGCCTCCTCGGTGAGGGCCGTGTGTGGTGGGGTGCTCGACCGCGAAGTTGCTCCTGGAACCGGAGCGTGTTGCGGCTGACCGTGAGGGAGCGGAAGCCGAACAGGTGCTCCCGGGGCCGGCACCACCGGTGGTTGGAGGAGGTTCCCTATGGGCGGTGCTTGGAGTGGTCCCCGGACCCCCGGTGAACCGGTGGAAATGGTCCCCTTCCTGGTCGGGTGGTGACACGCCTCCGCTCCGGAATTGCACGGAGCCACGGACGTCCCCGTCAGACCGGGGGTTGGCCGAGGGTAGGAGGACACATCAGGTAAGCTGTCAGGGGTAGAACCCCGTGCGGTGCACCACGATGGAAACGTCACGTTCTCCAGAAGGACCGAGCGCACATCCGCGTCCCCAGGCCCGCCTCGGGTACTGGCTGCATCGTCGCGTGCGGTGATGGACCGGCTGCCCCCCTGCGAATGGGAGGCCTCGGGCCCATTAGCCCGCTGAGCATGATGGCCCATCCCGGTGCTCATGACGGCTCTCGCTGATCACGACGGGCCGACGCGCGCAGCAAGAGCACCGCTAGCCCGAGAGTGCTGGTGGGCCGACAGCGCGCTTGATGCCATGGGCGCACGCGTTGGCTCGATGAAACACCGGCAACACAGGAAATAACTGACGAAATGTGCGATAGGAAAGCGGAACGACGATTCTGACTTTTCAAGTAGTATTTCGCCCACTCTGTCTCGTCTAACCGGAATTCATGAGAGTTCTGCTAGTCTCTGGGGCCGCTGTTGGAGGCGCCGATGACTTCCGCACTGCTGGTGCTATTGCTGCTGTCCCAGACAGGAGAGGCCGACCTCACTTCCGCGGAGGCCGTACCTCCGCCGCTCCCGGCGTCCTCAACGGGAGGATGGCGCTACCTGACGCGCCTGGAGGCCACCGGGCTGGCGCTGCTGCCACACGGCGGCGTGGGCGGAGTGGAGAGCTACGCCCAACTGACGCCCATGCTGGTGGTGACCGAGGGGGAGGCGTTGGGCCTCAACCTGGGCGCCCCGGTGCGGCTGCGGCTGGCGGGCGGCGAGGTAGGGGCCGGGCTGGTGCGCCGGGAGGACTGGGACAGCCTGTCGGACTGGGGCCAGTTGGTGCATGCCCTCAAGCTGGGCTCGGACACGGCCCCGGTGGGGCTGTGGGTGGGAGCCCTGGAGGGCTACAGCCTCCTCTCCGGGCACCTGGTGCGCCGCTACTCCAACCGGGCCAACCCGGACTACCACCCGGCGGGCGCGTCCCTCACCGGCACCCTGGGCCCCCTCTACGTGGAGGCCTTCGCCTCGGACGTGCTGGGGGCGCGTCTCATGGGGGCCCAGGCCGAGGTGGACTTGCAGCACCTCTTCACCGGGCCGCCCAGGCAGCGGGGCCGGTACACCCTGGGGCTGTCGGCGGTGCATGACTGGGGCAGGGCCGGAGGTGCTTCTCCTCCGGTGACGCTCGCCCACCTGGACGGGACGGCGGTGGTGGTGGTGCGCCCGGGCTTCGAGTTGCACGTGCTGGGCGGTTGGGGAGGCCGCCCCGGTGTGGGCGGCGCCTGGGGTGCGGTTGTCGGAGTGGGGGCGGATGCCCTCTCCGCCGCCCTGGACATGAAGCTGCGGCTGGAGGTGCGGCGGCAGCACGGGGGCTTCCGCCAGGGGTACTTCGGCCCGGACTACGAGTTGGGGCGCCTGAGCGCGGTGGGTCCCTCCGGGCTGCCGCAGGCGCAGACTCCTTTCCCCAACGGGTTTTCCACCTACGCCGAGGCATTGGTGGCCTGGGACGGGGTGCGGTTGGGCGGGCTGCTGCAACGCCACCTGTGCCTCTCCCTGGGCGCGGAGGTGTTTGGCTGGGGCCGGGTGGACGTGGACGGGCGCCTCGCGGCGCAGTTGGCCCACCGCAACCTGGAAGTGGCCCTGAGCGGGCTGGCGTTGGGGCTGGGCCAGCCAGGGGCACGCCACCTGTACTCGGGCCAGGTGCGCTGGCGCTTCGGCCACAAGCTGTACGCGCTGGCCGAGGGCGGCACGCTGCTGTTTCCGGAGGCGGACGGGGCATTGCGCCCGGGTGCCTTCGCCTCGCTGGGCCTGGGGGTGGACAATGCGCGCTGAGACGTGGGCGCGCAGGTGGGCGGTGCTGCTGGGCGCCGTGCTGCTCTCCACCGGCTGCGTCACCCTGGCGCCGCGACAGGGCGGCAGCATCGCCGAGGGCCCCCGCGCGTTCTCCATGTCGCGAGAAGCGGGGGCCAGTACGCCCGCGCCCGAGACGCCCGCCCCTCTTGCTTCCACGGAGGCGGGCGAGCACGCCTTCTCCGGCGAAACGGGCGAGCAGGAGCGGTTGCACCGCCGCCGCAGCGCCCGCGGGCTGGGCCCGGACGCGGCCCTGGCCAGCTCGGGCGAGGCCCCCGCGCCCGAGCTGGCCGGAGTGGGGACTGCCCCCCAAGGCTCGCCCTCGTGCGGAGGGCAGGCCGTGCCCCCGGGCTGGCCCGACTTCTCCTCCAGCCGTGACGAACTGCTGGCGCCCTTCCTCACCTGTACGTCGCCCGGGGAAGTCCTGGCCCTCCAGGAGCGGGTGGACATGCCCCGGCTGGTGGAGGCCCTGGACGACTGGCGCGCCGTACGGCTCGG
>NZ_DASUNC010000046.1:0-274609 GCF_036277355.1 Archangium sp.
CCAACCTCCCGTCGAGGACGCCGGGAGCGGCGGAGGTTCAGCCTCAGCGGGAGTGGGGTCGGCCCCTCCTGCCTGGGACAGCAGCAACAGCACCAGCAGTGTGGAAGTCATCGGCGCCTCCAACAGCAGCCCCAGAGACTAGCCCGGATTATTCACCAGGGCCTGGTGGGGAGCCGCGAAGCAGCCATGCGCAGGGCCCGGGGGTACGATCTGGCTCGTTGCCCCTATCTGGCAGGTGAGTGGCGGTCAGGTTGGTAAAGGGGCGCGAAATCCGTGGGGGTTGGATGCCAAGGACTCGCGCGCAAGCACGGGACGCACCTCGGCCGTGTCGGCCAGGTGGCCGAAGCAGCAGAAGCGGGGCGTGCACCGCGCGTCAGCTCACTGGCGGCGGCCATGACAGCCTCACCCCGGCGCTGGAGGCCGGGATTGCCTGAGCAGCAGCGCCCCGCCATCGCTGGACGTGTCCGGCGCGTCGCTGCCCTCGTGGCCCGGGCGCTTCCCGCGGGCGAGCGGCTGCCGCGCTCACGTCTGCTCGATGTGGGATGCGGGGCGGGACGCTGGGCCTCCCGGTGGGTGGCGGCGGGGGCTCGCGAGGTGGTGGGGGTGGAGCCGGCACCTCCCATGGCGGCCGCAGCGGCCGCACTTGGCCTGGAGCGGTTCCGGCTGGTGCCCGGTCCCATCGAGGAGCATGTGCCGGAGGGAACCTTCGACGCGGTGCTGGCGAGCATGTCGTTGGATCATGTCGAGCACGTCGCCCCGGTCCTGGGCCGGTTGGCCCGGCACCTCACTTCCCATGGCCGGCTCATCGTGACCACGGAGCACCCACTGCGCACGGCTCCGGTGGATGGACCCCGTTGGGTGGAGGAGCCGGGCGGAGCGCGCTCCGCCCGGGTGCGTGACTACGACCAGGAAGGGTGGCGGGTGTTCCAGTGGTTCGGACACCCGTCGCCCGTGCGCGTGTACCACCGGACGATGGGCTCCTGGGTCCGGCTGTTGCGCGAGGCGGGGCTCGAGCTCATCGCCGTGCATGAGCCGGTGTCGGACCACCCGAGAGATGGGAGGAGTCCGCGCTTCTGGCTGCTCGTCGCGCAGAAACCAGGTTCCCGGCGCTCCCTGGTGACCGTGGATGGCGCGGCGGCGAGCGGGAAGACCTCGTTCGGCGCGAGGCTCGCCCAACGGCTGGAATGGATGCTGGTGGATTCCGGCCAGCTCCAGCGTGCGTTCGCCTGGAGAGGGCTCGCCCAATCGCACTCGCAGCCCGTCCAGGTTCGCTTCGACGAGGGCCGCGCGCGGTATTTCGTGGGCGCGCGAGAGGTGACGGACGAGCTGGGGAGTCACGCCGTGGCGCGGGCCTGCTCGGAGGTGGCCCGGAATCCCTCGGCGGCGGAGGAACTGGCCGCGATGCTCGGAGAGCTGACACGCGAGCGCTGTGTCGTCACCGGACGCGCCATGGGCCGCTTCCACGTGGACCCCGTGGCGCGTTTCTTCCTCTCGGCTCCCGCGGAGATACGCGCCGCCAGACGCGGTTGCTCCGTCGAGGAGATTGAAGAAAGGGATCGCCAGGACAGGGAGCGGGGCCGGCTGCTACCGCCGGACATCGATACCCTCCTGTTCGACACCGGTGCACACGCGCTCGAACCGCTCGTGGAGACGGCGCTGGCCGTCATCCGGCAACGGCTGGTGATGTCCTGACCGGGAGGTCTCCCGCCCGCCGACTTCACGTGTCGGGTCGGGTGCCCGACGGCGGACGTAGTACCGACTTCCCTGGACAGGTCCTCTGAGGTAGTACACGGCACCTGACTGGAGAAGACATGTCCACGACCGTTACCATCACCATGCAGGAGCGAAGGTTCTTCGAGCGCATCTACCAGGTCGCCGAGCAGGTGCCGCACGGCCAGGTGTCCACCTACGGGGACATCGCGATCATCGTCGGGGGCGGGTGCGATGCGCGCATCGTGGGGCTCGCCATGGGGGACCTGGGGCCGCGCGCGGCCAAGGTGCCCTGGCAGCGGATCATCAACCGCTCGGGAGGCATCAGCACGCAGGGGTACAACCAGCGCGAGCTGCTGGTGGCCGAGGGCGTCGAGTTCGACGACAAGGGCAAGGTGCTCCTGGACCGCTTCCGCTGGGCCGGGCCGAGCCAGGAGTGGGCCACGAAGCACGGCTTCACCCCGCTGCCCGCACGCAGCCCGGGCAAGGAGGAGGACAAGTCCCAGATGCGCCTGTTCTGAGCCTCCCGGGGGGCCGGGCTCACCCGGGTTCGGGGTCGGGGTTACTCCGGGTAACAGTCTCCGAACACCTCGGCGATCCACTGGCCCGCGCCCTGCGTATACTCGGCGCCTCTATGGAAGGCCGCCTGGTTCTCAAGAATTGCTCCATCTTCCGCGCCGACGGCCGTGGACGTGCCGGTATGGCCGTCGTCATCGAGGGCGGCCTCATCCGCCGGGTCGCTCCCGATGCCGAGGTCCCCGTGCTGCCCGGGGACTGGGAGGTCTCCTGCCGGGGCCGGCTGGTGATGCCCGGCCTGGTGGACTGCCATGCGCACCTGGTGGGGGACCTGATGGTGCCCACCTCGGGCGAGCTCCTGCTGCACCCGCCCCAGGTGCGCCTGGAGCACGAGCGGCGTCTGGCCGCCCAGCTCACCGCCTCGGAAGTGGAGGTCCTCTCCCTGTACGCCATGGCCCGTGCGCTGCGCTCGGGCATCACGCTGGTGGTGGACCACCTGTCGTGTCCGGGGGACGTGTCCGGGGGACTGGATGCCCAGGCGCGCGCGGCGGAGCAGCTCGGCCTGCGGCTGGTGGCGAGCCATGCCACCACCAGCCTCGAGGGCACCTCCGAGTCCCTGGCCCAGGCGGAGGCCAATGCCGACTTCGTGCGGCGCCGCGGCTCCCATCCGCTGGTGCGGGGCGCGCTCGGCTTCCATGCCTCGTGGACGTGCGCCAATCCCCTGTTGCAGCGGCTCAGCCGTCTGCGGGAGTCCTCGGGAGCGCCCGTCGTCTTCCACCTCTCCGAGGGGGACCACGACCTGGCCACCACCTGGGAGCAGCACTTCCAGCGGGTGGTGCCCCGGCTGGAGGCCTTCGGGCTGCTCGGGCCGCTGTCGGTGGCCGCGTACGCGCGCGCCGTGGACGACACCGAGTCCGTGCGCCTGGCGGAGACTGGCACCTGCGTGGCGCTCGGTCCCGGGTCGGCGCTCCTGGTGGAGCCCAGTGGCCGGGCCCTGGAGACGCTGCATGGACGCCAGAACCTGATGGGGCTGGGCAGCGCCGGACACGGCAACCTCTGGGACGCGGTCGCCGCCTCGCTCATCACGGCCCTGGGCGCCGCGCGCGGCTCTCGGCTGGTGGACCCCGATGGCGTGCTGGTGCAGCTCTTCGCGGATGGCCCGGCCGAGCTGTGCTCGCGCCTCTACGGCGTGCCCTCGGGCTCGGTGGAGGAGGGGCGGCTGGCGGACCTGGTGGTGTTCGACTGCGTGCCCGCGCTGGACCCCGACAGCGGACAGGCCCCGTTCCTCCTGGGCCAGCTCGGGCGCTCGCGGGTGGCGTGGAACATCGTGGATGGCCGCGTCACCGTGCGCGAGGGGCAGGTGCTCGGCATGGACGATGTGGGGCTGGCGCGCGAGGCGTCCCTCGTGCTCTCGCGGCTGTGGGCGCGCACCCGCATCCCGGAGTCGGCGGCCCACTTCTGGCCGGTGCGCCAGGGATGAGCCCGGGGACCGCTTCCCTGGTGGAGCTCCTCCGCCAGGCCCACGAGCGGCGCGCCCCGCTGCGCGAGGACCCGCGCACCACGGCCTTCCGGCTCGTCAACGGCGAGCCCGATGGTGTGCCGGACGTGACGGTGGACGTCTTCGAGTACCTCCACGTGGTGAGTCTCTACCGGGACTTCACCCCGGACGAGGAGCAGGCGCTGCTGGAGGGCGTGATGTCCGCGTGGGCGCCGCGCAGCGTGTACCTGAAGCGCCGGCCGAAGGAGGCGCGCCACCTGGCCAACGTGGCGAAGGAGCAGCTCGCCCCCGAGCAGGCCGAGCGCGGCGAGCCGGTGGAGTCGCTGGTGGCGCTGGAGAACGGGCTGCGCTTCCTCATCCGTCCGGGGCAGGGGCTGTCGGTGGGCCTCTACCTGGACATGCGGGACACGCGGGCGTGGCTGGCCGGAGAGGTGCGCGGCCTCACCGTGCTCAACCTCTTCTCGTACACCTGTGGCTTCGGCGTGGCGGCCACGGCGGGTGGGGCGAAGCGTGTCCTCAACATCGACGCGAGCCGCCGCGTGCTGGACTGGGGCGAGGAGAATGCCCGCCTCAACGGGCAGCCGGTGGAGCGGTACGACTACGTGGCCGGGGATGTCTTCGACTGGCTGGGCCGGCTGGCGCGCAAGGGGGAGACGTTCGACGTGGTGGTGGCGGATCCGCCCTCGTTCGCCACCACGCGCACCAGCCGCTTCTCCGCCGCGAGGGACTACGCGCAGCTGGCCGAGGCCGCCGCCCGGGTGGTGGCACCGGGAGGCCGGTTGGTGGCGTGCTGCAACCTCGCCACGCTGGAGCCGCGCCGCTTCGAGGCCATGGTGACGGAGGGCGTGTCCCGGGCGAAGCGCAAGGGCAGGGGGCTGCTGCCGCTGGGGCCCTCGCCGGTGGACTTTCCCGCGTCCGCCGCGCACCCGGCCGCCCTCAAGGTGCGGGTGCTGGAGCTGCCTTGATCAGGCCGTGGCCAGCCGTTTGAGCAGGGACTCCAGCACGTCGAGATCCAACGGCTTGACGAGGTGGGCATCGAAGCCCGCCTCCTTGGACTGCTGCCGGTCCGAGGCCTGGCCGTAGCCCGTCACGGCGATGAGCCGGATGCCCCGGGCCGCGTGCCGCTGGCGGAGCAGGCGCGCCAGCTCGTAGCCGTCCATGACGGGCAGCCCGATGTCCAGCAGGGCCACCTCGGGCTGGAACGTCTCCGCCATTTGCAGGGCGCTCGGGCCGTCATAGGCCACCCGGGTCTCGCACCCCAGGACCTCGAGCGACTCGGAGAGGATGTCGGCCGCGTCCCGGTTGTCGTCCACCACGAGCACGCGGCCGGGCACGGTGTTTCGCGCGGGCGGTGCCGGCTCCACCTGGACGGGGGCGGCCACGCTCTGCTCCTCCTCCACCCGTGGCAGCGGGAGCCGGACCGTGAACTCACTGCCGTGCCCCCGGCCCTCGCTGTGCACCTCCACACTGCCGCCATGGAGCGTGACCATGCTCCGGACGATGGCGAGCCCGAGCCCGAGTCCTCCCTGGGACCGGTCCAGGGCCTGGCTCTCCTGGACGAAGAGCTCGAACACCCGGGGCAGCGTCTCCGGATCGATGCCCGTGCCATTGTCGCGGACCCGGACGACGGCCTGGTGGCCCTCCCGCACGGCCTTCACCGAGATGCGGCCGCCGGGCTCGGTGTACTTCGCGGCGTTCGTCAGCAGGTTGGAGAACACCTGGGCGAGCCGCGTTGGATCCGCGTCCAGGCGCAGGCCTCGCGGGGGCACGTCCACCGTCAGCGTGTGCTCGCGCTGTTCGATCAACGGGCTGGCCTGCTCGAGGGCCTTGGCCACCACCGTGGACAGCTCGAGCTTCTCCCGCTTGAGCTCCACCTTGCCCCGTGTCACGCGCGACACGTCCAGCAGGTCATCCACCAGCCGCACCAGGTGCTTGACCTGCCGCTCGATGAGGGTGCGCTCCCGCTCCATCTCCGCGCCGCCGCGCAGCTGCATCAGCTGCAGCGCCGTCAGGATGGGGGCCAGGGGATTGCGCAGCTCATGGCCGAGCATCGCGAGGAACTCGTCCTTGGCGCGGTTGGCCGACTCCGCTCCCCGCCGGGCGAGCGCCAGCTCCGTCACGTCGAAGGCCACGGCCACGATGCCCTCCACCTGGCCCGCCTCGTCGAGCATCGGCTGATAGACGAAGTCGAAGAAGCACTCCTCCAGCACACCGGCCGTGCCCCGGTTGAGCATCATGCGCACGGACCTGCCGATGTACGGCTCGCCCGACGTGAACACCGTGTCCAACAGCTCGTAGACGCCCTGGTTGGCCAGCTCCGGAAGGGCCTCGCGCACGCTCCGGCCCAGCACCGGGCGCGTGGAGAACAGCTGGAGGTAGCTCGCGTTCAGGAAGTCGAACACGTGCTCGCGGCCCCGCAGGATCGCGATTCCCACCGGGGCATGCTGGAAGACGCGGGCGAGCCGCCGGTGGTGCGCCTGCTCCACGGTGCGCAGCCGGGCCCGCGCGAGCTGGGACTCGACGCGCGCCACCAGCTCCCGGGCCGAGAACGGCTTCACCAGGTAGTCATTGGCCCCCGCCCGGAGTCCCTCGACATGCGCCTCCTCGCCGGCGCGTGCCGACAGGACGATGACGGGCACGTTCCGCGTGTGCTCGTGGGCGCGCAGCTCCCGCAGGAGCCCGAAGCCATCCAGGCCCGGCATCATCACGTCCGTGAGCACCAGGTCCGGCGGCCGCGTGCGTGCGGCCTCGAGCGCGGCCACGCCGTCCGGGGCCGTCTCCACCTGCCAGCGCTCGGCGAGCAGCCGGCCCACGTACTCGCGCATGTCCGCGTTGTCGTCGGCGAGCAGGATGCGGGCCCCGGCCACGATGTCCATCACCGGGTGGACCGGCGCGCTCAGCCGCGAGGGCTCCACGGCGGGCACCTCGGGCGCGCCGGGCAGCCAGCGCAGTGCCTCGTTCACATAGGGCGCGGCCCCGAGCGCCGTGGACTCCCGCGTGCGGCCGGCGGCCACCCGCTCCTTCGGCAGGTGCGCCGTTCCGGCCGGGATGCGGACGGTGAACGCCGTGCCCTGGCCGGCCGTGCTCGTGGCGGTGATGGTGCCCCCGTGCATGCGCACCAGCTCGTGCACCAGCGCCAGGCCGATGCCGGAGCCCTCGTGCGTGCGCGAGCGCGCCCCCTGCACGCGGTGGAACCGCTCGAAGAGGTAGGGCAGCTCGCTCTCGGGGATGCCGGTGCCCGTGTCGCGCACCTGGAGCTCGGCGCCATCGCCCACCCACCGCTGCGAGACGTGGATGGCGCCCTCGAACGTGAACTTCAGCGCGTTGGAGAGCAGGTTCAGGACGATCTTCTCCCACATGTCCTGATCCACGTGGAGCGGCTCGGGGAGGGGAGGGCAGTGGACCTCGAAGGAGAGCCCCGCGCGCTCGATGGCCGAGCGGAAGGCGCTCGCGAGGCCGGCCGTCAGCTCCGCCAGGTCCACCGGGGTGTACACGGCCTGGACGCGGCCGGCCTCGAGGCGCGCGAAGTCCAGCAGCGAGTTGACGAGCTTCAACAACCGCAGCGCGTTGCGGTGGACGGTCTCCAGGTTCTCGCCGGTGAGCGCTCGCGAGGGGGAGGCGAGCGCGTCCTCCGTGGGCCCGAGCATCAGCGTCAGCGGGGTGCGGAACTCGTGGCTGACGTTGCTGAAGAAGGCCGTCTTCGCGCGATCGATCTCCGCCAGCGCCTCGGCGCGCTGGCGCTCCTCCTCGTAGGCGCGCGCGTTGGCGATCGCCGTCACCACCTGATCCGCCGTCAGCCGGAAGAGGCCCAGGTAGTGGTCATCCAGCACGCGCCGGGGACTGACGCCGGAGACCAGGAAGCCGTACGGGTGGGGCTGGCCGGGCCGCGACAGGGGGAAGACCACCGCCCGCTCGGAGGGAATCCCCCAGCGGCCTCCCGGCATGGGACCGAAGCGCTCCGAGAGGTCGTCGACGAGGGCCTCGCGTCCGGCGCGGGCCGCCTCGGCGAACGGCCACCCCGCGGTGTCGCGGGCGTTGGCGTCGAAGGGCACGTGGGTGGGCTTGCCCGGGCCCTCGTAGCGGTCCAGCCCGGTGGTGCTCACGAGCCGGAGCTCCCGGGCGTCCTCGCTCAGCAGATAGAGGAGGGAGAAGGGCAGGTCGGCGTCGTTCTCCGCGAGGATGCCCGCGGCCGTGCGGCAGGCCTGCTCCGCGGACTTCGCCTCGGCGGCCCGTGCGGCCAGCTCGCCCAACATCCGCAGCTGGCGGTTGTCCCGCTCCTGCCCGGTCGTCTCCTGCACCGTGACGAGCACGCCGCCCACCTGGCCTCCCTCGGCGGGGACGGGGCTGTACGAGAACGTGTGGTAGGTCTCCTCGGGGAACCCGCGCCGGTTGATGAGGAGCAGGAAGGACTCGTTCCACGTCGCCGGGGCCCCGTCGAGCACGCCCCGGGCCATGGGCCCGATGACGTCCCAGATCTCGCTCCACACCTGTACGGCGGGAGCGCCCAGGGAGGCGGGGTGCTTCTCTCCGAGGATGGGCCGGTAGCCGTCGTTGTAGATTTGAATGAGGTCCGGTCCCCACCAGAGGAGCATGGGGAAGCGGTTGCGGAGCACGACGCCCACCATCGTCTTGAGGCTGGTGGGCCAGCCGGACACGGGGCCCAGGGGCGTCTTGGACCAGTCCAGCGAGCGCACCAGCGCGCCCAGCTCACCGCCCTCCGCGAGACAGCTTTCCTGGGTGCCGGAGACGCCGGGCGCGGAGGGGTCGTTCTTGTGCATTCCAGGTCTCGATCGCGAGGGCGGTTCGGGCTTGTAGCGAGGGAGACCCGGTTTCGCCGGGCACGTCCCTCACACCAGGCCGCTCGCTGTCCCGGGGAGCCACCTGCCTGGCGACTGTCTCCAGGCGGGTGGCTCGGGGTGCTGCCTACCTGCCTCGGCCCGGCACCTTGCTGGACAGGTCCGGGAACACCTTGCGCCACTCGGGAATGTCGTCCTGGGCGGCCGAAGCCGACGAGGCATTGCCCTGCGTGGCGTGGGATCCCCGGGCGGGCGGCGGCGGGGGCGGCGCGCTCTGCGCCTTCGGGTTCCGGCCGCCCGTCCGGGTGGATTCCTGGAACTGCTCCGTCCCGACCATGCGCCGGAGCGCACCCGCGGACCGGCCCAGGTTCTCCAACACCTTCGTCACGTCCTTCAACTGGGCGGTGCTGTCCTTCAGCCTTCGGTCCAGCAGCTCAAAGGGATGTGCGCCCCCTTCAGCGTTCTTCATGAGAATGGTCTTCCTCTCCAGCTACGTGATTCCCCCAACGTGCTTGTAAATCCGCGCGGGCGCAACAGTTCCGTGCGTCCGCGGGGGGCCGGGGGGAGGAGCGGAGGTTGGAGCGTCAATCAGGACACGGCAGGGGCCTGCTGGACGGCCCCCGGGTTGCCTGTCCGCCGGGTGGGGATGTCTGTCATTGTCCGGCTTGACTCCTGACCCTAGGTCATTTAATAAGTGACTCATGGTCAGCGAGCGGCTGGCCGGAACCTTTCGTCCTCGCGGAATCCAGGAGGCAGTCATGTCGAACCAGGCCTTGTCGAAGTCGGTCCTCATCACCGGGTGCTCCACGGGCATCGGGCGAGCCACGGCGTTGCGGCTGGTGCGGGCCGGGTGGAAGGTGTACGCGACGGCGCGGAGCGTGGAGAAGCTGGGGGAGCTGGAGGCGGCGGGCTGCCGCACGCTGGCGCTGGACGTGACGGACGAGGCGTCCATGGTGGCGGCGGTGCGCCAGGTGGAGCGGGAGGACGGGGCGGTGGGGGTGCTCATCAACAACGCGGGCTACAGCCAGTCGGGGGCGCTGGAGACGGTGGAGCTCGGGGACGTGCGCCGGCAGTTCGAGACGAACGTGTTCGGGCTGCTGCGGCTCACGCAGCTGGTGCTGCCGGGCATGCGGCGGCAGGGCTGGGGGAAGGTGGTGAACATCGGCTCCATGGGCGGCAAGCTGACGTTCCCCGGGGGCGGGGCGTACCACGCGACGAAGTACGCGGTGGAGGCGCTCAGTGATGCGCTGCGCTTCGAGGTGAAGGGCTTCGGGGTGGACGTGGTGCTGGTGCAGCCGGGGCTCATCCGCACCGAGTTCAGCCAGACGGCGGTGGGCGGCATGAGCGCCAGCCTGGAGAAGGCGGACGGGCCCTACGCGGGCTTCAACTCGGCGGTGGCGCGGTCCACCCAGGAGGCCTACGTGAAGGGGCCGCTGGCGAAGCTGGGCGGCGAGGCGGAGGACGTGGCGCGGGTCATCCAGCGCGCTGTGGAGGCCCGCCGGCCCCGCGCGCGCTACACCGTCACCGCCTCGGCGAAGGTGATGCTGGCGCAGCGGGCGATGATGCCGGACGGCATGTGGGACGCCTTCCTGCGTACGCAGTTCCCCCAGCCCGGCGCGAGGAGCTGACCCCCGGGGCGGCGCAGCGGCCACGGCGGCCCTTTCCGGGGGCCGGGCCGCGTTGAACTTGGCCAGAAGGGCCTCGGGGGCGCTATCGTGGTGGCACTGATGTCCACCGCCGCCCCCCGCGCCCCCGTGCCGTTCGGCCAGTACAAGCTCATCGATCGCCTCGCCGTGGGCGGCATGGCGGAGCTGTTCCTCGCGCAGCAGTCCGGCCCGGACGGCTTCGAGAAGCCCGTCGTCATCAAGCGCATCCGCCCGCACCTGTCGCGGCAGTCGCCCTTCGTGCGCATGTTCCTCAACGAGGCGCGGCTGGCCGCCCAGCTCAACCACCCCAACATCGTGCAGATCCACGACCTGGGGAAGGTGGGGGACAGCTACTACATCGGCATGGAGTACCTCTTCGGCCGGGACATGCGGCGGGTGGTGCCCAAGGCCGAGTCGCTGGGGATTCCCTTCCCCATGGTGTACGCGCTGAAGATCGCCTCGTCCGTGTGCGAGGGCCTGTACTACGCGCACCAGAAGGTGGACCTGTACGGGGCGCCGCTGAACATCGTCCACCGGGACGTGACGCCGGAGAACATCTTCGTGTGCTTCGACGGCACGGTGAAGGTGCTGGACTTCGGCATCGCCAAGGCGGCCAACCGGGCGGAGCAGACGCGCGCCGGAGAGCTGCGCGGCAAGCTCAGCTACCTCAGCCCCGAGCAGTGCCTGGGCAAGCCGTTGGATCACCGCAGCGACATCTTCTCGCTGGGCTCCGTGCTCTACGAGTGGCTCACCGGCTTCAAGCTCTTCACCGGCGAGTCGGACGTGTCCGTGATGCGCAGCATCGTGGATGGGAAGGTGTACGCGCCCTCGTACTTCCGGGCGGACATCCCCGAGCCCGTGGAGGCCATCCTCATGAAGGCCCTGGAGCGCGACCGGGACAAGCGCTACCCCACGGCCTGGCACTTCCAGCAGGATCTGGACCGCTTCCTCAACACGTACGACTTCACCCCCTCGAGCCTTCACCTCTCCAACTTCCTCAAGCAGCTCTTCCTGGACGAGCTGGAGGAGGAGCAGCAGCGGCTCAAGCCCCAGCGGCCGGCGCCGTTCTCCGCGCCCGCGCCCACCACGCAGCCGGAGCTGGAGTCCGTGCTCCCCGTGGAGGAGCCGTCGGGCGGCGAGCGCATCGTCGCGGTGCCCGTGACGGCCGCGCAGCTCGAGTCGCTGGAGGCCCTGGCGCGCAAGCACGGCGTCCCCGTGGGCAAGATGGTGGGGGAGCTCCTCTCGGTCTGGCTCAAGTACCGCTGACATGCCCCGCCTGAAGCTGACCCTCGAATACGACGGCACCCGGTACGTGGGCTGGCAGGTGCAGCCCAACGGCGTCTCCATCCAGTCCCAGCTCGTCCAGGCGCTCGAGAAGCTGCTCGGCGAGCGGGTAGAGGTGGAGGTGGCCGGCCGCACGGACGCGGGCGTGCATGCCACGGGGCAGGTGGTGTGCTTCGACACGCCGCGTGCGCTGCCGCTCAAGGCGTACTGGAAGGGGCTCAACGGCCTGCTGCCCGAGGACATCGCCGTGGTCCGGGCCGAGGAGGTGCCCCCCGAGTTCGACCCGCGCCGCTGGTCCCACGGCAAGCGCTACCGGTACCGGGTGAGCAACAGGCCCTCGCGCTCGCCGCTGCGCCGCTTCACGCACTGGGAGGTGTTCTCCCCCCTGGACGTGGAGGCGCTGCGGCGCGGTGCGGCACACCTGTTGGGGCGGCATGATTACTCCGCGTTCCGGGCCGCGGACTGCCAGGCGGCCCATGCCGTGCGCGAGGTGCGCCGGGTGGACATCCAGGGTACGTCCGGCGACGAGCTGTCCGTCACCGTCGAGGGCACCGCCTTCCTCAAGCACATGGTGCGCAACCTCGTGGGCACCCTGGTGGAGGTGGGCAAGGGGCGCCGTCCCGACACGTGGGTGGCCGAGGTGCTCGCCTCGAGAGAGCGCAAGCGGGCGGGTCCCACGGCGCCGGCCCATGGGCTGGTGCTGGAGGAGGTCTTCTATGGAGATGGCCCGCCTCCTCGGACCCCGGGCGGCACGGCGGACGGCGAAGACGCGGAGTGAGGACTCCGAGTGCGTGCCGGGGCCGGGGTTGCGCTAGGCTGCCGTTCCCGTGAGCACTCAGAAGAAGAGCGTCCTCGATCCGCTGCGCGTCCGCGTCCGCCGTATCCAGTTCACCGTGGGGCTCGGCTTCCTCGCGTTGGTGATGGGCACCGCGCTGACGCTGTCGCTCTCGCTGCGGCTGTCCGACAGCATCGGAGCGCTGCCGTCCTGGCTCATTGATTTCTTGTTGGCTCCGGTGCTGCGGCACCTGTGGGTGCTCGCCGTGCTGCCGGTGCTCTGTTACGGCGCCGCCCGGATCATCGAGCTGAAGCCATGGGCCACGGCGCTGGGGGCCGCGGCGACGGGCCTGTGCTTCACGCTCGCCATCGAGTTCACGAGCAAGGGAATCGATGGGTGGCTGGCGGCGGGAGGACTGTCGCTGGTGTTGGAGCTGGGGGTGGTGGCGGGGGGCGTGGTGCTCAGCCAGCGGGCGGTGGTCCGGGGCCGGGCCGACGCGGGCAAGCAGGAGACGAAGGCCCAGCAGCAGGCGAGTGAGCGCAAGGAGGAGTACGCCGAGTTCCTCCGGGAGGCGGAGCTGGCGGGAGAGAAGAGCGCCCAGCGGGAGGCCGCGAAGCCCGAGGGGCAGGGGGCTCCCGTGCAGTCGCTGCCGTTGCCGGAGCAGCCCGCGGCGCCGGCCGCTGCCTCCGAGGAGACGTCCGAGCAGAAGCCCCCGGGCGAGCCGAAGGCTCCCGCCGCCTGAGCGCGCCCCTCCCGGCAAGGAGTGGTTACCCCGGGGATACCGGCTGGGCATGGACCCCTGGGCCTGCTTCCGCGACGTGCCGCCCAAGCTCGGTGACACCCGCTTCCCCGCCTCCCGCCTCGCGGAGCTCCTCCCCGAGTCGTGGGCCCAGCAGCAGGCTCAGCAGCGATCCCCGGCTCCGAGGTCTCCTCGGGCCGGGGTTTTTCTTCCTCACGCCTCCGAACGCCCACCAATCTCCGGGAAGCGCGCATAGGCTCGCTTGAGGGCCTCGAGGTGCTCGGGCTTGTCCAAGTCGAGCGGCGCCGCGGTGAGACTCACAACCCATCCCCCCGACGCCGTTCGCCTGGCGCGCGACAGCAGCTCCGCGTCGCGCGAGGGGTCCGGGAAGCCGATGGCCTCCGCGGCCACCGCCGACCAGTAGTTGATCCACCCCAGGTACCGGGGCACCTTGGGCGAGCGGATGTTCCACGGGAGCTTGAGCATTGGCAGCCCAAGCGGCGGCCCGTCAGGATTCCCGGACTTCGGCCCTACTTGCGCTGCGATGACCTGCCTCACCGGCCCGGGGGCCACGGTCCCCCACCTGGCACGCACTCCTTCCGCGACGTTCTCCAGCATATCCACTGCCGCCACGACAACGGGCTCGTCATGGGGGAGCTTCGCATGGACGATAAGCAACGGCTCGCCCCCCGGACTCGCAATCGCACTCTCTCGCTGCCCATCCACCAACACCGGGTAGCTCTCGTCCCCATTGCACAACAACCCAAACCCACCGTCCGCGGCCGACTCCGCCAGCCACGCCGCGCGCTGACGAAGCGCGACGGGCCGCCCCGCGTCGGAGACCCGCCACGCCAGGCGCAAGCCGGGGAGAGCCCGCTCCATCCCTTCAATAGCCGCGAGCGGCCTCCCGTCGTCGCTCGTGAGCGCTGGCGCGAAGACATGCAGATGGAGGCGAGCCCGAGTAGTCATCATTTGCACCCTGTGACGACGATATCAAAGCTGTCGTCCTCATCCAGCAGAGCGGCTTTGTGCGCCTCGCTGATCACCCCCACTTTGAAGGTATACCCACAGGCCAGAGCAATCGCGCGGTACTCCCTGAACTCCTCAACCTCCTTCTTGACCGTGATCCCCTTGAGGAAGTCGCTGTACCCGTCGAAGTACTCGACCTTGATTTCCCACAGCACCCGTACTCCCACCTGAAGCGCGTCGAAGCTCTTGCCATCGACCTCTGCATCCTTCCCGGGCCAGCGGTTGGGCGGATACCCGTCGGCGCACGTGTTGTGCGCCTTGTTGCCTCCCTTATGCGGCACCGGAAGGGCCTCGCACTTGCGCTCGCGTTCCCTGTCGGTGGGCTCGGGGGCCGGCCCTGGCGGCCAGTTCTCGCCGGTGGGCTTGGGCTTGGGAGCCCGCTTCTTCTTGAGCTCCGGCGGAGCGGGCTTCGTCTCTGTCACCGGCCGTGTCTCCGGTACGGGCCGTGTCTCCGGCACCGGTCGTGTCTCCGGTACGGGCAGCGTCGGCGGCGGACGCACCTGGGGACGGCCCCGCTTCTCGTACGCCTCCAGCGCCTCGGAGATCGCGAACCCCACCACCACCACGCCCACGACGACCACCGCGCCCACTGCCAGCTCGGGCGCCGCGAGGACACAGAGCCCGATGCCCAAGGCCCCGGCGCCCGCTGAGGCGACAGAGCACCGTCCCGTGGGGTCCCTGAACCGCACCCGCTCCTGGTCGAGCGCGTAGAAGCACCGCTCCACCAGGTCGGCCCATGGCTGGCCCGCCTCAACGACGCACCGGCCCCCGTCCGTCCAGGGCAGCTTCGCCGCCCGCCGGAGGTGGGTGACCACCAGGTCCTCGCGCGGCACCTCGGCCGCCACCTGGGCACCACCCCCACGGCGCCAGCTGCGCCTGCCGGTGAGCGTCCCTCCCATGGGGTAGCTCGTCGCGCACGCCGCCTGCAGCCCGAGCACCACCAGCACCAAAGCACGCGAGACAATCCAGGGCCTGCCGCGCGAACTCCGCCGGACCTCGAGCTGCGTTCCGCCGCCCTCCCCCACCGCAGGACCTGGGTGCTTCTTTTTCACCATGGCATTGGCCTTTCCATGGCCACCCGTGCCCGGACGATCTTGGACAGGGGAAGGATGCGGTAGGGAGTGTCCGGCAACCGCTCAATCAGCTCCGCCCCGTTGCAGTGCAGATAGAAGGCCCAGAGGTCTGGGTCCAGCCGCCAGCCCACCCGCTGTTCGAACTCCTCGAGCTCCTCGGGCGTAGCGGGTGGATACGGGAAGTGATCGCGGGAGACCTCTTCGAGCAGGCTGCTCAGGGTCATGGCCATTGTCGTGAGCTATTCCGGGTCGAGGGTCCAGGTACCTTCCTCCCATCGTTTCAGGGTCATGATCGCTCCGATAGCGGCGACTCCTCCTTCCTTCGCTGCTACTTCCAGGACAGCCTTGGCTTCTGCCGTCCGGTAGCGCAGCAGGAATGCTGCCGCCATGGCTCGAACATCTGTGCGTGGGTGTTTCAACAGCACCGAGAGGGCATCCCGCCCGGCGTTGCCCTGTGCTCGTAACTCCTGCAGCGCGGCCGTGTAGCGTTTCGCGTGTTTGTTCCCCGTTCTGGCATCGCCTCGCCGAATGGCATCGGTCTGGGCGGCCACGTTCTGGGCGAACTGCTCGACGAGTTCCTCCAACTTCATTACCAGAATCCCTTCGGATGGGAACTCCTCGTGGCCCTTGCCGCTCTCGGGCTCAGAGCTGTGCCAGGAGGCTCGCGACGAAGAAGGCCAGCAGGAAGGCCGCGCCGACGGAGAAGCCCCACAGCAGGGACAGGCGCCCCTGGCGGGCCAGGCTGGGCGTACGCAGCAGCCAGGGGCCCACGATGAAGGAGAGCGGCCAGTAGTAGATGCTGAAGGCGTAGAGCACCGGCGTGACGCCCACGAACAGCCCCGTCGAGCCGGTCATGGGGCCTCACGGGCCAGGGACGGTTCAGCCATGTACCACGCGCTGTGCGCCCCTGCGCAGCAGGAGGTCCGGCAGCTTGAAGCGGTGATCTCCTCGCAGCACCAGCCGCTCACCCTCCACCGCGCCCGTACAGGCCAGTCCCCGCTGCAAGGCCTGGAGCCACTCCTGCAACCCCGCGGCGGGCAGGCCCAGCCCCTCCACCACCGTCACCTCCTGGCCCGCTCGGTCCGTCTCGAGCCGCACCACCACGCGCTCGGGTCCTCCCGGGGGCGGGGTGTCGGGGAAGTCCTCCCGGCGCAGCTGGGGCTTCGTGGAGGGCAGCGTGTCTCGCAGCGCCCCGAGCCGGGCGAACGGGTTGTTGAAGCCCTTCTCCTTCGGATCCTGCTTCGCCATGTCACCTCCCGCGTGCGGGCTCCAACGTGTCAGGTGGGCAGCTCGAGTGTCCGGGATGCGCCCACGTGCCGGAATCCGAGGCGCTCATATACCCGCCGTGCCGGGTTGCCGTCGCTCACGACGAGGCTCAGGGCCGGCAGCTCCGCCCGGGTCGCGAGCCACAGTGCACGGCGCAACAGCGCGGCGCCAGCCCCGGCATATCGGGGCGCGGGATGCCGGTACACCTCGATCACCCACGGGCCTCCATGGGGAGGCGTCCCGTCACGCAGGGTGACGAGACAGACCCCAACGACCTTGTCCCCATCCAGCGCGAGCCCGCTGCACGGCAGGAGCGGACCCAGCACCTTCCCCGCGAGAATCCCGGCGACCTCCTGCCGTGCCTCAGTGGGGGTCCATCCAAAGCAGTCCGGGTGCCCGGGCGGATAGGCCACGAGCAACAGCCGCGCCAGCTCCTCGGCGGTCCGCTCGACCCCTGTCAGACGGAGGCCCGCCGGTACTTCGGGGGCGCTCCATGCGGAGGGCGCGGGAGCGGCCCGCAGGTCACGGGAGTACCCGTGCGCGTGCCGCAGGATCCGGGCGCCTCGGCCGATGAGCTCCGTGCCCAGGGCCTCATCCTCCGTGGAGAGGACCCAGCCGCGCAGGGTGGAGCACAGCACGTCGGCACACCGGGCCGCGTCCACATGCGGCATGCGCCAGGCGAGGTCCGCCCAGGGCCGCCCCTCTCGGGTGGTGGGCGTATGCGCGAGGACGATGTTCCCCCTGTCGTCCCGCACGGGCTCACGGGGGAGCCCCGCGTGCGCCCAGGGATCTCCGGGCTCCGTCATGCCGTCCGTGCCCGGGGTGACAGAGGCCAGAGGACGGCCCGAGCCCTCGCTGTGCTCGGCTCCCTTCTCTCGTGGCCCGCCGCTCTCCGGTTGTGTCTGTCTTGTCATACGAGCCCCCGCCGAGCGTCATCACAACCACGCGAATCGTGCTCCGTCCACTTTGACGGTTCAATCCACAGGGGGCTTGTGTGTCGAGAGGACGTATCTATTACGGCTTGGGTGTCTTCTTCGGGTTGGTGCTCCTGTCCTGGGTGTTCTTCCTGCTGTCCTTCCTCCGCCGGGCCCGCTTCTTCCACCCCACGGGGGTGGTCTACACGGCCACGGCGTATCCGGCTCCCGGACTCGCGTCCGTGGTGGGCATGGAGGCTGCCGAGCGTCTGTCCGGCTGCGCCCTCGTCCGCTTCTCGGGAGGTATCTTCAAGCAGCATGGCACGGCCGTGAGGACGGACTCGCTCGGGCTCGGCGTGCGCTTCCACGGCAAGCCCGGGCCGTGCGCCACCAATGAGCGGGGCGGGCAGGATCTCTTCCTCGTCTCCTTCCACTCCTTCGGAGCGATCGCCCACGACATCAAGGCCACCAACCCCGGGGATTATCTGGCCAACACCTACTGGGCCATCACGCCCTATGAGGTGAAGGGGTTCGGCCAGGTCTCGCTGCGCATCACCGCTTCCGGCTCGGGCGCCCCGGGCTCGTCGCGGGACGAGCGGCTCGAGGACGCGGTCCAGGCGGGCACGGCCAGTCTGCGGCTCGAGATGGCTCCGTGGGGGACGAACGACTACCAGCCGCTCGCGGATGTCCGGCTCGAGAGCCGGGTGGAGCTGGAGGACGAGCTGCGGCTCACCCCGCATGCCGCGGGGTGTGGGCTGCGTCCGATCGGCTTCCTGCAGGGACTGCGGGTGTTCCCCTATGCCGCCAGCCACCTGGCGCGGCGGCTCCGCCCCGAGACTCCGAGGAGGGCGCTACGGCCTGGCACCCGGCTCACCCTCCCGGACTCCGGGGCGAGCCATCGCACGAACGTGAACGTCCCACCTGCCTTCTCGTCCCGGAACGAGGCTCGGGAACGAGGGGTGGGTTGAGCTTCGTTGCCCGCTGCCCGCCGGGTCCATAGCTTTTCAGGGCGGGCAGGCAGGGCGCCGGAGCGGGTTCCGTCGAGGGGGCGCGGGAGAATGCCATGCAAGGTGGCGATGACACTTCTGACAGGCTCGGCAGCATGTCCGGGGAGTCGGACCTGGACGACTCCTTCCTGCGGGAAGTGGCCCAGGTCCCCGTGCCCCTGCGCAGGCCCCTTCCCGGGGAGCGCCTCGGAGGCCTGGATGGCCGCCGCTTCAAGCTCCTCGAGGAGCTGGGCGCGGGCGCCATGGGCCAGGTGCTGAGCGCCTGGGACGAGCAGCTGCGGCGCGAGGTGGCCCTCAAGTTCCTCGTGCCCCGCGAGGAGCTGGCGGGCCTGGCGCTGGCGGAGGCCCGGGCCATCGCGCGGCTGGACCATGAAAACATCGTCCGCATCTTCGACGTGGCCGAGTGGGCCGGGCGCCCGGACGAGCCGCGCATCCCCTTCCTGGTGATGGAGCGCCTGGAGGGCGAGTCGCTCGCCCAGCTCATGCGGCGCGAGCGGCCCACGCTGCGGCGCACGCTGGAGATCATGATGGCCGTGGCCGCGGGGCTGGCGCACGCCCACGAGCACCACATCGTCCACCGCGACCTCAAGCCCAGCAACATCCTCATCACCCGCAAGGGCGGGGTGAAGCTGCTGGACTTCGGGCTGGCGTACCTGCTGGAGCCCACCACCGCGCTGGCGCCCCGGCTGCCCATGGCGGGCACGCCGCCCTACATGGCGCCGGAGCAGTGGCGGGGCGAGGCGTTGGACGAGCGCACCGACATCTGGGCCGCGGGCGTGGTGCTCTACGAGATGCTCACGGGAGAGCTGCCCTATTCGAGCGTGAACCTGGAGGAGCTGCGGGCCCGGGTGCTGTCCTCCGAGCCCGTGCCGCTGTTGCGCGAGCGCCACCCGGAGCTGCCCTGGGAGCTGGAGTCGTTGCTGGCGGTGATGCTGGCGAAGGATCCAGCCCGGCGGCTGCTGTCCGCGGCCGAGCTGCAGGAGGAGCTGCGCGAGCTGGAGGAGCACCTGCGCCCCGGACGCAGGCAGCCGCGGAACGTGGCCCCGCAGCGGCGCCAGGTGACGCTGGTGGCGTGCAAGCTCCAGGGGCTCACCCACCTGGCGGAGGACATGGACGCCGAGGACTTCGGCGAGTGCGAGGCGGCCTTCCACCGTGGCTTCTCCCGGGTCATCCAACAGCATGGCGGCTTCGTCACCCTGTGCATGGGCGACGAGGCGTTGGCGTGCTTCGGCTATCCGGTGGCGCGCGAGGAGGACTCGGAGCGCGCCGTGCACGCGGGCCTGTTGCTGGTGCCCGCCATCCGCGAGGCGCTCGGGGAGCGGCTGCCGTGGAGGGAGCGGCCGGAGTTGAAGGTGCACGTGGGCATCCACACCAGCATGGTGATGCTGGATGACCTGCCGCAGGAGCTGCGGGGGCGCACGCCCGGCATCCAGGGGGAGGCGCCGAAGGTGGCGGCCTGGTTGGCGCTCCAGGCCGGGCCGGACGAGGTGGTGCTCAGCCGCGAGGCCCATGCCCTGGTGCAGCGCGCCTTCGTGACGGAGGCGCTCGGTTCCCGCTCCTACGAGGGCTCGCGCAGCGTCCGGGTGTACCGCGTGCTCGGCGCGCGCCGGACGGTGTCCCGGTTCGACCGGACGCTGGCCGTGGGCGGAGGGCTCACCCCGCTGGTGGGGCGGGAGCGCGAGGTGGCGGAGCTGCTCTCGCTCTGGGAGCGGGCGCGGGCGGGGGAGGGCGGCTTCGTGTTGCTCTCGGGCGAGGCGGGCATGGGCAAGTCCCGCCTCATCCAGGAGCTGCGCGAGCGGATCGGCCGGGAGCAGGCGCTGCCCCTGCGGCTGCAGTGCTGGTCCCAGTTCTCCACCAGCGCCTTCCATCCGCTCATCGAGGCGTTGCAGCGGTTGTGGCTCTCCCCGGAGCGCTCTCCCCAGGAGAACCTGCGCGTGCTGGAGGAGTGGCTCGCGCCGTGGGCGCTGACGCCCGTGCAGGTGGGCGTGCTGGGCTCGCTGCTGTCGCTGCCGGTGGCGGAGTCCTCGCCGCACCTGCGCCTCACGCCGGAGCGGCAGCTGGAAGAGCTGCTGGACGCGCTGGGCACGCTGCTGCTGCGGGTGGCCGCGGCGCACCCGGTGCTCCTGGTGGTGGAGGATCTGCACTGGGCGGACCCTTCCACGCTGCGGATGCTGGGCTCGCTGATGGAGCGGCTGGGGTCGGCGCGTGTCCTGGGCGTCCTCAGTGCCCGTCCCGAGTTCCGCCCGCCCTGGTCCGCACGGCCGGAGTTCCACCGGCTCACGCTGGAGCGGATGTCGGCGGAGTGCACCGTGCGCCTGGCGAAGGAGATGGCCCGGGGCCAGGAGCTGCCCGAGGCCGTGCTGGAGCAGCTGGTGGCGCGCACGGATGGCGTTCCGCTCTTCGCCGAGGAGATGACGCGCATGCTGCTGGAGGGCGGGGCGGCGGCGTCCATTCCGGTCACCCTGCAGGAGCTGCTCCTGGCGCGGCTGGACACGCTGCCGCGGCGCCAGAAGGAGCTGGCCTGGTGGTGCGCCGTGCTGGGCCGCGGCTTCACGCGCGAGCTGCTCCTCACCGTGACGGGCCTGCGCGAGGCCGAGCTGCGCAGGGACCTGGCGGGGCTGGTGGCGGCGGGCCTGCTGCAGCGCTACGAGGAGGCCGCCGGGCCCTGCTACCAGTTCCGCCACGCGCTCCTCCAGGAGGCGGCGTATCAATCCCAGACGCGCGGAGTGCGGCGCGAGCACCACCGGCGCATCGCGCTCGCCCTGGTGGAGCACTTCCCCGGGATGGTGGAGAACCGGCCCGAGCTGCTCGCCCACCATTACACGGAGGCCGGGGAGGTGAAGCCCGCCATCCGCGCGTGGAAGCAGGCGGGCCTGCGCGCCAGCCGGCGCTACGCGAACCAGGAAGCCGTGAGCCACCTCACCCAGGCGTTGAAGCTGCTGCGGAGCCTGCCGGATGCCGCGTCGCTCCTGCCCGACGAGCTGGAGCTGCTGCTGGCCCTGGGCCTGCCGTTGGTGCAGCTGCGGGGCTACCACTCGCCCGAGGTGGCGCGGGTGTACGAGCGCGTGCGCGAGCTCTTCCGGCTGGTGGGCGAGGGCGTGGCCCGGATGGAGCTGCCGTACTGGGGCGCGTACGCCTACTACTTCACGCGGATGAAGTTCCAGGAGGCGAACGAGCTCGCAGAGCTGCTGGTGGGCCTGGGCCGGCGCCAGTCCAACCGGGAGCTGCTGGTGATGGGGCACCGGATGATGGCCACCAACACCTTCACCTGGGGCGACATGCCCACCGCCCTGGCCCACATCGAGCAGGCCCTGGTGCACTCCGAGGAGCCCTCGCTCGAGCACCACCGGGCCCTCGCGCTGAAGCAGACGGTGAACCCGCGGGCGATGGCACTCGTCTTCAGCTCCGTCATCCACTCGGCGCTCGACGAGCAGGAGGTGGCCCGCCGCCATGCACACGAGGCGTTGGAGCTGGCCGGCAAGCTCGGCCATCCCCACACGTGTGCCGGCGTGTTCTCCTACGCGGCCATGGGCGCGCAGATCCG
Organism: Archangium sp.; assembly: GCF_036277355.1. Taxonomy (GTDB): domain Bacteria; phylum Myxococcota; class Myxococcia; order Myxococcales; family Myxococcaceae; genus Archangium. Next base: position 21,798 of record NZ_DASUNC010000046.1, read on the forward strand.
CGGGGATGGCCGGAGGACGCTGGAGTGGGCGGAGCAGGGCATCGCGGTCGCGGGCGAGCACCGGTTCCGGCTCTGGTTGTGGTGGTCCACCCTGCTGAAGAGCTGGGCCCTGGCCGAGCTGGGGCAGGCGGAGGAGGGACTGGCGCTCATGCTCCGGGCGCTCGAGGAGTGGGCGCGCTCGGGCTTCGTGCTCGGGACCCTGCATAACTCCGCGATGCTCGCCGACATCTACCTGAAGCTGGGCCGGGCCGAGGAAGGACTGGCCGCCATCGAGCACGCGCTGACGCCCGAGAAGCTCCGCACGGGTGAGACGAGCTTCGAGGCCTATGCGCATCTGGTCCGCGCCCGGTTGCTGGTGCTGCGCGGCCGGGCGCCGGAGGCGCGCGAGGCGTTCCTGCGGGTCCTGGAGAGCGCTCGCAGGCAGGGCACGCGCATCTACGCGCGGCGTGTCCTGACGGAGTGGGGGCGGTGGCTGGAGCGGCCGGAGCCGCGGCTGGACGAGTCCCTGCCGTACCCCTGAATCATCGCGCTCACGGCACCCGGCGTCCCACCAGCCGCGTGAGGATGTCCTGGAACTCGCCGGGGCCTATGTCAGCCGCTTCCAGGGTGGCCAATCCTCCGCGCCTCGGGCGAGAATGCGGCGGCACATGGGGAAAGAGCGAATGGCGGACAGCCCGATCGACGACAGCATCTGCCCCGAGGAAGGCGCCGTACGCGAGGCCTTGTCGGGACGTTTCCCGGAAGCCGAGGTGGCGCGGTTGCTCTCGCACGCGGAGCGGTGTCCCGCGTGCAGCCGCCTGCTGGTGCGCAGTGGCACCCTCGCCTCGCCGGAGGAGGTGCCCACCCACGTGGTGGCCCCGCCGGCCCCGCTGGCCCAGCCTCCTCCCGAGGAGGTGCTCCCCCGCGGCGCCATGGTGGGCCGCTACATGGTGCTCGAGAAGCTCGGCGCTGGGGGTATGGGCGTCGTGTACGCCGCGTATGACCCCGAGCTGGATCGCAAGCTCGCCCTCAAGCTGCTCCACCCGGGCTCGGATCAGGTGGAGAAGAGCGGCGGCCAGGCCCGGCTGATGCGCGAGGCCCAGGCTCTGGCGCGGCTGGCCCACCCGAACGTCATCTCCCTCTTCGACGTGGGGACGTGGAGCGGGCGTGTCTTCCTCGCCATGGAGCTGGTGGAGGGGCCCACGCTGCGCGACTGGCTCAAGCAGGCGCCCCGCTCCTGGCGCGAGGTGGTGGAGGTGTTCACCGCCGCCGGACGGGGGCTCGCGGCCGCGCACGCCGCGGGGCTGGTGCACCGCGACTTCAAGCCGGACAACGTGCTGATGGGCGGGGACGGCCGCGTGCGCGTGCTGGACTTCGGTCTGGCCCGGCCCGCCTCGGCCGCCGACGAGCCGCTGCCCGCGCCCGCCGCGCTCCCCCTGCCCGAGCGGAGCAGCTCGCCACTGGACACGCCCCTCACCCGCGTGGGCCTCGTCATCGGCACGCCGGCCTACATGGCGCCGGAGCTCTACAGCGGCGGTGTCCTCGACGCGCGCTCGGACCAGTTCAGCTACTGCGTGGCCCTCTACGAGGCCCTCTATGGCGAGCGGCCCCATGGCCGGACGCCGGGCCCGCCCTCCACGTGGCGCACCCCCGAGCCCCCTCGGGACTCCCGCGTGCCCGCCAGCCTGCGGCGCCTCGTGCTGCGCGGGTTGGACCCCAAGCCCGAGCAGCGCTTCCCCTCCATGGAGGCGCTGCTCGAGGCGCTCGGCCAGACGCTGCCGATGCCCCAGCGCTACTGGCTGGTGGCCGCCACCAGCCTGCTGCTGCTGTCGCTCGGCGTGGGGTTGCCCCTCCAGTACCGGGCCCAGGCGGAGCAGCCCTGCCGGGGCGGTGCCCGCCACCTGGAAGGGCTGTGGGACACCGCGCGCAGGGAGTCGCTCGGCAAGGCCTTCCACGCCACCGGCAAGTCCAACGCGGACGAGTCCTGGTCGCGCACGGCCCAGGTGCTGGACACCTATGCCCGGGGCTGGGTGTCCATGCACGCCGAGGCCTGCGAGGCCACCCGCGTCCGTGGCGAGCAGTCCGACGAGGTGCTCTCGCTGCGCATGGCCTGTCTGGAGCGGCGGCTGCACGCGCTCCGGGCCCTCACGGACGTCTACTCCCACGCGGACGCCGCCCTGGTGGACCAGGCCGCCAAGGCCGCCCACTCGCTGCCCACGCTGGATGGGTGCGCCAACGTCGAGGCCCTGCGCGCCACCGTCCGCCCGCCGGAGGAGCCGGCCACGCGCGAGAAGGTGGAGCAGCTGCGGCTGCGGCTCGCCGAGGCGCGGGCCCTCTTCGACAGCGGCCAGTTCAAGCCCGCCCTGGAGCGCGTCCGGACGCTCGCCGGGGAGGCGGTGGCCCCGCGCTACCGCCCGCTGGAGGCCGAGGTGCTCGAGCTGCGCGGGGCCCTGGAGGAGAAGGCCGGGGACTTCCCCGCCTCCGAGGCCACGCTGCGCCAGGCGGTGTGGGCCGCGGAGGCCGGCCGCCACGACGAGGTCATCGCCTCGGCCTCGGCCCGGCTGGTGCGCTCGGGGATGCTGCAGGCCGAGTTCGAGCAGGGCCGCGAGTGGGCCGAGCACACCCGCGCGGTGCTGGAGCGCATGGGCGGGGATGACCGCATCGAGGCCTTCGTCACCAACGCGCTCGGGGCCATCCTCCTGCGCGAGGACAGGATGGACGAGTCACTGGAGCACTTCCGCCGGGTGGTGGCGCTGCGCCAGAAGGTCTACCCGGCCGATCACCCCGAGGTGGCGGCGGGCTTCAACAACCTGGGCGCCGCGCTCACCAAGCTGAACCGGTACGAGGAGGCGCGCCAGCAGCTCGTCCAGGCGCAGGCCATCTACGAGAAGGCCCTGGGCCCCACGCATCCGGAGACGGGCAACGCGCTGCACAACCTGGGGCGCCTGTCGCAGCACCTCGCGGACGACGCGGCGGCCCTGCGCTATTTGCGGGGAGCCCTGACGGCGCGCGAGGCGGGGCTGGGGCCGGAGCACCCGGAGGTGGGGGCCACCTCGGGCTCCATGGCCGTCAGCTACTGCAACCTGCGCCAGTACACCGAGTGCCTCGCCATCTCCGAGCGGGGCCTGGCCATCCGGACGAAGGCCTTCGGGCCCAAGCACACGGAGCTTCCGGCCAGCCTGAGACAGGTGGGGACGGCCCTGGAAGGCCTGGGCAGGAAGCAGGAGGCCCTGGAGCGTTTCCAGCAGGCGCTGCGGGTGGCGGAGTCCCTCGAGACGCCCTATCCCCCGGATGTCATCTTCTCCCGGGTCGAGCTCGCCAAGGCCCTGCGGGCCCGAGGCCGCCGTGCCGAGGCCCTGCCGCTCCTCCAGCGTGCCCTCGCCCTGGCGGAGAAGGAGATGGGCAAGGACGCCGTCGAGACGGCTTCCGCGCTGGAGGGACTGGGCGCCTGGCACCTGGAGGGTGGGCAGCACCGGCAGGCCCTCGCGCATTACCAGCGGGCCGTGTCCATCCGGGAGAAGGACAGCCCGCCGGGGCACCCGGACCTCTTCGAGCCGCTGGTGGGCGTGGGCAGGAGCCAGGTGGCGTTGAACGCACCGGCCGAGGCGGTGGCTCCGCTGGAGCGGGCGCTGGCGTTGGTGGGCTCCCCGCGCATCGCCCCGGAGGATGCGGCGGACCTCCGCTTCCTCCTGGCCCGGGCCCTGTGGGACGCGGGCACGGGGCGGGAGAAGGCACGGGAGCTGGCCACCGGGGCGCGGGAGGTGCTCCTCCAGGCGCACAAGGCTCCCGAGGCCGCCCAGGTGACGGCGTGGCTGGAGGCCCACGGCGGCCCCTGATGCGGGGGCGGGGAGGCGCTCCGGGGGGTTTGGCCGCCTGGCTGCCCTCCCACCGGGGCCGTGCCATTGACAGGACGTCCGTTAAAACGGATATTGCGTTCGTCCGCTACGGCGGACATGGTTCCGCTATCGGAGAGACCCTCTGTCATGAGCTCGGCTGCCGAAGTGATCAACCTCGATGAGTTCCGGAAGCGGCGTGAGTCCAGGCCTTCGTCGACTCGGTCGCCCGCCCCCATGAGCCTCTGGACGCCGGTGTGGGTGTGGGTCATGGTCTGGCCTACGTGAAATCGGTCCGCGAAAACACCCCTCCCACCGGGGAGGAAACAGAAGAGACGGTCCCCGCCGCCAAGGGCCGGGGCAAGAAGAAGGAGCAGGGGGCCAGGAAGGCGGAGGCTCCCGCGCCCGAGGCCCCGGGCTCCGAGGAGGAGTGGGCCTACGAGGTGGCGCACGCGGATGCGTCGACGGACCTGGCGCCCATCGTGGGCCGCAACCTGCGCCGCCTGCGCACGCAGCGGGGCCTGTCCCTGGAGCGGCTGGCCAAGGCGTCCGGGGTGAGCCGGGCCATGCTGGGGCAGATCGAGCTGGGCCAGAGCGCGCCCACCATCAACGTCATCTGGAAGATCGCCCGGGCGCTGGGCATCCCGTTCTCGGCGCTGATCAGCACCACGGCGCAGAGCGGCACGCGGTTGATGCGCACCGCGCAGTCCAAGCGGCTGGCGTCGCATGATGGGAGCTTCAGCTCGCGAGCGCTCTTCCCGTTCGACGAGCCGAGGCGCGTGGAGTTCTACGAGCTGCGGCTGGCGGCGCACGCGGAGGAGCGGGCGGACGCGCACCCGCCGGGGACGATGGAGAATCTGGTGGTGACGGCGGGGACGGTGGAGATCGACCGGGGCGACGAGCACCACGTGCTGGCCACGGGAGACGCCATTCTCTTCGAGGCGGACGTGGCGCACGTCTACCGCAACCCGGGCAACACGGAAGCGGTGATGTACCTGGTGATGACGTACGCGGAGACGGTGGGCTAGTTCCGGCGGCTGCGCTCGCTACGGCTCCAGCATCGCGAGAAGCTGCTCCAACCGCTTTCGGTGGCTGGGCGTGCTCGCGAGCTCGTGCGTGAGATGATTCATGGCCAGGGTCCGAAGCCGGGAAGGGATGCGCTTCCGGTCCGTGGGCGTCAGGCGCTCGACGAGACTTACCCAATCGGAGCGGCATCCCAATCCCTCTCCAAGTGCGGCGAGCTGCTCGAACTCTGAAAGGCTCAGCGTCGGCGGGTCGTCCGCATCCATGATGCGGCTGCAAAGTGTTTCAAACGCAATCGCACGTTCCCCGTGACTCGCGAAGTGGCGAACGTCTTCCATGCCGCCCACGCGCTCCTGGAATGCGTCGCAGAACCGGGACAGTCGTGCGTCCAGCCTGTCGCTGAGGGCTTTCCGGAGACTGGGGGTCTCCAACCGGAACACGCGCTCGGGCCCGCGCGCCCGTGGACTCCAGCCCTGGGCGAGGGCGTGAAGAATCGCCTCACGCACCAGCCAGGGGGAGATGGTCGTGCCATGATCGACCCAGGTCACCATGCGCTGCCCGGGTGAATCCGCGGCCTCCACCACGATACCCAGGCCGGGCTCGTCGCCAGGTGCAACGACCCAGCGGAACCGCGCGCCCTCGACCGTCATCAACCGGGTGCCTTTCTTCGCCAGGCCCATGATGTTTTCTTTCCCCCCTCCAATGTACGCCAGGCGAGACCTGACGGGTCCGCTGGAGTTCGCCTTGGTGGGAGCAGTACCAGGGTCATCGATGCCGGTGGCGGCCTCATCGCGCTGCGCGCCAGCGAATCCGGCCTGTACGTGTCCGCGGACTTGAACCGGGGGGGCCAACGCGCCGCTGTACGCCAGCCGCGCGTCCGTGCTGAAGCTGATCGCGCGGCGGGAGTGGAACAACGGCTACCCGTTCACCTCGGGGCGGGGTACATCGACGGCGCCCTGATGAAGACGGTGACGCGCGCGGAGGTCGAGCGGTATGGACCCTGGGCGTATGACAAGCCCTTCTTGCCTTTCCAGGCACGGGTCAGTGTTTGCCTGGCCCGTCCGGCGGCTGGAAGCCCGGGGCATCCCACGGGAGCCCCTCTCCTGGGCGTGACTTGGGCTGACGCCCCGTCTCCCACGCCTTCGCGAACAGCTGCTCCGTGGGGCCCAGTTGTTCCAGCACCTCGGGGGGGACGGGACCCTCGCAGAGCGCGGCCACGCCCGGTTGCTCGCGCAGCGCCTCGAGCTGTCCGGGCGTACCCCGGACGATGGCGAGGCGAGGGGGCAGGCGTTGTGTCACCTGAAGGGAGGCGGCCACCCGCGACAGCACGTCGCTGGCGCGGGAGACCTCGGCATCGATGATGAGCAGGGCATCCGTCATGGCAGGCCACACCACCCGTGGGCAGCGGAGAAGGGCCGGCGCCGGCTGGCGGCACCCGGCCCGGGTTTTCACCAGTGGGGGACGAGCCACCGCTGGTTGTTTCCGCCGTGCCAGTCGTACTGGATGACGGGGGCGGAGTCGTTGGAGGAGCCATACGCCACGTCGAGCACCTTGCCGCTGTGCCTGGCGACGATGCGCACGTTCCCATCCCCCAGCGGCTCGATGCGGAACCGCTGGTTGTTCCCTCCGTGCCAGTCGTACTGGATGAGCGGCGCCGAGTTGGCCATGGAGGCTCCCTCCACGTCGAGCACCTTGCCACTGAGCTGGGAGACGAAGCGGTAGCAGCCATCGCCGAGCGGCTCGGGCCGGAAGAGCTCATCGGCCCTCCCGTGGTAGGCGAACTGGACGATGTGCGCTCCGCTGCTGGAGGAGGCGCCCTCCACGTCGAGCACCTTGCCGCTGTGCTTCGCCACGATGGGGGCCGTCATCAGCCACCGCTGGTTGGAGCTGCCATGCCAGTCATACTGGATGACGAGCGCGGAGTCGCTGGTGGAGCCATACGCCACGTCGAGCACCTTGCCGCTGTGTTTGGCGATGATGCGCACGTTCCCATCCTTCAGCGGCTCGATGCGGAACTGTTGGTTGTCTCCTCCGTGCCAGTCGTACTGGATGAGCGGCGCCGAGTTGGCCAGGGAGGCCCCCTCCACGTCGAGCACCTTGCCGCTGTGCTGGCAGACGAAGCGGAAGTAGCCCCCGGGGAGCGGATCCGGCCGGAACAGCTGATTCTCTCCGCCGTGGTAGCGGTACTGGATGAGGTGTGCGCCATTCTGGGTGGACGCATTCGCCACATCGAGCGTCTTCCGGCTATGGCTGGCCACCAGGCGCGCGGCCATCCAGCCGAGGTGGGCCGGCGTCACCGTACACATGCTCCAGTCATTGCCCTTCATGATGCAGGGGACGCCGCCCCCGGGAGCGCAATTCTCGCAGTTGGAGTTCGGTTTGCCCCAGCGGCCATGGCTCCCTCCGCAGCTGCAGCCACTGCTCGCGTACTCGTCGGGGCACATGAAGATGTGGCCGGACTCGTGCGCGAAGACCCGGTCGATGTTGTCGGGCCCCCAGCCGTCGTTGTCGTAATGCATCACCAGATACGGCCCCCCGACGAACGCATACGCGAACCAGGACACGGGGTATTTGGTGAAGAAGGCGCAGTAGGTCCACCGCGTCTGGAATTGCTGGCGCAGATGCTCGATGTACTGGGTGACACCCTCCCCCGAGCCCGGGTAGCCGAGCGAGACCATGGCGGGATTGCGCCACAGCCCCTCGAGGTCGGGCGCGTTCGGATCGGGCGCCACGTTCAATTGGACGAGCTGGATGTCATACGTGAAGGAGAGCCCGGCCGCCGGGTAGGTGCCGGCGTAGTAGGAGAGCCCGTTCTGCACCTCCGCGACGACCTTCGCCTGCTCGGCCGCGCTGAACTGCAGTCCGCCGGGCCCCCCGACGATGACGACCCCCACGGCGACGCTCCCCTCCAGGTAGGCACTGGTCGGCCCGGCCAGGGCTCGCAGGGCCCTCACCTGATCGGCCTGGGGTGTCCTCGCGCAGCCTCCCGGGGGGAAATTCCAGGGTTGGCCCTGGCGCGGCCGCTGGCTCTTGGCCTGGGCGTACGCGGGAGAGCTCCTCAGCTGGAAGGCCGCGAGGCCCAGCGCTTCGACAGGGGAGAGCCGCGCGCGTGTCCCCGGGTCGAGCGGCCCCTCTTCTTCTTCACGCGCTCCCGGCAGCGGCTCGACAATCCGGACGCGGTCGCCATAGCGGTGCAGCACCCGCCCGGTCTCCTGCCCGTCGATGGCCTTCCTCGGTGTCCCAGGTGCTCCTTTGACGAGCAACCTCTCCTGGATGGACAAGTCCCCAGCCATGTCTCCCTCGCTTTCTCCTCATTCGAGCAACACGCCACGTCACGGCGGCTATTTTCGCCGCCGTGTGCGTCCGGTGGTGGGCACTGGCCTCGGGGGACGATGGCGGCGCGTGACGGGGACGACAAGCTGGGCCCTCTTCCGGAGGTCCACATGTCCCGAGACGCCAGCCGCCGCCTGTTCCTCTCGATGACCTCGCTCATGGGAGCGGGGCTCGTATGGGGTGAAACCGCCGGTGCCGCCCCTCCCTCCCGGGGCAAGGAGAAGAAGGAGAAGTCCGAGCCCGCCGAGGTCAATGCCACCGAGGACCTCATGCGCGAGCATGGGGTCATCCGCCGCACGCTGCTCGTCTACGAGGCCTGCGCGAGTCAGCTCGGCACCGGGAGCCCGCCGCGCGCGGACGTCCTCGCTTCCGCCGCGAACCTCATCCGCCGCTTCGCCGAGAACTACCATGAGCGTCTGGAGGAGGAGCAGGTCTTCCCCCGCCTGGAGAAGGCCGGGAAGCAGGGCGAGCTCATCCGGGTGCTCCGGGAGCAACACGCCGCGGGGCGCAAGCTCACCGACGGCATCCTGAAATCCGCCACCCCCGTCGCGCTCCAGGACGCGGGGCGGAGGCAGGCCCTGGCCTCCTCGCTCCAGGCGTTCGTGCGCATGTACCAGCCGCATGCCGCGCGCGAGGACACCGAGCTCTTCCCCGCGTTCCATGCGCTCTTCGCCGAGGCGGAGTTCCACGAGCTGGGCGAGCGCTTCGAGGAGCAGGAGCACCAGATTCTGGGCGCTGGCGGCTTCGAGAGCGCCGTGGCGGAGGTGGCTCAGCTGGAGACGGCGGTGGGCATCCACGACCTCGCCGCGTTCACCGCCCGCTGAGCCGGGTGGAAACACGAAGAGCCGGCGGGCCCGTGGGGCGCGCGCCGGCTCTCGTGCTTCAGGCCCTCGAGGGCCCGGGTGCTACTTCGCGGTGCACATCATCATGGGCATGCCGTTGCACATCATCATCATCGGCATCCCCATGGCCATCATGGAGTTCATCGCGTCACAGCACTCCTTCATCATCTCCATCTGGCCGGCCTCCATGGGCATCATCCGGCACATCATGCCGTCCTTGCCCATCTCACAGGTCATCCGGGCCATCATCGGCATGCGCATCATCATGGGCATCATCATCGGCATGCCGCCCATCATCGGATTCATGCCCATCATCCCGCCCATCATCGGGTTCATGCCCATCATCATGGGGTTCATCCCGCCCATCATCGGCATGGGCATGGGCATGGGCATGGGCATCATGCCGCCCATCATCGGGTTCATCCCGCCCATCATCGGCATGGGCATCATGCCGTTCATCATCGGGTTCATGCCCATCATCGGCATCTGGTTCATGCCCATCATGGGGTTCATTCCGGACTGCATCGGCATCGGCATCTGGGAGGCAGGCGTCATGGTTCGTCCTCGTGCGGGTGTGACTGGGAGTGCTGCTTCGGGGGCGGGAAAGTAGAGAGTGGGGTTGTCCCGGACAACGCGGTGAGGACTTTTCCTCCAGTGAAACGGAGGCGCTGCTCCAGGCGGCGGAGAAGGCGTGTCCGGCAGAGAGCAGTGCCCGGCGCGGATGTGCACTCCCGGTCAGCGCCCCCCCGAGAAGGTCATCCCGGAAGTGCGCTAGAACGGACTCATGAGCGCAGATCCGCGAGAGGAAGGGCCGGGCACCTTCCCACCCACGCGCTGGACCCTCATCCGGTCGGCACGGGCCTCGCCGGAGGCCCGCCGCGCGGCGCTCGAGTCGCTGCTGCGCACCTATTGGCGCCCGCTCTACGTCTTCATGCGCCGCCAGGGGCTGGACGCCGAGCCCGCGCGCGACGCCGTGCAGGATCTGCTCGTGCGGCTGTTGGAGCATGACTTCCTGGAGCGGCTGAACCCCGAGAAGGGCCGGCTGCGGGGCTACCTGCTGACGGCGGCGCGCAACCACCTCGTGCACCGGCATGAGCGGGAGAGCGCCGCGAGGCGCGGAGGGGGCGTGGCACCCATGCCACTGGACTTCGAGCTGGCCGAGCGCATCGCCTCGGAGGACGCGCGGGGCCCGGACGAGGCCTTCGAGCGGGAGTGGGCGGCGAGTGTCATGGAGCGGGCGCTGGCGAGGCTGAAGGAGGAGTTCGAGAGTGGGGCGCGCAAGGGCCCCTTCGCGCTGGTGCTCCAGTTCTTCCGTCCCGGCGAGCCGCCGAGCTACCGGGAGGCGGCGGAGGCGCACGGCATGTCGCTGCCACAGCTCAAGACGTTCCTGCACCGGGCGCGGGTGCGCTACCGCGAGCTGGTGCGCGAGGAGGTGGCGGACACGGTGGGAGGGCCCGAGGAGGCGCAGGCCGAGCTCGCCGAGCTGCTCCGGGTGTTGAAGCGATGAGCGCCGAGGCGAGGAGTGTCCGGTGTCCACGCTGCGGCACGCCCGGGGTGGGCGGGCGCCTGGCGGTGTGTCCGGGCTGCCTGCTGGACGAGGACGTGGAGGATCCGGGGCGGATCGGCTCGTTGGAGCTGGAGGAGGAGATCGGCCGGGGAGGGATGGGCCGGGTCTTCCGGGCGCGGCACGTGCGGTTGGATCGGCCGGTGGCGGTGAAGTTCCTGGCGGGGGAGGGGGCCTCCAGCGCCGAGGCACAGGCCCGCTTCGCCCGGGAGGCGCGAGCGCTGGCGCTGTTGGACCATCCGAACATCGTCCGGGTGCACGACTTCGGCGACGAGGAGGGTGAGCGCTTCCTGGTGATGGAGCTGGTGGAGGGCCGGTCGCTGGCGGAGCTGCTGCCCATGGCTCCGGCGGAGGCGGTGCGGGTGGTGCTCCAGGTGTGCGACGCGCTGGCCTACGCGCACGAGCGCGGCGTGGTGCACCGGGACATCAAGCCGGCCAACGTGCTGGTGGCGGACGACGGCCCGGTGAAGGTGACGGACTTCGGGATTGCCCGCATCGTGCGGCAGGAGGGCCCGCGCGACACGCTCACCGCCGCGCACGCCGTGGTGGGCACGCCCGAGTACATGGCACCCGAGGCGCTCGCCGGAGCGCCGCCGGATCCGCGCATGGACGTGTACGCGGTGGGCGTGCTGCTGAACGAGCTGGTGACGGGCCGGCCACCGGTGGCGGGGGCGCCGGCGCTGACGGGGGCGCTGGGTGCGGTGGTACGGCGGGCGGTGGCGCTCGAGCCCTCGCGGCGCTACGCGAGCGCGCGGGCGTTGGGCTTGGATTTGAGGCGGCTCGCGGATGGAGCGGAGGAGGCGGCGCTGCCTCCGGACGAGGCCATCTGGCTGCGCGCGGTGGCGGTTCTGCAGGCGGTGGCGAGCGCGCTGGTGCTCTGGGCACTGGTGGTGTCGGTGACGCCGCGGGTGGTGGCGCCGCACGAGTTGGATCCACTCACCATGCAGCCCGCGGCCCGGCTGGCGGATGGCCGGTGGGTGACGCGGGCGCGCTTCGAGACGGGCCCGATTCTGGGAGCGGTGGCGGGGCTCGCGGTGGCGCTGGCGGCGTATGGGCTGCTGCGCAGACATTGGCGCCACGAGGGCCTGGACGCGCCCGCGCCGGAGGTGCCGCTGCGCGAGGGCCGGAGCTTCCTGGGAGTGGCGTCGGCCTGTTCAGGGCTGTTCGCCCTGCGGGGCGTGCTGGAGTGGGGCGCGGGAATCTCCATGCCGCCCTTCATGCCGCTGGTGGGAGGGCTGCTGGAGTTGTCGGCGCTGTACCTGCTGTGCGTCTCCATCCTGGAGGCCTGGCGGCGCCAGCGCCCGCTCTCCCGCGAGCCGATGCTGTGGGCGGGGCTGGTGCTGATGCTGACCCCACCGGTGCTCGAGTTCGGCATGTACCTGTGGCGCTGGCAGCCTTGAGGAGCGAGGCTGTGCGAGTGCTCCGGTGGACTCCGCGGAGAGGGACTCCTTGATGACACGCAGGACGTGCGGGCGGGCCGTGGCGGTGGGGCTCGCGGTGTTGCTGGCGCAGGGATGCTCCACCGTGTCGCACACGGGGCGGAGTGGCTTCTCCCTGCCGGAGCGCGCGTCGTCTCCGGGTGAGGCCACGTTTGTCTCCACCCAGTGGAGCAGCTCTTCCCCCGAAGACAGAAGCGAGGATGCCGAGGCACGGCGAGCGGAGGTGGAGTGGGCACTGGCGCGGATGTGGGAAGTCGCCAGTGGAGTGGAGCAGGTGGGCACGGTGCTGGAGTTCACCTTCTGGGTGGAGCGCGGGGCCTTCACGCTGCTGTCCCAGCACCGGAGCGCAGCGGGAGGGGAGAAGGGCCAGCCAGCGAAGGCGGAGTCCTTCACGCGGGAGCTGCGAGGGTTGCTCGCCGTGCTCGCCGAGACGCGCACGGGAGCGCTGGTTTTCACATTGCACCGGGAGCGGAGCCGCTGGCGGGTGGACTCCGCGGCGGCCTCCCGGGAGGAGCCCCCGGAGGCGAGGAAACATCCGGCGCGGCGCATGGAGACCACCGCCGGGCCGCTCCTGGCGGTGCAGGCCATGACGAAGCAGGTGGTGCGCCTGCTCCAGGTGCCCGCGGGCGCTTCGGCGCGGATGACGGTGGAGCTCACCCTGGAGGATGACCGGCTGACGGGCTGGAAATCGGGGCCCTACCAGGCCGGGTCAGGTGGCGGGGTGCGCCCCGCGGATGGGTGGACGGCGCAGTCCCTCACCCTGGCGGTATTGCCCTTCACGCGGGGACTGGGCCCCCGCACGGTGCGGGTGGAGCTGTCCGGGACGCATGAGGGGGCGAGCGCCACCTCGCACTGGTGGGTGGAGCGGGCGGAGACGTTGCGGCCGGCGCCTCCGGACGAGGCGGTGGAGGACGTGCTGCGCGAGTACCGCCGGCTGCACGCGGAGATCTTCCACCGCTACCGCGAGGAGATGGTGGACTCGGTGAAGCTGGCGGGCGCCTTCACCCTGGAGCAGGTGGCCCTCTGCGCCATCGGAGGACTGGTGGGCAAGGGCCTGCACGTCGCCTTCGAGGCGTTGGCGCCCACGGTGATGCGAGTGGTGACTCGGGGCGGCACCGCGGGGATGCGCTGGTTGCGCACGCAACTCGTCCGGGCGGGGCGCAAGGACCAGGAGCTGTTGCGGCGGCTCTTCGTAAGGGTGGAAACGGAGGGCTTCGACTCCCTCTCCACCGCCGAACGCAAAGAGCTCACCGAACTCCTGCGGCGCATGGAGCAGTCGCTCACCGTCAAATTGAAGGACAAGCCAAAAGATGCACTTCGTGCCAAGGCTCAACAGGACTTCTATGGCATCTTCCATCCCGAACTGGCCGCAGTGCTGAAAGGCTCCCGGGGAGAACGATATGACATCCACCACCTCATTCCCCTGGAGTATGCCCACCTCTTCCCCGAGTTGGACATCAATGCCGCCGCCAACCTCAAGGCCTTGGGCAAGCCCGTTCATGAGGGCATCAACAAGCTGTGGAATCTCTTCCGCATGGAGGTTGGCGACAGGGCCAGTCCCGAGCAGGTTCGACAGATGACAGCCATCACCCGGCGACACTTCGAGAGCTGGTTCAACAAAGTCTACGAGCCGAGCCAGTCAGACGCTCTGTTCCAACGGGCCATGACGGCGGCACTGGATGACGTCCGAGCCCTGGTTCCGAAGTAACAGGAAAGATACGCATGACGAACGATACTTCATTGCCTGGACTCGACCGGCTGCTAGCGACCTGTGAGAAGTATTCCGTCCAAGTCAATACTAGAAAGCCTTGGGGAGGAGCGTCGGACGCGGGTACTCTCCTCTTGGGTCTGCCGCTTGACCCGATGCTGGCCGCCTTCTATTCACGATTGGGCGGGCTTCATCTTGACTTCGATCTTTTCGTGGAACCCTGTGACGAGCAGGTGAACGGCATCCTCATGGCGAATGAGGAGGTCCAGCCCTATTGGCCCGAGCCATTTCGCTCCCTTGTCATCTTTGGATGCCGGGAGGCGTCGGCCTATCGCTATGCCACGGTTCCGAGTCTGGCGGATGCGCAAGGCTTGCAACCAGTCGTCAAGGTCGACCCCTACGAGGATTTCTACGCCCTTCCCATTGCCTCCAATGTGGACCGCTTCTTCGACACCTACGCTCGTTATCTGGAACTCGTCTACATGGACCCAGAAATCCGGGAGGAGCGGGGAGCCTGGCCCGTTTTTCCCTGGGACGTGCCGGAGCTCATTGCCACGGACCGGACGTTGATGCGCATGCTGGTAGAAGGACGCTTCGACTTCCTGATGTTTCGGCAGGGAGTCGGTGCCGAGAGGACCCACGAGGAAATCCGGGAGTGGATCGCTCAACTCCGGGCCGTGAGCACGTGATTTGGACGCGGACGGATGTGTTGCGAGGTGAAGAGGAGTGACGCATATGACGGACGTTCCCATGCCCGGATTGGAGCGGCTGCTGGCGGCCTGCGAGAAGTACCCCGTCCAAGCCAAGACTCGAAAGCCCTGGGGAGGAGCGCCGATCGCGGGTTCTTTCCTGTTGGGTCGGTCTTTCGACCCGATGCTGGCCGCCTTCTATTCACGGCTGGGTGGGCTCCTGCTCGATTCCGGCCTCTATGTCAACGCATGCGATGAGCAGGTGAATGGCATCCTCATGGCCAACGAGCGCGTTCAGCGGCAATGGCCCGAGCCGTTCCGGTCCCTCCTCGTTTTCGGAGGCCAGGAGGCGCTGGCCTATACCTATGCCACGATTCCGAGCTTGGCGGATGCGCAGGGCCTCCAACCCGTCGTCGAGATCGACTCCTACGAGGACATCTACGCGGTTCCTATCGCCTCCAATGTGGACCGTTTCTTCGATGCCTACGCCCGCTACTTGGAGCTCATCTACGAGACGCCCGAATTCAGGGACTGTCCCGATGCGAGGCCCCTTTTCCCCAATGAAGTGCCGGAGATCATCGCCACCGACCGGACGCTGATGAACATGCTGGTGGAAGGCCGCTTCGACTTCCTGATGTTCCGGGAGGGAGTTGATGCCCAACGGCGTCACGCGGAAATCCGGGAGTGGATCGCTCAACTCCGGGCCGTGGGCAAGTGAGTTGCCCAGCAGCGCATCGACTGCACGGACTGGAGTGACCTGTTCACATGTGGAGAGCGTTGCGCCTCATTCATCCCTATCGGAGGTACTCCCTTCAGCCTGCTGCTCCTTCTCCCTCTCCTCGATTCTCTTCTTCTCCTGCTCCCAACCCTTCAGGATGGAGATGGGATGAAGTGTGCTGTGAGCGATTCTCCGGTGATGAATGGCGATGTAGTGCTCACCCGCGATCTGGACGAATACCCAGATGGGCGGCGCCGGTTGGTTCGCCCACCACGCCTCCGCTTCCGCGCGGGTGGCGAATACCGCTGCTGGAGGCGGAAACCCTCGCGACGTGACGGCCTCGATGAATCGTTCCAGGGTGTACTGGCGCTCGAATCCACGCACGGCCCTGTCACGAAAGTAGAAGAGTTCGAGATAGTCGTCCCCCACGAGGACGTGGGCACTGCTCGGCGGCTCGGCGAGATTGTTCAGCCACGCCTCTGCCTCTTGCCGTGTGTCGAAGCGGGCGATGACGGGCGGCGGATTCCCGTAGAACGTCTCGAGATAGTCGTAGAAGTCGTCCTGCTGGCCGGTTGAACGAATGAACTCGAGTTCGTCGATGGCGATTTGAACGAGATGCTGGTCGCTGGGGGACTGCTGGGAATCGCGAATCCGTGAGAGGATCTCCCGTGCCTGGGTGAGTCGCTCGCTGTACTCACCGCTCCAATCGGAGGCCTCGGCAGGGGGACGATCCGCGGCGGCGCGCCCGAGGTAATCCTCGAAGCGATACACCTGACCCGTGCGCCAGATGTAGAAGTTCGCCTCTTGGATCAAGCGATACAGTGATTCCTCCTCACGCGTCCGTGTCGCTCGCCAGCGGTTGGCGACCAACATCCCGGCATTCGAAAGCAGCTCGAAGATCGTCACGGCTTCACCGCCAGCATTCGGAACGTGGGCATCGGGCTTGACGAAGCCATGGCCATGAGGGGCAACAGCGCGAGCCCACCACCCCCAGAGCCCACGAAGACGGCGACGAAAGCAACACCCGCGATGACCACGACAGCCCCTACGAGGAGGGTGGTGCGGTTCTCCTTGACCCATTCGATCGCGGGCTCGATGGCTTCGAATTTCACGGGCTCGGGCTCCACGTCGTGCAGGCAGTTCGCCAGTTGCTTCATACAGGCCCCTTCACAGTATGAGTATTTGCCAGTGCGCCATGGGCCATGAATACGGGAGTCGTATACATACTTGCTGACCTGACGTATCCGCGTGCTGGCGAGACACTCTGGGACGCAGACGTCGTACTCGTGCCGGCACTCCTCGGCCGTGAACGAGGCGGTAACGACCCGTCCGTAGAACCCGTTGGCGTGGACCTGGCTTTGGTACGCGTTCAGCTCGAACCCAGCGACCGGCCGCCAGCTGTGGGTGACCTGTCCGTCCGGTTGTTGCGTGATGAGAAGGACGTATCTGGCCAGGTCCTCGGGGCCTGTGGGCCCGGTGGCTGACGCACGTGTCGTGCCGCAGGCCACGAGGAGGAGGGCGAGACTCAACGCGGTGGCTCGCTGGGTGACAGATGTCGTTCTCATGAGGGGGGCCCTGTAGTGAATCCCGCGTGGATCGCACACTTCCTCGCCGCGAGCACGTGAATAAAAAGCCGCCCCGCAACCGCGAAAATTCCTTCCGGTACTCCCTGATGGAAGGGGAGGGCGGCGCCAACCCACAGGGGCACTGGAGCCCCGGACGGCCGCGCTCCCCGAGGGAGACGTGTCATGGAGCCGACCTCGCTGGCGACCCCCGTACCCGAGTCCAGCCACTTCATGGTGGTGGCCTACCTCCTCTACCTCGGAGTGAGCATCGGGCTCACGGTGTGGGTGGCGAAGACACTGCAACGCAACGGTGCACACTTCCTTCACGACGCCTTCCTGGGCAAGGAGCGTCTGGCGGACTCGGTGAACCACCTGCTGGTGGTGGGCTTCTACCTGATGAACATCGGCTACGTGTCCCTGTCGCTCAAGGAGCACCGCACCATCTGGACCGTGCAGGAGATCATCGAGCTGGTCTGCACCAAGGTGGGCTGGGTGATGGTGGTGCTCGGCGCCATGCACTTCTTCAACCTGTATGTCTTCAACCGCATCCGCCGCTCGAGCCAGGTGCGTCACCAGCCGCCGCCCGTGCTGCCGCGCGAGTTCACCCGGGTGGCCGTGCCGCAGCAGACCCCCGTGTCCGAGGGCGTGTGAGGCCCGTCATGCGTGCCCTCAGCGTGCTGTATGACGAGACATGTGGCTTCTGCGTGAGCTGTGCCCGATGGCTGGAAGCGCAGCACACACTGGTGGAGCTCGAGTGCCTCCCGGCGGGAGGCGAGGCGGCGGCGAGTCGCTTTCCCGAGCTGCGCCGCTCGGCCTCCAAGGAGGAGCTGGTGGTGGTGGACGACGAGGGAGGCGTCTACCGCGACACCCACGCATGGTTGATGGTGCTGTGGGCGCTGGAGGACTACCGGGCCTGGGCGCAGCGCCTGTCCCGGCCCGCGTTGATGCCGCTCGCGCGCAATGCCTTCGAGCTGCTCTCCAGCAACCGCCGCAAGCTGTCCGGCTGGCTGCACCTGGAGGACGAGGCGGTGCGGCGGCACCTGGAGCGCGAGGCCGGGCCTCCCGGTGCTCCGAAGTGCGCCCCGGGCGACGCGGCCTGCCGCCTGCCGCGCAGGGTGCGATGTGAGGGGTGCGGCCGGCCCATGGCGGAGGGACGTACCGCCTGTCCCCACTGCCTGGCGGACGTGGTCCGCGCGATGGAGCCGGGCTGAACGTCAGGTGGAGAGCCGGGAGAGGTCCGCGGCCGTGTCCACGTCCTCACTCCCTCCCGGCAGGGGCACCTCCACCACGCGCGAGGGCTCCCGGACGATGACCTTGCGCGCCCCCTGGTCCGCCTCGAGTGCCTCCAGCTCGGGACGCAGCGCGCGGGAGAACAGCGCGGGCACACCCCGTGCCCCGTCGTAACCCGAGGCCACGATGGGCGAGCGTGTCCGCGCGAAGGTGTCCACCAACCCCCTCAAGTGCGCGGAGTCGACCCGGAGCTGATCGCACAGCAGCACCAGCACCGCCTCCACCTCGGGCAGGGCCCTCACGCCCACGCTCAGGGAGCGGCCCATCCCCACCTGCCACTCCGGGTTGTCCACCGTCCGCACCGGCACGTCCGCGAGCTCCGCGGCCACCGCCTCGCCATGCGCTCCCACCACCACCACCACCGGCTCGCAGCCCGCGGCCACGGCGGCCTCGGCCGCACGGCGCACCAGCGTCCGTCCCTCGTGCACCAGCAGCTGCTTGGGGCGCCCCAGCCGCGAGGAACCCCCCGCGGCCAGCACCACCGCGCCCACCTTCACGCGAGCCTCCGCGCCGCCGGTGACGGGGCGTCCGCGTGGATGGGGGCCTGCCGCTCGCGCAGCTTGCCGCCCTCGCGCCGCGCCAGCACGGCCCTCAGCTCGGCCACGATGGAGAGCGCCACCTCCTCGGCGCCCTCGGCTCCCACGTCCAGTCCGATGGGCGCGTGCAGCTTCTCCAGCTGCGCGGGAGCCGGGGCGGGGGACAGCTCCCCCAGCACCCGGTCCGTGCGCGAGCGCGGCCCCAGCACCCCCAGGTACCGCAGCGGTTGCGGCACCAGCCGGGCGAGCAGCTCGCGATCCTGCGGCAGGCTGTGCGTCATCACCACCGCGAGCGTGCGCGGCGAGAGGGCCACCGTGTCGAGGATGTCCCGGGCCTTCGTCGCCACCACCGCATGGGCCCGGGGAAAACGCTGCCGCAGCAGCTCCGCGGGCTTGTCCGCCACCACCGTGACGTGCCAGCCGAGGCTCGCGGCCTGCACCACCACCGGCGCCACGTCGAAGCCGCCGCCGAACAGCACCACCGGGGGCGGCGGATCCACCACCTCCACCAGCACCTCCGCGCCGCCGCACGGGCCACTCCAGGTACGCCCCGCCTCGAGCGCCTCGCCGGCCGCGGCCCGCACCGCGTCTCGCAGCGGCCCGGACAGGTTGCTGGCCTCCTCGCCGTCCTCGCGCAGCAGCAGCCGCGCGCCCACCTCGCCCCCCCGGTACACCGTGGCGATCACCCCGCGCTGGGCCCGCTTCCTCGCCTCCTCCGCGAAGGCGAGCGCATCCACCGGCCCGGGCTCGCAGCGCTCCAGCAGGATGTCCACCACGCCGTTGCACCCGAGCGCGAACGTCAGGCCGTCCTCGTCCTCGGTGCTGTCCACGGTGGAGTCGTAGCGCAGCACGTGCGGGCCGCCGGACGTCCAGAAGAAGGCCTTGCGGACCACGTCCCGCTCGAGGCACCCGCCGCTCACGCCTCCGGCGAGCCGGCCCTCCTCGGCCATCAGCATGCGCGCCCCGGGCCGCCGGTACGCCGAGCCGGACACGGCCACCACGGTCGCCAGCACCAGCGGCCCCCGCGCGCGGGCCCGGGCACGCAGGATCTCCTCCAGTTCCTTCACGGTGTGTCTTCTCCCGCCGCTCCCGATGTCGTGGGAGCGAGGGGCGGCACTCTACCACCCGGGCTCTCGACGCGGAGACGCATCTCCGGCGGAAAGCAGACGGGCGGACAAGGCCTGGGCCCCTGCTCGGGAAGGGGAGCCTGGAGGGCCCCCCGTTTCCCGCCGGAGGCCCCGGGGCCTCATGCCGCGCCCGGGACCTCCCTCACGTCACCACCGGACCTACCGGACCTGGATGGCGTCCGCGACGACCACGAAGCCGTCGGCGGCCCAGCGGCTCAGCTGCACCTTGTTCCAGCCGGCCGGGAAGCTCCACGTGCCGAGCGTGTTCCACGCGCCACCGCCCGTCTGCTGGTTCTTGTACACCGTGGCCAGGTTGGTGCCGCTGGCGTTGGTGATGATGTAGGGCGCGGCCGCCGAGCGGTTGGTGCCCGACGTCCACCGCGCGTCGATCGTCTTGGTGGCCGCCGACGGCAGGTAGAAGAAGAAGACCGCCGGCTCGGAGACCGCCGCCGTCGAGGCGTACAGGTAGTTGGAGCCGTAGTAGCCCGCCGTCGAGGTCGTGGCCGTCCAGGTCCCCGTCAGCTGGATGTAGCCCTTGCTGGTGTCGTTGGCGGCGTTGTTGTTGTCGATGATCAGACCCGTCGCCGGGGGCGGGGTGCCGTCACCGCAGTAGGACTTCACCTTGCTGATGTACGTGGACCACGGCCAGTTGGGGCCCGGGTCCGTGCGGTTGTACGGCTGCAGCCGGCCGTGCGCCACGATGTGGTAGCTGTCACGCACCACGGTGCGGTCGCGCGAGATGTCGCACGAGAGCTTCGCCGAGGCGTCGATCTGCCCCGTGGGGAAGGACGACTGGCTGGCGTAGCCGCCGTGCTCGATGCCCACCGAGAAGTTGTTCACCGACGAGCCGTTGAGGCCGCACATCACGCTGCCGTTGAGGCCGCAGTCGTAGCTGGCCGCCACGTGCCAGGCGCGGTTCGTCTCGGCCACCAGCTGGGTGATCTCCGAGCCGCTCTCGTTCACCACGTAGTGCGCGCTGGCCCCGGCCGACGAGTTGGTCAGCCAGCTCCAGCAGCCCGAGTAGCCACCCTCGCAGGTGTGGATGACGATCATCGAGATGTCCGTGCCCGACGGACGCGCGTTGTAGTTGGGCGAGGCGCGGAAGATGGCCGGGGCGTAGTCCGCGCTCATCGAGCGCACCATGTCCGGCGAGGGGAACTTCGCCTGCGCCTGGGTGGGCATCAGCGACACGGCCAGCTCGCCCGCGGGCGTCTGGGCCACCGCACCCTTGCGGAGGATGTCATACACGCCCTGGTGGACGTACTGGGCCTGCGCCTCGGCGTTCTCGATGCCGCTGAGCTTCGCGGCGGCCGGGGCCCACGCGCCCACGTCCGCACGGTCCACCTTCAGCGCGTCCGCGTACGAGGACAGCAGCGCCGCGGCGGCCCGGATGTTGGCCGTGGGGTCGGTGCGCGCCGCCTCCTCGGTCACTCCCGCCAGGCGCGCGCCCTCGGCGAGCTTCTCGCCGCGCAGGGCCATCAGGCCGTACGCCGCTGGCATGCCCTCGAACTCCACCTCGCCCCGCACCATCTCCCACCGGGTCTCGGTGTAGGAGATGGCCTTGAGCAGGTCGGCCGGAACGCCGAAATCAGCGCCCGCCTTCGCGAAGGCGGCGTCCAGCTGGTACGGGGTCCGCTCGGCCTCGGGACGAACGTCCTCGTGCGCGGCCGGCGTCTGGGGGGCGGTGGGCTCCTGGGGACCGCAGGCCGCCAGGGCGAGCGCGGCGGCCAGGGTGGCCAACGGCTTGGACAGGGTCTTCATGCACACTCCTCGGGGGGGGAACGGGGGACGACGCGAGGAGGATGCATATTCTTGGGCCTCATAGGAAGACCCTTTTTTCAGGAAAACTTAGATTTCAAGACATCGGACGAATCCGGTGCCAGGGCCACCGCCACAGCAGCAGGAGGGTGAGGAGCACCAGGGAGAGCGCACTGAGGGTCATGCCGGCGGTCAGTCCCGGCGCCTCGTAGCGGAACACCACCTCGTGCGTGCCCGCCGGGACGCGCACGCCCCGCACCACCAGGTTGACGCCGAGGATGGGGGCGGGCTCGCCTCCCACGGTGGCGCTCCAGCCCGGGCTGTGCAGGTCGTTGAGGACGAGCACTCCGGGGGCCTCGGCCTGGACGGCCACGCGCACCTCCTCGGGGGCATACGCGGTGACGCGGGCCGAGCCGGTGGCGGGAGGCCCGGGAGGCTCCGCCCACCCGGGGACGAGCACGGTGCCCCGCTCCAAGGTGGCGAGCTGCTCCACCGGCGCCCTTCCTGGCTCCAGCGCCCGGGGCGCGCCGAGCCAGGCCCGGGGCCAGACCTGGGGCACCTCGAAGAGGAACACGCCCGTGCTCGTCCGTCCGCGCGGCTGGAAGCCCAGCTTCACCAGGTCCGGCCCGTAGGATTCCAGGGTGAGCGCCGCGCCCACGTTCAAGCGGGGCGCGAGCGCCTGCACCCAGGCGAGCCCCGCATCGAGGATCTCCGGGAGCCGCGGGGGGTGTCCCTGGAAGTAGAGGTCGGGCACCTCGATGCCGTAGGGGCCTCCCATCAGGGCGATCAGCGCGTCGCGATCGAGATCCACCCGGCGCCGCTCGGCCTCGGTGGCGAAGCCGCTCTCGTCGAGTTGAAGGGTGCCGAGGCCGAGATTCATGACGCGCTTCTGTCCGAGCCCCACGCCCATGGCCCGCAGCGGCTCGACGGTGACGGGGGGCGAGGCGGAGTCCTCGAGGGGCCGCACGTCCAGGGCGGGCAGGCTGCTGGAGGTGGTCTCCAGGAGCACCAGGGCGAAGAGGACGGGGCCGCGCAGTCCCGCGTTGACCCGCGTCAGGAGCGCGCACAGGGCCAGGACGCCGGCGCCGAAGGCGAGCGAGAGGCCCAGGTCCCCCAGGTAGCCGCCGGCCTCGGCGGAGAACGCGCCCGCGGCGCCGAGGGCTCCCACGGCGAGCAGTCCCAGGCCGCCCGCGGCGAAGGCGGTGGGGCGCCAGCGTCCCTCCAGGGCGCGGCTCCAACCGAGCGCGGCGAGCACGGCCCAGGGCACGAGGAAGAAGGGGACCAGCTTCTCCGGCCAGCGGAAGCTGTCGAGCAACGGGAGGACGGCATAAGCGAGCCGGTAGAGGCCGCCGTACCTGCCGAGCGCGAGCAGCAGCCCCACCAGCGCGAGGCCCCCGAGCACTCCGCGCACGCGCCGGGACACGCCCGGGTGCAGCAGTCCGAACACGGCGAGGCAGGACACCAGGGCACTGCCGCCGAGGGCCTCGGCCCACAGGAGGTAGCCGGGGACGGAGCCGAAGAGGGCCTGGGCCCGGCCCGGGGCTCCCAGCGGAGACAGGCCCGGCAGGAGGAGCTCGGGCAATCGGAGCGGGTGGAGTGACCAGTACGTCGCGTCCTCCCAGCTGACGCCCCCGGCACGAGCGCTCGACTGCAGCAGCTTCCAGGAAGGCAGGAGCTGGGCCGCGCACACCCCCGCGAGCAGCACCGCGCACACCGCGGAGCCGGCGAGGTAGGGCCGCCAGCGTCCCTCGGCCAGGGCCAGTCCGAAGCACCCCGCGGCCAGGGTGAAGAGGTAGGCCCCCTGGAGGTCGCCGATGAGCAGCGTGGACGCGCTCGCGCCGAGTGCCAGCAGGAGGTGGGCGCGGTCCCAGCCGCGGAGCGCCACGCGGCCGAAGGCGTAGAGCTGCACCGGCAGGACGGCCGCGCCCCACAGGTAGACGATGTTGGCCGTCTCCGAGGTGAGGTAGCCGCCGAGCGCATAGGCCACCGCCGCCGCCGCGCTGCCCCCGCGCGTGGCGCCGAGCAGGCGGGCCAGCCGCCAGGTGCCCCAGGCCGCGAGCGCCACCGCGCACAGGCTCTGCACGGTGATGACGAGCTCCGGACGCAGCAATACGGACAGCCACGTCAGCGGGTGGAGCACCCCGCACACCGCCTGGGCATGGAAGGGGCTCCCGAGCGATTCATAGGGGAACCAGGAGGGGAACTCTCCGGCGCGCAGCCGCTCGCCCACGTAGGCCCGGCACGGCACCATCATCCGCCACGTGTCGCGCCGGTAGAGCTGCTGTCCCAACCAGAGCGGGGCGTAGAAGCCCGCCAGCACCAGCGCCACCACTCCGGGGGCCACGCGCTCGAAACCGCCCTGCCTCGACTCCTGTTCGTTCTCCAGAATGCGCTCCTTGCCTCGCGGAGGGGAACCATAGCCTTTCCACTCCGCGCGGATGTTGTCGGGAGGTGGACGGGGTGGCTCTTTTTCGAGGGGCGCTTGACGCTCCGTCGGGAGCCACGCATCGTCCCCCCACCATGGCCGTGCCCCCTCGTGCCACGGTAGCCGAGTGCTCGTGGGAGTCCCTGCGCTCGGGTACCTCGGACTTCCTCTCCGTGCTCGATGCGCACCTGGGCGTGCGCATCCCCGGTTTCCTGCCGCCCTCCGAGTGCGCCGCGCTCGCGCGCCGTGTGTACGCGGGCCGGCCGTTCTGGATCTCCGATTTCGACGGCGTGCAGTTCTCCCTGGGCCGCGCCTGGTACACGCACCTCGAGCAGGATCGCGAGGAGGAGTACTTCGCCAACGCCCGCACCTCGGACGCGGTGGTGGAGCGGATGCTGCCGGGCCTGCAGGGCCGTCTGTGCGAGGCCATCTCGACGCTGGTGGGAGCGCCCGCCGTCAAGCGCGAGGGCTGGTGCGGCCCCGGCGTCCACATCTTCCCGGCCGGCGAGTGGCTCTCCCACCACGGGGGAGACGTCCACTACGACAACGAGGGCCTCTCCGAGGAGCAGTGTGCCCGCCGCTCGCGTGCGCTGACGCTCGTGCTGATGCTCCAGCCGCCGGAGTCGGGCGGGGCGCTCCGCCTGTGGGACGTCACCTTCGCGGGGACCGACGACGTCTCCGAGCAGGAGCTCCAGTCCCCGCGCGCGGATGTGGACTACCGGGTGGGGGAGCTGCTCGTGCTCAACAGCTACCGGCTGCATCAGATCCAACCCTTCACCGGCACGCGCGACCGCATCTCGGCCACGGCGCACGCGGCGCTGGATGAATCGGGCTCGTGCTGGGAGGTCTGGTTCTAGGCCCGCGCGCCGTCAGGTGAGCTGGCGCAGGTAGTGGAAGTTCCCGCCCGACAGATCCTCCTTCGTGAGGCCGCAGGCGGGGTCGTCTCCCGGCAGCAGGTACACGACGTCGGACTTCACGTGCAGGAAGTTGAGCAGCCCGGGCCCCTTGAGCAGGTGATGGAAGGTGTTCTTCTTCCAGAGCTTCGCCTCGGCGATGTCGCAGTGCGCGCCCAGCCGGTGGTCGCTCGTGCTGCCGTTCTGCAGCAGCAGCGCCAGGGTGCACGCGAGGTAGCGCGGAGTCCCATCCTCGGGGGCCGGCTCGGTCCGGGCCTCCTTGCCCTGCAGCCCGTCCACCCAGTCCTGGAAGTCCTTGGGCGCGCGGGCCGGGTCATCCCAGTAGTCCCACACGCCCATCTCGAAGCGGTCGGACTGCCGGCGCAGCACGCTGCAGACGCGGCCGTAGAAGTCGTGCATCCGCGCGTAGTTGGTGCGCTCGGGTGAGGAGCGGATGATCTTGTGCAGCTCGCGGTACGTGGAGTCGTCCGGGCCCTGGAGCTCCAGCACCACCTGCATGGAGAAGACGGAGTAGTTCATGCGCCGCTCCTGTCACCCGCCCGAGGAGGAGTAGCTCGAGGATCGGCTCCACGAGCTGCGTGAGGAGAACGCCGGGCCGAGGATGGCGCGGCTGTTGCTCGACGTCCGCATGGCCACCTTGCCGAAGCCGGCGGGGAAGGGCCGGAAGGCACCGGTGGCTCCGCGGGGGATGGCGGAGAACATCGTGGTGCGCCGCTTCGGCTCATAGGCATACCCCTTCGAGACATTCTGGGGCACCTGGGGCACGTCCTTCGCCGAGAGGATGCCGGCCGAGGGGAGCCCGTGCACCAGGCCGGTGCTCATGCGGGTGCGGCCCCAGGGGTAGATGAACCAGAAGGAGTCGTGCGCCGTGCGCGAGCCCCCGTAGTACCAGGGGCGAGTCCCCGAGGCCGTCCCCGCCGCGACGGGGCCCGGGGTTCCGCCGTCCGAGGCGGTGCGCGCGGTGGCTCCGGCGTCGGTGCCCGCGTCGGTGCCGGCGTCGGTGCCCGCATAGGGCCGGGCCGGGGGGAGGCTCGCGGCGGCCATCGCGGAGGTGCCCCCGTCCATGGGCGTGCCCCCGTCCATGGGCGTGCCCCCGTCGGGAGTGCCCGTGCCCGGGCCCGTGGCCACGGCGGGCGGGGCGGGCTCGGGCTGGAAGTCCTTGGCCGCCACCAGCTTCACGTCCAGGCCCGCGGTGCGCCAGGCCACGAAGTCCTCGTTGAGATCGTCCAGCTCCTGCGACTGCCCCTTCCCGCCGGGGACGACGTACAGCACGTGCTGGATGCCCAGCTTGCGCAGCTGCTCGGCGGAGGGCATGCGCGCCATGTAGCGGTTGTCGAACTCCCGTTCCTGGTCGTCGTAGGGCGCCAGCCGCGGACGATCGAGCACGAACACCGGAGGCGCGGGGAGCGTGCGCTTGTTCGCGAGCCCCCGGAGCGTGGGTTGGTAGTACGTCGCCGCGGCCAGCGTGAGGTGCGCCGGCACGACGCCCACCGGGTGCGGCCAGTTGTCGAAGGTGAAGACGGGCTCGAAGCGCTCGGCCAGGGCGGTGGCGAAGGCGATGGCCTCGGGGCCGGGCAGGTCCACCAGCACGGCCGTGGCGCGCGCCGTCTCCGGCTGCTCCGCGAAGAGGGCGGCCAGGGCCTGGCCCTGCTTGAACGCCGTGTCCATCTCGGGCGTGAAGATGGGGCGCAGCGCGAGGGCCAGCGAGCCGGCGGAGCTGGAGGACATCGACTGGAAGAGCGTGGCCTGGTAGAAGGGCTTGAGCGCGTCCTGCCTCGGCGTCATCTCGGTGGCGAGTGACTTGAGATCCTCGGGCTTGAGGGGAACCTTGACCGGGTTGGCGAAGGTGAGGCTGTCGCCCGTGGCGCCGAAGTTCCACCCGCGCTCGCGCTGCATCTGCAGGGCGTCGTGGAGCTCCAGGTACTCGTCCTCGCCCGAGCCGGCGAGCACGAAGCCTCCCACGGCCACCGCGCCGCCGAACACCGCGAGCGCCTGGAGGGCCCTGCGCCGGGAGACGGGGTCGCTCATCGCCGAGAGGCCCTCGTTCCACCACTGCGCGCCGACGAGGCCCGGTTGCCGGGTCATCACCTTGCGGTGGAAGGGGTTCGGGTCGGTCTCGCTGCTCATCGTCTCGTCTTCCTTCCCTTCACGGAGTGACCAGCACCGGAGTGCTCAGCGCGCGCGTGTCGGTGGCGCCCTGCTGCACGCGGGTATAGAGGCCGGCCGCCTCGCCCGCGATCACATAGACGCCGTGGTTGATCATCTCTCCGCCCGCGGTCTCCTCGGCGGCGAAGTAACGCTGGGCCACCCAGCGGCCGGGCACCGCGTGCACCAGCGCGGCATTCCATTCCTGCTGGGGCGTGAAGCGGCCCACCAGCACCTCGTCTCCCTCGGCGCCGTAGTCGGACTTGAGCACCCACGCCTCCCGATCCCTCGCCAGCTCCTCGATGGGGAGCGTCTCCATCCGCACGGTGTACGGGATGTGGGCGCGGATGGTGGCGCGTGCACGGGGGGAGAAGCAGTCGTGCCGCTCCCACATGAAGGCCATGGCCCGCTTGTTCTGCGTGAGCACGGCGCCGAAGGGATTCACCACCACGCACCGGCCCTCCAGGCACGCCTGGAGCACCACGGAGAGCGGGCCGGCCAGCGGCACCATGTCCTCGAAGGGCTCCTCGTCGTCCCAGACGGGGAGCCGCTCGCCCCACCAGTCCGTCTTGTAGTGGCGCAGCAGCACGTCACACGGCTCGCCGAAGAGGCGCACCCGCCCGTCCGGCCCCGGGGTGAGGTTGAAGGGCGAGCCCAGGTGCACCGTCCACCCGCGCGCCTCGAACCACTGGCGGTAGAGCCGCACCAGCCCCAGGTCCTCGGGCATCTCCGTGGGGTAGAGGATGCCCACCGAGAGCTGCTCGGGCGCGGGCACCAGCAGCCGGGCCGCGAGCGACTCCACCAGGGAGCACATGCGCTCGCCCAGCTGCGTGTTGGGGTCCACCGTGCCCGGCCAGGCGGGCTGCACCAGCGGGTTGAGCAGCACGGCCTCGACCTCGCCGGTGGGCGTGTCGCTGTTGAGCTCGCACACCGCGAGCTGCCCGTCCTTCGTGAGGAAGACGTCCGCGCGGGCGAAGCCGTGCCAGAAGGGCTGCGACGCCTGCCACATGAGCTTCTGCCCGGGCGTGAGGGCGAAGAAGCCGTCCAGCACCTCGGGCGAGGCGGCGCACGCCAGCACCAGCTCGTGGTAGACGGCCGCCACGTCCTCGGCGGCCCGGAAGAGCGCGGCCTGTCGCTCGCGGGGGAGGAGGAGGGGCTCGGCGCGGAAGCGGGGCGCGCCCTCCAGCCACGGGTCCGTGACGAGGCCCGTGCGCACCAGGTGCTCGGCGAGTGCCTCGTAGGTGAGGGGCGGCGTGCTCATGCCAGCCGGGTCACCAGAAAGGCGGCGGCGAGGTACGAGACGGCCTCCAGCACGCCCATGCCCAGGTTGCGCTCGGCGGCGATGCCTTGATCCAACCGGCCGCCGCGCAGGGTGAAGCGCGCGCCCAGCAGGAGCGTCTGAACGAAGAGCTGGCGCACCGGGTAGAGCGCCAGGGCGAACACGAGCGCCAGCGCGTAGCCGCGCAGTGAGACCGCCCAACCCTCGAAGGTGCCCTCCACCGCGTGGCCGATGATGAGGGAGAGCGCCACGGTGATGCCCGCGTAGCTGAGGGCCGCGGCGAGGTTCTCCCCGAGGATCTCCTCGGCGTCGTCGTAGGCGGTGAGGGTGCGGAAGAGCATCACGAACAGGTGCAGGGTGACCTGGGCGATGACGACGAAGACGAGCACCACGCCCAGCGTGCTCAGGTCCGTGCCGGACACCGAGCGCGACAGGAGGATGCCGGTGGCGAGGTAGTGCGAGCCGGCGGCGAGTCCGGCGGCGACGTTGCCGCGCTCGACCTCGGCCGCCAGCCGCGCGCGCAGCAGCACCCGCACGCCGAGGTGTCCGAAAACCACGAGCAGCACCAGCGCCGCCAGGCCATAGGCGGACACCCACAGCACGTCATGGCTGATGCTCTCGCCCTGCACGCACCCGGCGACCACCGAGCCGGAGATGAGGAACAGTCCGAGCACCTGGCCCACCTGGACGAGCGCATGGGCCATGTGGCCCTCTTCCATGTCCGCGCGGACGGTGTGTGCGGGAGACAACAGCCGCTGTCCGGCGCGCAGGAGCAGCAGGAGCACGACCGTGGTGATCGCGCCAAAGGCGGGCAGGTAGAGGGGGCGGAGCTCCATGAGGACCGGCATGCTACACCGGACGCCCCGGTAAGCGCCTGGAATCACTTGGCGTGGACGCACCTGCTGTCGGCTGGCTTCCATCCGAGAGGAACAGGCGAGGGGGCGGCTTGCCGCGCTGCGGCATCGAACCCAGGTTGCGCGGACCACGGGGGAGGTCCGCATGCAGCCGTACCGTCGTTTCCATTCTCAGTATCGAGAACGGTTGTCGCTGTCGGACGGGACGTGGGCGGAGCTGCGGATGGTCCGGCCCGAGGACGCGGCGCTGTTGCGAGAGGGCTTCGAGCGGCTCTCCACGCGCTCGCGCTTCCAGCGGTTCCTGTCGGCGAAGCCGAGGCTGTCGGCGGAGGAGCTGAACTACCTGACGAGCGTGGATGGGGAGCGGCACGTGGCCATCGGCGCGGTGACGTGGAGCCCGGGGGGGAAGGAGATGGGGCTGGGGGTGGCCCGGTTCTTCCGCCTGGCGCACGCTCCCGAGGTGGCGGAGGTGGCCATCACCGTGGTGGACGATGCGCAGGGCAAGGGGCTCGGCCGGCTCCTGCTGGACAGGCTGGTGGAGGCCGCGCGCGAGCGGGGTGTGGAGCGCTTCGACTTCCGGGTGCTGGCGGGCAACGTGCCCATGTACAAGCTCGTCCAGACGCTCGCGCCCTGCGAGCCCGAGCAGGACGAGGAGTCGCTGTGCTTCAGCGTGCCGCTGGGGGCGCCCGCGCGGGGAGGCTCGGAGGCGCTGCGCTCGTTGCTGGCGCTGGCGGCGCAGGGGGCGCTCACGCTCATCGGGCCCACGTGCCGGTGGAGGGCCACGTCCCGCGTGCCGCCGCCGGTGGCCTACGAGGAGGAATCCCGCTCCCCTTGAGGAGCATGGTCCCGCTGGAGCTGCTCGAGGAAGGCGGGCGTGAAGACGCCATCCACGCGCAGTGAGTAGCGGAAGAAGGGGGCGGCCTCGACGCCGTGGTAGTCGAAGTCGTTGAACCAGTAGGCGCGGCCGTCCACGTGCGTCTTCTCCTGGCGCTCCTCGTTCCAGAGGTAGAGGCGCTTGTTGCCGCGCGGGCAGACGGTGATGAAGTGGTCGGGGGCGGTCTGGTCCTCGGGCTCGCCGTCGCGGTGGACGGTGCCGTGGTCGTTGGCGTTGAGCCCGAGCAGGGTGCAGCGGCCGATCTCCTGGAAGGGGAGGGACTTCACGAAGGCCACGGTGCGGGGGAAGTAGAGGCGGGCCTCGCGGGTGAAGTCCTTGCCGGCGCTGGTGCTCTTCTCGCTCCAGTAGCCACCGGGGACGAGCTCGTAGAAGACCTTCCAGGGGAAGTAGACGCCGTGCTTGAACTCGAGGAAGCGCATCTGCTCGCGGGTGAGCGGGTGGTCTCGCTCCTCGCCGAACTCGTACGCATGGCGGCGGCGCGCGTCGAAGGCGCCGGGGTCGCTTCCGAGCGAGACGAAGGTGGCGAACTCCTTCTCGGAGAAGCCGCGGATGACCTGGCCGTAGTCGATGTAGGGGTCCTCGGCGAGCGAGGGCGGGACGATGCCCATGGCCTTGTGACTGCCACCCGTGTAGCTGGTGCCCACCTGGGCGAGCGCGTAGCAGATTTCGTCATCGAGCGAGGCGAGCGGGGCCAGGTCGAGGTAGGGCTCGAGGTTGATGAAGGGGCGATCCCAGATGCCCACGAGACCGTTGCGTGCGCCTGCCATGGCGTGTCCGTCCGACTCCGGGCCTTGGAAGGGAGGCCCTGTTCCGGGGCGCAGGATACGTCCCCGGGGGCGGAGCGGGAACGCCTGTGGAGGCCGGGCTTCCCACGGTAGGCTGGCCCGGTTCACCCCATGCCCTGGCTCGCCCTCGCACTTCTCGCCGTGATTGCCGTGCTGCTGCGGCAGCCGCTCATCGGCGCGCTGTTGGCGCTGGCGGAGGCGTGCAGCTTCCAGTGGGGGGCCTATCGCGGCACGCTCCGCCTCACCCGGGCCATCGGGATGCTGGGGGCCGATGAGTTGACGTGGCGGTCGCTGCGGCAGCTCCAGGTGCATGCCCGCGAGGCGCTCGGACAGACGGCACGGGCCGTCGAGGGGGCGCGGCGCCTCGCGGACGAGGCGAGGAGCGTGGGCGATTGGAGTCTCGCCAACACGGCCATCAACACCTTCATCAACGCGGGCCTCTACCAGGAGGCGTTGGAGGTGGAGCGGCGGTGGGAGCCCCAGGAGGTGGACGACCCGGAGGCGCAGGGAGCCGACGAGGAGGAGGCCCTGGCGCGGTTCAACCTCTGCGAGGCGCTCTACAACCTGGGTGAGTGGGAGGCGGCTCGGGAGCGGCTCCGGGCGGTGGAGGAGTCACCGGCCGGGGAGCCGCTGCTCCGGCATGCGATCCTCATGCAGCGGGCGTGGATTCAAGCGCACACCGGGAAGGGGGCCGAAGCGCTCGAGACGCTGGAGCGGTTGAACCGTGAGGACATTCCCCGGGTGTATTGGAGCGAGGTGGCCTTCACGCGGGCCGCGGCGTTGCTGGCGCTGGGGCGGTACGACGAGGCGGGGAACGAGGTGAGGGCGGGGCTGAAGCTGGCGCGGCGGGTGGCGAGCACGAGGAACGGGCTGTTCATGCTCGGGCACATCGCGCTGGCTGCGGGGCGGTTGGAGGAGGCCGCGCGTCACTTCGAGGCCGGTGCGGCGCACCCGTACCAGGGGCAGGGTGGGGGCGCGCTGCTGGCGTGGGGTGATTGTCTCGAGAAACTGGGCCGGGGTGAACGGGCCCGCGAGGCGTGGAGGCGGGTGCTCGAGAGAGATCCACAGAGCGCCGCGGCGCGCGAGGCGGCTTCGAGGCTCGGGCATGCGGGGTTGCACACCACATGAAGACTTCACGCCAGCAACATTCTTCAACCTTCAGCGAAGATCTCGATCATCACTACTTGGAGTTGCTCAAGGAGAAGGCGCCCTATGAGCGATGCAAGCGCGAACTCCTCGAGCTGGAGAAGCACTGGCTCCAAAAGGCAAAGACCGCTGCGCAGCGCCTCGCGGTGCAGCGCGTTATTGCGAATACCCTCCTGACCGAGGCGTACGGTGACAGGATGCCGTGGAAGGAGTTTGGCCGGTGGCTTCGTCGTCTGCGACAACTCGGCTTCCGAGATCTGGGCATGCGCGTCCACGTCACCTGCCTCTACGTGCAGTCCCTCCACCTCTTTCCTCGGCAGGCCCGCGAGGCGTGGGAAATGTTGGAGGATGCCGAGCGCAGAGTGCGCCGACTCCGTCGAGAGAACCCTCTGCGCGAGGAACACACCGAGGCCATCACACACGCGAGGAAGGCCGCCAGGGTGCCGCCTCCCCCTCCTTCTACGGGAACGTCAAACCGTGCACGGTGATTCCGCGTGAGTTTTCATCCCTCAGCCACAGCGTCAACTCGCCACGGCCCTCGGTCCGCGGTGCGTCCACCTCCAAGATGACCGAACCTTCGCTGTTGGGCCCAATGGGATTCTCCTGCCGGAGTTTCATCCTCCCTACCTCATGGCCCTGGGCGTCCACCAGCGAGCCCACAGCGGCTGTCCAGGGCTCTGGGCTCGAGTTCTTCAGCCACAATTCCGCTGCCATGCTCTTGTCCGAACGGTAGCCGAAACCCCACTCATAGGTCAGTACCCCCTCGGAGCGGACGAACTCCTTCTTCTTGAGTTCTTGGCACTCAACGCCCTTCTTGCTGAGCATCTGGTTGGCGATCAGGCCCAGCAGCCCGCTCGACTGCTCGAGTCTGACCTGTAGCTGAACGAGCCTGTCTCGTGTCCGCTCGAGCTCGTCGAGCAGTTGCCGGGTCTTTGCCTGCTCCTGAGCTATTTCGAGCAGCAGGGCCTCTCGGGGGCGTTCGTCGCGGTACACCTCCACCTGGTGTGTGGCGCGTCCCGGGTAGCCGACCAGCGAGAAGGTGACACGCTGTTGGGTCGAGCCCTCCCCCAGCGTTGCTGTCAGCCGGAGGCGCTCGCCCTTCACCAGGTCTGGTGGGGGCAGGAGGCTGAGCGTGCTGCGCCCTCGTGTCAGCTCCTGGAAGCGTACTTCGTCTTGCAACTCCACCTTCACGAGCGAGTCGAAGACGAAGTTCGTCATGAGTCCTGGGCTGATGCAGATTTCCGGGGCCGCTGCCACAGGTACCAACGCAAGCTCGACGTGCTGCAACTGCTTGCACACCGCGTCGATGGGCGGCTGGATCAGCGGTGTTCCTTGCTGAAGCACGAGAAGCAGGATGAAGGAAGGGGAGGGCACGGGCAGCCTTTTGCAGCACGGGTCTATTGGAAGTGAAGGACGTGCTCGACGGACATGATGTTGGAGACACGGGCCTTCTTGGACGTGCTGCCGGGTTCCATGGCAATACCGCGTCCCCTCGTGGTCCTCATCTCCAGGCAAATCGGAGCCATCTCACCATCAGGCAGGCGAACCCGGGTGAAACGGCCGTAGACACGGCCCTCGCCGAAAAACAGCTCGCCGTAGATGTGGGTGTGTCCGGGCAACGCTCCCCAGGGGGGGAGGATCTCGCCAGTGACAGGCCCCTCCGAAACCCAGGCATCAGAGTAGTCGTTATCAAATGGATGGATGATGATGCGTTCCATCGTGAGCGGGAGGATGTTGAGTCGTCTGATGGTTGCGTCGGCGCCGGGCGGGCAGTCCGCCGGCTTCGGAGGCTGCCGATGCTGCGGACCACTCACGCAAGCGGACCCGGCAATGCAGCCGGCGGCAAGCAGGGCCTTGGTCGTCTTGGATTTCGTCATGGACTGTTCCTCTCGGTTCGTCGCGGTGGCGGCGGGCGCGGGGGTGGATGACTTCCCGGGTGCCGCGCCGTCACCAACCTCTCTCGTCAGCCCGTCTGGCGCCAATTCCTGGCGAGGAATGACCTGCGGCGGTGGAGTCGGGGAGGGAGACTCCTTGCGTTGGTCAGGAGGGCTCTCCATCGAGGATGGCTGCCACCATGGAGCAAGCAGAGAAAACACTCCGGACATTCCCAGCGCCGTGGCCAGGACGAGCCCGGCAACCCACCATCGCCCGGGGACCCTGCGTCGGGGCGCCGCCGGGGCGGGTGCAGGCTGCGGGTCCTGACTGGCTTCCGGGAACATCCGTGTGCGCCAGCTCTTGTCCGCCTGGGTGCACTGTTCCGCCAGGTCCTCCGCGAGCGCCCGTGCATCCGGGTAGCGGGCCTCGGGGTCCTTCTCCAGCATCCCCATGCACAACTCGCTCAGTGCCACGGGGACACGTGGGTTGAGCACGTGCGGAGCGGGTGGTGTCGTCTCGAGGATGGCCCGGTTCAACCCCGGATGGCTCCGGTCTCCGAAGGGAAGCGTGCGCGTCATCAGCGCGTAGATGACGACCCCCATCGCCCACAGGTCGTCTCCAGGCGAGAAGGGGTAGGGCTCGCCCTCCCACTGCTTCGCGAAGCGCAACGCCTCGGGGCTGCGGTACTCGGCGGTGCCCGGTGGCAGCCGCATCGTCAGACGCGGCGCCCCCTCCTTGATGCCCGCCGCGCCGAAGTCCACCAGCACCGGTTGCCCGTCCGCCTCGCGAACGATGATGTTGGCTTCCTTGATGTCCCTGTGCACCACGCCCGCGTCATGCACGTCCGCGAGGGTGAGCGCGAAGGGCAACAACACCCGCGTCACCAGCTCGAGCGCGGAGGGATTCTCCCGGGCCGCCCAGGCATCGAGCGTGAGGCCCTCGACCAGCTCCAGGGCCAGGACGAGCCAGTGCGGAGCATCCTCTGGCCAGAGGCCATAGCCGTGGAAGGACACCACGTTGGGGTGCCGCATCAGACGCAGTGCGGTCGCCTCCCGGTCGCCTCGCGGATCAATGCGCACCAGCTTGATGGCGTAGGGCCGTCCGCTCCGCCTCGCGCGGTACACGGTGCCGAAGCTGCCAGAGGCAATCGTCGCCTCGATGGTGAAGCCCGCCACCTCCGTTCCCGGCGCGAAGCGCGGCCCAAGAAGCTCATCCCTCTCGTCGAGCATCTCCCTGCCTCCGAAAAACCGTGGAGGCTACCAGGGAGATGGGCCCATGACCCGGATGCGGCAGGTTGGGTAACAGGTGGAGGACCAGGCTCGGGCAGCAGTGCTTCTATTCTTCCTCTCCTCGCCCCTCCTGTTTTCTTCTACTCCGCCTTTCATGGAGCTTCTCGACGAGCGAGAAGGGGAAGAGGGCGCGGTGATGGATGTTGCGGTAATACGCCGCCAGGTAGTGCTGGCCACCAATCTGTATGACGGTTTGAGCGGGAGGAGCGGTCTGACTGTTGAACCAGGCGCTTGCCTCTTCACGCGTTTCGAACGTGGCCACGGCTGGCGGAAGGCCGTCCCTCGTCATCTCCTCGAGATGGTATTCGAGGTCCGGGTGAGGGACCAACGAGCAGCGCTTGCCATCACGAGAAGACATGATGACATGGTATTCATCGTCGATCAGGACATAGGCCAGTTCAGGCGGATGTGGATTGGCGCTGAGCCAGGCCTCCGCTTGTTCGCGCGTCTTGAAGGCCGCAATCACCCGGGCAGGGCCCTTGGATTCGGCATCCCTCCGATAACCCTCGAAATCATTCGTCCGGCCATCTCTCCAGATGAACCAGAGTGCATCGATGGCCAGGAGAAACAACTCCTGCTCCTTCGGAGACTGCGTGTCTTCACGATTCTTTCCGAGGAGCTCCTGTGCTTCGATGATTCGGTCGAAGATGGTCACGGTGCCACCGCCGTGATGGAGGGAGCGCGGACCACTTCCGATGAAGCCAGAGCAGCTACTGGCCTCAGTGCATGGAGCGCTGTCTCCAGGATGATGTGGCAAGGGGGCGGCTTCATCTGACGGACTCTAGAAGAGCCAGGCTGACAGCGCCACCGCGTTATCTCATGAATGGCTCCTCACGCTTCGTCGCGGTGGCGACGGGCGTGGGATGGGTGACTTCTCTTTGTTCACGGAGGGGCGCCCTGGGCGACCCAATCGATGATGGCCTGCTTCTGCGCGGCGGTGAGTGGAGAGCCCTTGGGCATGGGCGAGCCCGAGCAGGCGGGGCTGGTGTTGGTGGCGAGGATCTTGTCGACGAGGAAGCTCTGGGTGCGCAGCGGGCCGCAGGCCGTCACCTGGGGACGCGAGGAGCAGCCACTGCTGGGGACGCCGACGAGCTCGCCGTAGGCGCGGCCCGCGGTGAGGTTGACGGGCGTGGACGGGCTGCTGTGGCACCCGGCATTCGCGCAGCTCGCGGTGAAGATGGGCTGGACGTCATTGGCCAGCGTGGCGGCCCGCGTGGCCACCCCGAAGTAGGCCGGGGCGGAGGGGCCGCCTCCTGGCGCTGGATTGCTGACGACGACGGCCGCCGCGTTCCCCGTGGGAGCCGTGGCCACCAGCGAGGAGGGGATGGCGGCCCGCAGCTCACCCGAGCTCACGAAGGTCACCGTCACCGGGTTTCCGTTGAAGGTGGCGCTCGCTCCCTCCACGAAGCCCGTGCCACTCAGGGTCAGGGTGAAGCCCGCCGCACCGGCCACGAGCCCGCAGGGAGACAGCGAGGACACCACGGGCACGGGATGAGGTGTCTCGACGGTGAAGCCGAGGCTGTTGCTGGCTCCTCCACCCGGCGTGGGATTGGTCACCGTCACCGGGAAGCTGCCCGCGGTGGCCAGGTCCGAGGCGGGAATGGATGCCGTCACCTCCGTCGGGCTCACGGAGGTGGTGCTCCGGGCGGCGCCGTTGAAGGACAGCGTGGCACCGGACACGAAGCCCGTCCCCGTGGCCCGCAGGGTGAAGGCCACCCCTCCGCGAACGGCCTGGGACGGCGACAGCGCTGTGAGCGTGGGCACCGGGTTGGCCTCGCGCACCTGGAGCGTGGGCGTGTTGCTCGTCTCGCCCGTGCTGTTCTTCACCTGCACCGGGTAGTCGCCCGCGGGCGTGGCGGGCAGCGCCACCGTGAGCTGCGTGGAGGCGCAGGTCGACACCGTGTACGAGGCTCCGTTGAAGAGGACGGTGGAGCGGCTGGCGGGAGGCGAGCAGACGTAGCCCGAGCCCGTCACGGTGAGGGTGAAGGCGGTGCCCGCGGCCACGCGCGCCGGGGCGAGCCCGGTGATGGTGGGGGCGCTCGAGGTGACGGCGGTGAGCGTGAGGCCATTGCTCGTGCCTCCGCCGGGGGCCGGGTTGCGCACGGTGACGGGGTAGCTGCCCGGCGTGGCGAGGGTGGGAATCCGGGCCGTCAGTGTGGTGGGTCCCACGTAGGTGGTCGTCACGTCGGCCCCGTTGAACGTCACCGTGGAGGCGGGGGTGAAGCCCGTGCCGGTGAGCGTCAGGGTGAAGGGCGCGCCGTTGGTGGCCACGCTGGAGGGCTCGAGGCTGCTCGAGGCTGGCACCGGGTGGGTGACGAGGAACTCGAGCTCGGCGCTATCGCCACCGCCCGGAGAGGGGTTGCTCACCCGGAATCGGTGGGTGCCACTCTCGGAGGTGATGGCCGCAGCCAGAAGGACCTCCAGCCGCTCCGGGCTCACATGGGTGGAAGCGAGGGGCACGCCATCGAAGAGCACCTGGCTGGTGGAGACGAAGCCTCCGCCGTTCAGGGCCACCCCCACCTCGCCCGTGCCCATCAGCACCGAGGCGGGCGTGAGGGAGTCCAGCCGGGGCAGCGGGTTGTCCGCGCCCCCATCCGTTCCACCGGTTCCCGAGGGCTCCGGTGCTCCCGAGCAGATCCACCCCGCGACGTCGCGCAGCGCCGCCTCATCGAGGTAGGGCCCGCCCTGGGGCATCCGCCCCGGCGCGTCTGGCAGCAGCTTGAGGTAGAACTGGCTGCGCTCGGGCCGGCCGGGGACCACGAGCCGGCGGGTGGGCACTCCGGTGGAACTCTGGTTGACGGTGGCCCGCCACAGCTCCTGGGCGTCGCGGAAGGTCAGGCCTCCGAGCCCCTGCTCGTGACAGGCCGTGGTGCAGCCCGTCGGTTGTCGTCCCGAGAAGTGCGCGGCGAACACCTCGTCCAACGTACGAGGGGCCACACCTTCGCACACGGGGCTGGGGGACTCGGGAAGGACCTCGGCCTCGGGTAGCTCGTCGGTACAGCCAGCCATCCAGACGAGGCACAGCAGGGGCGCGATCGAAATACCGGACGTTGAGCGCATCTCCACTCCTGGGACTGGAGGGAGGACCCGCATGCGCCCCCGATGGCCACAATTCCCGCGCCGCCCTCCGCTCAGGGCGCCGCGGTGGGAGGAGGCAGGGGCTGGTAGCGGAACGAGAGGCGGGCCGGTGTGCCCGCGCCGTCGTAGTACGAGAGCATCTGCAGCTTGAAGAATTGCCCGGTGTTGCTGCGGACCACGTACAGCAGCTCCTCGCGGGGGGTGAGCCGGTGCACGGAGAGATCGTAGAAGTACCAGCCTCCCTCGACGCCGCTGAACACGGGCTCCGAGGCATCCTGCTGGTAGCCCTCGGCGGGCGCGGCCGTGAGTGAGTCCCAGGGCGTGTTCTTGAGCACCGCCACGCGGACCTGGCCGGTGGGGTTGCCGCCCCCGCCGTTCATCGTGATGGTGTAGCGCTGGAAGGACAGATCCCAGGCATTGGTGTCGAAGGCCTCATCGGTCTTCATCTCCCGGCCCTCGTCGATGTCGAAGAAGACCAGGGCGGACTTGTTCGTCGCGTCGATCAGCGCGTGGGAGCTTCCGTCCTCCTGATCCGTCACCTCGACGAGGGGTCCGCTGTTGGTCTGACCATCGAAGGGGTAGTCCGAGCGCAGGTCGGGTGCACAGCCCGCCACCGCGAGCCCGAGGAGCAGCACCGTCTCGTGAATCCGCATCCGCATGTCGATCCTCACCGTGACTTTCTCCCAGGCGAGGAGGGGGCCTGTCCAGCGGTGAGCAGTCCGTGCCGCGAGGAGCAACTTGTCGGGCTGGAGGTGTTCGCGGCTGGTACCGTCCGAGCCGGCGGGCAGGCAGGCAAGGCCGCGCGGCATGAGGGAGAGTGCAATGAGGTCAGTCGTCCTGACGCAATGGACGTTTCTGCTGATGGTCGTGGCTGTGGCCAGTGGCGGATGCTCCCACACGCAGCAGCCAGAGCGAAGGGTCTACGTCATTTCCGAGGACGCGAGCGGAGTGGGCTCGAACCTCGAGAGCGGAACGGGCGGGGCTGGCGCGGAAGCTTACTGCAACGAAATGGAGAAACAGTGTTTCAAGAAGTGCTGGAGGCGCAAGCCCAAGGAGCCGAGTATCGAGAAGCATACCGAAAACCATCACAAATACTGCTCCAGTGAATGTCTCAAGGTGTTCATGCAGTGTCTCAAGGAGCAGGAGGAACTGGAGCGGCAGGAGTCACAGTCTCAGCGCAAAGAGCTCCATTTCCCAACTGTGGACGCGGCTCTCGACTGGATCAGGGTGCACAAGACCGAGGTAGCGATTGGAACAGTCGTCATCGTGGGGGGCATGGTCGCCGCTCCTTACGTCATTGCTGTGATGGGTGGCGCGTTGGTTCTGGCCCCGCTGTGAGCGGACCGAAGGTCTGGTGCAGAGATGGCAGACATTCCAGGATTTGATTTGGATGAAGCGATCTATTTTCTGAACCCCTTCATCGAGAATCATGCAGAAGGTTCGAAGGAGAGGAGGTTATTCGGGCTTGCTCAGATTGCGTTGCTCTACATCCGTGACCGCGTGAAGCGAGAGGAGTTCGCAAAATTCCATAGGGCATGCTTCGACACCGACTTCACGGTCGAGGTCGCTCATGAGTTCGCGACGCGGGAAGAGGCGAACCAATGGCTTGCCAGTGGGAAGGCCAAGGACTCCGAGCGTGTGAAGATCGCCGGCAAGGGCTTCATGGTGGTCGAGGTGTCAGGGAAGCTGTACTTCATGATCGCCCCTCTCCCGGAGGAGTTGGAGACGGACGAATGGAAGGATGACTCCGACGACTCCGACGAGTAGGTGCGGAGGGCACCTCGGTCGTGCCCTCTGGCTCAATACTCCCACTGGACTCCGCCCAGTACGCCGCGCGGAGGGCGCGGGTTGAACTGCTGGTCACCCACGTTGAGCAGGTTGTAGCCGTTGACGAAGACGTCGAACCCGCCCCGCAGCTTGTAGGTGACCTGGGCCTCGAGATCGAAATACGAGGGCGCCCAGACCTCGCGCTCCTCGCCGAGGCCGAGCACGTTGGCCATGCCTCCGTCCGTGCCCAGGTAGTACGGCCGTCCACTCACCCACGAGCCCCGGACCGTGGCCTCCAGGTTCCACGGGCGGTACTTCGTGGCCAGCTGCGCGTTGACGCGGTGCCGCGAGCGCGCCTCCAGCGGGCGGTTGCGCGTCTGATCCTTCGCGTCCAGCAGCATGTACGCCAGGTCCAGGTACGTGGCCCGGATGGGCAGCTTGAAGCGCCCGTTGAGCTCGAAGCCCTGTGTATAGGCCCTGGCCACGTTCTCGTAGCTGAACGTCACCGGGTTGTCCGGGTCCGGCGCCCCTCCCGCCGTGATGTTGATGAGGTTGGTGAGCCGGGTGTGGAAGGCGCTCGCGGAGAGCACCCACCCGTCGATCGGGGGCCGCCAGTCCACGCTCGCGTTCACCGCCGCGGAGCGCTCGGCCGTGAGGCTCCGGTTGCCCGCGACGATGTAGCCGATGCCCTGGTTGGTGAAGCGCAGGTACAGCTCCTGGAAGGACGGCGGGCGGAACCCGAGTCCCACCGAGGCGCGCACCGTCACCGCCGGGGACGGATCCAGCTTGAGCGCCAGCCGTGGCGAGGGCGCTCCGCCGAACTGCGAGTCCAGGTCGAAGCGGAAGCCCGGTGCCACTTTCAGTTTCGGCCCGGCTCCGTCCGAGGACAGCGCCACGTCCCACTCGTCCTGGAGGAACGCGCCGCCCCGGATGCGGGCCACCGGGCTCTCCTCGAGCCGCGCCGAGGTGAGCCGCTCGCCGAGCACCTCGATGCCTCCGGTGAGCGCATGGTCGCCGAGCCGGTGGTCCGCCTGGACGACGCCCTCGTAGAGCCGGTTGACGTTCTGCGTGTAGTCGTCGAGCCCCCGCGAGCCGCGCTGGTCCTGCTGCAGCTGATCGCGGAACAGGCCGAAGTGTCCCCGGACGAGCAGGGCGGTGTCGCTGGCGAGCCGGTTCCTGCCGCCGAGCGACACATCGAATTGCTCCTGGCGCTGCCGCCGGTCCAGCACGGCGCCCGAGGGGTTGAGGTCGACGGCGTTCTCGTCGCGGAAGGTGTACTGGCTGCGCAGCCACAGGCGCGACCGTTCATCCGGCGTGTAGGCGAGGGCCACGTCCCCGTCGATCCGGCGGATGCCCGAGCCGCTCGTCGCCGCGTCCGCCGGCACCCAGTCGTAGGGGTTGCGCGTGCGGTAGCCGCCGCCCACGCGCACCTCGAAGGGGCCCTGCTTCGTGCCCGCGTTCGCGCGGACGTCGCCCTCCAGCAGCGTGCCGAACGAGCCTCGGACTCCCAGCTCCAGCGGGCGCTGCACGTGCCGGGTGATGAGGTTCACCACGCCGCCAATGGCATCCGCTCCGTAGAGGGCCGCGGCCGGTCCCTTGACGATCTCCACGCGCTCCACGTCGCGCAGGCTGAAGCGTCCCAGGTCCAGCGTGGTGCCCACCCGGCCGCTCACGCGCTCGCCGTCCACGAGGATGAGCACGTACTCGGGATCCAGGCCCTGCAGCCGCATGCCCGTGCCCCGGAAGGTCTGCACGAGCTCCACTCCCGGGTGTTGCTGCAGCAGCTGGCCCAGGTCCCGCGCCCCCACCGCTTCGATCTGCTTGCGGGTGATGACCTCGGTGGCCACCACCACGTCCTCGAGCTTGCGCTCGGAGCGCGCGGCGGTGACGACCGTCTGCTTGCGCCGGTCCGGCTCCTCGGGCTCGGGCGGCGCCGGAGGCGGGGCAGGGGGGGATTCGGAGACGGCGGGCGTGGCGGCGTCGGGGGTGGCGGCGCCCACGTCCGGCTGCGGGGGGTCGATCGGCTGGCTCACCACGAGGGCGGCCACCAGGGGGAGGATCACGGGGTGACTCTCGGCCGGATGCTCCCTTGCGTCAATGGGCCCACACCAGCCGAGCGGGCTCGTGACATGACAAAGGGCCCCGGGGTTCAACCCGGAGCCCTCGATACCCTCACCCCGTCCCTCTCCCGAGGGGAGAGGGGATGTTGGGGAGCCAGGGGACTTCTGGAGTGCGGCGACTGGCTGGAGCTAGGCGGCCTTCGCCTGGCCCTTGCCGAACGTCAGCCCGTCCTTGCCCGCGTCCACCACGATGTGGTCCCCGGGCAGGAACTCGCCCCCGAGCACCTTCAGCGCCAGCGGATCCATCAGGTACTTCTGGATGGCCCGCTTCAGCGGCCGCGCGCCGTACGTCGGATCGTACCCGCGGTCGGACAGCACGTCCTGCGCCTTCTCCGTCAGCTCCAGCGTCAGCCGCTTGTCGCTCAGCAGCTTCTGCAGCCGCGCCACCTGCAGCTCGACGATCCTCCGGATGTCCTTCTTGCGCAGCGGCTCGAAGAGGATGACCTCGTCCACGCGGTTGAGGAACTCCGGCCGGAAGTGCTGGCGCAGAATCCCCAGCACGTCCTCGCGCGTCGCCTCGTCCAGCTCCTCCTTGCCCTGCATGCCCTCCTGCAGCGCCTGCGAGCCGATGTTGCTCGTCATGATCAGCACCGTGTTCTTGAAGTCCACGGTCCTGCCCTGGCTGTCCGTCAGCCGGCCCTCGTCCAGAATCTGCAGCAGCATGTTGAAGACGTCCGGGTGGGCCTTCTCGATCTCATCGAACAGGACCACCGTGTACGGCCGGCGCCGCACCGCCTCGGTGAGCTGGCCGCCCTCCTCGTAGCCGACGTACCCCGGAGGCGCGCCCACCAGCCGGGCCACGGAGTGCTTCTCCATGTACTCGGACATGTCGATGCGCACCATCGCGCTGTCGTCGTCGAAGAGGAACTCCGCCAGGGCCTTGGCCGTCTCCGTCTTGCCCACGCCCGTGGGGCCCAGGAAGATGAACGAGCCGATGGGCCGGTTCGGATCCTGCAACCCGGAGCGCGCCCGGCGCACCGCGTTGCTCACCGCCTCGATGGCGCTGCGCTGCCCGATGACCCGGTTCGCCAGCCGGTCCTCCATGTGCACCAGCTTCTGGACCTCGCCCTCCATCAGCTTGGAGACGGGGATGCCCGTCCACTTGCCCACCACCGCGGCGATGTCCTCCGCGTCCACCTCCTCCTTGAGGAACTTGTGGCTCTTCTGCAACTCGGCCAGCTTCGCGTTCTGCTGGGCGATCTCCTTCTCCAGGCCGGGGACGACGCCGTACTTGATCTCCGCCGCCTTGTTGAAGTCACCCTGGCGCTCGGCCGCCGCCTGGTCGTTCTTCGCCTTCTCGAGCTTCTCCTTCTGCTCGCGGATGCCGGCAATGGCCTTCTTCTCCGAGTCCCAGTGCGCCTTCAGCCCGGTGAAGCGCTCGTTGAGCTCGGCCAGCTCCTTCTCGATCTTCCCCAGCCGCTCCACCGAGTGCGGATCCGTCTCCTTGCGCAGGCCCTCGCGCTCGATCTCCAGCTGGTTCATCTTGCGCCGGATGTCGTCGATCTCCGTGGGCATCGAGTCGATCTCGATGCGCAGGCGGCTGCACGCCTCGTCCACGAGATCGATCGCCTTGTCCGGCAGGAAGCGGTCGGAGATGTAGCGGTTGGACAGGTTGGCCGCGGACACCAGCGCCGAGTCCTGGATGCGCACGCCGTGGTGCACCTCGTAGCGCTCCTTGAGGCCACGCAGGATGCTGATGGTGTCGTGCACGCTGGGCTCGCCCACCATGACGGGCTGGAAGCGCCGCTCCAGGGCCGCGTCCTTCTCGATGTGCTTGCGGTACTCGTCCAGCGTGGTCGCGCCGATGCAGTGCAGCTCACCGCGCGCCAGGGCCGGCTTGAGCATGTTGCCCGCGTCCATCGCGCCCTCGGCCTTGCCCGCGCCCACCAGGGTGTGCAGCTCGTCGATGAAGAGGATGATCTCCCCCGCCGCGTCCGCCACCTCCTTGAGGACGGCCTTGAGGCGCTCCTCGAACTCGCCGCGGTACTTGGCCCCGGCCACCATCGCGCCCAGGTCCAACGTCACCAGCCGCTTGTTCTTCAGCCCCTCGGGCACGTCGCCGTCGATGATCCGCCGCGCCAAGCCCTCGACGATGGCCGTCTTGCCCACGCCCGGCTCACCGATGAGCACCGGGTTG
The DNA here is from genome assembly GCF_036277355.1 of Archangium sp. Classification (GTDB taxonomy): domain Bacteria; phylum Myxococcota; class Myxococcia; order Myxococcales; family Myxococcaceae; genus Archangium. The sequence goes on from NZ_DASUNC010000046.1 coordinate 65,911, forward strand.
TTCTTCGTGCGCCGGCTCAGCACCTGGATGCAGCGGCGGATCTCCTCGTCACGGCCGATGACCGGATCCAACTTCCCGGAGCGTGCCGCCTCGGTCAGATCGCGCCCGTACTTCTCCAGCGCCTGGTAGGTGGACTCCGCGTCCTGGCTCGTCACGCGGCTGGAGCCACGCACTTCCTTCAGGCTGGACAGCACGCGATCGCGCGTCACGCCCGAGGACTTCATCACCTCGCCCACCGCGCCCTTGTCCTGCGCGAGCGCCAGCAGCAGGTGCTCGCTGGAGACGAAGTCGTCCTTGAGCGACTTGGCCTCGTCCTCGGCCTTGTCGAATGTCTTGAGCAGCCGCTGGCTGAGCGTCGCGCCCTCGCCGCCCTGCATCCGCGGCAGCTTCTGGAGCGCCTCGCCCAACCGGCCGGCGAACAGCTTCACGTCCACGCCAATCTTGCGCAGCAGGGGCTCGACGATGCCCTCCTTCTGCCCGAGCAACGCGGTCGCGAGATGCTCTGGCTCGTAGTTCGGGTTGTCAGCCCGGCGCGCCAGAGACTGCCCTTCCTGGATGGCCTCCTGGGCCTTGACTGTGTACTTGTCGAGTCTCATGCCCCCAACGTAAGAGCCGGGGCAGCCTTGGCAAGAACGGGGGGACCACCCAGATTTCACTTGTCGCGTGAGCCTGGATGCTTGGAGCCTCCACGAACTTCCAGGCTCTCCGGGAGTTGCCTTCCTCCCACCACCCCGGGTATATGCGCGCCCACTTGGGGGGCATCCTCTGGAAGCGCACGGCGGTTATCTCATCCGAACTGAATCCCTGGGCGGCCTGAAGCTCCTGGAGCTGGCCCGGCGTGCGCTCGTCGAGGACGGTGCTCCGGCGGACACCCAGCTGACGGTGTCCGTCTACCGCAAGCGCAAGGTCGTCCGGCTGGCCCTGGACGGCCCCCACACCGCGGGGCGCCGGGGCTCGCACTGGTACAGCGAGCACCAGGCGCTCGCCCGGCTGCTGTCCAAGGAGGCCGGCCTCACCGTCCATTCCTACGTCTACGACCCCCAGGAGTACGAGGAGGTCATGGCCTTCGGTGGAGGCCAGAACGTGGGCGGGGAGCGGCTGCTCTATGACGAGGTGGAGCTGCCCGAGTGCCTGGACGGGGAGTTCGACGACGAGGCCTTCGCGCGGATGCAGGAGCGCTGGCCGCTGGGCCACCTGGCGTGGGTGTACGGGGTGGAGCGGGACCTGTTGCTGCAGCTGCACCGCATGCCGGGGACGCGGCTGGGGCTCACCGGCTCGGAGCCGGAGTCGGAGCGGCCGCTGGAGCACCTGCTGCGCGGCATCGCGGCCTAGTCCGTCCTCGTCTCAGTCCTCTTCTTCGACGGCCAGCTCGCCATCCTGGGCGGTGATGGCCTGGCGGACGCTCTCGGAGCGGAAGTACTGGCCGAGCAGGGCGAAGGTGCCGGCGATGAGGGCCGTCATGCCCATGGCGAAGGCCGCGGCGATGCCGGGCAGCATGGCCTTGAGCTGGGCGGCGGCCTGGGGATTCTGGAAGGCGGGCAGGGTGCTGAGGTGCTCGGCCATGACGGGGCCGATGCGCCGGGCCACCACGGCCCACTGCGCGCCGTCGATGGTGCGCAGCAGGGCGGCGAGGATGGCGGAGATGGAGAGCACCCGGCGCATCCGCTCCAGGGGCAGTCCTCCGGGCCGCAGCAGCCGGCCGGCGGCCACGAAGGCGAAGGAGCACGCCACCGAGAGCGCCCCCAGCACCAGCGAGCGCGCCTCGCGCATGGGCTCGAGCGCGGCGATCTGCGCCTCGGAGATGTGCGCGGCGACGAGCACATCCGGATCTCGGGAGAAGCGCGACAGGTTGCTGACCTCGTCGCGCAGCTCCCCCAGGTGGCCCAGCTCCAGGGTCTCCCGGAGGGCCGAGAAGCCCGTGAGGGCGGCGAGCACGAGGCACACCGCCGCCGCGAAGCGGATGCGCCGCGGCAGGAGCGGGGTGGGGGAGTTGGGGGACGTCACCGCTTGTTGGCCTCCACGAAACGCAGGCGCAGATCGGCGAGGAGGTTGTCGAAGAGCTGCTTCTCCTCGGGGGTGAGATTGCCGCGCGTCTTCTCGTGCAGCATTCCCAGCAACTCGATGCTCTGCCGGGCGAGGACGAGGTCCTTGCCGGCCGTGCCCGTCTCCGGGTTGGGCGCCTCCCCCAGGTGGATGAGGGCACTGGACGCCAGCCCGATGAGGAAGGTGCTGAAGGTGATGGGCGCCTCGGGCGCCTCACCCCGCATCACGAAGGTCTCTCCGCGCTTCTCCTCGCTCATGGCATCACTCGTCCGACTCGGAGTCCTCGTCGCCCTCGTCCTCGTCGTCCTCGAAGTCCTCGTCCTCGTCGTTCTCCAGCTCGTCGTGCATCACCGTCTCGACGGGGACGCTCTTCTCGGAGACATCCGGGAGGGACTCGATGTGGCGCTGGTACGCCTTCTCGTCCACGGCGCCGGAGCGCAGGTAACGCTCGGCCGTACGCTTGTCGAGCTGCTTGGGGTCTGTCGGGTTGGCCATGGTCAACTCCTCGGAATCTCTTGGAAAAGGGCGCGCCACCTTATAGCAGGGCTACCCTCTGTCAACGCCGCTGAACCCCCACCCATCCGGAGCCGATGAACGCCCCCGCCCGTCCGTCCCTTCCCCGAGGCCTCTATGTCCTCTGTGACGACACCGTGCGCCCCGAGCTGCCGCTGAGGGAGAAGGCGGCCGGTCTGCTCGCCGGAGGGGCGAGGGTGGTGCAGCTGCGGATGAAGCGGACGCCCCTGCGGGAGGCCCTGGCGGCGGCGCGCGAGGTGGTGGCGGCCTGCCGGCGCGCGGGAGCGGTGTGCCTGGTGAACGACCGGGTGGACCTGGCGCTGCTGTCGGGAGCGCACGGGGTACATGTGGGAGATGAGGATCTGCCGGCGGAGGAGGCGAGGGCGCTGCTGGGCCCGGAGGGGCTGGTGGGGGTGACGGTGCGAGGCGTGGAGGACGCGAAGGCGGCGCGGGCGGCCGGAGCGGACTACGTGGGCCTGGGCCCGGTCTTCGGCACCACGACCAAGCAGGTGAACGCGCCAGTGCTGGGGCTGGAGGGCTTCGCCGCGGTGGTGCGCGCCAGTCCCCTGCCGGTGGTGGGGATTGGCGGGGTGAAGCTGGAGAACATCGCTGGCCTGGCCGCCACGGGGGCACACGGTGGAGCGGTGGCCTCGGATGCCCTGCTCGCCGGGGACATCGCCGAGCGTGTCCGGCGCCTGTCCGCTGCTTTTGACAGGGGCGCCCAGGGGGCTAGCCTCGTGGGCGGAGACGTATGAAACCTCATGGCCATGGCCAGGCACCGCGCCGGCCCAACATCGGCATCACCCCGGACTTCAGCGCCAGCCGGCCGGACTCGCAGTTCCCGTACTACGAGTTGAAGGTGCCCTACGCGGACGCGGTGCTGCGCGCGGGGGGCCTGCCCTTCGTGCTGCCGTACTCGGACGAGCTGGCGTGCGTGGACGCGTACCTGGATCGCATCTCCGGGCTGCTCGTGACGGGTGGGGCCTTCGACATCCCGCCCGAGGCGTACGGCGAGACGGCGCGCGAGGGCATGGGGCCGCTGAAGCTGTCGCGCACGGCCTTCGAGTCGGCGCTGATGCGCGGGGCGCTCAAGCGGAACATGCCGGTGCTGGGCATCTGCGGGGGCATGCAGCTGCTCAACGTGGTGCTGGGCGGCACGCTGCACCAGGACATCGGCCGCGAGGTGAAGGGCGCGCACGAGCACGAGCAGAAGCACGACCGGACGCACCCGCAGCACCCGGTGGACGTGCGGGACGGGACGCTGCTGGCGGAGGCGCTCGGCAAGGGCCAGCTGATGGTGAACTCCACGCACCACCAGGCGGCGCAGCGGATGGGCGCGCAGGTGGTGGTGAGCGCGGTGTCGCCGGACGGGGTGGTGGAGGCCATCGAGTCCACCCAGTACGGCTTCGCGCTGGGCGTGCAGTGGCACCCGGAGCTGATGCTCCACACGGTGCCGGTGCACGTGGGGGTGTACCGGCTGTTCATCCAGAAGGCGCGAGAGCACCGGCGGTGAGCGGAGCGCCGCGCGTGCTGCTGTGCGCGGGCCACGAGCCCACGGGCCGCGCGGGACTGCTGGCGGACGTGGCCGCGGTGCGGGCGCTCGGTGGCGCCCCGGTGGCCGTGCCCTCGGCGCAGACGGCGCAGGGCCGGGGGACGTTCCTGTACCAGCCCACGCCGGCGCGGGTGCTGGGCGCGCAGGTGAAGGCGGCGCTCGAGCTGGGGCCGCTGCACGCGGTGAAGCTGGGGCAGGTGCCCGGACCGGCGCTGCTGGAGGCGCTGCGCGAGGCGCTCGACGGCGTGGACGCGTGGTGGGTGGTGGACCCGGTGGTGCGGACGTCGCGGGGCGAGCCGCTCTCGAAGCTGACGCGGCGGCACTACCTGGGCCTGGCGGGGCCGAAGGTGGTGCTCACCCCGAACCTGGACGAGGCGGCGTGGCTGCTCGGCGGGGGCGAGGTGCGCTCGGTGGAGGAGGCGCGCGAGGCGGGGAGGGCGCTGGTGGCCCACGGCTTCGGCGCGGTGCTGGTGAAGGGCGGGCACCGGGACACGGGGGCGGTGGACGTGCTGGGCCTGCCGGACCGGGAGGTGCTGCTGGAAGGGGAGCGGCTGGAGCGCGCGCCCGAGCGCCGGGGAACGGGGTGCCGGCTGGCCTCGGCCCTGGCGGTGGAGCTGGGGAGGGGCAGGACCCCCACGGCCGCGGCCCGGCGGGCGAAGTCCTACGTGACGCGCTACCTGCGCACCGGCCGGGACTGAGTCGCCTCCAGTCAGGACATCCGTGCAACCACTGTCAGACCGGTATGGGACACAGGAGATCCCTAGCACGGAGAGGAGACATGGCCATCCAGAACGAGCACCGGCTGCGCGAGCTACTCCAGATTCCGCCCGATGCCTGGATACCCGAGGACGACAGGCCCGAGTACTGGGACGAGACCTTCATGAGACTGGGGCGCGGTTACGGCTTCGAGCCGGAGGCGGGCGAGTACCCGGTCAACCATGGGCAGCTGGTGTTGGATCTCGCGAGGCTGGTGGCGCCGCTGCTGGACGGAGCGCGGTTCACGCAGGTGCTGCCAGGAGAGCCGGATCCGGAAGGGGAGGAGCACGCCCCGCCGGAGGACGCCGACCAGCAGGGAAGCGGAACGGACAACCGGTACACGCTGCGCCTGCGGCACGGTGGGCGGCGGTACAGCGTCACGTTCCATGACTTCTCGGGCTTCTTCAACATCAACGCGCTGCTGGCGCTGCTCAACGCGGCGCTGGAGCCGACCGGCACGCCGATGCGCTTCTTCGGCTTCGGAGACGTGGTCGTCGTCGGGCCGCTGCGCGGCGTGCAGCAGGCCATGCGCGAGGGCTTCATCCCCGGCTTCTCCGGGGCGGGCCTCTTCGAGGACTGGGAGCTGGAGGAGATCGACGCCTGGAGCGAGTCCGGCGACACGCCCGAGTCCCTCGTGAGACAGCTGGAGAAGGGACGCAGGCGCGTGCGGGCCGTGTTCGTGGTGTGAGCGCTACTCGACGCGCGCCCGGCTCTCGAAGCGCGTGTACTCGGCGAGGAACACCAGGTCGATGTCCCCGATGGGGCCGTTACGCTGCTTGGCGATGACGAGCTGCACGGGGATGGCCGAGCTGGTGCGCTGGACCTCGCCGCCTTCACCCCCCTCGCCCTGATCCTCGCGGTGGATGAACATCACCACGTCGGCGTCCTGCTCGATGGCGCCCGATTCACGGAGGTCCGAGAGCATCGGCTTGCCGCCCTTGCGCTCCTCCACCTTACGGCTGAGCTGCGAGAGCGCGATGATGGGCACCTCCAGCTCCTTGGCCAGCTGCTTGAGGCTTCGGGAGATCTCGGAGATTTCCAGCTGGCGGCTCTCCACCTTGCCCTTCTGGTGCATCAGCTGGAGGTAGTCGATGATGATCAGCGACAGGCGCGGGTCTCGCTGCTTGAGCCGCCGCGCCTTGGCGCGCAGGTCGAAGGGGGACAGACCACCCGAGTCGTCGATGTAGATGGGGGCGTTGTAGAGCTTGCCCGCCATCTCCTGGAACTTCTCCTCGTCATGCGGGGTGAGCCGGCCGCCGCGCAGCTTCTTCATGTCCACGCGCGCGCTCGAGGCCAGCAGACGCATCAGCAGCTGGTCCGCGGGCATTTCCAGGCTGAAGATGGCCGCCGCCTTGGGGTCCTCCGCCAGGCCCACGTGCGTGGCGATGTTCATCGCGAAGGACGTCTTTCCGACGCCGGGGCGCGCCGCGAGGATGATGAGCTCGCCGCCGTGCAGGCCCGTGAGCTGGTTGTCCAGGTCGACGTAGCCCGTGGACAGGCCGGTGATGCCCGTCGTCGCGGTCTTCATCTTGTCCAGGAGGTCCAGCGTGTGCTCCATCAGCTCGCTGACGGGCCGCAGATCTCCCACGCGCTTCTTCTCGGCCAGGAGGAAGACCTTGCGCTCGGCCTCGTCCAGCAGCGCGTCCAGCTCGCCCGTTTCCTGGCTGGCGAGCTCCTGGATCTCCCGCCCCGCGTTCGCCAGCCTCCGCCGGAGGGCCTGGTCCTTGACGATCTTCGCGTACTGGACGGCGTTGCCCGGCACGGGCACCACCTGGTCCAGGCTCATCAGGTAGGCCGGGCCGCCCACCGCCGCCAGCTGCCCGAGTACCTTCAGCTCCTCGGCCAGCGTCAGGTGGTCCACCTGCCGCGAGGAGCCGGCCAGCTTGATCATCGCCGCGAAGATCTGCGCGTGTGCCGGACTGGCGAAGTCGTCCTGATGAACGACCTCCGCCAGGCTGTCGACGATGGTGTTGTCCGCGAGCACGGCGCCCAGCACCGCGCGCTCGGCGGCGAGGTCCTCGTGAGACCTGCGCCCGCCCGTCCGAATGTCGAGGATGTTGTCCATGGATGCCCGGCCAGTCTACAGGCTCCGCTACGAGGATGTAGCAGCAGCCTGATCGCGGCCTCTGACATGCCTGGGGCCCCGGGACCGGCTTCCTCCCGCAAACGAAAGGGCCGCCCGGGGGTTGACTCCCGGACGGCCCTTGTCTTCACAGGTACTGAAGACGGTGACGGTTACCCTCACCCCGACCCTCTCCCGGGGGGAGAGGGGATGGAGGCTCAGGCCTCGGCGGCGACCTCGACCTTGATCTTGGCCACCACGTCACGGTGCAGCCGCAGCTCCACCTCGTACTGACCCGTGGCCTTGATGGGCTCGGGCAGGTGGATGTGACGGCGATCCACCGTCTGGCCCTGCGAGGCGAGCGCCTCGGCGATGTCCAGCGCGGTGACGGAGCCGTACAGCTTGTCCTGCTCTCCCACCTTGCGGCGGATGACGGCCTTGACCGCGCCGATCTTCTTGGCCTGCTCCTCGGCCGCGCCCTTCAGCTTGGCGTTGCGCGCCGAGATGACCGAGCGCTCGTGCTCGAGCTGGCGCACGTTCTGCTCGGTGGCCAGCACCGCCATCTTGCGCGGCAGCAGGTAGTTGCGGCCGAAGCCGTCCTTGACCGTCACGAGATCACCGGACTTGCCCAGGTTCGCGACGTCCTCACGAAGAATGACCTTCATGTGATGTCTCCGTTGGTGCGTGAGGTGCGGCTGTCAGCCGACCATCGCGTTGTAGGGGAGCAGCGCCAGACCGCGGGCGCGCTTGATGGCCGTGGCGATCTCGCGCTGGTGCTTGGCGCAGTTGCCGGAGATGCGGCGGGGGATGATCTTGCCGCGCTCGGTGACGAAGTACTTCAGGGTCGGCTGATCCTTGAAGTCGACCTTGGAGTTCTTCTCGGCGCAGAAGCGGCAGACCTTCTTGCGGCCAAAGCCGCGGCCACCGCGCTTCTCGTCATCACCCCCGGCGCCGCCGCGGTCACCGCGGTCACCGCCCCGGTCCCTGTCACCACCGCGGTCCCGGTCACCACCGCCGCGGGAAGCGTTCCTGTCGTTGCCAATCATGAGTGTTTCCTCTTCTCTGGAATGGATCCGTAGAAGACGACCTCGGGGGCACTAGGCCTCCTCGGTGCCCTCCTCCTCGGTCTCGGCGACATCGTCCACCACCGCGGCGCGCTCGACGCCCGCGGGAGCGCCCGGACGGGTCTCCTCGACGTCACCGGCCAGCTTCAGATCCTCGAGCACCGGACGGGACTCGGGATCCACCTCGTCCGCCAGCTTGGTGGACAGGAAGCGCGTGACCTCGTCGTAGTTGCGGAGGTTGCGCTCGAGCTCGGCCACCAGACCCGTGCCGCCCAGGTAGCTGGCGTGCACGTAGATGGCGCGGGGCTGCTTGGCGATGGGGAAGGCCGTCTTCTTCTTGCCCCACACCGTGAAGCGGAGGACCTTGCCGCCCTCACGGCCGACGATGCCACGGACGCGCTCCTTGAGCTTGTCCACGTTGTCGTCGGTGAGGTCCGGCTTGACCAGGAAGATGGTCTCGTACTCACGAAGCCGCTTGGCGGCCTGCGTCTCAGCCATGTTTCTCTCCCCTTGGGGTTGAGTGCCCCCCGGAGGTCCGAGGAGCGGGGAAACGGTCAGCCGGTCCAAGGGGGACCGTCCGCCGGGAACGGGAAAACCACGCGCCCGTCTCCCTCGCGTTACGTCCCGGAGGCTCGCGCACCCGGGATGATGGAAAAGAACAGACCCACCCGGCAGAAGCTTCCGGCCAGCGGGGAAGGGGCCTTCTACGGGGGGGAGGACCCCGAGTCAAGGCGCCCGCTTGTTGTACCGGTTCATGGCCGTGGCCAACCCGTCGCGCACCCAGGTATCGGCCGCGTCCGCCGCCAGGGCGATCAGGTCCTCCAGCTGCCGGCGCTCCCCGTCATCGAAATTGGACAGGACGTAGCCGGCCACCCGCTCCTTGGCGTTGGGCCCCTGGGGCTTGCCGATGCCGAGGCGCAGGCGGATGAAGCCGTCCGCCCCCAGGCTGGAGACGGTGCTCTTCAGCCCGTTGTGGCCCCCGCTGCCCCCGCCCGCCTTGAGCTGCAGCCGCCCGAAGGGCAGATCCAACTCGTCGTGGATGACGAGGATGTCCTCCACCGCCACCTTGTAGAAGCGCGCCGCCTCGGCCACCGAGCGGCCGGACAGGTTCATGTACGTCTGCGGCTCCAGGAAGAGGACCTTCTCGCCGCCCAGGGAGCCCTGGCCCACCCGGGCCTGGAACTTCTCGTGGTTGAGCTCGGCGCGCGCTCGCCCCAGCATCGCCTCCACCACCATGAAGCCGATGTTGTGACGGTGGCGCTCGTACTCGCGCCCGGGATTGCCCAGTCCACAGATGATCTTCATGGCGGTGACTCCGAAAAACAGACGGGGCCAGCCCCAGTGGGCTGACCCCGCGAGTACGGCAGGACGAAGAGACTACTTCTTCGCGCCGGCCGCGGGCTTGGCCGCCGCACCGGCCGCGGGCTTGGCCGCAGCAGCCGCGGGAGCCGCAGCAGCCGCCGCCGCGGGAGCCGCCTCGGCCGCACCCTCGGGCGCGCTCACGACGGCGATGGTGTAGTTGACGTTCGACTTCACCACCACGCCCTCGGGCAGCTTCACATCGTTGATGTGCATGGCCATGGCGATCTTCAGCGGCGTCACGTCCACCTCGATCTTCTCGGGGATGGAGCGCGGCATGGCGTAGACCTCGATCTCACGGCGGACCTGGGAGAGCAGACCGCCATCGGCCACGCCCTCGGCCTTGCCGATGAGGATCAGCGGCACGTTCACCTTCACCTGCTCGTCCTCACGCACGGCGATGAAGTCCACGTGTAGGATGTCGCGGGTGACCGGATCCCGCTGATAGTCCTTGAAGAGGACCTGCTGGTCGGCGCCCACGCCCTTGAGGGTGATGAGGGTGTTGAGCTTGTGCGGGGTGTTGATGGCGGCGCGCACGGCCTTGGGGTCGACGGCGACGCTCAGGGGCTTCTCCAGGTGCTTGCCGTAGACGACGGCGGGCACCAGGCCCTGGCTGCGCAGACGGCGGGCGGCGCCCTTGCCGGAGCCCTCACGCGCCTTCACCTCGAGCGTGCTCTTGTCGATGGACATGGATTTCCTCTTTTATGGGGACTGCGGTGTGACCGCGCTGGACCCTGGCGCCTCTGGCATCCCGCCCCCGTGGCGGGCCCCGAGACGGCGCCTTCCGGAAGCGAAGGGCCAACGTGGTGTGGGTGCGACATGCCAGCGCGGGCGGCCGGAGTCAAGCCGCCCGGCGGACAGGAGGGCCCTTCTTCGCCTAGACGAAGAGGGAGCTGAGCGAGTCGGCGCGGTGGATGCGCGCGATGGCCTCACCGAAGAGCCGCTCGGTGGTGATGATCTTCAGCTTGCCGCAGGCCTGGGCGGCGGGCGAGAGGGGGACCGTGTCCGTCATGACGAGCTCCTCCAGCACCGAGTCCTGGATGCGCTGGATGGCGGGCCCGGAGAGGATGGGGTGGACGGCGTAGGCCACCACCCGGCGAGCGCCCCGCTCCTTGAGGGCGGCGGCCGCCTGGGTGAGCGTGCCGGCGGTGTCCACCATGTCGTCCACCAGGATGGCGTCCTTGCCGTTGACGTCTCCAATGAGGTTCATCACCTCGGAGGAGTTGGGCCGCGGCCGGCGCTTGTCGATGATGGCCAGGCCGCAGTTGAGCCGCTTGGAGTAGGCGCGCGCCCGCTCCACGCCGCCCGCGTCCGGCGACACGATGACCATGTCCTGGGTGTCCGGGAACTTCTTGCGCAGATCATCCAGGAAGACCGGCGAGGCGTAGAGGTGATCCGAGGGGATGTTGAAGAAGCCCTGGATCTGCCCGGCGTGCATGTCCATGGACACCACGCGCGTGGCCCCGGCCACCTCCAGCAGATCCGCCACCAGCTTGGCGGTGATGGGCGTGCGCGGCGCCACCTTCCGGTCCTGCCGGGCATACCCGTAGTACGGGATGACGGCGTTGATGGAGCCGGCGCTCGCCCGCTTGAGGGCGTCGCAGATGATGAGCAGCTCCATCAGGTTGTCGTTCGTCGGCGGGCACGTGGACTGGACGATGAAGACGTCCAGACCGCGCACGTTCTCGCCGATCTCCACGTGGATCTCTCCGTCCGAGAAGCGGCCCACCGAGGCCTTTCCCAGAGGGCGCTTGAGATAGTCGCAGATGCGATGGGCCAGACCCGGGTTGGAGCTCCCGGTGAACACCTTGAAGTCGCGGGGCTGCTGCATGGGCGCGCTACTAACGCGCCCCGTGGCGGAAGGGAAGTACCTTCCACGTGCTTGCCCGGACGGGTGCTCAGTCGTGGTCGCCCGCGGCGGCCAGGAAGGGGCTCGGTACCCCGCCCCCCGTGTGCTGCTGCCGCTCGTACTCCTGGAGGATGGTCCGCTCCATCTGGTTGCGCGTGTCCGCGTTGAGCGGATGGGCGATGTCCTTGTACGTCCCGTCCTTGCGGCGCTTGGCCGGCATGGCGATGAACAAGCCGGACGCTCCGTGAATCACCTTCAAATCCCGGATCACGAAACAGTGATCCAGCGTGATGGTCACGTAGGCCTTCAGCTTATCTTCGTCGACCGGGTACACCTTGACGTCGGTGATGTTCATGGTCCCCCCACAGACCCTCGAGGTACGCGCTGGAGGGGAGCCTGAATCGGACCGGGCCGGAAAAGCAAGTCTTGCGGGGCTTCTTGTGCGTCAACCGATGCCCCGATGACACATGTGGGCCAGGAACGCGAGGTGGTAGACGTCGATGACGATGTAGAGGGCGGCCCCCGCCTGGATGGCCCGCTGGCTCAGCCGCATGGAGCGGTGCAGGCACAGGAGCGTGAGTCCGAGGCTCACGATGGTGACCTTGATGGCCATGAAGGCCAGGGGCGAGTGCTCGTAGGCCACGCGCATCAGCGGGTTGAGCTCCTCGGCCACCTCCAGCTGTAAAAAGGTGAGGGTGAAGAGCCCGTCCAGCAGGTTGAGCACCAGCAGCAGGACCGCCGCCGGAGTGATGTGGAACGAAGCCCCCTCGATACCCGACCACCGCGATGCCTGCGTCGTCGCCGCCACCCGGACCTCCCCGTTGGAATCCGCGACGGGGTTCTTCAAGATGCTTGCCAACGTGGAGGGGCCCCGGGAGGCCTGGTGCGGGAAGCCCGGGCGGATTTCGAAAGTTGACGTGCCAGGAGGGGCGTGACAGAGGAGACCCGCGCTCCCGCACCGCCTGCCGACGAGTCCTCCGCGTGCAACAATTTCCCAATGACATCGGGTGGATAGAGGTCATCTGCGGCTCGATGTTCTCGGGCAAGACGGAGGAGTTGATCCGCCGCATCAAGCGCGCCGTCTACGGCAAGCAGGTCGTCCAGGTGTTCAAGCCCCGACTGGACAACCGCTACGACGAGACCCAGGTGGTCAGCCACTCCCAGTTGAAATTGACGTCCATCCCGATTGAACGGGCTGAAGAAATTTTCCACCATCTGGGCCCCAAGACGCAGGTGGTGGGCATCGACGAGGTGCAGTTCTTCGGCACCGAGGTGGTGGCGGTGTGCGAGGCGCTGGCCAACCGGGGCATCCGCGTGGTCGTCGCGGGGCTGGACCAGGACTACCAGGGCCGCCCCTTCGAGCCGATGCCGCAGCTGCTGGCCATCGCCGAGTACGTGACGAAGCAACTGGCCATCTGCGTGGTGTGTGGGAATCCGGCCAACCGCTCGCAGCGTCTGGTGGATAGTGGAGAGCGCGTGGTGGTGGGCGCCGCCGGGGCCTACGAGGCCCGCTGCCGCAAGTGCCACCGGGCCGAGCCCACCGAGGCCACGCCTCCCCAGACGCTCGATTTGTTCGAACACTGAAGCCCCGACTGACGCTCCAGAGGTCCGGCCATGCGTGACACCCTCTACGCCAATGTCCCCTTCCAGTTGAGCGAGATGCCCCACCGGTATGGCCCCAACGTGCACCTGGTGGGCAACCCCTTCCTGCTCTCGCAGCTGGCGAAGCTGTGCAGCAAGGGCACGGTGCAGCCGGAGATCAACCGGCTGGTGGCGCTGCTCTACACGGACCTGGTGAAGACGGTCATCAACGCGGAGTTCCCCCGCAAGATGGTGGCCATGCCCACCCGGATGATCGACCACACGCCCCAGGGCATGTACCAGGGCGAGGTCATCGACCCGGCGGTGCGCGCGGTGACGGTGAACATCGCCCGCGCCGGCACGCTGCCCTCGCAGGTGACGTACGATCTGCTCAACACCACGGTGGACCCGGTGCTGGTGCGCCAGGATCACATCATCATGAGCCGGATGATCGACGCCAAGGAGCACGTGGTGGGGTCGAACATCGGCGGGGCCAAGATTGGCGGGGACATCGACGACGCCATCGTCCTCTTCCCGGACCCGATGGGCGCCACCGGCGGCAGCCTGAGCACCGCGGTGAGCATGTACAAGGAGAAGGTCCCCGGCACGCCCCGGCGAATCCTCAGCCTCAACCTGATCGTCACCCCCGAGTTCCTGCGGAGGATTTCCCGCGAGCATCCGGATGTGGTGGTGTACGCGCTGCGCCTGGACCGCGGGCTGTCACCGCCGGAGGTGTTCGGCACGGTGCCCGGCGAGCTGTGGGAGAAGGAGCGGGGGCTGGATGACCGGCAATACATCGTCCCCGGTGGCGGCGGCTTCGGGGAGATCATGAACAACGCGTACGTGTAGAGGTAGGACCGTGGCTTTCTACGAGAAGGATGTCGGCGTCCACATCGACGAGAAGAAGCTCCAGGCGCGCGTGCGCGAGCTGGGTGAGCAGATCACCCGCGACTACCAGGGCAAGGAGCTGACGTTCATCTGCGTGCTCAAGGGCTCGGCGTTCTTCGCCATGGACCTGGCGCGTTACGTGGACCTGCCGCTGACGATCGAGTTCCTCGGGGTGTCCTCGTACCAGGGCGGCACCGAGACGACGGGCGAGGTGCGCATCACCACCGACGTGAGCAAGCCCATGGCGGGCAAGCACCTGCTCGTCATCGAGGACATCATCGACACCGGGCTCACCATGAGCTTCCTGCTGGAGAACCTGAAGGCCCGGCACCCGGCGTCCGTGAAGGTGTGCTCGCTGCTGGAGAAGCCCTCGCGCGCCCGCACCCAGGTGCCCATCGACTACAAGGGCTTCGTCATCGACGACGTCTTCGTCGTGGGCTACGGGCTCGACTACGCCGAGCGCTACCGCAACCTGCCCTTCATCGGCGTGATGAAGGGGAAGTAGTCCCGAAGTCCTCCGCCGTGTCCGGGGCCCGCTGGGTCCCCGGCCCGGCGGCCAGCGGACCAGGCGCTCCTTGCGAGGCAGTCCGCCCCTCCCCATGGTCTGCCCCATGTCACGTGCGTGGGTCCATCCATCCGAGGGGCCGTGCTAGCCACTTCCGCCCCGCGCCTCCGCACCCGGCTCGCCGCCTTCTCCCGGCGCCGCCGCCGCTATCCGCTCCGCCGTCAGGTCGAGGAGGCGGACTGTGGCCCGGCCTGTCTGGAGATGCTCTCCGCCTACCACGGCTCGGAGCAGGCCCAGGCCCTGCTGCGCGAGCTCGCGTATGTGCGTGCCCCGGGCTCCACCCTGTTGGACATCGCCCGGGCGGCCGAGCAGCTCGGCTTCCGGGCCCGCGGTGTCCACGTGGAGGACGCGGCCGACCTCGAGGACGAGGAGGGCCAGGCCCTGCTGCCCGCCATCGCCCACTGGGAGGGCAACCACTTCGTCGTCCTCTATGAGGTGAATGCGCGCAACGCCGTGGTGGGGGACCCCGCCATGGGTCTGCGGCGCATTCCTCGCGCCGAGCTGGCCTCGCACTGGAACGGCATCCTCCTGCTGCTCGAGCCCACCGAGGCCCTCTTCCAGCCCCGGGCCGTGTCCGATGCTCCCGCGCGCCGCCCCACCGCGCTGCGCCGCTTCGTCCACGGGATGCTGCGCTACCGCGCGCTGCTGGCGCAGATCGTCCTCGCCACGCTTCTGCTCCAGGGACTGGCGCTGGCGCAGCCGTTCCTCGTCCAGGGGCTGGTGGACAAGGCCGTGGGCGGACGCGACGTGCCGCTGCTCACCGCCATCGGCGTGGGCCTGGGCGTCCTGCTGGCCGCGCAGGTGGCCGTCACCGCCGCCCGGGGCGCCGCCCTCTTCCTGCTCTCCGGCAGCTACTCGATGCTGCTGCTCACCCGCTTCTGGAAGCGGTTGCTGTCGCTGCCCCTGTCCTTCTTCGCCCGGCGCCACCGGGGCGACCTGCTCAAACGCATCGAGGACCACCAACGCATCCGCCGCATCCTCCAGGGCGCCGCCTCCTCCGTGCTGCTCGACCTGGTGATGCTGGTGGGCTACTCCGGGGTGCTCCTGCTCTACGACACCACCGTCTTCGCCCTCTTCCTCGGCGGTGCCGTGCTCTACGCGGCCTGGACGCTGGTGCTGCTGCCTCGCCGCGGCCGTCTGGACGCCGAGCGCTTCCGCGTGGGCGCCGAGGCCAGCCGCCTGGAGCTTCAGATGCTCGGAGGCATCCAGACCCTCAAGGCCGCCAGCGCCGAGCAGCAGATGCGCGCCTCCTGGGAGCGGCTCCAGGCCCGTGACTTCGCCGCCTGCCGCCGCCTCTGGTTGCTCGACACCCTCCACCAGGGCGGCACCCTCTTCATCAACCAGGCCATGTACCTGGGCATCCTCCTCTACGAGGCCTGGCTCGTCCTCCAGGGGCGCATGTCCATCGGCCAGCTCGTCGCCACCCTCGCCATCCTCGCCCTGGTGCTCAACCCCCTGCAGAACCTCGTCACCTTCGTGCACGAGCTGCAGGACGTGGCCCTCTCCCTGCGCCGCGTGGAGGTCGTCTACGAGGCCGAGCCGGAGTCGCTCGAGGCTCCCGGCACCCAGGCTCCGGGGCTCGCCCACGCTCCGGAGATCCGGCTCGAGCACGTCACCTTCCGCTATGGCTCTCCCCACGAGCCTCCCATCCTCGACGACGTGAGCTTCACCCTGCCCGCGGGGAAGATGACCGCCATCGTCGGCCGCTCCGGCGCCGGGAAGACGACGCTCGCCCACCTGCTGCACGGCCTCTACCGCCCCCAGCAGGGCCGCATCCTCTACGACGGCGCTCCCCTGGAGTCGCTGCCTCCCTCTGGCCTGCGCCGCTCGGTGGCCTACGTCTTCCAGAAGACGGACATCTTCGATGGCACGCTCGCGGAGAACATCTCCCTCGGCGACGAGCGGCCCCACCCGGAGCGGTTGATGCACGCCGCTCGCACCGCGTGCCTGGATGACCTGCTCGCGTTGCCCAAGGGGCTGGATACGCGCATCGGCGAGTCCGGCATCCGGCTCTCCGGCGGCGAGGAGCAGCGGCTGCAGCTCGCGCGCGCCATCTACCGGGATCCCCGCGTGCTCTTCCTCGACGAGGCGACGAGCCACCTGGATGCCACCACCGAGCGCGCCATCACCGAGTCGCTCCAGCGCGAGGTGGCCGGCCGCACCGTGGTGGTGGTGGCGCACCGGCTCTCCACCATCCGCCGCGCGGACCTCATCGTCGTGCTGGAGCGCGGGCGCGTGGTGGAGCAGGGCACCCACGAGGAGCTGCTGGCTCGCGAGGGCGGGCGCTACCGCGCGCTCGTGGAGAATCAGATGGAGGGTTGAAGGATGCACCCGCGTGAGGAGGACGAGGACGACCTGACACTCACCGAGGAGCTGCGCACCGTCATGCGTCCACGCTCCGGGCGGCTCCTCGTGCTGCTGGTGCTGATCGCGCTGGTGCTCGGCGCGCTCGTGCTCGTGGCCTCACGCACGGTGCTCGCCGGGTTGTGGCGATAACGGACCGCGGGGCCGGACGGCAGGGCGGTGGGGGAGCCCCACCGGCCTCTGCCCGGATTCAACGGCGATGCTCAGCAGGCCAGACAGCCCACGGGCTCTTCGCCACACGCGTAGGTGGTGATGTCCGGGCACTTCGGGCCCTTCTCCGCCCCGGCGCCACCCTCGATGCGAGCGAGGTCCTGCACGAAGAGCTCCTTGATCTTCTTGACCTTCTTCTCCTTCTTCGGCTCCATGGTCGTCTCTCCAGGCTTCGGTGGCGCGCGGGTCCATCCCACGTGCCGCAGGCGCTCGATGAACCTGCATTCGAGAGAACGACTCCCGGAGAGAGCCCAGTCCAGGAGAGCCGAGAAGCCATTCCGTGCCCGATTGCCCGCCTGCCTCGGGCACGGGCGCTCGGCCGCTCGTGGGCTCAGGGAATGGGAATGCGCGCGGCTCGCACGAGCGCCCTCGCCAGCTGTCCGAGGAGGTCCGTGCCCGCGCGCGCGTCGAAGCCGAGGAACATGGGCGAGGCGTTGAGCTCGAGGAAGCGCAGCGTGCCCCGTGCGTCGCGCTTGAGGTCCATCCCCGTCCAGCGCAGCCCCACCACCTCCGCGGCCCGGAGGCACTGGCGCGCCACCTCGGGTGGCAGCTCGAAGGACTCGATGCGCTCCTCGTTCTGCCGGAAGTCGAGCGCGCGCGAGATGATGCGCAGGCTGGCGATGATCTCCCCGTCGAGCACGTAGACGCGCACGTCCTCGCCGGGCATCAACTCCTGGAAGGTGACGGGCGCGGCTTCCAGCGCCTCCAGCCGTGCGCCGGTGAGATCCTCGGGCCCCAGCTCCAGCGTGGCCGCGCCCCCCTCGACGGGCTTGTAGGCCACGCGCCGGCCCGCGGCGAACCGGCGTACCGCCTCCGGATCATTCGTCCAGAGTGTCTCTGGCACCGGCAGCCCCGCGTCCGCCAGGAGCGCGAGCTGCACCGGCTTGGGCGTGCGCCAGTCCGAGGCGAGCGGGTTGTAGAGCGGCACACCCATGGCCTCCCAGCGCCCCACCAGCCCGCGCAGCAGCGTGGTCTTCTCCCGGAAGGCCACGAGCGTGGTGCGCCAGTCGTCGTCCATCGCCTCCCGCGCGTCCACGCCGAAGGTGAGCGGATGGGCGTGGTAGCTGCGCAGGTAGATGGACCCGGGCCGCTCGAGCCGCCGCCCATCCAGGATGATGCCGTCGAGGCCCTCCGTCAGCGACAGGCGCGTCTCCTGCGGGAAGGTGAGGGTGTCCACCACGAGGGCCTCGACTCCCTCCTGCTCGACCCGGCGCGCCAGCTCGGAGATGTGAGCGTCGTCGCGGGAGCCCACGAAGAGCACGGGCCGGGCGGGTGAGCGGGTCGTCATGGTGCGTGTGCTCCGTCGTGGTGGGGCTCGCTGGAGGAGGCCCGGGGCGTGAGGGTGTCGAGCAGGGCAGGTGGGTCGAGCCACACGGCGACATGGGCCAGCGGCGCCTCGCAGCGGCGGCCATCGAGGAAGAGCGTGGGCAGGCCCCGGGCATGGCGCTGCTTGAGCGCCGCGGCCGCGCGCACCCGGTCCCGGGCGCTCTCCCGTACGGCCCTGAGTGTTCCGGCTTCCTGTCCGGCATCGGCCGCCACGAGGGCCAGGGGATCCCCGGCGTTCCGCAGGCGCGCGGAGTCCCGTTTCGCCGCGCGGAAGAGCTGGAGGAAGACCTCGCCTCCCCAGGCCACGCCGGCCGCCGCGAGCGCCTCGCATGCCGCCTGGTCTCCCGGGTCATCTGGATCCATGGGCGCGAGTGCCACGTGTGCGCGCACCTGCGTTCCCCGCCGAGTCACCAGCGCCTCCAGCTCCTCGAGGACGGGGCCGCAGTGGCTGCATGCGGGGTGCGCCAGGACGACGAGCACGTGCGGTGCGTCCGGCTCTCCCAGCCGGGGACCGAGGGCTTCTCCGTCCAGGTTCAGCCGTGGCTCCTGGGAGAGCTGGGCGAGCGTCGCCAGCGGAGAGCGCAGCAGGCGCGTGTGCTCGCGGAGGAGGGACTCGCCCTCGCCGCCCCGGGAGAGCAGGGGCACCGCCGAGGACAGCACCAGCCCGAGCAGGAGCACCAGCAACAGCGCGGCGGGGAGCAGCCCCGGAGGCGGTGTGGGCCCGTGCGGCAGGACTCCCAGGAGGAAGACGGCCGCGCCGCCAAGGTCCACCGCGTGCACCATCATGCAGAGCGTGCAGAAGCGCCGCATCCGCACCTGCGCCACGACCAGGAGCAGGGAGAGGGGCAGGGTGGGGAGGAAGGCCGCTCCCGTGAGCCACGCCTGCACGGGGCCTCCGCCGAGCGGAGCGGTGCACAGCACCAGCAACAGGGCTCCGAAGAAGGCGGTGCCCAGCCCGGCCAGTGGCACTCCGGCGGGACTCGCCCAGGCGGAGAGCAGCACGCTCTCGCAGTCCAGCGGTCCACCACCTCCGCACAGGCGCGAGGCCTTGCCACCTCGGGTCCACGAGAGCGCCGCCAGGGACGCCGTGAGTCCCACTCCACAGAGCAGGGCCAGCAGCGCGGTGGGCAGCCGGAGCCCGGAAGGTTGGGCGAGCACGGCCAGCACGAGCAGCACGCCCACCAGCGCGGCCAGGGCCCCACGCATCCAGGGCGAGGCGGACGGGCCGGCGAGGGCCGTCTTCAGCTTCCACTCCCGGAGGAGCAGCTCCCGCGCGCGGTGACGGAGATAGCCCGGCTCGGGCTCGCCCTCGCCGCCGTACTCCAGGAAGACCACGACGCCCGACCAGAGGGCCGAGAGCGTGTCCCGATCCATCTCCCGGCTGCCCCGCCGGCTGTCCCAGATGCGGAAGCCGCCCGGCGTGTCCTCGGAAGGCGGGATGACCGCTTCGAGCAGGCCGAAGCCCCCCTGGGGTCCGGACTGGAAGTGGAGGATGGCGGGCAGCTCGTCCGCATCCAGGGCATCGAGGGTCTCCAGGTCTCCCTGGCCGGCCGTGACGTCCAGCCCCAGCGCGGGAGCCTCCTGCGCCAGGGCCAACAGGGTGCCCGGTTGCGCATGGCGCGCGAGGACCTCTCGCACGTGGGTTCGCGAGTAGCGCAGGCCCAGGCGCCGGGCCACCTCGGCGAGGACCTCCGCCGGGTCATCGCTGGGGACGTCGGGATCTCGAAGCATCGGGATGCACGCCGGAAGGGCGCGCTTCCCGGAGATAAGGCGGGGGGCGGGTTCGTGACGCCGGTAGGCCGCTGGCACGAGCACCAATGAACAGAGCCGGCTCCCGGGCGATGAAGAGTGGGCAGGGGGAATGTCCTCCAGCCTTCACGAATACCCGGGCACGTCCTCCGGGAAGATGCCCCGCTCCATCAGCGAGGCTCCCTGCCTTCGGGGCGAGCCCGCCGCCTCGGTCCGGGCCATGAGAAGCTCCATCGCGGCCATGCGCGCTCCATAAGGCTGTTCTCGCGAGGCTCGGAGGTTCTCCTGGAGGTCGTCCCGCAACTCCGCTGCGGTCGCGTACCTCTCGTCGGGGTTGACGCGCAGCGCCTTGTGGACGAGGCGCTTCACAGGCGCCGACACCCCCTGGAGGGCCTCTTCCACGTGCTCGGGACGCAAGGCCGCGGCCAGTGCCTTCAGGTGTTCGGGCCTGGCCCAGCTCGGCCGCTCCGCGCGCACCGTGCTCCGTGGGAGGGTGCGCCTCGCCGGCAGGCCGGCCGCTGCCTGCAAGGAGGTCAGCCCATAGAGGCAGTTTCCGGTCAGCGCCTCCAGCAACACCAGGCCCAGCGAGAAGACATCCCAGCGGGCGTCCGGCACGGCCGTGCGGAGATGTGCCAGGCGCTCCGGCGCGGCGTACTCGAGCTCGCCCCGCAGCAGCCCCCCGGGGGTCGGTACCCGCTGGGGCAGCAGTGAATACGCCGATGCGAAGTCTCCCAGCTTCACCGTTCCCTCCCACCCGATACGAATCCCACAGGGGTTGAGCGCGCGGTGGACGAGCCCCAGCGGCTGGCCTTCCTCATCCGTCGCGGCGTGGAGGTGGTGCAGCGCCTCGGCCACCGCACCGGCGACGTAGAGGCAGAAGGGCTCGGACATCCACCGGTCTTCCCGCAGCACACTGAAGCTGATGACCGTCCCCAGGGAGCAGCCATCCACATGCTCCTTGAGGAGGAACGTCTCGTCCCCCGCCGTGTGCAGTCCGAGGACGCGCTCGATGGCCGGGTGCACGAGCCGCGAGGCCATCCGCACCTGCTCCTCCAGCCGTTGGTGTGCCGGGGCGGGCGCTCCGTGCGGCAACAGCTCCGCCTCCAGGGGCTCGCCCACGTGCCCGTGGCTGCGCGGACGGACCAGGTAGTGCTCCAGCCCGTTCGGGGTGGAGCCCATCCGCCAGACGACGAGGTAGTCCGTGCCCTGGTGTGAGAAGAGGACATGCTTCGTGGCCTCCTTGCCCCGGACGGTCTGCCTGCGGAAACCCGAACCCATGCGCGCAACGCTCCTGCCTCCGGTGGAAGGCGGCTCCTTCCCGGACGCTGGGTGGACGCCGCTGTCTGGAGGCGGGGCGGACTGTACTTTCGAAGTCCAGCGGCGGATAAGGACGTGCGGGGTTTGCTGCCTGGAGCTTCGCGCTGTAAATCGGGGCGCGCGTTGCAAAAGCGTTTACAGCGCGGGGCGCGCGCTCATTTGTCATGTGCTGCTCCGTTTATTGGCGCAGGGAGGGGTCAACCCTCTTGCGCGGACCGTGTGTCCGGTATGCACGTCCAAGGTTCTCCGGGGCGGCGTCCGCATTTGAATCCCTTTTCACAGGCTGAGGCGTCCTCGGGAGTACAAGACTTGCGGCATCGGTATAGATGGCAGACCGTCCCTTCGGGACAAGTAGGAGCATCTTGGGTGCCGCAGGGTTGCAGGCAGTCCATCCACACCGTGTGCGCATGCTTGGGGGACTCATGGATGGAGCAGACCTGTCCCTGGGGACAGGTGTTCCGTTGGCAGTCCTGTCCGAGAACCTCTGCGCAGACGGAGATGCGCCCGCCTCTGGAGACGCACCGCTGACCCTCGGGGCAGTTGCGCCCCTCACACGTCGGTTGGCAGGAGGGGCCCGATGGATCATCTTCGCAGAAGGAGCCTTCGGGGCAGGTCGAGGCGTCTTCCAACCGGCACGGACGACCGCACCGGCTCCGGCAGAGCAAGCCCCGCTCGCAACCATCCTCGCGTTCGCGGGGGAGCATCTCGCATACCTCTCCTTCCTTGCGGACTCCCACGACCGAGCAGGTGCGGAGTTGATCCCGCTCGTTGTTGGCGGCCCAGGTCTGGCAGGTGAATCCCTCCGGGCAGTGCTGCTCTGTCATGCACGTGCTGTCCGCGCAGTAACTGTGCTGCACCAGCATGTTGAAGAAGCAGCGGAGGGGTTGTTCGCAATCCGCGTCCGTGCGGCACTCCTGCTTGTAGGTGAGCAGGCTTTGACGCTCGCCGGGCGTGAGCATGGGAATGAGGCCTGGCTGCGCGGGTGACGACACCCTGTCATCTCCGGGTCCATGGCCGTACAGGAACAGCAACCACACCAGTGGTAGAGGCAGCAGAAGACCGAGCAGTGCGGCCAGTCGAGTACGCCATGTCATGGTTCAGAGAAGTAGGGAGCGACAAGGTCCATGCTCAATTTTCTTCAGGGAGGCCCGGAACACACGCCCAGGGCTGGCTGGGATGGTTGCGACCGCAGGAGAAATCGGGTCCGCAGGCCGAGGAGTTTTCGGGGTCGCATGTCTTGCGGCACTGGAAGAGGAAGCAGGCTGTCCCCTCAGGACAGGGCGGTCTGCTCCCACCACAACCCTGGAGGCATTCCATCCAGATATGGCCCGGAGTGCTCGGATACGTGTTTCGAATGCACTTCAATCCCTGGGGGCAGGGGGCTTTCTCGCAGTCGTATCCATGGACTGCCATGCAGACAGACGCGTGTTCTCCTAATAGCTGAACACACCGTTGGCCAGCTGGGCAGGGACGGCCTTCACATGTGGGGAGGCAGGAAGAGCTTATTTTCCCCGTATGACAGAAGGAGGCTTCCGGGCAGCTGTCGGGCGGGTCTGCCCGGCATGGGCGACCGCAGAACCCTTGACAAACAAGACTTTT
The DNA here is from genome assembly GCF_036277355.1 of Archangium sp. GTDB lineage: Bacteria > Myxococcota > Myxococcia > Myxococcales > Myxococcaceae > Archangium. Next base: position 88,708 of record NZ_DASUNC010000046.1, read on the forward strand.
GATGCAGCCGTCCTCGCGGTCCGAAGGCAACCTCATGCACAGTTCTCCCTCCTTGCGCGTGCCGATCAGGGAACAGACTCCGATCAGATCCTTGCCATTCTCAACGGACCACGGAATGCAGGTGGAGCCCTGCGGGCAATGTTCGTCCGCTGTGCATAGACTGTCGGTGCAGTGGTGACGCTGTGTCGGCGCGTCGTAGGAGCAGCGGAGTGGAGGGTCGCAGTCCGTGTCCGTGCGGCAGTCATGGGCGTAGGTGAGCAGGGACAGACGCTCCTCTCGCGATAGCATGGGGACGAGACTCCTGCCCTGGGGCAACTCCATCCGCGCACCGGGTTCGGGTCTGGACATGGCGATAGAGAGCAGCCACACCAGGGGCAAGGGAATGAGGAGCACCAGCACCGCGGGCAGCACCATGCGCCATTTCATGGATTTCGTGGGGTGTGGCGAACTCGGTGGAGGCTCCCATCGGCGGGAAGGGCTGTGTCAATCCTCACCCTCGGTCCGGTGGTCGGGTCTACAAAGCCACCTGTCATCAGGCTGCCGCTTACAGCTGTAACCCGGTTCGCAGGTCGTGGAAACGCCAGGAGTGCAAGTCTTCCGGCACCGGTACAACTCGCAGACGGTTCCTTCAGGGCACGGTGTATCATCCTCCGTGGGGCCACAGGTGTGCGCGCAGCCCATCCATACCTCGTCCGCCGGCTGGGGATATTCACTGAACGTACAAACCTGTCCCTCTGGGCAGGGGGTCTGCTTGCAGTTCTGCCCATGCACCGTGGCGCAGATGGAGACACGTCCGCCCACGGAGACGCATTGCTGGCCCTCGGGACAGGTGCGTCCCTCGCACGTGGGCTGGCAGGCGGCACCCACGGCCGCGGGATGCTCCTCGCAGAAGTAGCCTTCCGGGCAACTCCTGGGGTCGTCCACCTGGCATGGACGGCCGCACCGGAAATGACAAAACAGGCCTCGCTCACATCCGTATTGGAGCTCGCGGGTGAACATGGCGCACACCTCTCCCTCCTTGCGCTTTCCCACCAACGAACAAGCCTTGAGCAGATCATTGCCATTCCTGGCTTTATAGGTCTGGCAAGTGAATCCATCCTGGCACTGCTGGTCCGTCATGCACCGGCTGTCCACGCAGTAGCTGTCCTGGGTCACCATACTGAAGAAGCAGCGGAGCCGCGGATCACAGTCCGCGTCCGTGCTGCACTCCCGGCCATAGGTGAGCACGTTCTGCCGCTCCACGTCGGTGAGCATGGGAATGACATCCGGTTGCTGAGCGCGTGGCCTGCCCAGGTGAGGGCCAGGTAAGGAGGTGAAAAGCAGCCACAGCAGCGGCAAGGGCAGTAGAAGACCGAGCAGTGCAGCCAGTCGAGTGCGACATGTCATGGTTGGAATGGAATAGGGCAGTGCAACGCCCTGCGTTCAAGTCTTGGAGCCCGGAAGGCACACCCAGGGCTGACTGGGGTGTTTGCGGCCACAATGGAAAGCGGGTCCGCAAGTCGTGGGGTTTTCGGGGTCACACGACTTGCGGCATTGAAAGAGGAAGCAGGCCGTTCCGTCAGGGCAGGGAGGCTGGCTCGTGCCACAACCCTGCAGACATTCCATCCACATGTGACCCGGAGTGCGCGGATTGGCGTTGAGTGTGCAGTGCTGGCCCTGCGGACAGGGGGTTTGCTCGCAATCTTGTCCATGAATCGTCATGCAGACAGACCCCTGTCCTGCCATCAACCCGATACAGCGCTGGTCCGCCGGACAGGGACGGTCTTCACAGGTGGGCATGCAGTAGGAACCTTCTTCGTCGGAACGGCAATAGTACCCCTTCGGGCAACTGGCGGACTCGTCCACCCGGCATGGGCGACCGCAGAACCCATGGCAGAAGAGGCCCTTGGCACAGCCGTCCTTCGGGCTTTCAGGCAGGCGTTCGCAGAGTTCCCCCTCCTTGCGCACGCCGGTGAGCGAGCAGATACCGATCAGGTCCTTGTCATTTTCAACGGACCAGGGGATGCAGGTGAAGCCTTGTGGGCAATGTTCATCCCCCGTGCACAAACTGTCCGTGCAGTGGTAGCGGCTTGTCGGTACGTCGTAGGCGCAGCGGAGTGGAGGATCGCAGTCCGCGTCCGTGCGACAGTCATGCGCATAGGTGGTCAGGCGCATGCGCTCCTCATGAGAGAGTACGGGGATGAGCGCCCTACCCGGGGGCAGCGTCATCTGCGCACTGGACCCATGCCCGGACATGGCGATGTAGACCAACCAGACAAGGGGCAGAGGCATAAGGAGAACGAGTAAGGTGGACACTACTTTGCGCCATTTCATGCGCCATTCCTGTTAATCCCTGGGTTTACATACGTCAGGACATCTCTTTTGTTGCGAGGGCAGTCTGCTCCAGTAGTCTTCACCGCATTTGTCCATCCATTCTTCATTGCTCAGCGGGCAGTGCTTGAAGCGATTCACCATGTCCCTGTGGAGGGCCATGGGGATGGTGCCGTCCGGTCCGAAGGCCGTGCAACTCGTCAGCATGGAAAGCAGGAACAGCAAAGGTCTCTTTGGCATGGGGCCTCCCTGTGTTCACCCAGGGTATCACCGGGTCTGATCCTCCCATGAACCAGTCGGATGTGAGCCGTCTCACGGGAAGGACACACCGCCAAAGGTGACGGGCCTCGTCCGGCCCTCCTCCCAGAGCTCCAGCAGGAAGTCGCCTCGCGCTTCCGATTCCGGCATCTCCGCCTCCACCACCACGCGCTGCTTGCGCGGGCCGGGAAGGACCGGTGCCTCCTGCCACACCGTGGCGCTCCACCGGACGCCACTCCCGGACACCAGCTCCGCGCCCGCCGCCAACCACGGGAGCGTGCTCGCATTGCTCAGCCATAGCTCCATGGCCACGCGTACCTTCCTGGGTTGCACTTCAGGGTTCCCCCTGTCCGGGCTGGTGGCGCGGTAGCTGATGGGCTCCCACGCCGTGAGCTGCTCTCCGGCGAGCCGGGTGAGGGCGTCGACGAACTCACGGGTGACCACGCCCTCCGCGTTCATCAGCCTGGAGACGAGCAGGCCCATGAGGCCCGACAGCTTCTTGCGCTCCGCGAGCTCCGCCTGACACTGCCGCGCCTTCTCGCGTTCCTCCCGCGCCTGCTCCCGGCCACTCTCCATGGAGCGCGGGCGGTACACTTCCACATGGTGCTCGGCCTGGGCTGGGGGCACCACCACCAGGAGGAACTCCACTTGCGCTGGCACCTGGCCGTCCAGGAAGCGCACCGGCATGTGCAGCCGCTGCCCTGGCTTCAGCGCACGCGAGGCCATGAGCAGCAGGGAGTCGCCTGTCACTGTCACCCGCCGGAAGTGCTCGCGCTCCTCCAGTCCGACGAGCTGCACCGGCACGTCGAAGAACAGGTTGAGGGGGGTATTGGGGCCGATGCGTACCTCGTATTCCCGCTCGGGCGCGTCCACCGACAGCATCAATTGGCGCCCCCCTCCCGCTTCCGTGGTGGCGGGGCTGGATTGGGCAGCGGCGGGAACGCTCGCCAGGAGCGCGAGCACGGCGAGGGCGGCGGGCAGGGCAGGCATGAAGGGGAGAGAACCTCCAGAGTGAGCCAGTATACCAGTTACTTCCGCCGTTGGCCTCGCTGTGTTCGGGCGCGCCTTGTCCAGGTGGATTCACCGCGCTGCGGCTATTCGAAGCGGCGTACGGGTATCACCGCCGCGAAGGAGGTGATGCGGGGCAGTTCCGGTCCGGGGCCCTCTCCCCGAATCGGTACGCCCGGCTTGTCCCGGTGCATGAATTGGAAGCAGACGGGGAAGGTGTCTCCCCGGGGCGTCCTGGCCTCGGTGAGGCGGCCGTATACGCGATCCTTCCCGATGATGAGTTGGCCCGAGAGCGCCGAGCCCGCTTCCAGCTTCCCCTTGTCGTCCATGGTCACCACGGTGACGGGGCCCCCGCGCACGGTGATCATGCTCTGCCCCAGGTTGGGGGCGGTGAGGGCGGTGCCGATGGGGTACCCCGGCTCGAAGACGCCCAGCTCCTCCATGGCCTTCACCGCCCCGGCCGGGCACTCCACGGGCGGGGGCGGTGGGCGCACCTGGGCGCCGGGGCAGCCGGAGAGCAGGGTGCACACGGCGGCCATGCCCGCGGCCATGGGGCCCGTGGCTGGCGCCTGCTGCTTCTGTCGGGACGGAGGAGGGGCACTGCGTGCGGTCTTCACGCGCTGGCTGTCCTTTGCGAGCGTCGCGCTGGCGACGGGCGCGGGGGTGGTGGCCCCGGAGGGCGCCGCGCCGCCATCACCTTCCGGCCCCTTCCTCGGGGGCGCCACTTCCTGGCCCGCCGGCTCCCACCCGACCGGAAAAAACTCTTCGGGTAGGGCCGCTCGCGGTGTCCCCTCGCGTGGGATGGAGGGCGCCCCCGTGAAGAGGAACAGGGACAGCCATGCCGCCGCGAGGAGCACGAGTCCGCCCGCGAGCACCGCGCCCCGGTGGCCGCGCCGTGGACGCTGCCCGGCCACGGCGGGCGGCTCGTCCTTCGTGGCGGGTGCCTCACCGGGCTCGCGCAGCGGCACCTTCCACGTCTCGTCCGCCCCGCGCTTCACCTCCATCAGCGCCGCGTCCAGCGCCTGGGTGTCCGGGTAGCGCGCGTGCGGCTCCTTCTCCAGCAACCGCAGGCACAGCCCGCTCATCGCCTGGGGCACGCGTGGGTTGCGCACGTGCGGCGGCTCGGGTGCCTCGTGGAGAATCGCCCGCTCCAGCTCCGCCGCGTTGTGCCCCTGGAAGGGGTAGCTGGCCGTCAGCAGCCGGTAGGTCATCACCCCCAGCGACCACAGGTCATCCAGCCCACTGGCCTCGTGGTGCTCGCGCTCTCCGCGGTTGAAGCGCACCACCTCGGGGCTGAGGTACTCGCGGCACCCGGGCACCTCCGGCCCCGTGGCGCGCGGCGCCCCCGGAAAGGTCGCCACGCCAAAGTCCACCAGCAGCGCGCGCCCGTCCGTCTCGCGCACCAGCACGTTGTCACCCCTCACGTCGCGGTGCACGACTCCCGCCCCGTGGGCCGCCCCCAGCTCTCGCGCCAGGTCCAGCAACACCTCCACCACCTCCAGGGCCGTGCGGTGGGGGTGCAGGGCCCAGGTGTACAGCTCCTGGCCGGGCACGTAGTCCATGACGATGAACTGGAAGAGCGGCTGCTCGGCCGGCCACACGCCATGGCCCCGCAGGCCCACGCCGCCCACCGTCTCCATGCGCACCATGGCGCCCAGCTCCCGCAGCGCCCACTGCGCCGCCCGCGGAAGGGAGGTGAACTTGACGGCGTACGGCCGGCCTTCCCGCCGGGCCAGGTACACGGTGCCATAGCCGCCCTGGCCGAGGACTCGCTCCAGGACGAGCCCCTCCACCTCGGTCCCCAGCGGGGGCAGCGCGGCGAGCAGGGCCGCGTCGCTCTCCGCCTCCAGCCCCCGCAGCCGCGCCAGCTCGCGCCGCCTGTCCGTCACCCCTCGCGCCCGCGTGCCTCCAGGCTGGGGGGTGCCCGCCCCGGGCTCGTTCATGTGCACCACCTTTCAGGTGGGTCACCGTAACATGACCGCCGCCATCCGGTGGGCCCGCGCCCATGAGCTCAGGCGCGTTGAGCTCGCTTCCTGGCGGGGGCCGTCTTCGCCGCGGCCTTCTTCACAGGAGCCTTCTTCGTCGCGGTCTTCTTCGCCGCGGCCGGCGCGGACTTCCGGGCCGGTGCGCTCCGGGTCCTGGTGGGCGCGGCCTCCGTCTTGGGTGCTCCCGCCGCACCGCCCAGCTGTGCCACGAGCTTCTTGGGCGCCACCGCCCGGTAGCTCTCGTCCAGCCACTTGCGCAGCATGTCGAGCGGCGGCGTGTCACGCGCACCGAAGCTGGCGGACACCCAGCCGCTCTTGCCCAGGCCGTACCCCGTCGGCTGAACGAACGGCAGCATCAGCGCCGCGCCGTTCGACTGCGGCAGCTTCATGGACATCGACAGGCCCTCGCCCGTCAGCGACAGGAAGACGAAGGCCTTCCCCTTCACCTTGAGCGTCCGGTGCCCCCACGGGAAGTCCTCGGTCACCTCGGGGTAGCCCATACCCGCTTCGCGCAGGGCCAGCTCGAAGGGCTCGAGTCGCTTCATCTCGGGGGGAACCGGCGTCATCGTCATGGAGTGCGTCTCCTCGTGGGGCCCTCAGATATATCCCACGCGGACACGCCTTTACTTCTTCGGCTTCAGCAGCGTGAGCACCTGGGTGAACGTCCTGTCACCGTTGGGGGTGGTGGTCAGCACGCCGCTCGCCCCTTCGTAGGTGCCCGTGCCTCCGATGATCGGAATCCGCGACGTGCCCGTCTCGGCTTCCCGGCCCGCCACCGTGATGGTTCCGTCGGCCATCGTCAGCGTCCACTGGCACTCGCTGAACTGCCCGGGCAGCGTCCGGACGCAGTAGCCACTGTTGCTCCCGATCGTCTCCTTCGCCTCGTTCAACAACGGCTGGTCGAACACGAACATGTCGCCCGGCGAGTCTCCCGGCGGACCCAGATCCACCGGCGTGGCGATGCCGCTGCGGGCATCGGCGATGGTGTTCAGCGTCCACGCTTCCTCCGCGGGCGCGTTGTTGACACAGCTCAGCATCGGCGCCGCGGTCAGGACCGCCATGAGGATGGTCTTGCGCATTCTCTTCCCCTCCTTGGGTGGGCTCGCTCTGGAGCCAACCCGCGCACCTAGCTTCCGGAGGGCATCAGGGCAAATTCCTCGGCCCGCTACTGGGGGCGTTGCTGCGTCTCGCTGTCGCTGGTGCGCACTCCCGCCGGCGCCGTCGTGGGCGGCGGCGTGGCCCCGGTGCCCTGCGGCTGCGGCGGGGGCGTTGCCTGCTGGCCCTCGGGAGCCGGAGGGGGAAGGCCCGTTCCGGACGGGGTGGGGGAGGAGCCGGACTCGGCCAGGCTGGCGTCCACCGCCCTCAGGGCCTTCTCCAGCGCCTGGGCCGCCGGGCCCACCACGGTGAGCATCTGGTTGGCCCGCTGCGTGTTCCGGTTGCGGCTCTCCGACGCCAGCTTCAGCTGCGTCAGCGCCTCCGTCACGTCCCGCCGCGCCTCCTCCAGCTTCTGCCGCGCCTGGAAGAAGGCCACGTCCGCCTTCATCGTCTCCAGCGTGCGGCGCTGCTCCTCCGTCAGCCCGGACAGCAGCTCCGCCCGACGCAGGAAGTAGAGTCCCTTCTCCAGCACCGCCGGCTCGTCCGACTGCACCCGCGGCCGGGCCAGCCCCTCCAGTATCGGGAAGAGGGCCCGGTCCAGCTCGTCCCGCTCGGTGAAGCGCTGCTCCAGCAGCCCCGAGACGTCCCGGCCCTCGGTGGGCAGGGGGGCGTAGGCGTCCGCCAGCCGCGCGTCACCTGGCCGGTAGGGTGCCGCCCCCGTGGGCAGCATCCGCCCCTTCATCACCACCAGTTGCCCGTTCTCCTGGGCCAGGGTGAAGGTGCGCGCGTTGAGCTGCGAGAGCAGGAAGGCCACCGCCCCTCCCAGGCCCAGAATCAGGAGGGTGATGAGCAGCCGCGTGAAGGCGCTCGTGGCCCGGCGGCCGAAGCCCGGGCGGTTCTGCTGTGGGTTCATCATGGGATTCATGTCGCTTGCTCCCCGAACGTCCAGGCGGCGAGCCGATTTCCCGGCCCCAGTGCTTTCCTTGGGACAACCGTCTCCAGGGCTATACTCGGCCGGCCCTACTCATGCATCCCACATTCCGCCGCCTGGGGACCAGCGAGCTGTTGCCCCGGTACATCTTCGCGGAGAGCCTCTTCGCACGCCGTCGCGTGTTGGAGGTGGACGCGGTCGCCACCACCGGCGGCGAGAGCGCGCGCTTCCTCCTGGAGCGCGGCGCCCGCACCGTCGTGGCCTGTGACGCGGACCTCGCGGCCGTGGCGGCGGCCCAGAAGGCCCATGGCGGCGCCTCGCTGCGCTACCGCGCCAACATCTACGACGACCTCGAGCCCGGCAGCTTCGACCTGGTGCTCGTCGCCGACCTCGCCCCCTACGTGCGCGCCCCCACGCTCCTGGCCGAGCTGGCGCGGCTCGTCAGCCGTCAGGGCTACCTCATCGGCGGCCTGCGCAACACGGCCGGGCTCGCCCTCTGGCAGCTCATGGATACGGAGGAGGGCGTGCCGCCCACGTACGGGCAGCTGCTCGATGCGCTCTCCCCTCACTTCCCGAACGTGGAGGTCGCCACGCAGGCGCCCGTGCTGGGCTACCAGCTCGCCTTCGAGAAGGGCGATGGCCTCCAGGTGGACGGCTCCCTCATCCGGGGCAGCGAGGCCGCCTACTACGTGGTGATGGCCGGCGCCGAGCCCGCCCGCATCGTGGACCCCACCTGGGTGCAGCTGCCTCCCGAGCCGCTCGCCTTCACCCGCGGCAAGCTGGACGAGGTGGCCCAGCGCTCCAAGGGGTGGGAGGAGCGCACCGGCCGCCTCAAGGAGTCCCTCACCCGGCTGCGCGCGGAGCTGACCGACCGCGAGAACGAGGTGACGCAGCTCAAGCCCGCCCTGGAGCTGGCCCGCGACGAGGTGGCCCGCCTCACCGCCCAGCTGGAGCAGGCGCGCGGCACCCCGGAGACGACGCGCGAGCGCGATGAGCTGTCCTCCCGCCTGCGCCGCACCGAGCTGGAGCTGCAGGTGGCCCTGGAGCGCGTGGCCGACGCGGACCGGCGGCTCGGGCAGCAGCGGCTGGAGCTGGAAGCCGCGGAGCGCGCCCGGAAGGAGGCCGAGGTCCAGACCCTGGGCTCCCAGGAGACGCTGCGGCTGGAGCGCGCCCGCCGCGAGGAGCTGAACACCACCCTGGAGGAGTCGCGCGAGCGCCTCACCCAGGCCTATGCCCAGCTGCGCGAGCTGCAGGACGAGCTGGCCGGGTTGCGCGTCGAGCGCGAGAAGGATCGGCTCTCGGCGGAGCGCGCGCGGGAGCAGGCCGAGGAGCTGCGGCGGCAGGTGGAGGCGGCCCGTGAGCGCGAGCTGCGTCTGGCCGAGCAATATTCGACGTCGCTCGCCGCGGTGGAGCTGCTCAAGTCGGATGTGGCCAGGGCCGAGCAGGCCCGCCAGACGTCCGATTCGCTGCTGCGCTCGCGTGACGCGGACCTGGCGCGCCTGACGCGCGAGGTGGAGGACGGCTCCCGGCGCGTGTCGGCGGCGGAGGCGGCCCGGCGCGACGCGGAAGTGAGCCTGACGGCCCGCGAGGCCGAGTGGCGCGGACTGGAGACGGAGCTCACGGCGGCACGCGCCGAGCTGGAGCGGCTCACGGCCGAGGTGGAGGCCCGGACTCGCGCCGAGGAGAACGTGCGCGCGGCGGCGGCCCGGCTCGAGCAGGAACTGCACGAGGCCCGGGGCAGCCTGGAGTCGCTCGAGGAGGAGCGGGTCCGGTCCGCGGCCGAGCTGGAGGAGACCATCGAGGAGGAGCGCCAGCGCGCGGAGACGCGGGTGGCGCAGGAGCGGGCGCGGACGGAGCAGGCCGAGGCGGAGGCCGCCCGCGAGAAGGCCGCTCGCGAGGAACAGGAGTCGCGCGCCGAGGGGCTCGAGAACCAGGTGCGCGTGGAGGCCGCCGCGCGGGAGGAGGCCTCGCGGGCCCTCGCCGGGCTGGAGGCCCAGCGCCAGCAGTGGGCCGATGAGCGCGGCGCTCTCCGTCGGCGCGTGGTGGAGGCCGAGGCGACGCTCTCCGAGCTGGAGCGGGTGCGCTCCTCGGACGTGGAGTCGATCACCCGGCTCGACGCGGCGCTGAAGGCGACGCAGGGCTCCATCACGGCGGAGCAGCAGGCGCGGGCGAAGGCCGAAGAGGAGCGCGAGCAGGCGCTGGCCGAGCTGGAGCTGGAGCGCGAGGGCAGGGCGCGGCTGGAGGAGGCCACTGCCCAGGCCCAGGCCCGGCTGGAGGCGGAGCACCAGCGGCTCGAGGAGACGCGCGAGGCGCTCTCGAGTGTCCGTGCCGAGCTGAAGTCGGAGCGGCAGCAGCGCGTCCAGGTGGAGGAGGAGCGCACGCGGCTCCAGGCCGGGCTCGAGGAGGAGCGCCAGCAGCGGGCCCGCGCGGAGGAGGCCCTCGCCGAGGTGCAGTCCGGGCTCGACGCCGAGCGGCAGGGGAGCACCGGGCTCGCGTCCGAGCTGGCGGAGGTGCAGTCCGGGCTCGAGGTGGAGCGGCAGCAGCGGATTCTGGTGGAGGAGTCCCTGGCGCAGGCGCGGGCCGAGCTCAAGGCGGAGCGTCAGCGCGGCACCGCCCTGGAGTCCGAGCTGGCCCTGGCCCGGGCCGGGCTCGAGTCCGCGTGGCAGGCGCATGGCGCGTCGAAGGAGTCCACCACGCGGGTGCTCGCCGAGCTCGAGGAGGAGCGGCGGCAGCTCACGGCCGTCCGGGCCGAGCTGGAGGCGGAGCGCGCGAACAGGACGCGCACCGAGGAGTCGCTGGAGCTCGCCTGGACGCAGCTGGAAGCCGAGCGGCGGCAGCTCACCGAGGCCGAGGTGTCGCGCGCGTCCGAGCGCGAGAAGGCGGAGGCGCTCCTGGCCCAGGTGCGCGCCGGGCTCGAGGTGGAGCGGGACGCGCTGCGCCTGGATCTGGATCGCGCTCGCGAGCTGTCCGAGGCGTCCCTCGAGGAGACGCGGCGCAAGCTGGAGGAGGAGCGCGCCGGACGCGAGGCCCTGGCGCAGTCGCTGTCCGAGGCGCGCTCGGACCTGGAGTCCGCCCGGGCGGGCGCGGACGAGCGCGAGCGGGCCCGGCTCGAGGCGCTGGAGGAGGCCCGGCGGGACTCCGCGGCGCTCCGGGCCACCCTGGAGGAGGAGCGCGCGAGCCTGGCGGCCGTGAAGGAGTCGCTCGCGGAGGCCCGGGCACGCGAGGAGGCCATCTCCACCGAGCGCGACACCCGCAAGCGCGACGCGCTGGAAGTGCGGATGGAGCTGGAGGGACTCCGGGACGACCTCGCGAAGAAGGACCAGGAGCTGGAGGCGCTGCGGGCCCAGGTGGCGCAGCTCGACATGACCCGCTTCCAGGCACATCAGGCCTCCATGGCGCTCCAGCAGGCGCACCAGGGCCTGCGAGACCGGGACATGCACATCGCGCACCTCCAGAAGGAGGTGGCCGACGTCCGGACGCGGCTCGCCGCCGAGCACGAGCAGATGGAGCTGGTCACCCTGCAGCTCGAGTCGGCGCGGCGCATCGCGGGCAAGGCGCCCTCGCTGGAGACGGCCCTGGAGGAGGAGCGCGCGGAGCTCGGGAGTGTCCGCGAGGCGCTGGAGACGGCGCGCGGCGGGCTGGAGACGGCCCGGGCGGAGCTGGAGACCCTTCGCGCCGAGCTGGCCCGCTCCCAGGAGGAGCGCGAGGCGGAGCGGGAGCGGGTGGCCGAGGCGCGGGGCTCGGCGGACGCGTTGGAGACGCGGCTGGCGGAGGCCCGGGGCGAGCTGGAGGCCGCGAAGGCGAAGCAGGCCGGGCTGGAGTCGCGGGCGGAGGAGGCGGAGCGGCGGCTCCGGGAGCGCGAGGGCTCCACGCAGGCCATCCAGGAGCAGTTCGCCAAGCTGGAGATGGAGAAGGGCACGCTCGTCTCCGAGCGCGAGCGGCTCAACTCGGACCTCACGGTGGCCCGGGCGGCGCGCATCCGGCTGGAGGGCCGGGTGACGGCGCTGGAGGCGGCCTCCGCCGAGGCGGTGAAGTTCCTCGACGCCGAGCGCGCCGAGAAGGCGAGGGCGGCCCAGGCCCTGGCCGACCGCATCCAGATGCTGGAGACGGAGCGGGCCCAGATGCGCGAGCGCATCGAGCAGCTCCAGGCGCGCAAGCCGGTGTCGGACTCCGAGGCCATCCTGGAGATGTCCGAGGAGCTCGAGCAGCTGCAGGGCGAGTTCGACGCCCTGAAGTCCACCCTGGCCGAGCGCGAGCTGACGCTGGCCGAGCAGAAACGACGCTTGGAGGAGCAAGAGTCCGAGCTGGCCTCCCTGAAGCGCCTCTCGGCCCGCAAGGGAGCGGACACCGTGCAGGACATCTACGCTCGGGCCAACGCCGAGCTGAACGCGGTCAAGAATGAGTTGCTTCGCCGTCCGAAGGGGAGCACACCCCCTTCTGCGGCACCCGCGTCCACCCAGAAACCCGATGACCCGGGCTGAAGAGACCCGACGACCATGAGCACTACGGCAGAGTTCTTCTTCAAGTATCACGGCCTCGGCAATGACTTCATCGTGCTGGACTACCGGCAGGGTGGCCCGGACATCGACGCGAAGTCCTCCCAGTGGTTGTGCGACCGGCGCAGGGGGATTGGCGCGGACGGGGTGCTCAGCCTGCTGCCCTCGGAGACGGCCCTGGCGCGCATGGTGGTCCACAACGCCGATGGCAGCATCGCGGAGATGTGCGGCAATGGCCTGCGCTGTGCGGTGAAGTACCTGGTGGACCACTCCGGCGAGAAGCCCGAGCGCATCGAGGTGGAGACGGGCGCCGGCATCCTCACGTGTATGCCCGGGTACGGCACGGACGGCGTCGCCGAGGTGGAGATCTCCATGGGGCCCGCGCGGCTCATCGCCCCCAACCTGCCCTCGGGCGCCACCGGCCAGCCCTTCCTGGGCGAGGAGGTTCCCGGCCACGCCGGGCTGCGCGGCTACGCCATCAACATGGGCAACCCCCACCTCGTCCTGTTGGATCAGCCCCTGGAGGACGCCGCCCGGTTGGGCCCCGTGCTCGAGCGCCACCCGGACTTCCCGGAGCGCACCAACGTGGAGTTCGTGCGGTTGACGGAGGAGGGCATGGCCGCCGTGGTGTGGGAGCGGGGCTGTGGCCTGACCGAGGCCTGTGGCACCGGGGCGTGCGCGGCGGCCGTGGCGGCGGTGCTCGCCCGGCGGCTCCCGGCGGATGCCTGGCTGCGCGTCACGCTGCCGGGCGGGGACCTGCATATCCGGGTGCCCTCGGACCTGTCGGACGTGCGCCTCCGCGGGCCCGTCTCCTTCGTCTTCACGGGCGTTGTCCCGGATCTCCCGGGCCGGTAACCTCGCCGTCTCCCCCCTGCTCGTCGAGTCCTCCGCTGTGGCTGGCCCCATCCTCGTCGTCGATGACGACAACTTCTTCCGGCAGCTCGCTTCCGACATGCTCTCCCGGAAGGGCTACCTCGTCGTCCCCGCCGCCAACGCGGCCCAGGCCCTGGAAGCGGCCACGCACGAGGCCTTCGATCTGGTCATCACCGACGTGGTGATGCCCGAGATGGACGGCTTCGGTCTCACCACGAAGCTGCGCGAGCGCGACCCCGAGCAGGAGGTCATCCTCGTCACCCAGCGCACGGACGTGAAGGGCTCGGCCATGGCGCTGAGCGCCGGGGTGGCGGTGGTGCTCACCAAGCCCGTCGACGAGACGGACCTGTTGCTCGCCGTGGAGCGCGCCATGGAGCGCGTCCAGCTGCGCCGCGAGCGCTCCCAGCTCCAGACCGAGAACCTGGAGTTCGCCCGCTACCAGAACCTCCACCAGCGCTGCCTGGAGTTCCTCTCCCAGCCGGACCTCGAGTGGCTCCAGGAGCGGGTGGCCGGCGAGCTCGCCGCCGTCTGCGATGCGCAGAGCGCCGCCCTGTGGATCGCCGATGACCGGGGGCACCTCGTCCTGCGCGCCTACCGGGGCCTGCTGGACAAGCAGTTCCTCGCCGAGCGCATGAGCCCGGACGGGCCGCTCGGCAACCGTCTGCGCGAGGCCATGCCGTGGATCGCCCGCGACGAGCGCTCGCCGGTGCTCTACGTCCCCTTCGTCATCGCCGGGGAGATCATGGGCCTGGCGCAGCTGTCGGATCCGGTGGCCGGTGACTTCCGCTCCGAGCACGTGCGCTACGCCAAGATTCTGGGCGACTCGGCGGCGGTGGGCGTGAAGAACGGCCGGAGGATGCTGGCGCTGCAGCGGTTGGGCCTGAGAGACAGGGACACGGCCGCCTACAACCTCAGCTACTTCACGGACTACGCCTCCAAGGAGATCTACAAGGCGCGGCGCTACGGGCGGATGTTCTCGCTGCTGACGTTCAGCGTGGACAACCTGCCGCTGGTGCGCATGCGCCTGGGCGTGCCGGACGCGAAGCTGGCGGTGCGCGGCATCATCAAGGCGTTCGGGCGCATCGTCCGGGACTCGGACGTCATCGCCAAGGCGAGCGACCAGGAGTTCTACCTGCTGCTGCCGGAGACGGACTTCTTCGGCGCGATGATGTTCGTGCGGCGCGCGCTGGACGCGGTGCGCGCGGAGCCGGAGGCGCAGGAGGTGGAGTCGCGTCTGCCGCTGGCGCTGGTGGGCGGGGCGAGCACCTTCCCCAAGGACGGCGAGGACTTCGACGAGCTGGTGCACCGGTGCCGCCGGCGCATGGACGAGCGGCGCTGCTCGCTGCAGCGCAAGCTGATGCTGGACACGCTGCCCTTCTGGGACGAGGTGGACCTGCTGCTCGGCAATGCCTCCAGCCCCAAGCTGCCGGTGGAGGACAACGCGGAGCCCTCGCGCCGCGGCAAGGTGTCCGACGTGCTCTTCGACGAGCTGCAGGCGGAGATCGCCCGCGAGCTGATGCGCGACCCGAGCTCGCGCGGGCTGCTGTACGTGGGCGGGCCGGAGATCCGCGCGGACCTGCCCATTGCCCAGGGGCTGGAGTCGGCCTCGCCGGAGATGGCCTCGCGGATCTACCTGCTGGGGCGGCGCGGGGATCTGGACTCGCACCCGGCGCTCACGCCCGTCTTCCTGGAGGGGGACGAGCGCATGGCCCGGCACGAGTTCATCCTCTGGATGTCGGAGACGGCCTCGTACGCGCTCATCCAGCGCCGGGGACTCGGCGCCACGTGGGGCTTCCACTCGTCGGACACGGCCGTGGTGGATGGGCTCATCACCCGCCTGCAGGCCGAATACGACCTTCAGCCGTACTGACCCGGTAGGGAGCGACCATGGCCCAGGTTCGAAAGATCCTCATCGCCGATCCCGACCTCGAGTCGGTCCGTCCGCTGTCGCGCTCCCTGCGCACGCGGGGCTACCAGGTGCACTACGCGCCGGATGGCTCGCGCGCGCTGGAGGTCGCGGTGCTGCGCCATCCGGATCTCATCCTCTTCGATGAGGCGTGCCGGATGCTGGACGCGCGCACGTTCATCAACATCCTGCGCACCAACCCGCGCACGGACGACATCCCGGTGGTGGTCTCCACCGGCCAGTTCGAGGCGGACAAGCTGCGCGGCCTGCGCGACGGCTTCCTGCGCAAGCCCTTCAACATCGACGAGGTGCTCTCCCGCATCGAGCACGTCTTCCGCCGCAACGAGGCGGCGAAGGACCTCAAGAGCGAGGTGCAGGAGATCGAAGGCTCGCTCAGCCAGCTGAGCATTCCGGATCTGATGCAGATCCTCGGGATGAACAAGCGCAGCGGGAAGCTGACGCTGGAGCGGGGCAGCGAGCGCGGGGAGATCGTCGTGGTGGACGGCCGCCCGGTGAACGCGCGGGTGGGCCGTGCCGAGGGCGAGAAGGCCCTCTTCCGGCTGCTGGTGTGGGCCGAGGGCTCCTTCACCTTCTCGCCGGGGAACACGGGCGGCAAGCCCCGCATCCAGCGCGCCGTGGACGACGCCCTGCTGGAGGCGATGCGCCAGGCGGACGAGGTGAACCGGCTGCTGCCCGGGCTGCCGGCGCGCAATGTGCGGCTGGTGCTCGCGCCGGAGGCGGACCTGACGCAGGACCAGCACCCGGTGACGGCGCAGGTGGTGGAGCTGTTGCGCCAGCCGCGCGCGCTCGGCGAGGTGTTGGACCTGGCGCCGGCCACGGACCTGGAGGTGGTGGGCGTGCTGCACACGCTCCTCCAGAAGGGCGTGGCCCGCATGTCCGAGCCCGATCGGGACGAGGGCTCGGGTCCGCTGCTCGGGCCCGCGGAGCTGCACTCACTGCGCGGACGCATCCTCCGGGGCAGGGGCCCCTCGCGCGAGGCCACGGCCAAGGTCTTCGTCTGTGGAAGCGGCCCGGCGGTGGCGCGGCGGCTGTTGTCGCAGTTGCCGGACATCGCGGCCGTGGCGGCCGAGCCCGCGGCGGTGCGGAGTGGCTTCGGGACGCTGGGGCGGTTGGATCTCAACGAGCTGCTGCACCTGGACTTCTGCGTGCTGCCTCCGGCGGAGGCGGCGAGGCCGCTGTGGCGCCCGTTCAGCTCGGGGGGCGTGGGCGCGCTGCTGTTCGATGCCTCGGAGCCGGCGGTGAAGCTGGCGCACTTCCTGGCGTGGGACATCCGCATGCCGGTGGTGCTGGTGGGCCATCCGGTTCCGCCGGAGCTGCATGGGGCTCCCGCGGGCGCGGCCAGCGTGGGCGAGGACCTCACGGAGGCGGTGCGCAGCCTGCTCCTGCTGGCGCTCAACCCGGCGCCGATGCTGCCCGGGGTGCCTCAAGCGCAGGGGCCCCGGCTCAACCTCACCGCTGGCTGAGCCCGTCCGCGCCCATTTCCCCTCGCCCTCCGGGAGAGGGGATATCGGTCACATTCCTGAAAGGGGGCTCACGCCTCCCTCACGCCGTCTTGGTCGCGGCGTCCTCTTCCTCGCTCAGCGGCGGCATCGCGGCGAGCAGCGAGCGCAGCCGCTGGAACTCGACGGGCTTGTCGATGCAGGGCATGCCCGTGGTGGCCAGGAAGGCGCGCGACTGCTCCGTGAAGGCTCCGCCGGTCATGAAGATGACCCGCCTGGCCTGCTCGGGCGCCAGCCGTGACAGCTCCTCGTAGAACCGGGGACCGCTCATCTCCGGCATCATCAGGTCGCACAGGATGGCGTCGAAGCGCCGGCCCGCGGACAGCAGCGCCAGCGCCTCCCGGCCCTGGCTGAGCACCAGCACCTCGCAGTGCGCCTGCAGCAGCCGTTGGAGCGCCCGGCCGACGACCGTCTCGTCATCGAGGATCAGCAGCCGCTGCTTGAGCACCTTGCCCGGAGCGGGCTTCTCGGGCTTCTCGGCGTCGCCGTGGGCCGTCTGCAGCCGGAGGTGGAACACGGTGCCGCGCCCCACCTCGCTGTCCACGGAGATCTCCCCGCCCATCTCGTTGAGGGTGCGGCGGCAGATGGCCAGTCCCAGGCCCGTGCCCACCCCCACCGGCTTGGTGGTGAAGAAGGGCTCGAAGATACGCTCGCGCAGCTCCGCGGGGATGCCCCGGCCGGTGTCGTGGATCTCCACCCGGACGTGGTTGGGCCCGTCCTGGCGCGTCACCACGCGAATCTCATGCGTGGTGCTGTCCCCGTCGGGAATGGCGTCCGCGGCGTTGACGAGCAGGTTGAGGAAGACCTGGCCCAGGGGCGCCTCGCTGCCGAGCACCGGGGACACCGCCGTGTAGTCCTTCACGATGCGGGCGCGGTGGAAGATGTGGTTCCACGCCATCCGCAGCGACGAGTCGAGCACCCGGTGCACGTCCAGCGGGCCGCGCTGCTTCTCGTCCGGCCGGGAGAAGATCTTGATGTCGCGGACGATCTCCCGGATGCGCTCGGAGCACAGCATGCAGTCGCGCAGCGCCTGCTCCTGGTCCGCGGAGACGGTCGTCGAGCCCGCCTCCGGATTCAGCACGAAGTCCAGGTTGGCCATGAGCGAGGCCAGCGGGTTGTTGATCTCATGGGCCACGCTGGCGGCCAGCAGACCCAGCGACGCGAGCCGGTCCGACAGGAGCAGCTGCTCCTGCATCTTCCGGCGCTCGGCCCGGAGCGACGCCTCGCGCAGCTCGCGCGCCACGGCGGGTCCCAGCCGGCTCAGCCGGTCCTTGAGGAGGAAGTCGTGGACGCCGGCCCTCATCGCCGCCACGGCGGTGTCCTCGCCAATCTGTCCGGAGACGATCAGGAAGGGCACGTCCAGTCCCCGCTGCTGCACCAGGGAGAAGGCGGCCAGCGCGTCGAAGCGCGGCAGGGCGTAGTCGGCGATGATGGCGTCCCAGGGACCCGAGTCGAGCGCGCTCGCCAGCGCCTCGGCTGTCTCGACGCGCTTGTGGGTCACGTCGTAGCCGCTGCGCCGCAGCTCACGCAACACCATCAGGGCGTCGTCCTCGAAGTCCTCGATGAGGAGCAGGTGGAGCGGTGTGGCCATCAGACACTCCGTCTCGGGGTAGGAAGCTCGTTGAGGACGAGCCAGTACATGCCCAGCTGCCGCACCGCCTCGAAGAAGGCGGTGACGTCCACGGGCTTGTGGACGAAGCTGTTGACGCCCGCCTCGTAGCCCTCCACCAGGTCGCGCTCTTCCTTGGACGAGGTGAGGATGACCACCGGCAGCGCCCGGGTGTGCTGGTTGGCGCGGATGCGCCGCAGCACCTCGATGCCGTCGATGCGAGGCAGGTGCAGATCCAGCAGGATGACCTGCGGCCGGATGTCTGGATCCCGGTCCGCGTGCCGGCCCTGGAGGAAGAGGAAGTCGAGCGCCTCGGCGCCGTCGCGCACGACGACCACCGGGTTGTGGATGTTGCTCTTGCGGAAGGCCCGGAGGGTCATCAGCTCGTCATCTTCGTTGTCCTCGACGAGCAGGATGATGCGCTGGTGCGGATCATACATGGCGGTTCCTCACGTACCGCTGGCCGCGCGGGGCGCGGGAGGCGCCGCGGGTGCGGCGGGCTCGTGGAGGGTGAAGTAGAAGGCCGCGCCCTGGCCCACCCGGCCCTCACCCCACACGCGCCCACCGTGGCGGCGGATGATGCGCTGCACGGTGGCCAGTCCCACGCCGTTCCCCTCGAACTCCTGCTGCGTGTGCAGCCGTTGGAAGACGCCGAAGAGCTTCTTCTGGTACTCCATGTCGAACCCCGCCCCGTTGTCCCGGACGAAGTAGACGCGCCCAGGGCCCGTCTCCGGCAGCGTGCCGAACTCGATCTCCGCCACCGGTTTCTCGCGGGTGAACTTCCAGGCGTTGCCCATCAGGTTCTCCAGCACCAGGCGCAGCAGCTGCGAGTCCCCGCGGTCCACCAGGCCGTCCTGGAGCTGGAAGCGCACGCTGCGCTCGGGCTGCCAGCGCTGGAGCTGCTCGGAGATGGAGCGCGAGATGCCGGACAGGTTGACGTCCGTCTCCACGAACTCGGTGCGGTTGACGCGCGAGAGCGCGAGGATGCCGTCGATGAGCTCCGCCATGCGCTGCGAGGAGGCGCGGATGCGCTGCAGGTAGTCCAGGCCCGTGGCATCCAGCTTGTCGGCGCAGTCCTCGGACAGGGCGAGCGTGAAGTTGGAGATGCTGCGCAGCGGGGCGCGCAGGTCATGCGCCACCGAGTAGGCGAAGGCCTCCAGCTCGCGGTTGGAGAACTCGAGCTGGGCGGTGCGCTCGGCGATGCGGCGCTCCAGCTCCGCGTTGAGCTGGCGCACCTGCTCCTCGGCCTGGCGGCGCTGGGTGATGTCGGTGATCATCGCCATGGCCCCGATGTACCTGCCGGTCTCATCGTAGAGCGGGCCGGTGGAGACGAGCGTCCACAGCACCGTCCCGTCCTTGCGCACCATGCGGAAGTCGTTGAGGACGGCGGACCTGCCCTGGCGCCGCTCCTCGACGTACCGTTGCATGAGGGGGATGTCCTCGGGACAGATGACGTCGAAGAGCGTCCTGTCCAGCATCTCCTCCACCGTGTAGCCCAGCATCTGGGCCAGGTAGCGGTTGGCGTAGATGGTGTGGCCGTCCACGTCCACCGTCCACAGTCCCTCCTGCGCGGACTCCACCAGGAGCTGGAAGCGCAGCTCGGTGCGGCGCTGATCCGCCTCGGCCATCCGCTGCTCGTGGGTGTCGCGCAGGCTGAGCGTCACCCCGAGGATCTTCCCCTGGCTGTCGCGCACGGGCCGGGCGATCGAGTGGACGTGCCGGCCCTCCGGGTGCGTTTCGTTGCGCATGAAGAGATCCTCTTCGGGCGACGCCTCGCCCTGGAGGGCGCGGTAGATGGGCAGCCGCTCGGAAGGGCAGCGCGTCGTCGTGTCCGGGAGGAAGACGCCATAGCGCTCGCTCCACGCCTCGGGCGCGGCGTCCACCAGTCCCACGCCGAGAATCCGGCGGGCCGTGTCGTTGAAGTAGAGCAGTTGGCCCTTCGCGTCGGCGACGGCCAGTCCTTCCGCTGCGTTATCGAGGATGGCCCGCAACAGGGGCTGGTACTGAGGCTGGAAGAGGCTTTCGGCCAGCTCGTCAGGAGGCAGGTTCGAGGAGGGCGTCGCGGTCATGGCAGGGCTTGAGGCCTGTCGAGCATAGCGAGTCCCCGGAGCAAGAGTCATCCGGGCGACAGGTTTCCCCGGGCGGTAGCCCCGGTGCTTCACCCCCAGAGCGGGAGTGCTCGCGAGGGGTTGCTCCACGAGGAGTGGCTCCACGGGGATTTTCCGGGATCTTCCGCCGTCCACGGTCCTTCACCGCTGAAGGACCGGACACCCGGTGCTCCAGGGAAATCAGAGGTCGCCTGCGAGTGCGTCCCGGACGCCCGGTAGCTGGGCGAGCAATTCCAGCTCGGCGGCCTTCAAGTGGGAGACGCGGCGGCCGGCGATGCGCTCGAAGTGGAGCTCGAGCCGGTGCTCGCCCTCGGCGTCGATGTGGCGGAAGAGGCGGGCGCGCCGGCCCTCCCGCACACAGGCGAGGATGTCCTGGTGGAGGCTCTTCAGCCGTCGAGACACCTTCAGCGCCATCCGGCCCTCGGGGGTGTCGAACGTGTGGAAGTGCCGGTTGCGCGACAGGGGGCGCGCGGGATCATGGAGCCTCTCCACGAGGCGCCGAACGAATGGGTCCATCGACGGCGCAGGATAACATCCGCTACCCTGCATCTCAGCGATGCAATCGACATTTCCCCGCCTGCTCTGCGTCCTGCCCCTGCTGCTGCCGCTTGCCTGCAAGGACCCGGACACACTCTCCGTTCAAACCCAGGAGCAGAAGTTCCAGGCGAAGATGAGCGAGGGCCAGGCGCTGCTCGACAGCGGAGAGCCCGAGCAGGCGGCGCGGGCCTTCGAGGCGGCCTCGGGGTTGAAGCCCGACAACCCCGAGCCCCTGCTCCTGGTGGCCGAGGCCCGGCGCCGGGAGGGTAACACGGGGGCGTCCATCCTGGCGCTCAAGCGGGCCATGACGCTCAATCCGGGGCAGGCGCCGGAGATCAAACGGAAGATCGCCGAGCGCCACGAGCAGGACGGGCGCCTGCGCGAGGCCATCAGCATGCTGCTGGAGCTGCGCGAGGCCGACGAGCTCGGGGACCTGGACGTGCTCAAGCTGGCGCACCTGCAGACGGAGATGGGCGAGCACCAGGCCGCGTTCCAGACGCTGGAGCGCATCCTGCGCGAGCGCCCGGACGACGTGGACGCCAAGGTGGTGGAGGCGGAGATCCTCCTGGCCAAGGGGGACGAGGTGCTCGCCGGCAAGTTGATGGACCGGCTCCTGGAGGAGCAGCCGGGGCTCACGGCGGCGCGGAAGCTGCGCGCCCGCTACTTCCTCCAGAGTGGCTACGCGGAGTACGCCGAGCAGGACCTGGCGGCCGTCCAGGGCGAGGAGGCCACGAAGCCGGACTTCGTCGCGCTGAAGGCGCGGGTGCTCACGAAGCTCGAGCGCCACGCGGACGCGGAGGCGCTGTTGGCCTCGGCGGTGGCGAAGTACCCGCAGAACGCGGACCTCATCGCCCGGCTCGCCGAGACGCGGCTGACGCTGGGGAACAAGGCCGGGACATTGGCGGCGGTGGAGCAGGCGCTGAAGGCGCAGCCGGACTCGGCCCGCGCGCTCTATGTCCGGGGCCGGGTGCACGAGACGCAGGGGGACCTGAAGCGCGCGAAGGAGGACTACGGCTCCGCCCTCCAACACAATCCCCGGCTGGTGCCCGCGCTCTCTCGGATGTGGCGGCTGCAGGAGCAGGCCGGCGAGAAGGAGGAGGCGCTGGTCTCCCTGGAGCGGATCATGGACGCGAACGAGGCCTCGCTGGAGGAGAAGGTGGCGCTGGCGAACCTGTACGCCCAGACGCGGCGGCGGCCCGATCGGGGCCTGAAGCTCATCGCCGAGGCGCTCAAGCAGGACGCGGGCAACCCCGAGTACCTGGACATCCAGAAGGAGCTGAAGAAGGCCCTGCCCCGGAAGAAGAAGTCCGGGCCCATCATCATCCGCGGCCGGCGCTGAGCGCGGCCTTCCGCGGCTACGCGGGTGGACGCTGGCCCCAGACGCCGAAGATGGTGGGGCCGTAGAACCAGGTGTTCGGATCCTTCAGCCGCTCGGAGTACTGGTCGAACTGCTCGCGCGTGAGCAGCCGCATCTTCTCCGCGTACGGCCAGTACTGCTCGCCGGTGAGCTGGTGGAACTCGGCGGTGGGGCTGCCCCCGGAGAAGTAGAGCATCTCGCCCTCGGCGTTGACGTTCTGCAGCCCCAGCCGCTGGAAGGTACGCGGCAGCGTCCGGGCCCAGTCCACGGCCGTGCCCGCGGCGCGCCCCATGGCGTGCATGATCTCCACCACCTGGAGGAAGGGCCCCGTCTCGTTCTGGAAGAGCGAGAAGGTCTCCATCTCCTCCAGCAACAGCCAGCCGCCCGGCTTGAGCGAGGCGGCCAGCCGCTCCACCAGCTCCTCCCGCTCGGCCAGGTGCTGGAGCAGCATCCGCGAGTGCACGAGATCGAAGGTCTTCTCGGGAGGCCGCATCGTGGGGACGTCCTGCTGGCGCACCTCGAGGATGGCACTGGCCGCGCCGGCCACGTACCGGGTGTTCGTGTCCACGGCGAGCACGTGGCCGTGCGGTGCCACCCGGTAGCTCATCCAGCGCGCGATGGAGCCGCTGCCACAGCCCACCTCGAGGCAGCGCCACCCCTCCTGGATGCCCAACCCCTCGATGCGCCGCAGGGTGATGTGATCGGCCATTCCCTCGATGGCTTGCAACCGCCGGCGCCCCTGCGCGCCGGAGTTGCCCAGGTCCTGTGTGTAGCCCTGGATCTTCGCTGCCACCGTCTCGACCTGTGAGGTCATGGAGTCCACCCCAGATTCAATGGGGGGCGGAGCATAGCGTGTGGACCGCGCGCTTTCCGACCCCCCCTCAGGAAGACCCGCCTTCCACCGGTGGGGCCACATGGCTTTCACTTCTGGACAGCACGACCACGTGGCCGGTGACGGGTTGTCCGGCCTGCTTGCGCAGGGTCTCTTCCCGCTCCAACACCGGGTGAAGGTGGGCCGCGCTGGCGCAACCTCGCAGGTAATCGAGGTGGTGGACGTAGCGCGCGGTGGGCTGGAGCCGGTACCCGGGTGCGGTGCCCTTCTCCACGGTGAAGGCGAACAGGCCGCCGGGCGCGAGCCGCCGGGCCACGTGCTGGAAGAGCGTCTCCAGCGCGCCGAAGTAGACGAGTACGTCCACGGCGACGATGAGCTCATGGCTCGCCGGGGAGGCGGCGAGCTCCGCGGTGATCTCCCCGGCCCGGAGCACGTCGTACACGCCGCGCTCGCGCGCCTTGTCGAGCATGCCCGTGGACAGGTCGATGCCCTCCAACCGCCGGGCGAAGGGCCGGAGGAGGGGACCGGCCAGTCCGGTGCCGCACCCCAGGTCGAGCACGTCCAGCTCCCGCCGTCCGCCGAGCACGGAGCGCACCGCGTCCATGAGCCGCTCGGGCGCGCGGTAGGAGAGGAAGCCGCGCAGGCTGTCGTCGAAGCTGGGGGCGTAGAGGTCGAAGAGCGCGGCGACATGAGCGTCGGCCATGCGCTCCGGCGGGGGGCCACCGGACTCGGCCGCTTCCATGTAGGCGATGGCCGCGTCCCGGGCGGACTCGGGGATGCGCAGCTCGTGGCAGCGCCGCTCGTACAGGTGGCGGCGGAGCGGAACCACCTCGCTGGCGCGCCCGTTCTCCTGGAGGATGGAGATGAGCATCTTCAGCGAGTCCTTGTCGTCCGGTTGCTGGTCGAGGTGCTCGCGCAGCGCCGCCTCCGCCGCCAGCGGCTCGCGCCGGGACCACAGCACGTGGGCCGCGTAGGTGGCGGGCACGAGCTCCGCCCCTTCGAATCCACACGCTTCCAGGCGCGCACGCCAGTCAATGGGAGAGGGCTTCATGGGGTTCCCCCAGAAGGTACACCCCGGGCGATCCACATGGCCATTGACGCCGGGCTCGCTCCCTTGGAAGCGTGGCGTCATGGACGACATGGTGCGGGCACGCAGGTACGCGGTGGTGACGGGCGCCTCGAGTGGCATCGGCCGGGAGCTGGCGTCGCTGCTGGCACGCGAGGGGTATGCGCTGGTGCTGGTGGCCCGGCGCACCGGGCCCATGCAGGAGCTGGCGGAGCAGCTCCAGCAGGCCCATGGAGTGCCCTCGGTGGTGGTGGGGGCGGACCTGGTCTCGCCCGAGGGCGTGTCCACCGTGGTGAACGAGCTGAAGACGCGCCAGCTGGACGTGGAGGTGCTGGTGAACAACGCGGGCTTCGGGCTGGCGGGGAATTTCGAGGTGCTGCCCGCGGAGCAGCAGGTGGGGATGTTGGATCTCAACGTCCGGGCGCTCACCGCGCTCACCCGCGAGCTGGTGCCGGGGATGGTGGCGCGCAAGCGCGGGTACGTGCTCAACGTGGCCTCGCTGGCGGCCTTCACGCCGGGCCCGTTCATGTCCGTGTACTACGCGAGCAAGGCGTACGTGCTGTCCTTCTCCACCGCGCTGCACGGGGAGCTGAAGGGGCAGGGGGTGAGGGTGACGGCGCTGTGCCCGGGGTTCACCGAGACGGAGTTCGCCGCGCGGGCGGGGGAGCACCAGAAGGCCCGGCTCTTCAGCGGCCCCATGGGGACGAGCACCGCGCGCCAGGTGGCCGAGGCGGGCTTCCGGGGCCTGATGCGGGGCAAGCCGGTGGTGGTACCCGGGCTCTCCAACCGCCTCTCGGCCTGGTTCATGCCGCTGACCCCGCTGGGGCTGAGGCTGCGCATCGCCGGGTACATGAACGCGAGCGAGCCCTGATCCGGTGGAGTTGAGCCGGTGGTTCGGCCGGAGTTAGAGAGACGGGATGAAAAAGCGCTACCGCTGCATGATGTGCCAGTACATCTATGACCCGGCCGTGGGCGATCCCGACTCCGGCATCGCGCCGGGCACGGCCTTCGAGGACATCCCCGACACCTGGTACTGCCCCGAGTGCGGCGCGGGCAAGGCCGACTTCGAGCCGTTGGAGGACTAGGCGGCGGCTAGGGGGCCGGGCGGCGCAGCACGTAGACGACGCGCTGCGAGCCGGGCTCGATGGGCTGTAGCTCGCTGCGGGTGAAGGGCGCGCCCACCAGCTCCATCATCGCGTCCATGTTGCCGTGCATGAAGTGCGGGTCGATGCCTGGCGTGGTGCCCAGGGCGGCGAAGAACTCGGGCATCACCTCGAAGGTGACCTCGAGCGCGCCATCCGGCAGGAAGCGGGTCCGGGCCGACAGGAAGTTCGTCCCCGACTGCAGCCCGCGGGAAATCCGGCCCAGCGAGCGCTCCCAGCCCAGCATCCGCAGCATGGCGAACACGGCCCGGCCCATGGTGGTCTGGCCGTACCCGTCCACCAGCTTGCGGCCAATCTTGTAGCGGGCCTGCTCGTTGGACAGGTCCGGGAAGAGGACCTCGGAGCACACCCCCACGGCGGCGAACCAGGTCGGCACCGAGTAGGCCACGAGGAACGGGTGATCCAGGTCGATGCCGATCTTCTTGAGCCGTGCCCGGGTGTGGGTGTCGAGCCGCTCCTTGAAGGCGTGCTTGAAGAGGGCCTCCACCACCTGACTGAAGATGACGGGTTCCTTCCGGGGTACGGCAGCGGTCATCATCGAGCATCCCTGGGACGAATGGGTACCCAGCCCCGCGGCAGGGTACCCCCTACGTGGTGGCCTCTACCACCATCTCCAGGGATTTGGTTTCCGGAGTTGTGTCCCAAGGTAGGACATTGTCCTGCCTGTGAGGAGAGCTACTGGATGAGGTCCGCCTGGCGGGTGGCGGTGTTGCGGACGAGGCCGAAGTGGCTCTCGGAGAGGGTGTAGGAGGCGGTCTCGTTGGTGAGCTGGCTGGAGTGGACGCCGTCCACGGTGCACACGCCGGTGGCGCAGACGATCTCATCCGAGTTGCTCTTGAGGGAGTAGATGCGGGTGGCCATGCGCTTGCCTTGGATGCCGGTGAGGAAGGGGCTCTTCACGGACAGGCCCCAGTAGCCGCAGGTGGAGGTGACGACGTTGAAGGGGTAGGTGCCGCAGGTCCACAGTCCGCGGTAGCCGGCGGCGAGCCCCACGAAGGCATCCACGCGGCTCTGCACGCCCAGGTCGAGGATGGCCTTGATGGCGAGCGTCACGCCCATGGAGTGGCCGATGACGTCGATCTTCCCGGTGCACGAGCGGGCGAGGGCCTGGGTGATGGCGTCGCGGACGGGGGTCTCCTCGGAGCCGGAGTGGTCGTTACAGGCGGCGCACGTCTTGGAGCCCCAGCTGGGGCGGAAGATGTCCGCGGCGGCGTACCCGCGGGAGATCAGCGTGTTGTAGGTGTTGTTGTAGTCCGAGGGATAGGAGGTGTTGCCGTGCACCAGCACCACCGCGTCCCGGCACGTCTGCGCGCTGGCGGAGGCCGCGGCGAACCCGACGACGAGAACGGACAGACAACGCACTGCGCTCGACAGCCGCTTCATCTCCATGGTGCTCCTCCGGGGCAAGTGCCGTCCTCCTGGGACGGTACGGCCGGGGAGCCTTCATGAATCATGATTCAGGTGTCAACTGCTGATTCCCGGATTCAGGGAAAATAGTGGATGGGGGTGGGGGTTACTGGGGCAGGGTGACGCTGTGGGCGAGCACCATGCGCCATTGGCCGCCGCGCTTGAGGGCGATGTCGGTGAAGGCGCCCAGGTCGGCCACGGTGGTGCCGTCCTCCATCTGGACTCGGGCGCGCTGCCGGCCGAGGAGGACCCCGACGTCACCATAGATGCGGGCTTCGAGGTCCTCGGACTCGACGGACAGGATGGTGCCGGGGATGGCGAGGATGGCGGCGATGAAGCCGGCGCGATCCACCGGGGGATTGCCCGGGACGCGGAGCTCGAAGCGCTCGTCCAGGATGCGCTCGAGCATCTGGCGATCCCGGGTGCGGATGGCGGTGAACATGTCCTTCTCGAGCTGGAGCAGCTGCGCCTGGTCGGTCATGTTCGAGGAGTCTGCCTGTCGAGCGGAGCGAAGTCCGCAGGCGGTGCACAGGCAGAGGACGGCGAGGAGCGTGAGCCGGGCGGGGGTTCTCATGGAGCCGAAGATACCGGTCTCCTGGGGGAAGCCCCGGGGCGCTCACCGGGAGGGCGTTCTGGCTCGTGTCGAGCCGGTTACCCGCGCGGCGTCACTTGCGTTGACTTGGCTCAGCCAAACTACGCGCTCGCCGGGTAGGTGGCGCCTCCTCACTTGGAGGAGGGCAGGCCCTCGGCGGTCTCCACGACCTTCTCCAGGGCCTTGATGCCCTTGCGCTGGCCCACGGCCACCACGGTGAGGTTCTCCCGGGCGAAGTAGCGCCGGGCCACGTCGCGCACGTGCGCCGCGCTGGCCGCGTCCACCAGGTCCGCCCGGCGGCCGAAGGACTCGGGCCGGCGGAACAGCTCCGTGCCGCCGAACCACCCGGCCAGCTCGCCCGGCGAGTCCTGGGAGAACTCCAGCAGCATCCGGTGCCGCCGCTTGGCCCGAGCCAGCTCCTCCTCGCCCACCGGCGTGGTGCTCAGCTCGCCCAGCACCCGGAACACCTCCGCCACCACCAGCGAGGCCCGGTCCGGCGCGCTCGCGGCTTCGATCTCGAAGATGCCCGCGTCGTGGAAGGCCTCCAGCGAGGCGTGCACCGAGTACGCCAGCCCCCGCTTCTCGACGATCTCGAAGGGCAGCCGCGAGGACAGCCCGTCATCCAGGAAGCGACGCAGCAACTGCAGGGCGGGCCAGTCCTCGTGGTGCTCGGGGACGGTGCGGAAGCTGATGCGGAACTCCGTCTGCGACTCGTCGTGGGTGACGACGTGCAGGTGCGGCCCGGCGGGTGTGGGCGGCGGCGGCAGGTCGATGCTCTCGGCGCCCCGGGGCAGCCGCGCGAAGTGGCGCTCCACCAGCGCGAGCACCTCGTCGTGCTTCACCCGGCCCGCCGCCGTCACCACCATGTTGCCGGTGACGTAGTGGCGCGCGAAGTGCTCGCGGATCTGCTCGTGGGAGAGCAGCGAGACGGACTCCTTCGTGCCGGCGATCTTGAAGGCCAGCGGGTGGTCGCGGAAGAGCACCCGCTTGGACAGGTTGTCGATGTCGATGTCCCGGCCCTTCTCGTCCACCTCGTCGAGCATCTCCTCGAGGATGATGTTCCGCTCCACCTCCATGTCGGTGAGCTTGGGGCGGGTGAGCATGTCCCCGAGCACCTCGAGGCCCACGTCGAGGTGCGCCGGGTGCAGGGGCGTGTAGTAGTAGCCGTGGTCGCGCGTGGTGACGCCGTTGAGGTTGCCGCCCACCTCCTCCACGGCGGAGTTCATCTTCACGGTGTCCGGCCAGCCCTCGCTGCCGCGGAAGAAGAGGTGCTCGAGGAAGTGGCTGACGCCATTGTTGGCGGCCGTCTCGTGGCGGCTGCCGGTGCGCACGTACACCGCGAGCAGGGCGGTGTGCAGGTGCGGGGTCTCGATGGTGACGACGCGCAGCCCGTTGGGCAGGACATCGCGGTGGTAGCTGAAGCTCATGCGCGGGGAAGCCTGACGGAGAAGGTGGTGCCCTGGCCGGACTCGCTCTGGCACCCGAGCGAGCCGCCATGGGCCTTGAGGATCTGCTGGCAGACGGCGAGCCCCAGGCCCGTGCCGTCTTCCTTGGTGGTGAAGAAGGGTTCGAAGATGCGCGAGCGCACGGCCTCGGTCATGCCGCGGCCGGTGTCCTGGATGCGCACCTCCACCTCGCGCTCGTGCACGCGCGTGGAGATGGTGAGCCGGCCGCCATCGGGCATGGCCTCGCGGGCGTTGCGCAGCAGGTTGAGGAACACCTGGCGCAGCTGGCCCTCGTCGGCCAGGGCCTGGGGCGGAGTCTCGGCGAGCTCGCTCGCCACCTCCACGTGGGCGCGCTCCAGCTCCTCGCGGGAGAAGTCCAGCACGCTGGCCAGCACGTCGGTGACGTCGGTGGGCTCGAGGCTGGGCCGGGGCGGGCGCGCCATGCGCAGGTACTGCTCCGTCACCTCGGTGAGCCGGTCCACCTCGCGGGTGACGGCGGCGAGCAGCTCGCGCGCCTCGCGGGCATCCACCGGGGACTCGAAGGTGGCGCGCTCGAAGGCGTCCTGCATCAGCTCCACGTTGAGGCCGATGGAGGACAGGGGGTTGCGCACCTCGTGGGCCACCTGGGCGGAGATGCGGCCCACGGCCGCCAGCTGCTCGGCGCGCATGAGGGCCTCGGCCTGGGCCTTGAGCTGGGCCTCGCGCGCCTGGAGCGAGCGGGCCATGGCGTCGAACTCGCGGGCGAGCACCGCCACCTCGTCGTCACCGCGCACGCCCAGCTGGGCGCTGTAGTCGCCGCGGCCGATGCGCGACACGCCCTCGATGAGGGTGCGCACCGGGCGCAGCGTGCGGGCCGACCAGGCGGTGGCGCCCAGGCCCACGCCGATGGCCAGCACGGACAGGGTGATGATGGCCAGGCCCGTGCGCCGCTCGCGGTCCTCGGCCCCGTCCACGCGCTCGCGGATGCGGTTGCTCAGCGCGGCGCGCAGGAAGCGGATGTCCCGGCCGATGGAGGACTCCTGTTGGCGCAGCTCGGCGGTGGCCCGTGCCACCTCCTCCGCCAGGGGCTGCTCGTTGGAGAGCACCGTGAAGACGGCCTCCGCCGCCCGCCCGTAGGCCTGGTAGCGGTTGGCGAGCTCCCCCAGGCGCGACTCCAGGTCCTGGACGAAGTGCACCTCGCCGCCAGGCGCCAGGGTGCGCACCTCGCTGGCCCTCGCCTTGGCCGCCTGCAGCCGCTCCGCCATGAGCGAGGGAAAGTACAGCCGGGCCAGCCGGATGAGGGCCCGCCGTGTCTCCACGCTGCCCTCCTCGAGCAGGCGCTCGGTGTCCTTCTCCTGGTTGGTGTGGAAGGACTCGAGCGCGGCCGCGTCCTGCGACAGCTGGAGGTAGCCCTGGCTCACCAGGCGGATCTCCAGCCGGTTGCGGTGCAGCTCGGCCACGCTGAAGAGCGACACCGCGCCGAAGGTGGCGAGCACCACCGCGTAACCAAGGAAGATGCGGGTGGCGAGCGAGAGCTTCATTCAGGGGGCGGGGGCCGCGTTGACCACGGACGGAGCCCATCGCTACGCTCGGGACGGTCCGAGCGCAAGCCCATCTTTAGCCTTCGCCGGGACCTGAGACCGCAAAAGGGGAACACGATGAGGCGGAGTATCAACGGGTGGACCTCGTCCGCCCGCCGGGGCAGGGGACAGGGCAGGGCCCGGTCATCAGGTGGGAAGGCCTGGATGGTGGCGCTGGGTCTCCTGAGTGCCTGCGGGCCGAAGGAGGAGATCTACGCGGTGGAGATCAACCACCTCAGGACGTGTAGCGGCACTCCGGCCCTGGAGGGCGTCCGCTACCTGCGCTTGCGCGTGACCGGCGAGGACATGGAGCCCGTGGAGCGCTACGAGCCCGTGGAGCGCTACGTCCTGAGGGAGGGGGACGACGTGTCCGAGTATCTCAGGCGGCGTCAGCCGCTGCTGCCCCCCGTCCCCCTTGGGAAGGGTCGTGTCCTGGAGGTGCGTGGCTATACGGATCTGCCTCGCTCGGGGGGCCGTGTGGTGGCCCTGGGACGCTCAGCGCCCTTCCAGGTCCAGGCGCGGCAGGCCGGGGAGGGCTTCCCGGGCGTCCACGTCGCCGTCCGTCGGGTGGATGAGTACGTGCGGTATGGGCGGCAGGGCGTCGAGGATGGCGAGTGCGCGTCACTCTCGCTCGCTCAGCCTCGTGCGGCGCACACCGCGACGCTGCTGGAGGACGGCCGGGTGCTGCTGGCCGGAGGCTTCCAGTCCAGCCCGGACGGCCGCGACACCTCGGTGTCCCAGGTGGAGATCTTCACTCCGCTGCCAGCCCCTCCAGGGCCCTATAGGCCGCAGGTCGGGTCGCTGTCAGGCCTGGTGGAGGCGGTGGTTGAGAGCGCGCCTCTGTGGGCGCCGCGTGCGTTCCACACCGCGACGTTGCTGCCGGGCGACAAGGTGCTGCTGGCGGGCGGTCAGGTGGAGTCGGTGGAGGGCTCGTTGCCCCTGCGGAGCGCCCAGGTGCTGGACCTGGTCTCGAACACGTCCACCGAGGTGGAGTTGAAGGCGGCGCGCAGCCATCACGCGGCGGCGGTGGACTCGGGCGGACGGGTGCTGTTCGTCGGCGGAGTGGGGGCCGGCGGCGAGGTGGTGGCCGAGGCCGAGGGGTATGATCCCTCCACGGGCCAGGTGCTCCCCGTGAGCACGCCGGTGCCTCGCGTGGGCATGTCGGTGATGCCGGTGCGGGATGGCCGGAACATCGCGGTGGTGGGCGGCTCGGACGGGACGTCGCTGCGGCCCGAGGTGCTGTTCTTCTCCTTCCAGGCTGGCTCCTTCGTCCCGGTGGGCGAGGGCGCGCGGTTGCGCGAGCCCCGGCGCGATGCGGCGCTCGTGCCGTTCGGCGGGCCGGAGCGGCTGCTGTACGTGGGAGGGAATGCCTCGCCGGGTGGAGGGGAGGACGCGCGCTTCCTGGCCTCCTCGGAGGTCCTCTCCCCGGGCGCGGCGACGCAGGTGTCCCCGGGTCCCCAGGTGTTCGCCCGGAGCGGGCTGTGCGCGGTGACGCTCCCGGATGGCCGCGTGCTGACCTTCGGGGGGTTGCGGTACGACGCGGGGGCGTTCGTGAGCGACTCGCACGCGGAGATGCTCGTTCCCGGGAAGGACGGCGCCGCTCCGGCTCTGCTCGGGTTGAAGCCCCTAGACCGTCCGCGTCACCAGCACTCGTGCACGGTGCTGCGGGATGGCTCGGTGCTCATCGCGGGCGGCGTGGAGGACACCGGCACCCAGCGCACCACGCTGGACGACCTGGTCATCTACATGCCGGCTCCGCTGGACTGACCCCACCTTGATTCACGAAGCATCCCGCCTACGGCGCTCAGAGGCCGGATCTTCCGCCTCAGCGGTGGTTTCGGCACGGGGTCACCACGCACCCGATGGGTGAGGTGGATGGAGGACCCAGCAATCGCCTCGGAGGCCGACAATCCGGCCCCGAACCGTGCTTCGCGGCGCGCTCTCGTGGGCTGACAAGTCCTCTTCACCTCTCTTTCAGCTCGCCCTTGGGCTTCGTTGACACTCACCGGCCCTGGCATGTCACTCAAGCGCCGGAGTCCACTCGTCGACTTCGACCTTCAGCGAGGACGTCGTTGCGATTTCACCCAGGAGCTTCCTGAGCGTTCCCGCGTTTTCCCCCCCGAGCGTGAAGGTCTGGATGCCCGCGGGTTTTTCCCTCAGGGTGCTATTGCAAATCATTGCCGCATCGGAGCGTTCATACAGTCCGCAGAAGGGCCCGGTGGGAATCGGCTTCGTGAACCCAAA
Source organism: Archangium sp. (assembly GCF_036277355.1). Classification (GTDB taxonomy): domain Bacteria; phylum Myxococcota; class Myxococcia; order Myxococcales; family Myxococcaceae; genus Archangium. The sequence goes on from NZ_DASUNC010000046.1 coordinate 121,009, forward strand.
ACTGCTCATCAACGGGTCGAGGCGAGAGAGAACGTCGGGTTCGTCGCTGGCGAAAATGCCCTCGCACTGCTGCGGCATCTTGCCAAGTCGAAAGCTCAAGAATGCACCCCACGCCAACATCTCGCGCAAAGTCTCGAATTGGTCATGAAGCTCACCGCCTCGCGCATGCCGCTTGGTTACTCTCGCATCCGATCGAGCCGGCGCGTCGAGATCGTAGAAGACATGCAGAGGCATCATCTCGTCGGACTCATGTGCGATGAGCAGGAATCGGGGATGAGGCACGACCAGCTTCTCGGCATAACAGGCGAGCACGCGCTGGGCTGAGAAGTCCAGGCTCGGATAGGCCAGAGGGCCCATGCTCTGGCCCATGCGGGTCAGAAACCAATTATAGAATGGAGGCAAGGGGCGGCCTGCAAGCCGCTCGATCTGCGCGATCTCGTCTGGCGTGCTGCCCTTCCACTGCTCGGCGAGCCCGGGTACGCTTCTCAGGAGTAACTCCTCCATCTCAAGTTCTAGTCCTTGTGCTGGCACTTCTCCTCCTTGTCTCCAGGGCAAAGCATCAACGGAATGATGAGCTCGCAGGTCCTACACGGTGGGACGGTCGTGCCGTGTTCAAACGTTCTGACAACCACCTGCCCTTGGCTCTCATCGAAGAACTGGATCGGCGCCCCGGTCGGCTTGCCCTTGCTGTGGAAGAACTGTTCTGTGAGGCCACCTGGGTAGGCGCCCCCATCCAGAGCGAGCAAGAGCGTTTTTTGGGCAGCACATGTTCCCGGCGGATAGGCGGCGGGTCCTGTTCGGTCGCGGTCACTCTTTTTGGCTCGGCGATCGGCTCTGTCCCATATCGGATTCACGTTCGTTTCTCCGAGGCGTTTTAGAAGGTGTGAGTGAACCCGTTCTCGCGTGGCGGTGTAGGTCTTGTCGTCTTCATCTCTGGCATCGATTGATAGAGAACCTGTAGGTGCGTGCCACCCGAGGTGCTTGATGACATCGCAGACCTCCAGGAGCGTCACGGCCGACTGGTCTGCATACTTTTGTCCACACTTGCACTGGACCACACCCAGCATCGTCACCAGGCGGCGCCCCTTCTTGGCTCCCACCATCGTGTCGAGCTTCGATGCCAATTCTGAAGCGCCGACCTTCGTCTTTTCCGTCTCTTCCAGTGCGTCATGTTGCTTGCCGCACAGGGGGCAAGCGTCCTTTCCAGTGACGGCTGTGACGAACCCGGTCGCTTGGAGCACGCCCATCATCGTCGCTGCGTTGGCTGGACTCCCGCTCGGTCCACAGTTGTTGAGCATCGGGTCGCCGAGCAACTGGACGTTCTTCCCCTCGATCTTCACGTCGATGGACCCGGGACCCACGAAGCTCGTGGGCCCTTCCACGTTCGAGGAGACGATTCCTCCGCCTGTTCCCTTGCTGGCCACGTCACCCATGGAACCGAAGGTGGCGCCCCTGATCGCCACCTTCTTTCCTTCGATGGTGACACTCTTGGAGTAGTTTTTCGGGTCTGTTCCGCTCTTGCCGATGTTGGGCAGCGGGGTGGGGACAAACGGCGCCGGAGGCCCCGGCATCTTGCACACGTTGGGGACCGTCGCCGCGGCGACTCCGTTGCTCCCCTCGGTCACCGGGGTCTTCGGCGTATTCACAGTGACTTTCGACATTCGGATTGTCTCCTCATGATGCCTGCGGAGCTTGCAGGAGCATGGCCCCTCTCAGTCCGCCATCGGAACCGGCCATCACCAGCGCCCGCGGGCCCCGCGCATAGCCCCGTGCGAACGCTTGGACCGCCAGGATGCTTCCGAGCGCCCCAGACGCGGCGCCCACGTCACCCCAGCAGTCGCTCGGAGCCTTGTACCCAGGTGTCTTCCAAACCGACGGCGCACGCAACGCGGTGAAACCCCACTCCTCGCTGCGGTAACGCTCACCGTTGATATCCGTGTACACAACATCGACGCTCTCGCGGGGACGGTCGAGCCTGGCGATGGCGCCCTCGACGGCCTGGGTCATTGCGGCGCCGAACGAGCCCGTGTCACTGTCACGCAGGAGTCGCTCCTGTGCGGTGCTCGCCCCTCGTACGACAGCCAGTTGGGGGAGGCGCAAGCGACGGCGCAGTCCCGCGCTGAGCAGTGCGAGACATCCAGCTCCCTCTCCAGGGGTGAACCCGTTGCGAATACCCGGCTGTGCGAACCGGCGGTCGCGCTCCAACCATGCGAACGTGTCCGCGTGGTGATAGCTATCCACGCCAACGACCAGGAACAGCTCGTCATGGCTCTCGGAGCACTCCCGCCTCACCTGCTCGACCGCCCGGATTGCCCCGGCGTGCCCGCGTCCGGCAATCTCGACGTGCGTGTTGGACGTCTTCGCTCGCAAGTGCACGGCCAGGGAGTCCGTCACCCAGGCCGCGTCGTTCTCGGAGAACCCCGGGCGGGTTTCTGGCAGTGCGAGCAACACACGGAGCCTGCCTCCGTAAAGGATCCTCTGATCGATCTTGGCTTCAATCTCCTCGAGAACACTCTGGGCCATGGGCACCAGACGGTCTCGTCCCTCGAGTCTGGGCGCGAGCAGCCCGTCGGCGGCGACCACGACCGGCTCGCCGCGAGGGTCGATGAAGGGATACTCGGCGTACCGCGTGATGCCAGCGCGCACGGCCGCCGCGCTGCTCTCGGCGGTGAGCCCGACCGGGGTTCGCGCGCCGACGGCTACCAGATCGACCTGGGCGTTCACGTCGTGCTCCTTCGTTCGACGATCTCCGTTTCGTCGAGATAGTCTGCCTCAGGGGCGGGAACTCGCAGCACGCTCTGCCACACTAGGCAGAGGCGCCTCTCCTCGGGCTCCACGAGCACCGTCACCACGCGCGGGCCGTGCTGCTCGCGCCGCGTGCCGATGCGTGTGGTGAAGCCAAGCGAAATACGCGGGAGCTCGAAGCGCAGGACACCGTCGGGGGTCATGTTCAGGAGCTCGACACGCTCTCCGCCGACAAGGGGCTTCTCGGTCCGCTGGTCCGTGGGGGCACTCAACGCGAAGGAGGGATGGAAGTCATCAGGCAGCAAGGGCTTCTTCGATTGCTCCCACCGTGCGTCATATGTCCCCGCGAGCTTGCGCCGCGGCATCCATGAGGAATCGATCGGGCCGAACCCCGCCGGACCCATCTCCGCTGGCTCGCCACGTGGATACTCTATCGCGTGGGCCACTTGCCCAACGACGTGAGCTGCCCGCCGTGCGAAGCCGCGCCCGATCGGGTTCCGCTCGTCGATGCGATGCTTCTGGGGAGCGGGGTCGGTCAGATCGCCGCCACCGAACGCGAACTCGTATCGGATGGGGCGTCTGGTGAACGGCTGCGGCCGGGTCACCGTCACGCTGAGCAACCCCCGGTCGTAGAGGCGATCCCCATGGACGAGCAGTTCCTTGTGGAGCCGTTCGACATGCAGAGAGACTGGCACTGTCGGAGCGGGCTTGTCATGAGGGGCGTGCGCGTGCGCGATGACCAACACGTCCGTGCCCGGCTTCGCCGCGAGAAGATCCGAGTCGTAGCGCAAGCTCGACCGGCCTGGTTCGCCGAAATACTCTGGCGCCAGCACCGGGGGCAGTTGCTCGTCCGCTAGCATGAGCCGTCCCCCGGGAGCGATGTCGAACGTTGCCTTGACCGCGACGAGCCACCAGTGGACCCCGTCCTTGTCGCGCGTCCAGTTCCGCTCCGCAGCGTAAGCTGTGCGATTCTTCAGTGCCCACATTGATTCAACACCCCACACCGGAGCAGCGACGTTAGGTAAATTCAGACGAATGTGTCAAACGTTGTAGGTGTGGGCTCCCAGCGTTCCAGTTGCTCAGATGGCGGATGGTAGGGCCTGCTGGAGAAGGCGTCCCGCCTGTTGGGCTGGTTCCAACCAGACGAGGTGAGGGCTGGGCTCCACCACAATCGGAGGATGTACCGGATGAAGATGCCCATGAATTCGTTGGGAGCAGGGTCGGACGACGGAATGCGCGAGCCCATCTGGGGAAGCAGGCTGGGGTGGATTGTTGGGATGGACGAGGCGGGATGGGTGCTGGTGGATTTCGAGGGAAACAGCGCGGGCCGCCCGTTGGCCGCCCGGCGGACAGTTCCGCTGGAGCCCGAGACGCTACAGGATGCCATTGCTACCCGTCAGCGCGCGGTATTGCTCGTCGAAAATGGAGACCCCTTGATGCCGCTGGTGGTGGGGCTGGAGCAGACACCCAGTCCCACGCCGTTACTGGACGCGGTGCTCGCGCAGCCTGCTCCCACCGAGGAACAACCCATGGAGGCCCATGTCGATGGCAAACGGGTCGTCATTGAGGGCCAGGATGAGATCGTCCTGAGGTGTGGCCAGGCCAGTATCACCCTGCGGCGCAATGGCCGGGTCGTCATCAAGGGCATCCAGCTCGAGAGCCACGCCTCGGGCACTCACCGCATCAAGGGTGGCGCGGTGCAGGTGAACTGACCCATGGCCTCCCTGCTGATGGACATCTACGAGGAGCACCTGGACGAGGCGAGCTTCCTCTGGGTGCAGTGGGAGCGCGCCCTGGTGGCGCCGGATTACAACTTGGAGGACGCGGCCACGCTGGATGAGCGGCTTCTGGCGCACCTGGACGGACTGGTGGTGGGCGGCGAGCCCGTGGCCAGGGAACTGCTGTTGCCCGCGCTGGACTCGGAGGACCCGCCGCGCATCTCCGCCGCGCTCTGGGCGCTGCTGGCCGAACCCGTGCGCATGGAACTGGCGGAACTGGTGAAGCAGGTGCGGGCCGCCGCTCCCGAAGGGCCGCTCGCCGCCCTCCGGCGGGCGCTGGAACTGAACGGACGGCCGGAGGTGGGCGAGGCCCTGCTGCCATTGTTGAAGGCGCAGGAGCCCCTGCTTCAAGCCTGGGCGCTCAAGGTCCTCGCCGCCAAAGGTCCTCGCCGCCAGGGGACAGCTCCCTCGCGGTATCGAAGTGGAGGTGCTCGGCTCCCCGGACGCCCGGGTAGTGGTGGCCGTGCTTCGCGCAATGCCGTCCTTGCCCCGGGACGTGGCCTCGCGCGAACTGCCCCGGTTGCTGGTGGACGCCCGTCCTGGCGTGCGGGAAGCCGTCATCACGGCGGGGATGATGTCTGGAATAAACGCCGCCTGGGATGCATGCCGCAAGGTGGTGGATTCACGCACGAGGGTGGACCGGACGTCGCTGGTGTTGCTGGCGCTCGGGGGAGACGAGCGTGACCTGGTGCGGCTGCTGGCGTGCACTGGGGTGGAGGCGATGCGCGAGGACTCCCTCTGGGCCCTGGGCTTCAGTGGCCGGGTGGAGGCTGCCGAGGCATGTCTGGAGTTCATGGGGCCTGGACCCGTGGCGGCACTGGCGGGCGAGTCCTTCAGCGCCATCACCGGGCTGAAGCTGGAGGGCACCTTCGTAGGGGGGGAGGAGGAAGAAGAGCCGCTGCCCCCGCTGGAGGAGGACCTCTCACGGGAGCTGGAGCCTCAGCCGGAGGATGCGCTCCCGGTGCCAGCAAGAGAGGCGGTGGCCGCGTGGTGGAAGGAAGCCCGGAAGGACTTCGCCCGCGGTACCCGCTACCTGCGCGGACGCGCGTTCAGTCTGGATGGGCTGCTGGATGAGCTGGAGCGAGGCCCCATGCGGCGACGGCACATGCTCGCGCTGGAGCTCTTCCTGCGGAGCCAGGGGGCGTGCCAACTCCAGACGCGGGCCTTCACTCAGCGACAGCACGCCGGGCTGGCGCAGGCCCGGGAGATGCGCGGACGTCTGTCGGCCTCTGCCTTCCCGCGTATTTTGGGCGGCTGAGGCCCAGGGCCGAGGGCAATGGCGTCGCCTGCGCCCAGGTGCAGAACCCAGGCACGCTACGCCTCCCAGTGGGAGGCGGCGTGCCTCGGGAGCGTCGTTACGCGGTGGGCGTCTGGGCCTTCTCGTCCTGCTGAGGCTCGGTCTTCGCCGGCTGCTCGCCCGACGCCGCCGGCTCGCTCGCCGCCGCCACCGCCTGCTGCTGCGCCGCCTCCGCCGTGGCACGGGCCTGCGCGGCCTCCTCCACCTTCCGGTCGCTCGCCGCCATCTCGTCCGGCGTCAGCTCCGTGCGCTCGGCCAGCATGCCCGTCTTCTTCTCCAGGTCCTTGATCGCCCGGCGCAGCAGATCCCGCTCCAGCAGCGTGCGGTTCAGGCGCTTCTCCAGCGCCTTGTACTTGTCCTTCACCAGCTCCAGCTCGTTCTTGCTGGCCGCGAAGATGCGCTGCTGCGAGTCCGCCCGGCCCTTCACGCGCTTCAGCTCGCGCTCCAGATCGGCCGCCCGGCTGCGCTCCTTGTTCGCCGTCTGCTCCAGCCGCTCCATCTTCTCGCGGTCGGCGTCGTTCAGGTCCCGGTAACGGCGCTGGGCCTTCTCCGCGGCGGGCTCGGCGGCGGCGGCGGGCACCACCGTCGTGCTCGTGTTCACCACCCGCTCCTCCGGCTGCGCCGGGGCCGACAGCTGCTGCGCCTGCGCCGGGGCCGTCACCGCCGGAGCGGCAGCGGGCGCCGGAGCGCCGCCACGGCGGCCTCCCTTGCCGCCCATCTCCACCTCGGACTTCAGGCGGGCGATCTCCGCCTCGGCCTGGGCCAGCTCGCCCCGGACCACCTCCAGCTGCAGGGACGCGCTGCGCTCCACCTCGGCGCGGGCCTTGGCCAGATCCTTCTCGCCCTTCTCCCCCTCCTTCTGCTCGTAGAGCTTGCGCTTGGCCTGCTTGAGCTGCTCCTTCACCTCCTGCAGCTGCGCACGCTGTTCATCCATCTCCTTGCGCCTGCGATCCAGCTCCGCCTCCAGCTTCGCGCGCGCCTTGCTGTCCGACTCCAGCTCGGCCCGCGCCGTGGGCGAGGACGACGAGGGGAGCGCCGCGGCCGACTTCTGGCCGAAGAACACGTAGGCGAGCGTGGCGAGGAAGAGCACCGACACGACGACGAGCAGAACTTCCAACACGGGGGTGACCTCCGGGGATGATGCAAAAAGCGGCGCAGCCTAGCGTCCGGCGGCGGCACGTCAATAGGTCTCGTTGCCCGCCCTCCGGCCGTCAGGACAGGCCCCACCCCGCCCGCTCCCTCCTGCGAGGTGGGGACCCGCTGCTCAAGTTAGGGGCCAGGGTGCCGGGGTGCCGGAAAGCCCGTACGGTGGCGCGCAGGGTAGGGGGGCTTTCTCCGGGACCGGGAAAAACGTAAAGGTGGGGGCTCGCGCACCGTCCTGGAGGAACCCCGCGTCATGGCTCACCTGGAGCTCATCCCCAAGGAGAACGTTTCCAGCTTCCGCAAGCTGGCCATCGGCAGCTGGAAGACGGCGTACGACCCGACCGTCTACGGGACGATGACGCTGCGCATGGACAAGGCCCTGGCCTACATCGAGGCCTTCCGTGTGAAGACGGGCATCCGGCTCACCGTCACCCACCTGCTGGCCAAGGCCATGGCCGAGGCGCTGCGCCGCTGCCCGGACGCCAACGCCATCCTCCGCTTCAACCGCATCTACCTGCGCAAGCGCATCACCATCTCCACCCTCGTGGTGCAGACGGACGGCGGCAAGGTGGACCTGACCTCGGCGAAGATCGACGACGCCGAGCAGAAGTCCCTCCGGGAGATCTCCGCCGAGCTCGAGGCCGCCGTGCAGAAGGTCCGCCAGCGCAGGGACGAGGCGCTGGAGAAGAGCAAGGGCACCATCCACGCGCTGCCCTACGCCTTCCTCAACTTCTTCACCTGGCTCATCTCCTTCTTCATGTACACGCTGAACTGGGACATGACGTGGGCGGGCATGCCCCGGGACGCGTTCGGCTCGGCCATCATCACCAACGTGGGCTCGCTGGGGCTGGACACGGCGTACGTGCCGCTGGTGCCCTACACGCGCGTGCCCATCTTCATCGCCCCGGGCGCCATCAAGGACGCCCCCGTGGTGGAGAACGGCAAGGTGGTGCCCGGCAAGCTGATGAACGTGAATGCCTCGTTCGATCACCGCTTCATCGACGGCTTCCACGCCAGCATCCTCGCCAACACGTTCCGCGAGATGCTGGAGAACCCCTTCGAGCACTTCGACAAGCTCGACGAGGTGGCCCCCGCGGTGCCGGCGGACGTCAAGCCGCCGGTGTCCGCCGCGGGGTAGTCCCCCCGGGTTCCCGCTACGCCCAGGCGTTGCGCCAGGCGCGGGAGCCCATGCTGGCCCCCATCTCGCGCAGGCGCCGCACCCGCTCGGGGATGGGCGGGTGGGTGGAGAACAGGCCCATGATGGCGCCGCCGGACAGCGGGTTCACGATGAACAGGTGCGAGGTGGCCGGCGCCCGGTCATAGGGCATCAGCTCCGCGCCGCGCTCCAGCTTCAGCAGCGCATTGGCCAGCGCATCCGGATCCCCACACAGCTCCGCCCCCGTCGCGTCCGCGCCGTACTCGCGCGAGCGGCTCACCGCCAGCTGCAGCAGCGTGGCGGCGATGGGCGCCACCAGCAGCACGCCCAGGTTGCCCAGCGCGTGCCCCAGCCCCTCCTCGTCGTCATCGCGGCTGAGCAGCGAGCCGCCGAACCAGAAGAGCATCTGCGCCGCGTAGCTGATGACGCCCGCCAGCGTGGCCGCCACCGTGCCAATCAGCGTGTCGCGGTTCTTCACGTGCGCCAGCTCGTGCGCCAGCACGCCCTCGAGCTCCCGCTGATCCAGGATGTCCAGGATGCCGGCCGTCACCGCCACCGCGGCGTGCTCCGGGTTGCGGCCCGTGGCGAACGCGTTGGGCGTCCGGGTGGGCAGCAGGTACAGCTTCGGCTTGGGCATCCCCGCCCGGGCCGCCAGCCGCTCCACCATCTGGTGCAGCCACGGCGCCTCCGCGTACTCCAGCGGCTGCGCCCCGTGCATCGCCAGGGCGATCCGATCGCTGAACCAGTACGAGCCGAAGTTCATCACCACGACGAAGAAGCCCGCCACGACGAGCCCCTGCGGGCCGCCCAGGCGCTCGCCGACGAACAACATCAGCGCCGTGAGTCCCGCCAGCAGCACCGTCGTCTTCAGCGCGTTGCCCAGCCGGTGTCCCCAGCCGCTCCCGCGCACGCCCCCCTGGGGCATCGACGAGCCATACCTCCCGCCAGCACTCATGACGTTGCCTTGCCTTTCCTTTCCCCTCTCGGGTTCTGGATCAACCTAAGCAGGCGGCGGGGCGCGTCAAACGCACCCGGAACCCCCGGCGCTCGTCAGAGGTAGAAGCGGTCCACGACGCCCGCGGTCCTCTGCAGGATGGCGCTCCAGCCGACCCAGCCGTCGATCGGCCCCTTGTCCGCCAGGTGCTCGGCCCCCAGCGCGCCCAGAGAGCCCGTGCAGCCCTGCACCGTGCCCAGCCCGGACTCGCGCACGTGCTCCAGCAGCTGGCGCAGCGTCGGGATGCGGCGCGTCTCGAAGCGGTCCGCCACGTCCTCGCGCGGTGGCTCGAAGTCCGGGTCATCCAGCCGGCCCTCGAGGAAGCGCTCCAGTGCCCACCAGAAGAGGTACACCTCCGCCTTCCGGCCCGACGCCACCGCCGCCGCCGCGATGGCCAGCCCCTGGTGCACGCGGTCGTAATCGCCGCTGTGCAGGAAGACGACCACCTTGGGCGCGGGAGTACTCACGCGGCCCTCATACCGTCCACCCTCCCACCCGTCCACCCGCACTCCCCGTCCGCTCCCGTTGAACAGCCGTGGCTTGCGCCTGCTTGCCCTACTTGCTAGGGAATCGGGGATATCGGACACTCTCCGCGTTTTTGTAAATTTCCAGGCACATGGTTCCTACACAGGGCAGGCGAGACGTCATGGGTGAGGAGTCGACGGCGAAGCGCAAGGACGATCACCTCGACCTGTGCGCGACCGGAGACGTCGAGCCGGCACAGAACAGCACGCTGTTGGAGTGCGTCCGGCTGGTGCACTGCGCGATGCCGGAGCTCTCCGTGGACGAGGTGGATCTCTCCACGGAGTTCCTCGGCAAGAAGCTGCGCTACCCGCTGCTGATCACCGGCATGACCGGTGGCACGGAGCGGGCCGGGGCGGTGAACCGGGACATGGCGCTGCTGGCCGAGCGGCACGGGCTGGCCTTTGGCGTGGGCAGTCAGCGCGCCATGGCGGAGAACCCCCAGCTGGGAGCGACGTTCCAGGTGCGGCAGGTGGCGCCCACGATTCCCGTGCTGGGCAACATCGGCCTGTACCAGGCGGTGGGGCTGGGCGTGGACGGGGTGCGGCGGCTGGCCGAGGCCATTGGCGCGGACGGCATGGCGCTGCACCTCAACGCCGGCCAGGAGCTCACCCAGCCCGAGGGCGACCGGGACTTCCGCGGCGGCTACAAGGTGGTGGAGGGGCTGGTGCGCGTCTTCGGCGCGCGCCTGCTGGTGAAGGAGACGGGGTGCGGCATCGGCCCCGAGGTGGCGCGCCGGCTGGTGGAGCTGGGCGTGCGCAACCTGGATGTCTCCGGGCTGGGCGGCACCTCGTGGGTGCGGGTGGAGCAGCTGCGCGCCTCGGGCGTGCAGGCCCAGGTGGGCGCCGAGTTCTCCAGCTGGGGCATCCCCACGGCGGCGGCCATCGCCACCGTGCGCAGGGCCGTGGGCCCGGACGCCCGCCTGGTGGCCTCGGGCGGACTGCGCACGGGCCTGGACGTGGCCAAGGTGCTCACCCTGGGCGCGGACGTGGGCGGCATGGCCCTGCCCCTCTTCCGCGCGCAGCAGCAGGGCGGACTGCCAGCGGCCGAGCAGGCACTCGCCACCATCCTCACCAGCTTGAGACAGGCGCTCGTGCTCACCGGCAGCCGCACCTGCGCGGAGCTGCGCCAGAAGCCCCGTATCATCGTGGGGGAGTTGAAGGACTGGCTCGCGGCACTGTAGGGATTATTCCCGCGGCTCCGAATTGCCTTCCGTCGTGGAGAAACGAATGTCCGAATCGCTGACGTCCCGGTTGTCTGGCTTCCACAAGCTGTCGATGGTCGAGCGCCACGAGAAGCTCTCCCAGATGCTGGGCCTGGACGAGATGGACCTGGCGCAGCTCCAGGGCATCAGCGCGCTGCAGCCGGGCCTTGCGAACAAGATGATCGAGAACGCCGTGGGCACGTTCTCGCTGCCGCTGGGTCTGGGGTTGAACCTGCAGATCAACGGCCGCGACTACCTGGTGCCCATGGCGGTGGAGGAGCCGTCCGTGGTGGCGGCGGTGTCGTTCGCCTCGAAGATCGTCCGCGAGGCGGGTGGCTTCACCGCCGAGGCCGATGATCCGATCATGATCGGCCAGGTGCAGCTCACCCGCTACGGGGACCCCACCGAGGCCACCAAGCGCATCATGGCCGCCAAGGAGGCCATCCTCGCGCTGGCCAACAGCTTCCACCCGTCCATGGTGAAGCGGGGCGGTGGCTGCAAGGACATCGAGGTGCGCGTGCTGCCGGCCCCCGAGGGTCCGCGCGGTGAGCCGCTGCTCGTGGTCCACCTGATCATCGACACGCAGGAGGCCATGGGGGCCAACCTCATCAACACCATGGCCGAGGGCGTGGCCCCGCTGCTCGAGCAGCTCACGGGCGGCAAGGTGTTCCTGCGCATCCTCTCCAACCTGGCGGATCGCCGGCTGGCGCGCGCCACGTGCCGGATTCCCGTGGCGCTGCTGGCGGACTTCGACATGCCGGGAGAGAGCATCGCCGAGGGCATCTACCAGGCGAGCCGGTTCGCGCTGGCGGATCCCTACCGGGCGGCCACGCACAACAAGGGCATCATGAATGGCATCGACTCGGCGGCCATCGCCGCGGGCCAGGACTGGCGCGCCATCGAGGCGGGTGCGCATGCCTTCGCCTGCCGGGATGGGCAGTACCGGCCGCTGTCGACGTGGCACGTGGAGGACGGGCACCTGATTGGCCGCATCGAGCTGCCCATGGCGCTGGGCCTGGTGGGCGGTCCCATCAAGATCCACCCGGGCGTGCAGGTGGCCATGAGGATCCTCCGCGTGGAGTCGGCGCGCGAGCTGTCCATGGTCTTCGCGGCGGTGGGACTGGCGCAGAACTTCGCGGCGGTGCGCGCGCTGGGCTCGGTGGGCATCCAGAAGGGCCACATGGCGATGCACGCGCGGTGCGTGGCGGTGACGGCGGGCGCGCGCGGTGACTGGGTGGAGAAGATCGCCGAGCTGCTGGTGACGGCGGGCCACGTGAAGGTGGAGAAGGCCCGGGAGATCATCGAATCACTGTCGGAGTCGGACTTCCGCGCTGCCACCGGCACCGACGGGTGACAACATCCTCTCCCACCGGGAGAGGGCCGGGGCGAGGGGTTCCTCTCGCCCTGGTCATGACAGGACATCATGGACACGAACAACACTTCCTCCCTGACCGGCTTCGGCGCGGGCAAGGTCATCCTGCTGGGCGAGCACAGCGTGGTGTACGGCTACCCGGCGCTCGCGGGCCCGCTGTCACGTGGCGTGACGGCGAAGGGCGAGCCGTCCAACAAGTGCCAGCTCGTCATTCCGGATGCCCTCATGCCCGAGCAGCGCAAGGTGCTGAAGGCGGCCTTCGCGCGGGCCATGGCGGCGTGCGGCGAGCCCGGGGTGAAGGTGTCGTTCGACACGGATCTGCCGCTGTCCATGGGACTGGGCAGCTCCGGGGCGCTGTCGGTGGCGTGCTCGCGGGTGCTGCTGCAGGCGGCGGGGCGCAAGGCGTCGGCCTCCGAGGTGGCGGCCGTGGCGTGGGAGATGGAGCAGGAGTTCCACGGGACGCCGTCGGGCGTGGACCACACGACGAGCGCCATGGAGCAGCTCATCCTCTACCGCCGCAAGCCGGGCGCGGAGCATGGCCGGGCCAAGGTGGTGGACAGCCCCAAGCCGCTGAAGCTGGTGGTGGTGATGGCGGGCGCGCGCAGCCCGACGAAGCAGACGGTGGGCGCGCTGCGCGAGCGCCAGAAGCGCTGGTCCGAGCGCTACCAGCGCATCTTCCGGGAGATCGGCCTGCTGGCGTCCGAGGGCGCCGAGGCGGTGGAGGAGGGGGACCTGGAGGCGCTGGGTGACGTGATGAACGTCAACCACGGCCTGCTCGCGGCGCTGGGCCTGTCCTCGCCGGGCCTGGACGACATGGTGCACCGGCTGCGCAACATGGGCGCGCTGGGCGCCAAGCTCACGGGCGCCGGTGGAGACGGTGGCGCCGTCATCGGCCTGTTCACGGAGACGGAGCCGGTGGTGCACGAGCTGACGCGGCTCGGCATCCGGTGCTTCGACAGCCAGCTCGCGGGCCCGCGCGCCGAGGGAACCCGGGGGGCGGCATGAAGGCCACCGTCCGGGCACACCCCAACCTCGCGCTGGTGAAGTACTGGGGCAAGCGGGATGACGCGCTCATCCTCCCCCACCAGTCGAGCCTCTCGATGACGCTGTCGCCCTTGTCGGTGCGGACGACGGTGGCCTTCGGCGTGGGCTCGGCGGACGAGGTGGAGCTCAACGGGTACGTGGCCAAGGGCAGCGAGCGCGACCGCGTGCTGCGCGTGCTGGACGCGGTGCGCGCCGAGGCGAAGGGCGCGAAGCTGGGCCCGGCGAAGATGGTGTCGCGCGGGGACTTCCCGGCGTCGGCGGGCCTGGCGAGCAGCGCGGCGGGCTTCGCGGCGCTGGCGGTGGCGGCGCGCTCGGCGGCGGGGCTGCCGGCGGACCCCCAGGCGGCGAGCATGCTGGCCCGGCTGGGCAGTGGCTCGGCGTGCCGCAGCGTGCAGGGCGGCTTCTGCGAGTGGATGCGCGGCGAGCGCCCGGACGGCACGGACAGCTACGCGGTGCAGCGCTTCGACGAGAAGCACTGGCCGGAGCTGCGCATGGTGGTGGCCATCGTCAGCCGCGACGAGAAGGAAGTGAAGTCGCGCGACGGCATGAAGAACGCCGTGGAGACGAGCCCGTACTACCCGGCGTGGGTGAAGGACGCCGAGGCCGAGGTGGTGCGCGCCCGCGAGTACCTCGCGAAGAAGGACCTGCAGGCGCTGGGCGAGATGTGCGAGCGCAACGCGTGGAGGATGCACGCCACGTCGCTCGCGGCGGATCCGCCCCTCTGCTACCTGATGCCGAAGACGCTGGAGCTGATCCACTCGTTGCGCGAGCAGCGGAAGAAGGGCGTGCCGGTGTGGTTCACGCTGGACGCGGGCCCCAACCCCTGCATCCTGACGGACGCGGCGCACGAGCTGGCGGCCGAGGCGGCGGCGATGGCCTGCGGCGCCACCGAGGTGGTGCGGTGCGTGCCGGGCGGTGACGCGACGCTGCTGACGGAGCACCTCTTCTGATGGAGCGCGCGCTCTCGGCCCCGGGGAAGCTGTTCGTGTCTGGCGAGTACGCCGTGCTGTGGGGCGGCGTGTCGCGCGTGGCGGCGGTGGGCCCGCGGACGGCGGCGCTGGTGAGCCGGCGGGCGGACAGCCGGGTGCACGTGTGCGTGGAGGAGGGGACGCTGTCGGGGCGGACGACGCCTCGGGGCGTGAAGTGGGACCGGGAGGTGCCGGCGGGCTTCTCCTTCGTGGCGCGCACGCTGGACGAGGCGCTGCGGCTGCACGGGCGCGAGTCGGTGGGCTTCGACCTGGCGGTGTCGCCGTCGGCGGTGGATGCCAACGGGCGCAAGCTGGGCATGGGCGGCAGCGCGTGCGCCACGGTGCTGGCGGCGGACGCGGTGCGCTTCGTGCTGGAGGAGAAGTTCGACGCGCTGAAGGTGGCGCTCGTCTCGCACGCGGCGGCGCAGGGCGGGAAGGGCAGCGGCGGTGACGTGGCCGCGAGCTACGCGGGCGGTGTGGTGCGCTACCGGCGCTACGAGGTGTCGGGGCTCATCGAGGCGTCGAGCGCGGGAGGCTATCGCGCGGCGCTGGACGCGGCGCCCACGGTGGACGTGTGGCGGCTGCCAGTGCCCAAGGTGTCGCTGGGCTATGCCTTCACGGGGGAGAGCGCCTCGACGCGGGTGCTCATCTCGCAGGTGGAGGCGAAGATGGGCGAGGCGGGGCGGCGGGCCTTCGTGGAGCGCTCGGACGCGCTGGGGCACGAGATTGAAGTAGGACTCGGGGGCGGGGACTTCCGCGCCTTCTCCGAGGCCGTGCGCGAGCAGCACGCGCTGCTCCAGGAGTTGGGTCCGCTGGAGACCGAGCCGATGCACCGGGTGCTGGCGATGGCGTCGGCGTACGGGTGCGTGGGCAAGCAGTCCGGTGCCGGAGGCGGGGACGGTTGCATCCTGTTCGCCCCGGACGCGGAGAAGCGGGCCGCGCTGCTCGAGGGCATCCGCGCGCGGGGCTTCCACACGCTGGAGCTCGACGTGGAGCCCGGCGTGCGCGGCGAGGCCCAGCCGGACGCGCGGCTGCGCGCATGGCTCGACGCCTCGCGGTGAGGAGCGCGCCGGGCGATGATGGGCACCCCATGAGGACTCTGCCCCATCGCCTGTTGCTGCTCGTGTCATTCGCCGCCCTTCTGGGGTTCCCGGGTGGGGCGGTGGCGGGTTCCCCCGAGCCCCGTTCGCCCACGAAGGAGGAGCGGGTCCGCTACCCGTGGCTCTCCGCGGAGCGCTCCATCCGCCCGCTCGCCGAGGCCCTTCCACCTCCGTCCGGCTACACGCGGGTGGCTGTCGAGGACGGGTCCTTCGGCGCGTGGTTGCGCGGCCTTCCGCTGCGTCCCCCGGGCACCCCGGTGAATGACTTCGGAGGACAGGAGATCCTGGCCGGGGACCATGCCGCCCTCGCGGCCGTGGCCGAGTTGGATGTGGGCTCGGCCAACCTCCAGCAGTGCGCGGACTCCATCATCCGCCTCCACGCCGAGTGGCAGTGGTCGCGCGGCCAGAAGGAGCGCATCGGCTACCGCTTCACCAGCGGAGACCTGGCCTCCTGGTCGCGCTACGCGGCGGGCGAGCGCGCCCGGGTGTCCGGCTCCAAGGTGTCGTGGGTGAAGAGCGGGCCGGTGGATGGCTCGCGGGCCTCGTTCCGCGCTTACCTGGACCTGGTCTTCACCTACGCGGGCACGCTGTCCCTGGCCAACGAGCGGCAGCGCCCCAAGCGCGCCGACGTGCGGCCGGGCGACTTCTTCGTGCTGGGCGGCAGCCCGGGCCATGCGGTGCTGGTGCTGGACGTGGCGCGCAACGCGAAGGGCGAGCGGGTGGCGCTGCTCGGCCAGGGCTTCATCCCGGCTCAGGACTTCCACGTCCTGTCGCCGGGTGAGGACGGCCCCTGGTTCTCACTGGAAGGAGACGAGGTGGCGACGCCCTTCTGGAAGCCCTTCCCCTGGTCCTCGCTTCGGCGGTTCCCGGGGCTCTGACCCCCGCACGCTCTCCGAGCGAGCGACCGTCCCTGCCTCACCGTGCTCCGGTACACCGTTTAGCTTCAAGGTGTCATGTCCACCGGGCTGAAAGCAGGGCGTGCATCCACTCCTTGGCGGCCCGTGGCCATCTACGCCGTGGTCGCCGGGTCGTGGATCATCCTCTCCGACGTCCTGCTCGCGGGGGTGGTGCGGGGCCTGGGCACGTTCGTCCAGGTGCAGATCCTCAAGGGCTGGTTCTACGTCGCCGCCACCTCGGTCCTCCTGTACGCCCTCATCCGCAAGGACACCGCCGCCCTCCGCGAGTCCGAGGCCCGCCACCGCGCGAGTCTGGAGAGCATGGCCGACGCCCTCATCCTGGTCGATTCCCACGGGCGGATCGTGGAGGCGAACAAGGCCGTGCTGACACTGTTCGGACTGGAGGCGCCCGGGATGCCGGCGGAGCTCCGGCGCTTCATCGAGCTGCTCGATCTCCGCCATCCCGACGGAAGCCCGATCGCCTGGGACGCGCTGCCCAGTCAGCGGGCCTTGAGAGGCGAGACGGTCCGCGAGCAGGAGCTGTTGTCCCGGCATTCCAACGGAGCGCTGCTCCACATCAGCGCGACGGCCTCCCCGGTCGCCACGGAAGCGGGACGGGCGCCGGAGCTGGCGGTGGTGGTGCTGCGCGATCTGACCGGGCTCAAGCGCCTGGAGCGGATGCGCGATGAGTTCCTCTCCACCGCCGCCCACGAGCTGCGCACGCCCATCACCACCATCAAGGGCTACGCCCAGCTCCTGGATCGCTGGACGCCGGGCGGGCACGAGCCTCGTGAGGGTAAGGCCTTCCGGATCCTCAACCGCCAGAGTGATCGGCTCACGCAGCTGGTGCAGGAGCTGCTCGAGGTGTCCCGGCTCCAGCTCGGCCGGCTCGCGTTGCGGCGCCAGCGCTTCGAGCTGGGCGAGCTGGTGGCGGATGTGCTCGAGCGCATGCAGGGCGTGTCCTCCCGGCACCGGCTCGTGTTGCACCAGGAGGGCCACGTGTTCGTGGACGCGGACCGGGAGCGGATCGAGCAGGTGCTCGTCAACCTGTTCGACAACGCCATCAAGTACTCGCCCGAGGGCGGAGACATCGAGGCCCGGGTGGAGGTCCGCGAGGGCTCGGGCGTGGTGTCGATTCGCGACCCGGGGATGGGTATCCCCAAGGAGCGCCAGGGACAACTCTTCGAGCGCTTCTATCGCGCCCATGCCGGGCTCGAGTCGGACCGCGGAGGCATGGGGATCGGCCTGCACCTGTGCGAGCAGATCGTCCAGCGGCACGGTGGCCGCATCTGGTTCGAGAGTGAAGTGGGGAAGGGGTCGATCTTCTCGTTCAGCCTCGCGTTGGCACAGCAGGTTGGACAGGAGCACGAGGCTCGGGTGTGAACCCGGGACGCGTGGCACCCTCACCCCGTCCCTCTCCCGGAGGGCGAGGGGATATTGGGGCTCGGAACCTCAGGGGTCTGGTGCTTCAGAACATGTGGCCGAAGTTCAGGTAGATGCGCTGGCGGCCCGTCTCCGGGGACATGGCCCAGTCGAAGCGCACCACCGCGGCTCGCCGCGCCAGCCGCAGCCCCGCGCCCACTCCCGGGTGCCACTTCCACCACGGCCCGTTCTCCACGCCCGGGTGCCACACCCGCCCCAGGTCCACGAAGCCCACCGCACCCGCGATCACCGGCGAGCCGAACAGGTTGAAGTCGAAGGCCCGGTACCGCAGCTCCGTGTTCGTGAACGCCTTGATGTTGCCCGCGAACCGGTTGCGCTCGATGCCGCGCACGCTGCTCATGCCGCCAATGCCCTCGGAGGAGCTCACGCCCCCCGTGTTCACCCACTCGAAGAAGGGCACCTGGCCGAACAGCATGTCCAGCGTCACCCGCTGCGCCAGGATGAAGCGCGGGCCCAGCTGCCAGTAACGCCGCTCGCTCAGCGTCACGCCCGCGTACTGGTAGCGGCTGCCGGTGGCGGTGCCCGACACGCGCAGGCTCACCTCCTCCACGCCTCCGCGCACCGGATCCGACTCGTTGTCACGCGTGTCCCACAGCACACCCGCGGTGATCTGCCCCGTGGCTCCTCCCTGGATGCCCTCGGGCTTGAGCTGCGCCAGCACCGAGGCCTCGAACGGATCCACCTCCGTGTACCGCCACGAGTAACCCACGTAGGACTGGAAGGGGTGGTTCTCTCCCCAGGGCCGGCCGCGCAGGCGTACCCACGCGCCCGGCGCGTTCTTCGTGTAGTTGAAGCGCTCCTGCGTCTCATCGCCGTTGAAGTCCTGCGCGGACACGTTGCCCGCTCCGTAGAAGGGGCTGCGCAGCTCGCGCCGGTACTCCAGGCGGAACTCCAGGCGCATGGGGCCGATGAGCCGCGGCCCGTCGTAGCGCAGGTAGTGGCTCTGCTGGCCCCGGCTGGTGAACATCGCCTGGAGGGAGATGGCGTGCCGGTAGGGGATGTAGCCGGGTGAATACAGGTAGGCGCCGGCCACGCCGCCGTACGTGAAGCCCTGGTCCGAGTTGTAGCTCAACAAGGGGATCGCGATGGCGTCGATGCCCTTCTCCTTCTTCGCCGGCTGCTCCGCGGGAGCGGTAGCCGTGGGAGCAGCGGGAAGGGCATCCGGCGGAGCAGCCGTGGCGGTGGCCAGCGTCGTCAACAGCAGCGCGGTCGTGAGCATCACAGCCCAAGGTGCCACGCGAAGAAGGGATGGGACCATCTTCACGTTCGGGGGCCATGCCCGTCTGGCTGCTCTCCAGCGGACCGCCCCGGAATACCCGGCTGGTGTCCGCCCGCGTGCGCATATCTGGGGCGCATCGTGGTGCTGGGGGGAGGGGAGACGAGACCGTGAAAGAAGTCATCAACCCGCAGTTGCAGGCGTGGGCTCGAGACTACGTGTGGCGTGTGGGGTCGAAGGTCGGCCCATTGTCGTCTTCACGCCGTCGCAAGTTGCTCGTCGTCCATCTGGACGGCGTGCCCAAGGCGCATCTGGACGAGGCCGTCCGCACCGGACGCATGCCCTTCCTGTCCAGGCTGGTGACCTCGGGGACCTATGCGTTGGACGGAGCGTTCTGGGGCTCGCCTGCCTCCACGCCCTTCTTCCAGGCGGGCTTCCTCTACGGCCTGCGCCATCCCAACCTGCCGGCCTACACCTGGTTCGACCGGGAGCTCGGCCGCAGGGTGCAGATGAACACCCCCACGGACACGATCGCCGTGGAGTCGCGGCTGGGTTGCCGCCCCGGCTCCAGTCTGCTGTCCGGCGGCGGGCACACGTACTTCTCGCTCTTCCAGGCCGAGGCCAACAATCGTCTCTGCATGAGCTCGCTGGCCAGCTACAAGGTCATGGTCCGCGGCTTCAAGTACGAGATGGAGGGCATCCTCGCGGCCCGCACGCAGACGCCGTTCTCGTACATCCGCTCGCTCGGGCGCGACGCGTGGAGCTCCTTCACGGAGATCTACCGCTGGGCCCGCGCGCTCCGCGACTGGCGCCATGAGAGCGGCTTCCTCATGAGCCGCGTCCTGCTGCAGCGGCTCGGGTGGAGCTTCGCCCACACCAAGGCCCTGGTGGACATGGTGCGCGGCGTGCCCTCCGTCTACCTCGTCTACGGCAACTACGACGAGGTGGCCCACCGCCGCGGTCCGCGCTCGGAACAGGCCATGGCGGAGCTGCGGCGCGTGGACGCCTACCTCGCCGAGCTCTACGCCGTGGCCCAGGCGGTGGAGCCCGGCTACGACCTCGTCTTCCTCACGGACCACGGCCACGTGGACAGCCACCCCATCGAGCAGCGCGGAGGCCGCCAGCGCCTGGAGGACATCCTCCTGCGCGGCGCGCCGCTGCCCCTGTCCGAGGACATCGCGCGGGCGCTGCTCGACGGCCGCCCGCACCCGGTGGACGCGCCCCATGCGCCGCAGGAGCCGGTGGTCATCGAGTCCGGCAACTTCTCCCATGTCTACCTGACGCGCGAGCGCGAGCCGCTCGAGGCCACGCAGCTGGTGGCGCGCCACCCGGAGGTGCTCGCGAGGGCCATGGGCCATCCGGACATCGCCATCGTGGCGCTGCGCCGGGGTGACTCGGCGGTGGCCATCATCGGCGGCGGGGTGTACGGGCCGGACGAGATCGACAGCGCGCCGCTGGACGCGGAGTTCTCGCGCCGCGCGGTGGCGGACTTCCTGCGCGAGCTGCCCCACATGCCCACCGCGGGAGACCTGGTGCTCTACGGCCAGGCGGTCTCCAAGGGCGGCACGGTGGGCTTCGCCTGGGAGTTCGGCTCGCACGGCGGCCTCACCCGCACGGAGACCAACAGCGTCATCTGCTGGCCCACGAGCCTCCCGGTGGACCTGTCCGGACTGAGCCACGTCACGCAGTTGCACGACCGGCTGTCCGAGGTGTACCGCGACGGCGCCCGGCCCCTGGTGCGTCCGGAGGACTCGCCGGAGGACTCGGAGGAGAGGTGGGCGGAGGCGACATGAAACGCCCCGCGGGCCGGACGTTCCTCAAGGCACTGGCGGTGGGGGTGGGGGTGGCGTTGTCCGCCGCCCTCATCACCAGCGTCTTCTTCCAGTTGAACCCGCGTGGGGCCGGGCCCCTGCTCGTCCCACGCTTCCCGCTGGAGAAGTTCGTCCGCGACCTGCCGGGCCACTTGCGGTGGCTCATCCCCTTCATGCTGCTCTCCGCGGCCATCATCCCGCTGCGGGCGGTGCAGTGGCAGAGGACGCTGAGCAAGCCCGTCCCCCTGCTCGAGCGCTACCACCTGGTGGCCATTGGCGCCTTCACCCACAACGCGGTGCCCGGGAAGCTCGGGGACGTCATGCGCTCGTTCCTGATGTCGCGCACCCAGCGCATCCCCTTCCTGCAGTCGCTCGGCTCGGTGCTGGTGTGCAAGCTGCTGGAGTTCGCCGCGCTGATGGGGCTGTTGGCCGTGTCCTTCCTCGGGCCCTTGGGCGAGACGATGTCCGGGTTCGCCGGTCCGCTGCGGATCGCCGTGGGGGTGTGCGTGGGACTGGTGGTGCTGGTGGTGCTGCTGGCCCACTACGCGCTGCCGCTGGCCCGCTGGTTGGAGCGCAAGCACCGGCTGCCGCGGGCCCGGCACCTGCTGGGGCACGTGTCCGAGGGGCTGGGCACCGCGCGCAGCTTCCGGGGCATGGCCAAGGCGCTGGTCTTCTCCGTGGGGCCGGTGCTGGCGCCCGCCCTGGCCTATGGGTTGGCCCTTCGGGGCATCGGCGTGCGCGGGGGCCTCTTCGCTGGTGCCGTCATCCTGGGCGCCATCGCGCTCGGCCAGGCCCCCGGGGTGCCGGCGGGCACGGGCATCTACTTCGGGGTGACGAGCGGGGTGACGAGAGGCCTGCTGGGGGCCACACCCGAGGACGCGGCGGCCTTCTCCATCCTCACCTGGCTGGGCACCGTGCTGAGCCAGGTGGCGGTGGGGGCGATCTCCGTCCGCTTCCGGGGCATCCGGCTGAAGGACCTCCGCAAGGGCGGAAGCCTGGCACGCGAGGCCACCAGCCACGTGGCCCACGAGGCCGTGCAGCCCGTCCACACCCCGGGCTGACGCGGGGGAGTGCTGAAAAAGAAAAAGGCCCCGACTTTTCAGTCGGGGCCTTCTTCAGTGCCCAGGAGAGGACTCGAACCTCCATGCCCTTGCAGGCGCTAGACCCTGAATCTAGTGTGTCTACCAATTCCACCACCTGGGCAGGCGGTGCGTCTCGCTCGGCGGTGCGTTGCGTCGCGTTGACGGGAGCGGTGTATAGATGCCTGAACCGTCCCCGTCAAGCACATGTTTCAACATCACTTCTTCAACGGCCATTTCCCCTCGGACTCGAGCCGGCGCCGGACGGCGGGGTTCTCATCCATGTAGGCCGTGAGGGACTCCTCCGTGATCTCCACGGAGATGTCCTCATTCCCCAGCTCGGTCTGGCAGGACAGGCGGGAGTACGGGCGCACGTCGAACCCCATGTCCAGCCGGTCCATCTCCTGGTCCGTCTGTTCGGAGAGGGACTCGAGGCCCTTGCGCACCCAGATGTGGCAGGTGGAACAGGCGCAGACCCCGCCGCACGAGTGACCCACCTGGGCGCCGGCCTTCTCGGCGGCATCCAGCAGGGTGGTCCCCGTGGACACGTCCACGGTGACGTCTTGCAGGGGGCTCTTGAAGTGGACCTTGGGCACGTCAGAACTCCTCGACCGAATGGCCCGCGACGACCTTCGTCAGGGCCTGGTTCATCACCCGCTCGACGAACGGCTTGCACACGTCGTCCAGGGCATGGATGGCTTCCTTGAGGGCGTGGTGGTCGTTCCCCTGGGCCATCTCGCGCACCTTCGCCATGGCCGCCTCGATGGAGGCCCGCTCCCCGTCCGCCAGCAGCTCCCCGTGCTCGCCGAGCTGCCGCTGAGCCTCGGTGAGGACACGCTCGGCCTCCACCCGCTGCTCGCGCAGCTGGCGCACCTGCACGTCGTCCTCGGCGTGGTCGATGGAGTCGAGCAGCATGTTCTCGATCTCCTCGTCCGTGAGGCCGTGGCTGGGCTTCACCGTGATGGACTGGGTGGTGCCGGTGCTCTGCTCCTTGGCCGTGACGGCGAGGATGCCGTCCGCGTCCACCTGGAAGCGCACCTCCACGCGAGCCATACCGGCGGGCAGGGGAGGAATGCCACTCAGCGTGAAACGGGCGAGGCTGCGGCAGTCCTCCACCAGCTCGCGCTCGCCCTGGAGCACGTGGACGTCCAGACCCGTCTGGCCATCCTTGAAGGTGGTGAAGACCTGGGCCGCGGCGGTGGGGATGGTGGAGTTGCGCTGAATCAGCTTCTCCACCAGGCCGCCCATCGTCTCCAGGCCGAGCGACAGGGGGATGACGTCCAGCAGGAGCACCTCGTCCTGCCGGTCCACGTTGGTGAGCAGGTCCGCCTGCACGGCGGCCCCGAGGGCCACCACCTGGTCCGGGTCGATGTCACTGAGCGGCTCGCGGCCGAAGAGCTCGGCGACGAAGCGGCGCACGGCGGGCACGCGGGTGGCGCCGCCCACGAGGATGACGCCATCCAGCTCCGAGGCCGTCACGCCCGCGTCCTTGAGGGCCCGGCGGCACACCACGCCCGTCTTCTGGATGAGCGGGCGGATCCACTCCTCGAAGTCCGAGCGCTTCAGCGTCTGCCGGTGCGAGCCCACGGTGAGCTCCACCTCGGGCGCGCCGGTGAGGGCCTCCTTGGCCTTGCGTGAGGCTGCCAGCACCTCGGCCACCAGCGACGGGGAGGGGGAGGTCTGGCCCAGGGCCTCCAGCACGCGCTGGGCGATGGCCCGGTCGAAGTCATCGCCGCCCAGGGCCGAGTCACCGCCGGTGGACTTCACCTCGAAGACGCCGTCCACCAGCTTGAGGAGGGAGACGTCGAAGGTGCCGCCGCCGAGGTCGTACACCGCGTAGGTGCCCTGGCTGCCCTTGTCGAGCCCGTAGGCGAGCGCCGCCGCGGTGGGCTCGTTGAGCAGGCGCAGCACCTCGAGGCCCGCGAGCCGGCCCGCGTCCTTGGTGGCCTGGCGCTGGGCGTCGTCGAAGTAGGCGGGCACGGTGATGACGGCCTGCTCCACCCGGCCCGAGAAGTAGCTCTCCGCGCGGCGCTTGAGGGCGCGCAGGATTTCGCCGGACACCTCGATGGGCGTCACCGGCTGGCCACCGGACACCTCGAAGCGCACCACCTTGCCGCCGCTGGCGAACTTGTAGGCCCCCAGCTTGCGCGTCTCCGCGTCCTCCGGGCTGCGGCCCATGAAGCGCTTCACGGAGAGGATGGTGTCCGTGGGGTGCTCGGCCGCGAGCGTCTTCGCCCGCGCCCCCACCACCACGCCCCCGTCCTTCCCGTAGTGCACCACCGAGGGCAGGAGGTTGGACTCCCCCTCGTCCGCCGCCAGGCACCGGGGCTTGCCCTGGATGACGCTCGCCACCAGCGAGTTCGTCGTTCCCAGGTCGATCCCCACCGCGTGCCCCTTGGGCTTGAGGGGATCGTGAATCTGCAGGTAGCCGTTCTTGCTCACGACAGCATCTCCTCCTCGAACGTCTCCACCTGCTCGAGGAAGCGCGTGAAGTACCTCACCCGTCCCAGCGCGTGCGACGCCTTTTTCACCGATGACTCGGCCGGGGGGCCCTTTTCCAGGGTGCGCAGCGTGTCCACGGCCTCCTGGAGGGCGGCCTTGCGGCGCGTCTCCACGTCCGCGGCCATCTTCTGGGCCCGGTCCAGATTCTTCGCTTCCATCGCCTCGTCGAGCGCCTCGCGCAGCTCCATGACCTCCTCGAGGAACTCGAGGGGCATGTCCTTCTGCGCTCCGGCGTCCTCCCGCTCCAGGTCCACCCCGAGCAGCTTCAACAGGTAGAAGGCCCGCCGGGTGGGGTCCTTGAGCGTCTTCGTCGCCTCGTTGAGCGCCGTCGTCTGCTCCAGGGACAGCCGGCGCTCGCGCGCCTCGGCCTGGGCGAAGCGGTCCGGGTGCAGCTTCAGCGACAGCTCCCGGTACTGGCGCTCCAGCGCCGCCACGTCCACGTCGTACGCCCGGGGAAGACCGAAGACGTCGAAGTGGGTCGCTCCCGGTGGCCGGGCGGCGATCTTCCCGCACTCCGGACAGAAGGGGCGTCCCCGCGTGTCCTTCTCACAGTTCCAGCACTTCACTTCGGTGGCCCCTTTCCGGGGGAAAATCAAAGGGCCCGGCTTTGCGCGGCCGAGCCCCCAGTGACTCTCTCATCCCGAGGTTCAACCCGGGATGCTCGATACCCTCACCCCGTCCCTCTCCCGAGGGGAGAGGGGAGGGCGGTCAGACGGAGAAGCTCTCGCCGCAGCCGCACGAGCCCTTCACGTTCGGGTTGTTCAGCTTGAACCCCGAGGCCATCAGCGTCGACTCGTACACGATCTCCGTGCCGAGCAGATACAGGTAGCTCTTCGGATCCACGAACACCCGCACCCCGTCCCGCTCGAAGATCTTGTCCTTCTCGCGCGGCTTCTCCGCCCACTCCATCACGTACGCCAGCCCCGAGCACCCTCCACCCCGCACCGCGATGCGCAGCCCCGCCTCGGGCGTCTGCCGCTCCGCCAGCAGCTTCTTCAGCTGCTCCACCGCGCTCTCGTGCAGCGTGATGCCCCGCGCCGGCTTCGCGGCCGCGGCAGGCGCCGTCGGCGTCTGGCTCGTCTGTGTCGTCGCCTGCTCGTTCATCACGTGCCTCCTCCTTCAACCCGTCCTGCTCAGGCCTTCTGCTGCCGCGCCTCGCGCTTCTTCTTGAAGTCCTCGATGGCCGCCTTGATGGCGTCCTCGGCCAGCACCGAGCAGTGGATCTTCACCGGCGGCAGCGCCAGCTCGCGGGCCACGTCCTTGTTGGAGATGGTCATCGCCTGGTCCACCGTCTTGCCCTTCACCCACTCGGTCACCAGCGAGCTGGACGCGATGGCCGAGCCGCACCCGAACGTCTTGAACCTGGCGTCCTCGATGATGCCCTCGTCGCTGATCTTCAGCTGCAGGCGCATCACGTCGCCGCACGCCGGAGCGCCCACCAGGCCCGTGCCCACGTTCGGGTCGGCCTTGTCGAGCGTGCCGACATTGCGGGGGTTCTCGTAGTGGTCGATGACTTTGTCGCTGTAAGCCATGGTGTTTCCCTACCTATATGAAGCCGTGTCACCGGGTCCGTTACCCGGCGACCGTGCCGGGGCTGGGGGCCCGCTCGCCCTCCAAGCGGGGGAGGGCTCAAAACGGGGCTAGTGCGCCGTCCACTCGATGCTCTTCAGGTCGATGCCCTCCTTGGCCATCTCGTACAGGGGGCTCATCTCGCGCAGGCGGTTCACCTTGTCCACCATGAGCTTGATGACGTAGTCGACCTCTTCCTCGGTGTTGAAGCGGCCCAGGCCGAAGCGGATGGAGCTGTGCGCCAGCTCCTCCTCCACGCCGCACGCGCGCAGCACGTACGAGGGCTCCAGCGACGCCGAGGTGCACGCCGAGCCGGAGGACACCGCCACGTCCTTGATGGCCATCATCAGCGCCTCGCCCTCGACGTAGGCGAACGAGATGTTGAGGTTGCCCGGCAGCCGGTGCTCCAGCGAGCCGTTCACCGTCACCATGTCCAGCTGGTCCGTAATGCCCTTGCGCAGCTTCTCGCGCAGGCGGAGCAGGCGCGCGGACTCGTCGGCCATCTCCAGGCGGGCGAGCTCCGCCGCCTTGCCGAAGCCCACGATGGCCGCCACGTTCAGCGTGCCCGAGCGCATACCACGCTCATGGCCACCGCCGTCGATGATGGGGGCGATGCGCACGCGCGGCTTGCGGCGCACGTAGAGCGCGCCCACGCCCTTGGGGCCGTACATCTTGTGCGAGGTGATGGACGCCAGGTCGACGTTCATCTCCTCCACGTTGAAGGGCACCTTGCCGATGCCCTGCACCGCGTCGCAGTGGAAGAGGATGCCCTTCTGGCGGCACAGCTTGCCGATCTCCGCCACCGGCTGCACGGTGCCGATCTCGTTGTTGGCGAGCATGATGGAGACCAGGATGGTCTTGTCCGTCATGGCCGCCTCGAGCTTCTTCATGTCCACCCGGCCGTCCTTCTCCACGTCCAGGTAGGTGACGCGCGCGCCGCCGGTGGGCATCTCCGCCCACTGCCGGTACACGGCGTCGTTGTCCAGGTCGTGCTTGATGGACAGCTCGGCGAGGTGGTCGCGCGACACGGGCGCGCCGGTGAGCTGGGCCAGCCGCATCAGCTTCAGCTCGTCCAGCCGCTCCTGGCGGATGCGCTCCAGGCGCTTGCAGGTGTCGAGCACCGCCTTGTGCTCGGTCTTCAGGGTGATGATGTGATCACCCTTCTCCTTGTAGAACTCGACCACGCCCTTGATGGCGAGGTTGTCGGACTCGGTGGCGCCGGAGGTGAAGACGAGCTCCTTGTCGGACGCGCCGATGAGCGCCGCCACCTGCTTGCGCGCCTGCTCCACCGCCGCCTCGGCCTTCCAGCCGAAGGGGTGGTTGCGCGACGCGGCATTGCCGAAGTCCTCACGGAGGTACGGCATCATCGCCTCCAGCACCCGCGGATCCATCGGGGTGGTGGCGTGGTTGTCCATGTAGATGGGCAGCTTCAGCATCTCGGTAAACCTTCCGGGCGGCTGTCCGGCCGCTCGCCGCGGGGGCCGGATAACCCCGCGTGCTCTCTAGGTGCTCCTACATGGACACACCTAATGTGGACTGGACCGGTCAAATATAAAAGAGGGCCCCCCCCGGTCAAGACGACATAAGGGGAAGGCGCTCCAGCCCTCTTCAACCACGAATCGGACCGATTCAGTCCACTATACACGGTTGCCCCCACCTGGCACCTGTCCGAGGGGCTCCCGAGCCCCTTGGGGCCTGGGAGGCGTCAGGTGGCAGGTCTGGCTACAGGCCCTTCGCTCAGGCGAGGTGCAGCAGGTGCGCACCGTCCAGGCGTACGGCGACGCCAGTGGCGGTGAGGGTCGCGTTGTATTGCGACATGTAGACGGCGGTGGCGCCAGCACTCAGGTGTTTGATGGAGACGTTGCCGATGGGGCGGCGCCAGACAGGGGAAATAGGCCGTTCGGGGCCGGCGATGAACAGGGTCATGCCATCGGTGCCGAGCCATGCGCCGGGCGCCCAGGGCAGGGGCTCCCACTGCGAACCCTCTGTCGGCGCCAACCAGCGCAGGGTGTCGAGCCAGGAGCCGTCGGGCGCCTCATCGGGCGGCAGCGGGGTCCAGGCCGCATCGGCCTCGCGACGTGCGTACAGGCCGCCGTGGAAGGCCAGCCATGCGTCGCCGACGCGGCTGATGATGGGCGCGCCGGAGCCGGCCAGGAGTGGCGGAAAGCCCTGGCTCCAATCCTCCAGCAGTGGTTCGCCCGCATGGCCGCGGTAGATGCGCATGCGGTTGGTGGTGACGAGTACCTCGTTGGTGCCCATGGGAAACAGTCTGGCGATGAGCTCGGAGCCGGTGTGGGGGAGCCGCCATTTGACCACCGGGGTGCTCGAGGTGACGGCCACCACGTGATTCCTGGCCGAAATCAAGAGTTCCTCTCCCAGCAAGATGGCGGCTCCCCCGACCCGTTCGCCGGGAAGGGGTATGGCGGTCCACCGGGCACCTTCGTCACGTGATTCGTACAGCATGTCGCCAGTCACCGCGAGCCATCGGTTCGGGCGAGCCACGACAGTATGAATACACTCAGGTGCGGTGAGCGGTGTGAATGTGGCGCCAGCGTCGTCGCTGCGGTAGAGGCGGGTCTCGCTGCCAAGACCACTGCGACGGGCGAGCAGGAGCACGGTCTCTCCGGCGACGGGAACGAAGGTGCTCTCGAAGCAGTCGTTGGGTCCGGGGAACATACACCTCAACATAGCGGCACGGCCGGAGACGGCTCCAGCAGCCAACTCGACTTTCGCCATTGTGCCAAACGCACGAGCAGCTTCATCCAGGGGCTTCATTGGCAACGAATGGGAGTCAGTTGTGCCGGCTGCGCAAGCCCACCAGGGTCCTCGGAGGTGTTATGTCTCAAACCCGGTTGCAGTTCCCTCATGCGCTGGTGTTGGCGGTGCGCCTGACTTGCCTCTTCATGGTGCCGGGCGCACGGGTGCGTGCCGCCAGCCTGGCCCTGGTGCTCGCTTCCTTGATGGGCTCTGGCAGGGTGTGGGCGTCCGGGCCGCCTTCATGGAGCGGAAGGGACGGCCAGAGGACGTGTTCCGCGGTGCAGTGCCCCCTGGTCGCACTTCCAGTCGGCGCGCTCTTCCCTGTGTGGCGGCAGGCGGAGCTGTGCATCCAGGAGATTTATAATGATGAGCATCAGGAGAATGTGGTCAGCCGCAACAAGGAATGGCTTTCTTACACCGGAATACGACCGGAACAGATCCGCGCACTGCGCTGTCTGAAGAAGGAGGGATTCACGGGCAAATCGGGCATGGCCGCGGGCGAGCCGGACCTGTGGGATTTCACCGAGAGGACCATGTACGAAATCACGACTCCTTCGGGTGTGGCCTTCCGCAAGGGCAAGCTCGCGGTGCAGCTCGAGCTCGCCAATGACATCTGCTCGAAGATGGAGTGCGGCGGCGTCACCTTTCGTCCGGGGAGCTGGTTTCCCAAGGGGCCCTGTTATGCATTGGGCGGCGCTCTGTACATGCGCGTCGAGAACGTCAGTGGCGTCCTGGTCTATCACGCGCTCATGGACGGGACGAAGGAGGCGGCCCTCGCCACCACCCTCACGACACTCGCGGCGCTCTTGAAGAGTGGTCTCCTGCAACGGTTCGCCGGGGCGCTCGGGCAGAGGCTCGGCAGCAGGGTGGTACCGGGCTATGCGGTGGCGTCGGCGATGGCGGTGATCATCCTGCTCGAGTCGGGACGGGCGGAAGCGAGGGTGGGCTTCGGTGGCGACGAGCCGCTGGCCGCGCTGTTCAAGTTGCTCGAGCACAAGGGCACACCCGTACCGCCCGAGATCCGCCAGATGCTCGAGAACGAGCCAACGCTGAAGAGGGCGGTCGAAGACGCCATGACCGGCAAGAAGGGTCTGACGCGGGCGCAGAAGGAACTGAACGGCAGGGTCCTTCAAATCATCAAGGACAACCAGGAGCGTTCCAGTGCGGAAGACCTCTCCCTGCTGCTGGGCATGACGCGGTTGGCGGGGTCGGCCCTGCCCGCGTCGGACGTGACGGTCCAGACACTCCAGAATGCGCTCGAGGCCAAGAAGGCCGGCAAGTCCGGCAGCGGGAACAACGCGGACCGCGGCAGGAGCGGTGGATTGAGCACGGCGGCGAAGGCGAAGATCGATGATGCCCCAGAGGCGAAGCGCAAGGTCTTCGATGCCCTGTTCAGCCGCACCAGCAAGGATCGTCCCGTTCTCACCGATGACGCGCTGAACCTGTTTCTCTCCATTGTTCCGCCCGACCTGAGCGACGGCGAGGTTTCGGTGCTCGTCTCTCGGCTTCAGCCTTGGGTGGGCGGCTCCGTCGCCGACGTGCTGGCGGGCCTGACGACGGCTGTGGCGGAACTGCGGTTGCCGGATACGGGAGCGAAGCTGCCGGAGGCCGTCACCGATGGCACGATTGGCACGGGTGCCGCGCCGCCGGATTCACGGGAATCGTCCAAGGAACTGATGGCGACACTGGCCTCCGTCGTGCGCCTCGGCGACTACTCGCGGGTGGAGGAGGGCACGCTCTACTTCGAGTCGAAAAGAAACGAGCTCGAGACCGGCTCGACGCTGACGAAGCCGTTGCTCACGATATTGGGAGGCAAGCGTCTCGCCGCCCTGGTCACGTTCAAGGTGACCGGTACCGGGGACGATTGGGTACAAGTGATGATTCTCGGCTCGAGTGTATGGGTCGACGCGGACCAGAACCCATGGGGCGAGGTGGACGAGCTCGTGTCGAACGAGCCGGTCCGATTATTCTGGTACGACGCCCAGAAGAAGTGAGCTGGCCCAGCGAGGCGTGAGCCGGCAGAGCGTGACCCGCGCCGGTCTGGCCCTCATGCAGTGAGCCGGTCTGGAGCGCCCCACTTCGGAACAGGTGCGCCAGGGTGGAACACCCCGTGCGGCCAAGTGGGCGATTTCAGGGCAGCGAGGGGTTGGCCGACAGACTGCAATTCGGGGACTCCGAGAGATTTCGGAGGGAGCGCCGATGAGCACGAACGAGAAGCGGGCCGTGAAGCTGAACGCCGTGGGGGCCATGGAGCTGTCGGTGGGCGGGAGGAACGAGCTGGTGCGGAGCGGAGGGGGCGAGCCGCCGCAGGGGGACGAGCCGCGCCGGTACTCGCAGGCGGGGTGGAGGGCGGGCAAGCCGGAGGAGGACCCGGAGAAGATGAAGAAGTGGGGACTGGTGACGGCGAGGCCGAGCGAGTTCCTCATCCACATGCGGCGGGGCCGCGTACGGGACGTGAGCGGGCAGGGCGCCTCGTGCTTCAAGCTGCCGGGCGACGCGGTGGCCATCGTCCCGACGAGCGTGCAGCGGCTGCAGTTCACCGCGGACCAGGTGACGAACGAGAAGGTCGGCGTGCAGGTGACGGGCCTGGCGGTGTACCGGATCGTCGATCCGCTGGTGGCTTTCCGGATGCTGAACTTCTCCTTCCCGGAGCGGGCGCAGCAGAAGCTGGCGGAGCTGCTGCGGGAGATGTTCGTGGGCGCGGTGCGCCGGCTGGTGGCGAACCTGTCGGTGGAGGAATGCCTCTCCAAGCGCAAGGAGGGGATCGCCACGGAGCTGATGAAGGAGATCGCTCCGGTGGTGTCGGGGAAGGGGCGGCCGGAGGACCGGACGGACTCGGGATGGGGCGTGGTCCTGGACACGATTGAGATCCAGGACGTGCGGGTGCTGTCGGAGACGGTGTTCGCGAACATGCAGGCGCGCTTCCGCGAGGAGCAGGAGCGGGTGGCGCGCGAGGCGGAGCTGGCGAAGGAGCGCTTCATCCAGCGGGAGGAGGCGGAGGCGGAGCGGCAGACCGCGCTGACGCGGCTGGCGACGGAGGAGGAGGTCCGTCACAAGCGGCAGGAGGCGGAGGAGCAGGCGAAGCTGGAGGCGCTGGCGGTCGAGTCGAGGGTGGAGGAGGCGCGGGTCGCGAAGGAGCGGAGCACGCGGCAGGCGCAGGTGTCGCTGGAGCGCGAGACGGCGCTGGCGAAGCTGAACGCCGAGCTGGAGGTGAGGGAGCAGAAGGCGAAGGCGGAGGAAGGGCAGAAGCTGGCGCAGCTGGAGGCGGAGCGGAGGATGTCGGAGGCGAAGCTGGCGCAGGAGCGGGCCCTGGCGGCGTCGAAGGCGCAGGCGGAGCTGGAGAAGCTGAAGCTGGAGCAGCAGGCGCAGACGGCGAAGCTGACGAACGAGCGGGCGTTGGCGGCGGCGAAGGCGCAGGCGGAGCTGGAGCGGCTGAAGCTGGAGCAGGAGGCGGAGGCGGCGCGGCTGGCGCACGAGCGTCAGATGGCGGCGGTGAAGGCGGAGGCGGAGCTGGAGAAGCTGCACCAGGAGCAGCAGGCGCAGACGGCGCGGCACGGGGCGATGATGGCGGTGCTGCAGCAGGAGGCGGAGCGGGCGAGGGCGCAGGCGAAGGTGGCGGAGGCGCGGTGCGCGATCGCCGAGGCGGAGCTGGCGATGGCGGAGATGGATGCGCGCAAGGCGCGGATCACGCAGGATCCGGAGCTGGCGAAGGTGAGGGCGCTGAAGGAGATCGACAACACGCTGTCGCCGGAGGCGATCCAGCTGGTGCTGGCGCAGCAGTTGCCGCAGGTGGCGGCGGCGTTCCAGCAGAAGATGGGGGAGGTGCACGTGACGGCGGTGGATGGAGCCAACCCGTTCGGCTACATCGCGGCGGCGGTGGAGGGCGTCATGGGCCTGGCGCGCTCGGCGGGCCTGCAGGTGCCGGCGGTCAAGAAGGACCAGGCCGTCTGAGAAGGAGCCTCTCCCTCTCCCCTCGGGAGAGGGTCGGGGTGAGGGTATCCGGCCCCTGGGTTGAATCCGCGTCAATCCCCTCTCCCCCCTGGGAGAGGGTCAGGGTGAGGGTCATCCCGCCACTACGGTGACACCTGGGTCAGAATCTCCGCGCCATCCCGGGTCACATAGATGGTGTGTTCGAACTGCGCGGACCGCTTCCCATCTGCTGTCACCACGGTCCACCCATCATCCCAGTCCAGGTGGCGGGTGGAGCCCATGGTGAGCATGGGCTCGATGGTGAAGAACATGCCTTCCTGGATGATGTCGGTCGCGTGGTAGTCGAACGTATGAGACACCTGCGGCTCGAGGTGGAAGATCTCCCCGATGCCGTGGCCGCAGTACGACTGGACCACGCCATAGCCGTAGCGCTTGGCATGAGCCTCGATGGCGCGGCCGATGACGTTGATGGGAAGCCCCGGCTTGACGGCTTCAATCCCGAGCATCATGCACTCGCGAGTCACGCGGAGCAGCTGTTCGGAAGCAGCATCAATCTTCCCGACAGGGAAGGTGGCGGAGCAGTCCCCGTGCATGCCATCGAGGTAGATGGTGACGTCGAGGTTGACGATGTCGCCATCCTCGAGGGGCCGGCTATCGGGGATGCCGTGGAGGATGACCTCGTTGACGGAGGTGCAGAGGGACTTGGGGAACCCGTGGTAGTTCAGGGTGCTCGGGTAGCCCCCGCGGCGGATGTATTCCTCGTGGCAGATGGCATCGAGCGCGTCGGTGGTGATGCCGGGCTTCACGGCGGCGCCAGTGACCTGGAGGACCTCGGCGGCGGCGCGGCAGGCCCGGCGCATGCGCTCCACGCGGGTGGAGGGATCTCCCTTCGCACCGGGGCCGGGGCGGCCGGTGTCCGCGTAATCGGGCCGGGGGATATGAGCGGGCACGGGCCTGCGGGGGCTCACCGCGCCGGGACGCACACGCCGGGCGGCGGGGGCGGGCGCGCGGGCCTGCGAGTCCTCGCCGCGGTGACACTTCTTGTACTTGTTCCCGCTGCCGCACCAGCAGGGCTCGTTGGGTCCGGGCAGCTTCGCGGGGGGAGCGAGTGTCGTGCTGGTCGTGTTCATGTCCGTGCTTCCTTCCGTCAGGTGCCGCTGGCGCACCCCCTATCTACACCTCCGGAAACCCGAGGGCTCATGCCATTTGCGCATGGCCCGCGTGAGCCCGGGGGAGATCAGAGCAACCGCTTACTCCCTGGCTCGGCGTTCCCAGCGGCCACGCCCGGTGGGTCCGGGTCGAGGTCGAGGAGGAAGGCCCTGAAGGACTCACGGCGCCCGTGTCAGCGGCGCTCGTTGTCTCCACCCTGCCGCTCGCCGTCGTGCTCCTGCTGCTGTCCCGAGCCGCCCATGCCTTCCTTGAAGCCCTCCACGGCCTCGTGGGTCGTCTCGCGCGCCTCCTCCGCGCTCTTGCGCGCATCCTCGGCCGCCTGGTCCACGGCTTGCCCGGCCTTGCGAGCCTCCTCGCGCACCGTGCGGTTCCCGCGCTCGTTACAGCCCACGCCCAGGCCGAGCACCCCGAGCAGCCCCGCCAGCGCGAGGCGCTTCCATCCCTGCCGCACCATCACCGCCTCCTTCGCATGAAGTCGTTTCACTCCAGGCCGCTCATCCGATACGGGCGAGCAGCCTGTTCCCGAGCGCGAGGGCCACGGCGTCCTCCACCAGCCCCGCCACCACGTTGGGGACGCCCCACTCACGGGTCGCCAGTTGCCGCAGCTTGTAGAAGGCGAAGGACGAGGCCACGGCCGCCGCCGCGCCGAGCAGGGCCCGGCCCACGGTCATCCGCCGGTGCGGAGCCGCCACGGCGGCGCCCGCCAGTGCCCCCGAGAGGGCCCTCGCCACCAGGGACGGCGGTGCGGTGCGCGCGGGAGTCCACGGCAGCTTGTCGGCGACGAGCTCGCCAGCGGCC
The DNA here is from genome assembly GCF_036277355.1 of Archangium sp. Classification (GTDB taxonomy): domain Bacteria; phylum Myxococcota; class Myxococcia; order Myxococcales; family Myxococcaceae; genus Archangium. The sequence continues at coordinate 155,503 of NZ_DASUNC010000046.1, forward strand.
AGCACGGCCAGCACGCGCGAGTTCCGCTCGGACGCGAGCGCATGCACGCGCCCCTTGGGAGCGTCGACGGGCTGTTGCGCCAGCTGGTGGCTGAGGAAGGCGGGGGCGCTGAAGCTCCGCATTCCGGCCAGCACTCCGAAGCCCACGGTGTTCAACAGCGCGTCCCGTCTCATGTGCTCACTCTCCTGCTCGATGCCGCCGAGCCGGCGGCCCAGGCTCTTCTGCGAGTAGAACTGCACCGGTTTCCCATCCACTTCGAGGTGCGCATGCACCAGCTGCTCGGCATCGGGGTGGCGCTCCAGGTGGCCGGTGCGCAGCAGCTCCCTCATCCGGGCGTGGGCCAGGTGGTGCCAGGCGCGCTGGTAGCGCCGTCCCATCAGCGCGAAGCCCAGCCGGCTCCACCAGTTGGGGAACTGGCCCTCGCGCCAGGAGGCCTGGATGTGGAAGCGCAGCTCGCCACTGCGGTGGTCCTTGGTGAGCAGGAACCACTCCCGCCCGGCCTCGATGTGGCCCCGCAGCGTGTCGATGCGGAAGCCGTACAGGGTCCGCTCTTCCCCCTGTTCGGAGCGGATGGCGCCGATGCGCACCGGGCAGAGGTAGTGCAGGCCCATGGACTTGAGCTCGAGCAGCACCGGCCGGTTCTCCATCGGCATGGCGGCGTCGAAGTGCCCGTACACGACGCGCGGGTCGGAGAACCCGTAATAGACGAGGGCGTGCTTCAGCTTGTCGAACGCGTCCTCCGCGGTGGGCGTACCCGGGCGATCCCTCGCGATGACGGCCCGCGACTCCACCTGGTTCCAGCCGTTGTCGAGCGTCATCTCCTCCTCGGCCGCCTCGAAGTTGAGGGGGAGGGTGGAGGCCTGCTCGAGCCGCGCCAGCACCTCGTCGGCCGACCAGCCGCGCAGGAAGCGCCAATCGACGTGGGTCATGTCTCGTCTCCGCGAGCGAGGAAGGTGGGGCCCCGGATGTCATCCGCGCTCTCGTGCGCCTCGAGCATGAGGGTGGTCTCCGCGTGGAGGAAGCCGATGACGCCCTCGCCCACGGTGAGGGCCACGGCGTTCACGAAGTCGGTCCAGGTGTTGGTCTGCATGGCCTCGCCGCCGGTGCGGAACCCCAGGTACTTCACCCGCGAGCCGGAGCGGGCCCGGCTGCGGATGTGGAAGATGACGTCGCCCCGCTCGTTGCGGTAGGCGCCAAAGGTGATGCGTCCCGCTTCCGGGTGCCCGGGCAGGGTGGCCAGGGTGAGGCTCTGGCGATCCCGGTGGATGATGCGTACGCGGAACGTCCCCGCCCCGCGGATCTGCACCCGCAGCTCATCGCCCGGCTCCAGCGGCCCGTCCCGTTCGTGCTCGGGCTCGAAGATGACCAGCTCCCTCGGGGCGAACTCCGGGAAGCGGCAGGCCACCAGCTCCATCACCTCCGAGGGCGAGCACCCGCAGCGCTCGATGATGGCCCAGTAATCGCGTTGCAGCAGCGGGCCGCTGCCCTTCGTCGCGTGGAGCAGCCCGCCGAACAAGCCGTCGCCCGCCGCTGTGCCTGCCTCCCCCATCTCGCCTCCTCCATCGGACGTCCTCAATATGGTGCTGGGCGCAACGAGGGGCGCACGGGGCCAGGGGACGGGCCTCCACCCGAGGACAGGAGGGCGGCATGCAGCAGGACATCAATCCCGCGAGCAGGCGATCGATCCAGGACTACCAGGCCGCGACGGTCATGCGCGCCGAGCACACCGAGAGCTCGCTCACCCGGCTGCTGGAGCAGCAGACCGCGAAGATTCCCTCGGACTTCTTCCTCTTCGCCAGCCTGTGCGCGATGGGCTTCTCGCTGGTGGCGGAGCTGTCACGGAAGAACCGGGCCAGCCACTTCGTGGGCATGTGGGTGGGCCCGCTGCTCATCATGGGCGTCTACAACAAGATGGTGAAGACGTTCGGCGCGCGCTGAGCCACGGCTCAGCCCACGTGCTGTTCCATGGGCGGGGCCGGCCCGCGCGCTCCAGACAGGCCGCCGCCCACTTCGCCGCCTCGGACAGGGAGGTGGTGAGGACGGCTCCCTCGGCGTCCAGGAGCTCCTGTACACTGTCTCCCTCAATGGGTCCTGACCAGCCCTCGCCTGGCGCCGCGTGCCGCCACGAAGCAACGCACTCCCCCCTGGAGCGCTCGCTGACGGGGTCGTTGCTGGGCCTGCTCCTGTGGGGGCTGCTGCTGTGCCCGCCGGCGGCGGCGCAGACCCCTCCGGGCCGGCTGCCCTTCGTTCCGTATGGCGCGGAGGTGGGGCTGGGCCAGTGGAACATCCGCGCCATCTCCCAGGACTCCACCGGATTGCTCTGGGTGGGGACGGATGATGGGCTCTACCGCCATGACGGGCACCGCTTCCAGCCGGTGCCGCTGCCACCGGGGCTCACCTCGGACTTCGTGCAGCGGCTGGCTCCAGGGCGCGAGGGCGGCATGTGGTGCGTGATGCAGCGGGGCACCGCGCACTGGCACCAGGGGCGCTGGCGTGTGCTGGACGAGGCTCGCGAGCTGGGAGGCCCCCTGATCTCCCTGGTGACGGACACGGCGGGCACGGCCTGGGTCTCCTCTCATGCCGGCCTCTTCCGCGAGCGGGAGGCGGACCACTTCGAGCGCGTCACCGACGCCCCCGGCCAGCCGCTGCAGGTGCTCTTCTCCACCCCCCAGGGCGAGCTGTACTCGCATGAAGGCCTGTTGCTGCACCAGCGGACCGCGCAGGGGCGCTGGCGGACCTTGAGTCAGGCCGAGGGGCTGCCGCCGCTGACCTGGCTCCACGCCCTGCACCCGGACGGCAGCGGCCGGCTCTGGTTCGGAGGCCAGCAACAGCTCGTCGCCTACCACCCTCGGTCGCGGCGCGTGGAGGACTTCTCCGCGCTCGTGAGGGAGCGGTGGATCGCGGGCATCACCGCCAACCTGAGCGGTACCATCTGGGTGGGCTCCACCCAGGGGCTGCTCGCGTTGGAGCAGGGCCGGCCGCGAAACCTGGCGGGCCTGCCCTCGGAGCCGCTCCAGAGCCTCTTCGTGGACCGGGAGGGCTCGCTCTGGGTGGGCTCGCTGGGGCTGTACCGGCTGGTGGGCCGCGGGCTCTGGCGGCACTACGGGGCCGAGGAGGGGCTGGGCCATCGCACGGTCTGGTCCGTGGGGCGCGACAGGGGCGGCACGCTCTGGGCGGCCACCAAACGGGGGCTGGCACGCGCCACCGAGGCAGGCTTCCACATGGAGCCGGAGGTGCCCTCCATCCACCTGATGGCCGTGCAGCCGATGGCCGATGGGCGGCTGTGGCTGGCGGGCGTGACCTCCGAGTTGTTCCGCTATGAGCCGCGCACCCGGAGGCTGGAGCGCTTCGCCCTGGAGGGGGCCTCGCGCGACGCCGCCATCTTCGACCTGGCCCTGGATGCGCGGGGCCGGCTGTGGGTGGGCTCCAGTGAGGGGCTCTTCGCCGGCGAGGCCTCGGCGGTGGTGCCCCGGTTCACCCGGCCGCCCCTGGGGTCGCCGCACGAGGGGCGCTGGCAGGTGGACGATCTGCTGGTGGACAGCCAGCAGCGGCTGTGGGCCGCGGGGAACATGGGGCTGGTGCAGGTGCGGCCCGAGCGCGGCGAGGTGCGCTACCTGGGGACGGCCGAGGGCCTGCGCACCGGCCAGGTGTTGTTGGTGATGGAGCGGCGCAATGGCGAGCTGTGCGTGGCCTACCGCATGGGCTCGGGCCTGAGCTGCTTCCGCTATGAGGGGGAGCGCACCTCCGGGTGGACGCACCTGGACCGCGACTCCGGCCTCTCCAGCAACACCCTGTACCAGCTCGGCGAGGACGCGGCGGGCCGGCTGTGGGCGGGCTCTGGCAAGGGGATGGACCTCATCGAGGGAGGCCGGGTGGTGGAGCGCTTCACGAGCGCCGACGGGCTGCCGGGGGACGACTGCAACGCCCGGGCGTTCCTGGCCGAGCCGGACGGGGACGTGTGGGTGGGCACCAGCGGCGGCCTGGGGCGCTTCCTGGGGGCGCGCTACAGGGGCCCTCCGCCCGCCCCTCCCATGCTGCTCACGTCCGCCACCGCGGGGGGGGTGGACCTGCTGCGGGCGCCACGGCCGCTGGAGCTGCCCTACCAGCACGGCACGCTCGAGTTCGATGTGGCCCCCATGGGCTTCCTGCACCCCGGGAGCGTGGAGCGGCAGGTGCGGCTGGTGGGGGTGGACGAGGAGTTCCACCCCGAGCCGGAGCAGGGGCGGCTGCGCTACGTGGGCCTGCCTCCCGGCGACTACGAGCTGCTCGCGCGCGCCCGCTACCCGCATGGGGAGTATGGGCCCGTGACGCGGTTCGCCTTCGCCGTGCGGCCCGCCTGGTGGCAGACGTGGTGGGCGCGCCTGGGGGCGGTGCTGGCGCTGGTGGGAGCGCTGGCGCTGGTGGGGCGCGTGCGCCAGATGGCGCTGCGGCGGCGCAACGCCCAGCTCGAGCACCTGGTGGCCGAGCGCACCGAGGCGCTCGCGCGGGCCCAGGCGCGCGTGGTGGAGCTGGAGCGCGAGTCCACCGAGCAGCGCATGGCGGGGGGCTTCGCCCATGAGATGCGCAACGCCCTGGCGGGCGCCCGGCTGATGCTCTCGCGTGTGCTGGGCTCGGACGCCGCCGACTCCACCCTGTGCGCGGACAACAGCCAGAAGCTCAAGGAGCTGTACCTGGAGGTGCGCGAGCGGCTGACGCCGGAGGAGCGTCCCCGGGTGGCCATGCTGCTCCAGCAGCTCAACGGCAACGAGGCGCTGTTGGACACGGCGCTGCGCGGCACGGTGGCGCAGGTGGACCGGGGACTGGCCATCACCCGGCTGCTGCTGGAGTACTCCCGGCTGGGCCGGGAGAGCCCCGGCCGAGAGCCCGTGCCCCTGGCGGCCCTGGCGCGCTCCATCACCGCCGAGATGCAGGAGGAGCTGCGCGCCCACGCGATACGCACCGAGCTGGCCGTGCCGGAGCAGGCGGTGCTCACCGGGCGGGAGGAGCACTTCTACTCGGTGCTCAAGAACCTGGTGTCCAACGCGAGGGACGCGCTGGTGGACACGGCGGGCGAGCGCGCGCGGTGCATCCGCATCTCCGCCGTGGAGCAGGGCGAGCACCTGCGGCTGGAGGTGGAGGACACGGGCCCGGGCATCGCGCCAGAGAACCTGGAGCGCATCTTCGAGCCCTTCTTCTCCACCAAGCCGGAGACGGGGGTGGGGCTGGGGCTGGGCGTGGTGCGCAAGCTGGTGCTGCTCTACGGCGGCACGGTGCAGGTGCACAGTGAGGTGGGACAGGGCACGCGCTTCGTCCTCACCCTGCCGCGAGGCGGCGCCCGGTCCAACGAGTGAAGCGAACGTCCCCGCCACACGCACCGGAGGAGCGTCACGGGAATTGACGGCTTTCGCGAGGCTCTGGGGCGGGCCGTGACGAATGGTGTGACGGTCCTCCGGCAGGTTGAGTTCCGTTCGAAGTCACCGAGCCGTGGTGGGCAGCACCTTGCACCGCGAAACCGTCACACTGAAGCACGAAAGTTCCTCATGAAGACGTCCCGTCTCTCGTCCCGTCGTCCTCTTTCCATGGCGTTGCTGGCCGGTATTGCCCTCGTGGGTTGCGGTGTCGACCGCGAGGCCGAGAACCAGGAGATCATCTCCAACCTGATCGAGTCCGGTTATCCGGCCGACGACATCATGATCCACGAGGGGGCCGTGTACGTGGGGCGCGACGCGCACGTCACCCTCGAGGCGTCCCGTGAGATGCTGCAGACCAGCGGGAGCCAGGAGCAGTACCGGACCAACAACCTCGTCGGCTTCCACGTGTCGAAGATCTGCATCAACCCTACCGCCGCGTTCAACAGCTACCCCAAATTCATCTATGGCCTGGATCTGGCCATCCAGAACTACAATGAGCACGGCCGCCGGATCTACTTCGTGCGCGGCCCGACCACCGGGTGCACCGCGAACATCACCGCGGAGGTCAGGAGCGGCGACGGCGGAGACGCGGGCTACCCCTCGGGCGGCTACCCCTACGGGATCTTCTTCATCGGCACCCTCATGAACGACAACTACTACCCCGTGGACACGGTCGAGCACGTCATCACCCACGAGCTGGGCCACACCATCGGCTTCCGCCACTCGGACTGCTACAATCGGTCCATCAGCTGCACCGGCGCCGCCATCAACGAAGGTGACGAGGGCGTGGGCTCCGTCCTCATCCCCGGCACGCCAGCCGTGGCCACCTGGGGTGGGTCGCTCATGAACTCCTGCTACCGGCAAGTCGAGACCGGTGAGTTCACCAGCACCGACCTCACTGCGCTGTACTACCTCTACTGAGACAGATGACGCGGCAGCCCCCAGTGCATTCATGACACCGTGGGGCCCGCTCAACATCGGGTGCGGCAAGGCTCGCGCTTCGTCCTCACCCTGCCGCGATGCGGCGCCCGGTCCAGCGGCTGAGACACCGCGGACCGGGCGCCCAAGACCCAACGTGAGACGTTCCGCTGGGGAGGGCTCAGGTGCCGCTGAGCGTAGCCTGCATATCGTACTGGCCGGACGCGGTCGCGTGCATCATGTACGTGCCGGCGCCCTGCGGGGCGAACTGGATCCAGAAACCATGGTTCGGGTTGCCGCCACAGTTCGCGGCCACGGCGGCATCACGCGGCTGGTTCGCGTAGCCCGCGCCGACGAGGCGCCAGCCGTAGTACTCATACTTGTAGATGTTGACGTTGTAGATGTTGTTGGGGCGCGAGGGCCCGCAGACCCAGCCACTGGCGACACCGTTGACCTGCATGTCGTAAAAGCCCCTCGTGTAGCACAGCGTGCACACCGACTCCACGGGCTGCACCACCTGGCCGTTCTCATCGATTTCGAAGGTGGTGGGGAGGGCGGGGCTGTTGATGTCGGCGGAGACGGGCGCCGGCGTTTCCTCTTCCGGAGCGCCGCACGCGGAGACCGCGAGGGAGAGAGTCGCGGCCATCAGCAGACGGGGCGAGAGACGGGACGTGTTCATGATGGACTTTCGTGCTTCGGGGTGAAGGGTTCGTGGCGCGAGGTGCTGCTCACCACGACTCGGTGATTTCGAGCGGAATGCAATCTGCCGGAGGACCGTCACGCCATTCGTCACGGCCCGCGCCTGGGCGACAGCGAAAACCGTGACGCTCCCTGTCCGCCCGCACCAGGGCATCACGGGAAACCGTCAACGGCGTGGGCCCCTGCACTCCGTTTGCCTGCGAGCGCATGCGCCGCAAGCAAACGGGGTACAGGGGCCCTCAGGAGGAACTGCCCCTCGTCACATCAACCCCTCAGCAGCCCTTGTAGCCCTGGCAGTAGGGGACGATACCCAGATCCGCGCGCACTCCGCCCACCGGGCTGAAGGCGAAGTCCGTGGGGCCAGCACCCCACATGAGCCCTACCAGTGTCGCGTTGTTGCCGGAGCGGATGTAGACCGGCGAGCCGCTGTCGCCACCGGCTGCCACCTGGTAGGAGTTGGATGCGATGTAGTTGCAGTAGTAGGTGTGCACCGCCCCTCCCGCGTTGACGGTGGCGCACGCAAAATTGATGGTGCCACCGGTGGTGCCAGTCGTACGGCCCGTCTTGTAGACGAACTGCCCCTGAGCCGGGTAGTCCACCTTGGCAGGCACCTCCAGCCATGCGTTGATGCTGAGCTGGTTGGGACCCGGGGTCGCGGCGATGAGGGGGGTGACGCCAACGCCGCCGGCGGCACTGAAGAAGGCGCTGTCGCTGTTGCGGCAGAGGCGGCCAGCGGGACAACTCCCGCCGGTCTGGAAAGCCGGATCAACGGCCTCGTAGCCCGCCACCGAGGACAGGGCGGGTTGCCCAGACGCGCCATAGTCCAAGCTGCCCATCGTCGTCGAGCAGTGCGAATTGGTCACATAGCCCAGCGTACCGCCCCAGAGGGCGGTAAAACCGAGCGTGCAGTAGCGGCCCGGCGTCCACTCGATCTGCACTCCGCCCGGCACCGGCCGCCAGCCCCCCTGTACGGAGGCGGGGTAGATGGGATTGACGTCGACAACCTCCACCATGTCCGAGGGCACCCCGAGTGCCTTCAGACGCTGCTCCATGTTCCCCCGCGCCTCCAGATCAGACACACCGATGGTCACCCGGTTGGTCTTTTCGTCCACGTCCGTCAACACGGCTCCCCTGAGAGACAGGACATCCGGGGTGATGCGCTGCTGGAGCTCCTTGAGCCTGGCAAAGCTATGCTGGGCGGGGGCGGCCACGATTCCCTCGGCGGGGATACGCTCCACACCGAAGATGGCGGCAATGGCACGCTGGGCCGCGGGCTTGTCCTCGGCGCGGGTGAGGCGCACGACCAGCCGCCCCTGCTCGTCATGGTACATGCCACCAAAAGAGCTCACCTGAGCGCCCACATCGAGCAGCAAGTCATCGAGCACCTTGGGCGAGTTGCCGCGGCCGGGAACCGCGGGAGCCTCACCAGCCCCTGCGCCCTGGAGGCCAGGGGCCGCGGGCTCCATCGCCTCGGCTCCAGTGCCCCACCCTGCCAGCGTGAGCGCCACCGCGAGCCCGGCAGCCTTGTACGTCCATTTCCAATACGGAGAATTGCTGTGTGCCATGTTGTTCAGTCCTCGTGTGTATGAACGGATGCGAACGGCTTCACTTCACTTTGAAGGTTTCGCGGTGCAGCAGGGTTGAATCCTGTGTGGCGGGTCCGGGGGTCCGCGAACGGCCCCGGTGCTCGGGCCGCTGTGGCTGTGGGTGAGCGAGCCGCTACCGGGACCAGGCCTGCGTCCTCAGAAGGCGCAACCGGTGCAGCTTCCGAAGAGCCGCCCGCTCGGGACATTGGAGAAGTAGGAGTTCCGGGTGGCCGCCGAGGTGGTGTAGCGGACGATGTCGTTGTTGTAGGAGCCCCAGATGCCATTCATGGGCAGGGTGCCGTCCACCATGGGCTGCTGGTAACCCGAGTAGGTCGAGGGGGCCCACTGCCCATAGGAGCCGCACTGCTGGAAACCGTGAGGCTGAGCGTTGAAGTCCAGACCCTTGAACATGACACACGAGAGCGCGGCAGCTCTCACCGTGGTCTCCTCGGAAGGCGGGTCCACACCCATGCCCTCCTGGGCTTGCGGCTCTTCGGCGCCACCACAGCCCGCCATCATCAGGCCCGCCACGGCCGCCAGGCCCATCGTCATACGTCGCATCATCTTCTTCATGTGCCGGTGTCTCCCATTGTGTCCATGCCCGCCCCATGAACGGGCCAGTCCGAAGAAACATGCCAGGCGCTACAACCGGGCCAGGTCCGTCACTCCGGGAAACCTTGTCTCCCCCCAGCGTCAACGGGAGCGTCACCAGGAGCGTCAAAAGGACAGCAGTGGTTCTTTTTTCGCCCCCGCGGCATTGGTGCGCCGTGTCAACGCAGCCGCACCGCCGTCTCCAGAGCGTCACGCAAACCGTCAACTCCCGTGACGGACGGCCGCACGAAGCCGGCGCCGGGTGTGACGGTTTCCGTGACGGCCGTACCTCATGGAACCCCCATGCAGATGAATCGCCTCGCATCGAAGACCGCCGTCTCCCTCCTGCTCGCGCTTGGCGCGTGCGGGGTCCCCGAAGGTGAGAAGCCCCAGGAGCCATTGGGCAGCGCCGCGCAGGCGTTGACCGCGCGTGGCTGGGACCCCTTCCTGAACATTCCCAACGCGTGGACGAAGAGCCCCGAGCAGCACCGCTTCTGTCAGGGAAGCGGTTGCTCCAGCACCCTGGGCTACGCGGTCGCCAGCAGCAGCGAGAGCACCTGCGCCGTGCGGGGCGTGGGCTACGACACCTACGGGACCGGTGGCTTGTGCCCCAACTGGTTCAACTGGGAGTGGGATGCGTCCGTCGGCCGCTGGAAGGCCCACATCATCTCCGTTCCGGTAGCGGGCCAGAACGGGTACCAGTACGTGGGGCTCGAGCAGTACATCAACAACACCCGGAGCTTCCCCTCCTGGGACTTCTCCAACACCAACCACTGGCCCTACGTCTCCTGGGTTCATTCCGTGCACCTCCAGGTGCGCGCCCGCTACTGCAACCAGAACTCCAACGCCCGCATGCCGTATTACTTCGCCTGGGTCGTGCCCTCCAATCCCAGCCTCGACGGCCAGGTGTCCATCGATCTGCTGACGTACGTCGGCGCGCCGCCCGCCCTGGGCATGCCGGATCCCGGCCCTTCGCAGACCGAGGAGTACCTGGCCACCCGCGCGGGGGTGACGGTCATCAAGGAGGAGATGAAGCGCACCTTCGAGGTCAACGGCGCCTCCTGGGGGGTGAAGCCCAACAATTACAGCTCGTCGCAGCTGTGGTGCTACAACTCCATCCACGACGCGCCCTGGCTCGACTTCTCCATCAACCTCCCCGCCGTCCTCAGCCGCCTGCAGCAGGAGGGCCGCCTGCCCACCCCGCTGCCCGCGGACATGCGGTACTCGGGCGGCATCATCGGCGGCATCGAGTTCTGGGGCCCCGTCGGTGGCTGGGCCGAGGTGGAACTGCGCGACCACGAAATCTGGACCTACTGAGCACCCCACCCCGGTGAGGGATTCGCCAGTGGAAACCAGGATGGGCGCCTTTCGGGACTCTTCCCGGGATTTCCGGGAGAGACTCGATTAGATTGTCCCGAAATGACCGCTGTCATGTTTCACCTGCTGGGGCTTCCCCGGATCGAGCGCGATGGCGCCCCGGTTGCCCTCGTCCGCCACAAGGCCCTCGCGCTGCTGACGTACGTGGCGCTGACGCGCCGGCGCCAGGAGCGCGCCCTGCTCGCGGGACTGCTGTGGCCCGAGCACGAGCCGGCCCGGGCCCGCGCCTCGCTGCGCACCGCGCTGTGGGAGCTCGCCCAGGCGCTGGGAACCGAGGTGCTGGAGGTGGAGCGCGACACGGTGGCCCTGCCGGTGGGCTCCACGGCCTGGGTGGACGTGCACCGCTTCGAGCAACTGCGCGCGGCCTGCTCGCTCCGGGAGGGAGCAGGGCCAGAGGAAGGGCTGGAGGAGCTGGCCGAGGCCGCCACCCTCTACCGTGGCGAGCTGCTGCAGGGGGTGCGGCTCAAGGGGTGCGAGGACTTCGAGGCGTGGAAGCAGGCCCAGGCCGAGCATCTGCGCGGTGGGCTGGGAGATGTGCTGCGCCGGCTCGCCGCGGCCCACGCCGCGCGAGGCCACTTCGCGCGGGCCCTGCCCTTCGCCCGGCGGCTGGTGGCCCTCGAGCCCTTCGACGAGCAGGCCCATGCACTCGTCATGCGCCTGCTGGCCTGGAGTGGACAACGCACCGAGGCGCTGCGCCAGTACGAGCGGCTGTGCACCACGCTCGCCGAGGAACTGGGCGTGCGCCCCGGAGAGGAGTGCCGGCGCCTCCACTCGGAGCTGAGCCAGGGCCGTACCCCCCCCGCGCCCGTGGCCCGGGAGCGGCGTGAGCCCGTGGCCCCGCCTCCCCCCTCCGCTGTCTCGCAAGGAGCGGAGGCCCACGCGGGCCAGCCTTCCCTCGCCCTGCGCCTGCTCGGCCCGCTGGAGCTCCGGCTGAAAGGGACCCCGGTGGAGGGGGTGCCTCACAAGGCGGTCGCGCTGCTGGCGTACCTGGCCCTCACGCGCCGCCGCCACACCCGCGAGGCCCTGGCGCTCCTGCTCTGGCCCGAGACCGAGGCCCCCCAGCGGATGGACTCGCTGCGCGGCGCCCTGTCGCAGCTCCACCTCTCCCTGGGCGGGCACTGGCTGGACGTGGACGGCTCCAGCGTGGAGCTCGCCGCCCGTGAATCCGTCGAGGTGGACGTGGAGCGCTTCGAGCGGCTCACCGGCGCCTCCAGCGCCTCCCCGCGGGAGCTCGCCGAGGCCGTGGCCCTCTGGCGCGGCGACTTCCTCCAGGGCTTCGAGCGGGAGTTGGACGGGTGCTCCTCCTTCCTCGAGTGGCACGCCGCCCAGGCCGAGCACCTGCACACCCGGCTCGTCCACGCCCTGCGGCAGCTCATCGCCCGCCACGTCCAGGCGGAGCAGCCTCGCGAGGCCCTGCCCTACGCCCAGCGGCTGGTGGACGTGGAGCCGCTGGACGAGCAGGCCCACTGTCACCTCATGCGCCTGTATGCCGGGTGCGGCCAGCACGAGCGGGCCCTCGCACAGTACGAGGCCTGTGCCACGCTGCTCGCCTCCGAGCTCGGCGTGCACCCCCAGCAGGAGACGCAGGAGCTGGCCGCCCTGCTGCGCTCCGGCCGCGGCCCTTCCCGCCCCCTCCCGCCCAGGCCCCCAGGCCCCTCGCGCGCCTCCCCGCTGCCCGCCCCGCTGGCCTCCTTCGTCGGCCGCGAGGCCGAGCTGGCCGCCCTCGCCCAGCGCCTGGAGGATCCGCACTGCCGCCTGCTCACCCTCACCGGCCCCGGCGGCGTGGGCAAGTCCGTCCTCGCCCTGGAGGCCGCCCGCCGTCAGGCGCCCCGCTTCAAGGACGGCGCCTGGCTGGTGCCACTGTCGCCCGTCACCTCGGCCGAGCTGCTGGCGCCGGCCATCGCCGAGGCGCTCGGGCTTCAGTCCGCCAGTGACGGAGACACCCTCGGCCAGCTCCTCGAGCACCTGCGCGAGCGCCACCTGCTGCTGGTGCTCGACGGCATGGAGCACCTGCTCGGGGCGGCGCCGCTGCTGGTGGAGCTGGCCGAGCGCGCCCCCGGGCTCGAGCTGCTCGTCACCTCCCAGGAGCGGCTGGGCGTGCGGGGCGAGTGGGAGCTGGAGCTCGAGGGCCTGCCGTGCGTGGAGGGCGCCGCGCCCGGTGAGCCCGGCCGGGCCGCGCTGGAGCTCTTCGTCCGGATCGCCACCCGGGTGAATGCCGGCTTCCGTCTGGAGCCCGGGCAGGAGCCCACCGTGGTGCGCCTGTGCCGGCGGCTGGAGGGGCTGCCCCTGGCCCTGGAGCTGGCGGCGGCCTGGGTGCGCCACCTGGGGGTGGAGGAGATAGCGGCGGAGGTGGAGCGGGACCTGGACTTCCTGGCCGGCGCGCGGGCGGGCCCCGAGCGCCACCGCAGCCTGCGCGCCGTCTTCCTCCATGCCTGGGAGCGGCTCTCCCCCCAGGAGCAGGGGGTGTTGGGGAGGCTGAGCGTCTTCCGCGGTGGGGCCTCGCGGGCGGCGGCGCTGGAGGTGGCGCAGGCCTCGCTGCCGCTGCTCTCCTCGCTGGCGGCGCGCTTCCTCGTGCGGCGCACGCCCACGCGGCGCTACGTGCTGCACGAGCTGCTGCGCCGCTATGCCGGAGAGGCCCTGCGGGCGGCACCCGAGGAGGAGCGGCGCGCCCAGGAGCGGCACGCCGAGCACTACAGCGCGCTGCTGGAGCGGCTGGGCGGGGAGCTGCACGGCAGGGGGCGGGGCGAGGCGCTCGCGGCGCTGGCGGTGGAGCTGGAGAACGCGCGCGCGGCGCTGGCCTGGGCGGCCCAGGCGGGCCGGCTGGAGCTGGTGGACCGGGCGCTGGAGGGCCTGTGCACCGCGGAGGAGCAGCTGGGCCACTTCCAACAGGCCGAGGCGTTGCTGGCGGAGCTGGCCGCGAGGGTGCGGCCCGAGGGCGGCACCGAGGAGCGCTTCCTCCGGGGGCGGCTGCTCGTGTGGCGGGGGCGCTTCGCCCTGGAGTCGGCGGGGCACGCGCGGGCGGCGGCCCTCCTGGAAGAGGGCCTGCGCCTGGTGCGCGAGCGGGGCGCGAGCCCGGCGCTGGGGGCGGCGCTCGTCACCGCGGGACGGCTGGCGCTGGCGCAGGGGCTGCTGGGCACCGCGCGCTGGAGCCTGCGCACCAGCCTGGCCCTGGCGCGGGCACGGGGGGAGGCACGCGGGGCGGCGGTGGCCCGGCGCCACCTGGCGGAGGTGCTCTTCCTCTCCGGGGAGCCTCGCCAGGCCCGCCACCTGCTCTCGCGCGGCCTGGTGGCCTTCCGCCGCCTGGGCGAGGAGCGGGAGCTGGCCGCCTGCCTGGGGCGGCTGGGCGGGGTGCTCGCCTTCGAGGGCCGGTGGGAGGACGCCGAGGGGGCCCTGCGCGAGGGGCTGGCGGTGTTGGAGCAGCCGGGGGGCGGCAGCGTGCCCCCGCGGGCCGAGCTGGGCCGGGTGCTCACCGCGCAGGGGCGGCTGGAGGAGGCGGCGGCGTGCTTCGAGTCCTGTCTGCGGGCGGGGCGGGAGACGGGGCACCCGGGCACGCTGGTGGCGGCGCTGTGCGGCCAGGGCACCGTGTCCCTGCTGCGCGGCGAGGCCGAGCGGGCCCGGGGCTGCTTCGCCGAGGCGTGGGCGGTGTGCGAGCGGCTCAATGAGCGGCGGGGGCTGGCCGAGGCCCGGCTGGGACTGGGGCGGGTGGCCCTGGCGCGCGGCGAGCCGGCGGCGGCCCGGGCGCACCTGGACGGGGCGCTGCGCACCGCCATGGAGGTGGGCGCGGTGCCGCTGGTGTTGGAGGTGCTGGTGGCCCTGGCGGAGCTGTCCCCGCGGCCCGAGCCGCTGCCCCCGCTCGAGCAGGCCCTGCGCTCCATCCACTCCCACCCCCTGGCCAGCGCGGTCACCCGAGAGCGAGTCCTGCGACGGCTCGGGGGGGAGCGCGCGTCTGGCCCGCCGGGCGGGTCCCCCGAGTTGCCCATGCTCGTCTCGCAGGTGCTCGAGGCGCTGGCGGGATGATGCGGTGCGCCGAGCCCCTGTGGCTTGCGTGTACCGGGAGAGGACGTTAAGTCACGAGTTGCTCACGGCCCTCGTGAGGGGCGCCCCTGGAGAGCAACCTTGGCTTTCGACGACTTCGATGCGCTGCTACGGCAGGATGTAGCACGCGAGACGCCGGCCGCCTCCGAGTTGCCCCGCGTCGTCATCATCGATGATGACCCGGGCATCCGCCGCTCGCTGGCGCTGCTGCTCTCCGGCAGCTACCAGGTGCGGCTGTTCGCCTCGGCCCTGGAGGGCGTGGCCGCGGTGGATGACGAGGTGTGCGCCGTCATCCTCGACATCAAGATGAAGGGGCATGACGGCTTCTGGGCCTGCAATGAGATACGCAAGAGCCAGCCGGACATGCCCGTCATCTTCTACTCCGCCTACCAGGACGTGAAGGATCCGTACGAGGTCATCAACGAGCACCGCCCGTTTGGCTACCTCTCCAAGGACAGCGGCGTGCGGCGGCTGTTGGACACGCTGGAGACGGCGGTGCGGCTGCGCACCCTGGCCATCGAGAACCGCAAGCAGCTCGAGGCCCTCAAGAGCCAGCTCCCCCCGCGGCGCGGCTGAGTCCGCAAGAAGGTGTCAGAGGACTCCGCCTGTCCATTGAGTTCAATGGCTTGCGTGTACTGTGCAATCCCCTGACACCTTCCAGACGACACCTTCCCGACGACACCTTCCAGACTCCTTCCCGGAGCGGACACCCCAGGGGAGGACACCCTACCGGGCCAGTCCTCCCCCAGGCCGTGACGGCGTGTCACTGCTCAGCGGCGACGGTGAAGCTGCCGTAATACCAGCCATGGCCGTTCGAGGTGATGCCGTTCTGCGTCGAGCTCTGGTACGACGACTGCGCGGGGGTGGGCGTGACGCGGATGGTGCCTTGCCTGTAGGTGCTGCTCAGCTGGCCCGCGTGCACCGCCGCCTGGCAGGGGTTGGAGTAGTCCAGGTAGGTGTTGGTCCCCCAGATGGTATGGGCGGCGACCTGGGAGGGGCTGCACGCGCAGGCCTGGGGCCCTGCACCCCGCCAGATATCCGCGGTCGTGGGGCACTGGTAACGCGGGTAGATATAGCACGTGACACCCTCGTAATTGTAGTAGCCGTTCCCGTATCCCAACTCGTTGAAGTTCATCGTGTAGAGGTGCTCCGCCGCCTGTGGGCTGAAGTAGCGGTAGAGGGGAATGGTGCCCGGCGCCTGAAACGGGAAGCAGTAACCAGCAACCGTTGGAGTGCTGTAGAAGCTGCCGCCCTCGCTCGAATTCGTTGTGAGCAGCTGGTCAGTTCTGCTGTACGCGTAGGAGCTGTACAGCGGCACGGCCCCGCAGGGCGCGAAGTTCGCATCGAAGAGCGCACCCATGACGAACTCGTAAGCCCAGTAAAAGGGATCCTGGAGGGCGGTGGTGGGGTGATTGTGTTTGTTGAGCCTCGACGAGTAGAAGCGATAGATCGACTTCAGGTTGCCGGCGCAGCCCCCCACGGACACGGCCAGCCCTGACTCCTGCTGGCCCAGCTCCTCGGGCTGCGGCTGCTGGACCTCGCTGGCCGTGGCGGGCTGCGCCTCGATGCCAGGCTCGGTCCCGCAGCCAACGAGCGCCTGGGACACACACATCAGCGCTGCCGCGTAAAGCAACCCCTTCTTCATGTGCATGATGAGCTCCCTCGTGGCCGCCAGGCCCATCGTCATGTGTCTCGTCATCTTCTTCATGTGCTCTCCGCTCCGTGGTTGGGGGGCCCCGCCGCATCAGCGGGACAGAGCCCAGAGCCGTACCAGGCGCTACAGCCAGGACAGGTCCGTCACTCTGGAAAACGTTGTCTCCCCCCCGCGTCAACGGGAGCGTCACGGGGATCGTCACGACGCCAGCGGTATTTCTTTTTTCTACGGCGGCAACCCCTTGGACGAGCGGTTCATCGACTCGATGCTCCCCCTGTCCGGTGCGCTCCAGCACGCTGACGCCGTCATAGAGCCCCCCCGAGCGGCGCAGCAGGGTGTGGAAGAGCTCGAGCACGTCCTGGGAGGGGGGGCCCTTCGGGTCGGGGCGAAGCAGCAGGGCCCTGGGTCATCTCAGTGCCCCGTGGCGCGGAGGGTGAACAGCGCCTCCGCCTGCTGTTGGGCCTGGGCGGCCGCCTGCTCGGGTGTGAGCCGGCCCAGGAGCATGTCGTGGTAGGTGGTCCCGAGGAGCTCCGCGAGCCGAGGCCACTGGGGCACGGCGGGACGCATCCAGTCCTGGAGCTGACCGGCCTGGGAGAGTTGGTCCACGACGGAGAACACCGGGTAGCGGCGGACGAGCTGGGGGTCGCGCAGCAGGCTCTTGCGCGGCATGCCGCCGTTGCCATACCGGGCCAGCACCTTCAGCACCTGTCGCGAGGTGAGCCAGGAGAGCATTCGCCAGGCCAGCTCCCCGCGGGGGCCGATGTTGGCGGGGATGCCCAGGCTCCAGGTGCCGATGGGCGTCACCGGGTCCACCCCGGGGGCATGGGGCGCCGCCACGTAGCCGATCTTCCCGGCCACGGTCGAGGCGGCTGACTCCTCGACGAGGAATGCACGGGCACCCCACTCGTAGGTCATGGCCACTGCGCCCTGCGCGATGCGCCGTGGGCGCTGGTCCCAGGCGGTGTTGACGACATCGGGCGGTGACACCTTCAGCAGCTCGAGTGCGAAACGGGCCGCGGCCACACCCTGGGGCGTGTCCAGCGTGGGCCGGCCCGACCCGTCCAGCAGCGGCTGGCCGAAGGCGGCATAGAAGTGGGCCATCTGCTGGCCGAAGGCCTGGCCCCTCTGTCCGTTCCAGACGATGCCGTACTGCCCGGCCTCCGGCTTGTGGTAGTGCCGCGCCACCTGGAGGAGCTCCTCGGTGGTACGCGGCGGCCGCAGCCCGTCCTCGGCGAGCAGATCCTCGCGGTACCACAGCAGCTCCGGGTGCGGCTGGATGGGCAGGCCGAGCTGGTGCTCGTGGTAGCGGCTCTGGGCATACGCGATGTCCAGGAAGTCCTCCGGCTCCACCAGCGTGCGCGAGCCGGCGATCAGCGCCTCCAGCGGCAGGAGCACGCCCAGCTCGCCGTACTCGCCCGCCCACACCACGTCGAAGCTGACCAGGTCGTACGCGCTCACCTTGTCCTGGGCGTTACGAAGGGTCAGCCGCCGCACGTCGTCGTAACCGACCACCTCGAGCTCGAGCTTGCCCCCGGCGAGCTGCTCCAGCTCGGTGGACGCCTCCTCCAACGCCGACGCGAAGGGATCTCCGACGATCAGCAGCCGGACGGTCTCGCCGCGCAGCACCGGATCACCGGGGCCAGCAGGGGCGCTCGAGGCCTTGGGTGTGGAGCGGGTGGAGAGAACGAGCCCCGTGAGCACCACGATGGCCACGACGGCCGTGGACAGGAACATGAGCAGACGGCGAGGAGCGCGCGTGTGGTCGTCCATGCCTCGACTGTGGGGCCGGTCCGTCATACGCGGTAGCTGCAAGGTTGCATTGCAGGTGCGGCCCTGGCGGGTGAGGTGTGTTGGAGCTCCGTGTGGGCGGCCCGCGTGCTACTGGAGGGCGTCCTTGGGAACCAGGAGCACGACCTCCTTCGCGTCGCCGTAGATGATGGGGCCCATCGACTCGAAGTTGTGCGTCACCCGGCCGTTGTCACGCACGATGCCCATGTCGTTGCCGGTGGAGCCACCGTCGTAGTCCCAGCCATGCCGCGTCTGGAAGATGAGGGCGCCGCTCGGAATCTGTCCCGCCTGCGCCATCCGCTCGTACGCGTCGGCCGGGATGACATGGGCGGTGACGTCGCCGAACGCCGGGCTGGAGATTCTGCGGGGCTCCGAGCCGGGCAGCGGGACCGACGTCCAGCCGCCCTCCCGCATCATCCGGACCATCGCGCCGCGCGGGTTGTTGGGGTCATCCGAGGTGCCGCCCGGGAAGTTCGGCACCCCGAGCTTGTCCATGTTCCCGATCGTCGTCGCCACGCACATGCCGTAGGGGCCGTTGTCCAGAGCGCCCGTCGCCAGCTTCTGGAGGAGCGGGTGGTTGGCGTTGACGGAGCCCTGTCCCGCTCCCACCTGGCCGGAGGCCGCCGCCTTCTCGAGCGTCTCCAGGGTCGTCCCGCCCACCTGCCCCTCCATGCCCGGCGGTACTTGGAGGCGGGACTTCTGGAAAGCCGCCACGGCGTCCGCCGTCCCCTTGCCGAACTTGCCGTCCGCCTCGATGCCGAGCAGCTTCTGGAGGTCCTTCACGCTGTCACCCTGCATGCCCTGCTTGAGCACGGCCTTGCCGTTGGCCACGTCGGCCAGCGACGGCGCCGGGGTCCACGGGGTGGTGCCACCCGCCGAGGGGGCGCCGGTGGACGGGGTGGACGGCGCCTGGGGGGCCATGCCGAGCGCCGCCTTCGTCCTCGGCCCCACCACGCCGTCCGCGTCGAGGCCCTTGGCCTTCTGGAAGGCCTTCACCGCCGCCTCGGTCCTCGGACCGAAGACGCCGTCGGTGCCGCCCGGCTCGAAGCCCGCCTGCTGGAGCTGCTTCTGCAACGACTCCACCGCGGGGCCCGTGGCACCGTTCTTCAACAGCGGGCCGGAGGCCGAGGGCGAGCCCGTCGGCGCCGGGGAGGTGGGGCCGGTGGTGCCGCCCTTGCCCTCGCCCTGGAGCACCGAAACGATGGCGTCCATGCGCCGCGTCTGGTCCCGGCGCAGATCCACCGGATCATTGCCGAAAGCGGGCGCGTCCAGCCGGCCGGTGGACGGGTCCACGTAGGACTGCACGCGGATGTCGATGATGTTCTCCGGCGTCACGCCCTTGCGTGCCAGCTCGGGCAGCTGATCCAGGAAGCCACCGGGGAGGTTGGCGGCGGCCTCGGACTGGGTGAAGGTGTCGAAGTAGGCGGCGGCCAGCAGCGGGTTGTGGGGATCCAGGCCCGCGTTGCGCGCGGCGGCCTCGTAGGTGGGCCGCTGGGCGCGGAACTTGGCCAGCTGGGCCTGATCCGCCTGCTCCGGAGTGGTGGCTGCGTGCTGGTAGGAGAAGGTTCCCTTGTTCAGCTTGCCGTTACCCGCGTCCGTGTGGCCGTCGTAGGCGCCGGTGGTGTTGCCCTTGACGTCGAGGTTGCCCTCGGCATGGCCGATGGCCCGGGAGATGAGGGAGCGGGGACTGGCGAGCTCCTGGTCCAGGTCGACGGCGGCCTTCTCCAGCGCCTGCAGGGTGGTGGCACCCACCTGACCTTCCAGGCCGGGCGGCACCTTGAGGCCAGCGGACTTCTGGAAGGAGTCCACGGCCGCGCGCATCCCCTCGCCGAACTTCCCGTCCTGCTGCGCCGCGGGCAGTCCGAGCATGCGCTGCAGCTCCATCACACTGTCGCCCGCCATGCCCTGTCTCAGGGTGACGAGCCCGCCGCCCTTGCGCACGCTGTCCAGGGTGGGGGCCAACGTCCACTGCCGCTGCGTGGCGGCTGGCGTCTGGACCGCCTCGGCGGGCGTGGTGATGAAGGCATCGGTGTTGCGCGCCTGCTGCACCGCGGAGGGCGCCACTCCGGTGGAAGGGGCGCCTCGGTGGTGGGGGGGAGAGGCGCCGTGGTGGGGCAGGCGCCTTCGGCGACAGGAGGGGGGGGGGATCGAGTCGTATGTCTTCATGGTGGGTGATGTCCTTTCTTGAATGACTTATCGGATGGCCGTGTGAGGAGTTGCGTTTCGCGGGACCGCGTTCTCGCAATTCCTCTCAATCTCAAGAACACCATCACACGAGCGTCACAGGAATCGTCAAAGACGGTTCTCCATCGGAAATTTCTGTCCATGGGTGTGGACCCGAGCCGGAACTCCTGGGGCTGTCGTGGAGCTCGATGCGCCATCCAGAACATCGCCTTCGAACCGTTCGGTGCTCCAAGCCCCTGGCACCGAGGCGCCTCTCGAGCGCCTCTCTGGCCCCATGCGCTCCTCCCTTCTTCTCATTCCATGCGACCGTGACGTTTGTCTTGGACGTGTCAGTCCGGAATGTTACTGGGGGCACATGACTACCGCGATTTCCACGCTTTCTCGTTCATTGGCGCAACTCGGGCAATTCGGAGCTCCGCTCGCGGAGGTGCTGCCCCGCCTGCGCACGGCGGGACGGGTGGGGCTTCACGCGAGCGGGCTGATGTCCGGCTGGGCCACCGCGCTGCCCATCGATGGCGTGGATCTCTCCTTCTTCAAGAACAGCTTCAACGGGGCCCTGGAGCTGCACGAGCGCGTGCTGTCGGATCCCGGCAAGCGGGAGGCGCTGGCCCGGGCCGAGCGCGAGGATCTCTTCACGCTGCCGCTGTTCGTCGGGTCCATCCTCTCGGACATCGGGCGCGTGCGGCACAAGCAGCGCTACGGGCTGCAGGAGCTGCGGGTGGAGCCGGAGGATGCGTTCCCCTATCCGGACTACTACCTCACGGACTTCCACAACCAGGCCAACGGGGGCCTGTCGCTGCGCGCGGCGCTGACGTACGAGTGGCAGATCCGCCTGCTCTTCATGGGCGCCAACCGGCTCATGCGCCAGGGCGTCATCGATCAGATTCCCGAGGGGAGCCACCTGGACATCCTCGACGTGGCGTGTGGCCCGGCGACGTGGATGAGCCAGGCGTGGTTGCAGAACCGGCGGCACCGCTACACGGGGATCGATCTCTCCCCGTCCTACCTGGAGGCGGCCCGGCTGTTGCGCCGCAAGGCCACGCTCCTGCAGATGAACGCCGAGCAGATGCTGCCGGAGTGGACGGACCGTTTCGACCTGGTCACCTGCATCTGGCTGTTCCACGAGCTGCCCCGGCCGGCCATCGAGCGGGTCACCGCGGAGATGGCGCGGGTGCTGGAGCCCGGAGGGACGCTTGTGTTCATGGATGCCATCCAGCAGGGGGAGGCCAACGCCGAGGAGAAGGGCTCGTTCGAGCACTTCGAGACGTACTTCAACGAGCCCTACTTCCAGGACTACACGCGGTTGAACCTGCCGGAGCTCTTCGCGCGCCACGGTTTGCGGACGGTGAAGACGGAGCGCTGGTACATGTCGAAGCTGCTGGTGCTGCGCAAGGAGGGGTAGGCCCCCGTGGGGGTGTAGGAGCCGTGCCCCCTCGGGATGCCCGCCCGCCTGGGCGGGGGTAGGACGAAGGAGCGGTGGCACGCACCTGGGGAGCAACCTCGGGTGTAACCACCGGCCGCTCGCGCGTATATAGGGGGCCGCGCGAGGCGACAGGAGCGACATGGACGCGAAGAAGAAGGTGGGACTCATTGCGGCGGTATTCGGGCTGGCCGTGGCCGTGGTGCCCTTGCTTCTGCCCACGGGCCCGAGCTCGGGGCTGGACGCGGCGCGCTTCCTCGA
The DNA here is from genome assembly GCF_036277355.1 of Archangium sp. GTDB lineage: Bacteria > Myxococcota > Myxococcia > Myxococcales > Myxococcaceae > Archangium. Next base: position 177,406 of record NZ_DASUNC010000046.1, read on the forward strand.
GGCCGGCAGCTTCGCGCTCGGCGCGGCCGCGGTGTTCGCCGGGGGTCTGCTCACCGCGATGACGCCCTGCGTCTACCCGCTCATCCCCATCACCGTGTCCGTCTTCGGGGCGCGCAAGGCCGAGGGCCGGGGCAAGGCGCTCGTGCTGACCAGCTCCTACATCATCGGCATGGGGGTGGTGTTCAGCGGGTTGGGCGTGCTGGCGGCGAAGACGGGACAGGCCTTTGGCTCGATGCTGGGCAGTCCGGTGGTGGTGACGGGCCTGGCGCTCTTCCTCCTGCTGCTGGCCACGTCCATGTTCGGCGCCTTCGAGCTGGCGCTGCCGGGTGGGCTGCAGCAGCGGCTCAACTCGGTGGGCGGCTCGGGCCTCACGGGCGCCTTCCTCATGGGCAGCGTGTCCGGCTTCCTCGCGGCTCCGTGCACCGGGCCGGTGCTGACGGGCCTGCTGGCCTTCGTGGCCAAATCGCAGAGCACGGGGCTCGGCGCGGCGCTGCTCTTCATCTACGCGCTCGGCATTGGCGTGCCCTTCTTCCTCATCGGCGTCTTCACCGTGCGCCTGCCCCGCGGCGGGGTGTGGATGGAGTGGGTGAAGAGCGTGCTGGGCATCGTGCTGGTGGCGCTCGCCATCTCGTATCTCCGGGACGGCTTCCCCACGGTGGGTGGGGCGGTGAAGGGCGTGGCCGAGCAGCTGGGCCGGACGCCGGGCGCGCTCATCGCGGCGGTGCTGGCGGTGGTGGGCGTGCTGGTGGGGGCCATCCACCTGTCCTTCAAGGAGGGCGCGCGGGACTTCACCCTCAAGGGCTTCGGCGTGGCGCTGGTGGTGGTGGCGCTGGTGCTGCGCGGTGGCGCCATGGACGCGAAGTCGGGAGGCGCGCTGTGGGTGTCGCTCGGGCTGATGGAGGCGCCCAAGGCGCCCACCTTCGAGTGGCACGCGGTGCTGCCGGCCAAGGGCGCGAGCTTCTCGCCCGAGGCGCTCGAGCAGGTGCTGGTCCGTGCGAAGAGCGAGGGCCGGCCGGTGATGATCGACTTCTTCGCGGAGTGGTGCGCGGCCTGCAAGGAGCTGGATCGCGAGACCTACCCGGCCGTCGAGGTCATCAGCGAGTCGGGGCGCTTCATCAACGTGAAGGTGGACGCGACGAACAGCGATGACGCGCTGGACGCGCTGATGGAGCGCTTCGGGGTGGAGGGCCTGCCCACGGTGGCGTTCATCTCGTCCAACGGGCAGATGCTGCGCGCCCCGAGGGTGACGGGCTTCCTCGAGCCGCGCTCCTTCGTCGTGGAGATGAAGAAGGTCGACTGATGGCGGGGAATGCGCGTGGGCCCATGCGCTGAGCCGCGCCCAATTTCCCCTCTCCCGAGGGGAGAGGGGATATGGGTCCCTTCGGGCACCTGGGTGAACGGGCTCAGCTGTCGCGGTGGACCGTGTCCGGCGAGAAGGCCGGCAGGCAGATGGCGATGTACTCGGCGCCATCGGCCTCGGGGGTGCTGTAGCGGACCCACTCGCCGGGCTCGGTGATGACGGCCTGGCCCGCGCGCACGTCCAGCTGGCCACCCTTGTGCTCCACGCGCAGCACGCCCCTGATGACGACGGTGATCTCCCGGAACTCGGGCGTCTGACCGGGCTCCAGCCACCCGCCGGGGCTGCGCATGTGGGCGACGCTGAGCTCGGCCTGCTTCGTGTTCACCCGCCCCACGTACTCGTCGATCAGCTTGGGCTTGTTGCCCGCGGCGGTGACGCGCGTGGGAGCGGGGATGAGGGTCGGCATGTCTCTCTCCGGGGTTGGGGGATTGGTGCGCCGGTGCCGCTACCGGAACGAGTCGCCAGCCACCGCGGCGCTGTTGCCCTTCAGGTACTCGAGCGCCTTGTCCAGCACCTCGTCCTTGCCGGACTGGATGCCCGCGAGCGTCGGCCGCACGTAGACCTGGGGCCTCAGGCCCACGCGCTGCAACTGGCGGCCGTCCACGTGCCGCACGTCGTGGCCGGTGAAGATCATCGAGATGCCGCCGGGCAGCACCATGTCCGTGATGTCGCCGTTGGCGCCCGCGCTGGGGCTGCCGATGAACGTGGTGCCGTTGGCCGCCTCGAAGAACAGGCCCGTGTGCTCGGACTGGCTGATGGCGCGCTCGTCGATGAGCATCACCGTCCGGCCGCGGTACAGGGGCACGTCCGCCTTGGGCAGCTCCTGGATGAACTTGTACCGGCCATTCGTCTCGGACGCCGAGACGACGTTGCGCTCGAACACCGCCGCGTGGCGCGCCTTGCGCGTGTTGAGGTACGGCGCGATGGACCAGGCCGTCCCGTTCGGGTAGCCGCGCATGTCGAAGATGATGGCCCGCGTGCCCTTGAGCTTCTCGAACATGGCCGCCACCTCGGACGTCTGCAGGCGCGTGAGGTCCACGTAGCCGGTGTTGTCCGCCAGCATCCGGTACGGCTCGCCCTGCTTGGGCTTCTGCAGCGACTGGATGCTCCGGGTGAAGCGCACCTGCTTCGCCTGCCCGCTGGCGTCATGTACGCCCAGCGTCGCCTGGGAGCCCTCGGGCCCCGCCAGCGCCTTGGCCAGCAGGCGGTGCCGCAGGTGCACCGGGTGCGAGGCCGTCACATAGGGCTCCAGCGCCTTCATCCGCTCCGCCACCGGCTTGCCGTCGATCGTGTCGATGACCTGGCCCCGCGCCAGCCCCGGCGCCGCCTCGGCGTTCCACACGTTCATCACCACCGCCACGCCGTCGATCTCCATCGCCTCGAAGGGAGCGTTCACACCGGTGATGCCCCGCTTCTCCAGCTCGGGGTGGCCGCGCAGGTGGGTGTGCCCGTCCTGCACCAGCGTGCTCAGCTCCGCCACCGCGAGCGCGTACTCCGCCGCGTCCTTGGCCTTCTCGAACTTCGGGATGAACGTGCTCAGCGCGCCGTCCCAGTCCCGCGAGAGCAGGTGCTTGTACGGGTAGAAGAAGTGGATGACGTTCCAGGCCCGGAAGAGCGCGAGCAGGCGGTACTCGCGGCTCGGGTAGAGCATCTCCTCGTACTTGCGGTCCGGCTGCCACCGGGCGGGGGGCAGCTCCGCCTCGCGCGCCGCCTTGCCCTTCTTCGCCGGCTTCTTCGCCAGGTCCAGCGCCTTCTGGAGCGTCTCGTCCTTGTCCGAGCGCGCGCGCTTGGGCAGCACCGCGTCCGCGCGCATGGGGATGCCCAGCTCGCTCAGGCGCACCGAGGCCGTCAGCCCCGCGCCCAGCTCCACCTGCGTCTGCTCCACCACCGCGCCGTCGTCCAGCCGGCCCTCGGTGACGAGCTGCGCCAGCCCCTGGGCCTTCATCGTCAGGGCGCGCGGGTCCAGGTACGACTTGTCATCCAGCAGGAAGATGACCGGGCGCGCCTTGCCATCGCCCTTGGGGGAGAGCTCCTCGCCCGCCGTGGTGAGGAACGAGGTGGTGTAGCCGCCGCTCGTCCCGCCGAGCGACTGGGGACGGAAGCCCGAGTGGAACACCGTGCGCTCCCCGGGCACCTGCAGCTCCTCGCTCAGCAGGTACGGCAGGAGCCTGCCGAGCGCCGCGGACATGGACCAGACAGTGTTGGGCTCCAGGCCGCGGGCGCGCAGGTCGACGATGACGGCCTTGGCCTTGGAGATGTCCGGGCGCAAATCGACGGCCGCGTCCTTCACGGCGCGCAGGTCCAGCACGAGCACATCCTTGGACTCCCAACTGCGCAGCTCCCGCACCGGGGCCGAGGGGGCCTTCTGCGTGCCCTCCTGCTGCTCGTCGGGGCGGAGGATGCGCGTGGCGGGATCCTTCAGCGCGTCCAGCATGTCCTGCACGGCCGCGGCGTAGGCGGCGCGATCCTTTGCTGCCTCCACCCTCGGAATGGCGGCCACGAGCGCGGCATCCCAGTCGATGTTCTTGTAGGCCAGGGCGGGATGGCGGTAGCGCACCTGACCCCACAAACGGGCCAGGCTCTCCAGGCGCTCCTCCCGGGAGGGCAGGGCTTGGGGGGTGGGCTCCGCCGCCGACGCGGTGAATGCGACGAGGCCGAGGGCCAGCGCGAGACTCGTGAGAAGGGGGCGCAGCATGTACCTTCCTGGGGGAAAAGACCGTCCGGGAGCCCAACGGTATCGCACCTGCCTCCTTCCACCGAAGTGGGGAGTGTGATTCCGGGGGGTTGTCTCCGCCGCCGGGCCCCTGCCTGCCCGTACCGGGGGTGTGGGCCGGGGAGGGGGGTGTGAAATGCTTCACACCGTTGGAGTGAGCCAACTCACAGCGCGGGAAGTAGGGCCGTGAGAAGGTGCTTTCAGAAACGGGGGGCGGTTTCGCCGAGCGAGGGGGCTTGCACTGCGGAGCCGGACATACCCCAGAGGCGCCTTTCAGTACAAAGGGGGGAGGCGCCTCCGGATTCCCGCGAGGTCCGGGGGGGCACGCGGGATTCTACGTGGCCCGCTTCTTGATGCCGGGGGGCATCGGGGAGCGGGCCGCGGTCTTTTTTGGGGGTCTCGAGATTCCGGGGCTCGCTTGACTTCACGCAGGGTGCGCCTATCAAGTGGCGCCCGGCGAAAGTGGTGAACGGGGACCGCTCGCCCTCGCTCCCCCCCCTCCCCGACATTCGAGACTCGCGATGAACCGCTCCACGTTGTCGTCGTGCGCCGCGCTGGCGCTTGCCCTGCTGGCTCCGGCGGAACAAGCCACCGCGGCCACCCAGCAGGCCCAGGCCAGTACGGCCATCATGGTCCAGGGGTTCCACTGGAACTCGGCCAACGCCACCAGCCCCAACTGGTACAACGTCCTGCAGGGCAAGGCGGGCGACCTGGGCGCCATGGGCTTCACCCACGTGTGGCTCCCGCCGCCCTCCGACGCGAGCTCCACGCAGGGCTACCTGCCGCGCCAGCTCAACGTCCTCAACTCGCGCTATGGCAGCGAGACCGATCTGAAGAACGCCATTACCGCCTTCACCAACGCGGGCATCAAGTCGGTGGCGGACGTGGTCATCAACCACCGCGTGGGGACGACCGGCTGGTACGACTTCACCAACCCCTCCTGGGGCACGTACGCCGTCGCCGCCGGTGACGAGTGCAACTGCTCCACGGGCGCCGCGGACACGGGCGACAGCTACGGCGCCGCGCGCGACATCGACCACACCAACTCCGTCGTCCAGACGGACATCAAGAACTGGCTGAGCACCCGGCTCAAGGGCGTGGGCTTCACCGGCATCCGCTACGACTATTCCAAGGGCTACGGCGCCAGCTACGCGAAGCTCTACCACGACGCCATGCAGCCGGACTTCTGCGTGGGGGAGATCTGGACGGACCTCAACTACGCCAACGTGGATGCGCACCGGCAGCTGCTGGTGAACTGGGTGGACGGCACGCAGGGCGCGTGCGGCGCGTTCGACTTCACCACCAAGGGCCTGCTCAACCAGGCGCTGACCTACAACGAGTACGGCCGGCTCAAGGACTCCGCGGGCAAGCCGGCGGGCGGCATCGGCTGGTGGGCGCAGAAGATGGTGACGTTCGTGGACAACCACGACACCGGCCCGAGCGAGTCCTGTGGCAACGGGCAGAACCACTGGCCGGTGCCCTGTGACAAGGTGATGCAGGGCTATGCCTACGTGCTCACGCACCCGGGCATCCCCTCGGTGTACTACGCGCACATCTACGACTGGAACCTCAAGGCCGCCATCAAGGCGCTGATGGACGTGCGCAAGGCGCAGGGCATCACCTCGACGTCCACGGTGGCCATCCAGCGCGCGGAGAACGGCCTGTACGCGGCCATCATCAATGGCAACACGGCGATGAAGATCGGCGGCACGGCCTGGGATCCGGGCACGGGTTGGACGCTGGCCGCCTCGGGCTCGGGCTACGCGGTGTGGACCAAGGGTACCACGGGCGGTGGCGGCACGTGCACCACGGTGCCGGTGACCTTCAGCATCGCCAACGCCAACACCACCTTCGGGCAGGATCTCTACGTGGTGGGCAACCAGACGCAGCTCGGCAACTGGACTGCGGCCAACAGCTTCAAGCTGACCATCCAGGGCACGGGCGCCAACGCCACCTGGACCGGCACGGTGAACCTCGGCCCCTCCACCGCCATCCAGTACAAGTACATCAAGTACAACGCCAGCACGGGAGCCGTGGTGTGGGAGAGCAACGCGCCCACCTCCAGCGGCAACCGCGAGGCCACCACGGCGGCCTGCGGCAGCACCACCACGCTCAACGACGGCAACTTCCGCTTCTGAGCCAGCCCGCCCTCCGGTCGCGCGCTTCACCAACTGGTCCGACAGTCGGACCAGTTGCTCGCGCTCGGGCCCGGAGGGTCTCCTGGCTGGAGGTCGCCGGGCCTACTCCGTCCAGGAGATCCGGAACGTGGCCTCGCCGCTGGGACCGCTGGCGGCGAGCGTCACCAAGATCCCCTTCGCACCCGCCCGCTCCAGGGCCTCGGTGAGCAGGCCCCGGAAGTAGGCGGTGCGCAGGGCGTAGTTGAACCACAGCTCGTAGGTGCTCGGCCCCACCTTGCGCAGGCGCGTCTCGGTGTAGTTGTTGGCGCTGCGGAAGTTGCGGCTCATGCGCTCGAGCGTGCGGTGCGGCCCGAGCAGCTTCGTCACCGAGAACACCGCCTTGCCCATCAGCGTCTCCTGGTAGGCGCGCATGAAGGCCCGGCCCAGCTCGAAGCCCGCCTCCTCCTGGGGCATGTCCGGCCAGAGCCGCCCGGTGATGAAGTCGATGAGCGCGGTGTACGTCTCCACCGGGTACGCGGGCAGCAGCGGCTTGCGCGGATCGACTCCCAGCGCCGTCAGCCCGGAGAGGTGCTCGGGCGGTACGGGTTGTCCCAGCACCCGGAGATTGCTCTGCACCGTGTAATCGAAGATGAGCTTCTGCATCGCGCCGCCCACACTACCACTGGGAGTGTGTCCGTGACGTCTACTCGACACTCGGTCAACTGGCCGCGCCGGCCATGGCGCACCGCGGCGAGGCTCACTCCTCGTCGTCGTCGAGCCGGCCCCGGGCGGTGAGCACCCGGTCGATCATCAGCTCGTGGAGGGCGTAGAGGGGGCGGGCCACCTCCTCGCCCTCGAGGACGGAGAGGGCCCCGGCGATGGCCTCCACGGTGGACATGCCATAGGGGTGGGGCGAGCGGCGCAGGCGCCGGGACTCCGGGCGGGGAGGAGGCAGGGAGAGCCCCGGCAGGCGGCGCAGCTCGGGGAGGCGCTGGTACATGCGCCGGGCCTGGGTCCAGTTGCCATCCAGCACCACCAGCCGCTCGGGCGGAGGCGTGCCGGGAGGGGGCGGCTGGGCATCCGGGAAGAGCAGCCAGGTGCCCGGCGCGGTGAGCACCGAGACGTCGAAGGGGGGCTGGCCCGGGGCCCCATAGGTGAGGATGTGGCACTGCGTGAGGGCGAGCCCCGCCAGCCGCGCCGTGTTGGTGGACTTGTTGGCTTCCTTGTTGTGACGGATGACGAGGAAGCGGGTGCGCGTCTCCAACCGGGGCACCTCGGCGCAGAGGCAGAGGGCGGTGGGCAGGTAGCAACCGGGACAGCGGCCGGCGAGATCCGCCGGGGTACGGGACCTCATTTGCCCTGACGATAACGCTGCATCAACTCGCGGGCCTCGCGCAGCTTGGACTCGACGAAGCGGTCCTCGGCGTCCATCTCCTCGTCGGCTTCCAGGCCGAGGTGGAAGAGGGCCGAGAGGCTGGCCGGGTTGACGTCGAGCCACTCGGCGGTGCGGTCGAGCACGTTGCGGCGGCGGCCGGCGAAGGTCTCGGGGCTCTCGTCGGGGAGGCAGCGGCAGATGCGGGCCGAGTCGCTGCCCACGTCCACGTAGAGGCCGAGCACCTCGGTGTCGAGCTCGGTGGCGATGGCGGAGGCGGCCTCGGTGACATGGGCGGCCAGGGCGTGCGCGGCGGAGCGCTCGGTCATGGAACGCACCAGGTAGACGCGCCAGCCGGCCTCTCCGAGCGTGCCGGCGGCCTCGAGGGGCGCGAGCTCGGCGGGTGGGGCGGAGATGCGCGTGAGGACGCGGCGCACGGGAGCCTCGATGTGCTCGAGCTGGGCGCTCGAGGTCGGGCAGAAGAAGACGACGCGGTACTCGCGGCTATCGACGGAGGGTTCCATGAGGGTACTGCTCCCGCGGGCACGGACGGGGCCAGCCAAAGAGGACCACTCCCCCGGCCTGGAGCGCAAGCGGGGAATTGAGGGAGTGCGAGGGGACTGCTACACGGGAGGCATGTCCATCACGCTCTATATCAAGAACGGTTGAACGGGTTGTAAGTCAGCGCGGGAGTTTCTCGCGCAGAAAGAAGTGCGGGCGGAAGTCCGGGAGTTGGTGAAGAAGCCGTTGAGCGAGGCCGAGGTCCGGGCGCTGGCGGCGAGGATGGGAGGGGTCCGGGAGCTGATCGCCCCCAAGAGGAAGGGGGAGCTGGCGGCGCTGGGGGAGGAGGAGCTGGTGAAGCACCTGGCGGCGAACCCGAACCACGTGCGCAGACCGTTGATCGACACGGGGAGCCAGCTGTTGGGGGGCTTCACCGCGGAGGTCCGGGCCGCGCTGGAGAAGCAACTGAAGAAGTAGGAATCCCCACCCAAGACCCCCACTCAACAACTCCTCCCTCTCCCCCCGGGAGAGGGTCGGGGTGAGGGTATGCGTCCCCGTTCTCCACTCCGTGCCTCACTCCGTTTCCCCGAACCTCACGGGTCACCCCGTACCCGTGGGAGCCGCAACAGGTTGCACAGGAGTCCGTGCCTCACTGGCGACCCAGGCGCCGGAGGCGAGGACAATCACCCCACCCAGCAGCCCGAGGGGTCCGAGGGCCTCGCCGAAGACGAGCACGCCGACGAGGGCGGCGGTGAGGGGCTCCAGGTAGGTGAGGGCGCCGGCGGTGGCGGTGGGGACGTGGCGGAGTCCGGCATAGAACAGGCTGTTGCCGGCGATGCCGCACAAAAGGGTACCGGCGGCGACCTGAAGCGCACGGGCGTCGAGTGCGGGAGGCAATGCGCCGCGTCCGAAGAAGAGCAACAGGAGGAGGCCGGAGGGGACGGAGTGGAGGGAGTTGATGGCCAGGGGAGAGAAGGAGCGGGCGGCCTCCTTGGAGGCGAGGACGTTGGCCATGAAGAAGAAGGCGCTGGCGCCGCCGAGGAGGGCGGTCCAGGGGTCGGCGAGGCCGCCCTGGGGAGTGCCGAGGATGAGGGCGAGCCCCACGAGGGTCAGCGGCGCCCCCAGCAGGGCGCGGGGGGAGCGGCGCTCGTGGAGGATCCAGGGGGAGGCGAGGGCGATGAGGAGGGGGGCGAGGTAGTGGGTGAGGACGGCGACGGTGACGGGCCCGCGCTGGACGGCGGCGAAGTAGAGGGCGGCGTTGGCGGCATCGCACACCGCGAGGACGCCGAGCGCGAGGGTGGCGCGGCGGTCGCGGAAGGCCTCGCGGCGGAAGACGAAGGGGGCGGGCAGGGCCATGACGGCCATGACGAGCAGGGCGCTCTGAGGGCCGGAGAGCCCCGCGGGCCGCAGGACGAGCGGCCAGCATCCCCAGAGGAGGGTCCCCAGGGCGACCATGACGAAGGACTTCACGACGGCTCCAGACGGGTGGGGGCGCACGGGCCCCGAGGCGGGCGCGGAGCGTAACCGAGCCGCCGGTGGGACGCGCGGACGGAACGGACACGGCCCCTGGCCGGAAGCCCGGGGAGCGGGCGGGGCGGCTCAGCCGATGCGGCCGATCTCCGCGCCGCGCTCGTAGACGGTGATGGGGCCGTCCTCGGAGACGTTGATGGCCACGCCGCGGAAGCTGGCGCGCCAGGCGGCGAGGGCACGGGCCCCGGGCATGCTGGGCTCGCGCACGCCGAGCCGGGCGATCTCCTTGGGACTGGAGACCATGCAGGCGATGTCGAGCACGCTGCCGTCCTGGTCGAGCACGACGGCGCCATCGGTGGCGGCGGCGGCGGTGATGACCTGGCGCTGGGCCCAGATGGAGATGTTCTGCCCGCGGAGACTGCGCCGCAGGTGGCTGTTGGCGGCCAGGGGGTGGCCGTGGTCGGGGATGAGATCGGTGAGCTCCTGGCGCGAGTCGAGCAGACAGAAGAGGGCGCCGGTGCGCTCGTAGGCCAGGTCCATGGCGGCGCGGAGCACGCCGATGACGACGTCCTCGCGGAAGCGCGCGGAGATGCGCTCGTGGAGGGCCTCGTAGTCGAGCACGCGCCAGTGGCCGTGGGACTTCTGGAAGACGGAGCCCTTGCCACTGAGGATGAAGAGGTCGTTCTGGGGCGAGGTCACCAGCGCCACGTCGTGGGCGGCATGGGCGAGCACGGCCTGGACGGGGACGAGCGTCTCGTGGGGGGCGTAGCGCAGGGCGGCGTCATTGCGGTCCACCTCGGCCAGCGAGATGAAGCCGATGATGGAGCCGGACTGCATGCTGGCGAGCAGGCCAACGCGGCGGCCGTCCACGACGGTGCGGATCCACTTCTCCTTCAGCAGGGCGTTCTCGATGGAGAGGCCGCCGGGCAGGGGGATGAACTTGTTCTGGAGCTTCTGGACGAGCCGGTTGGCCTTGCGGGCGATGATGAGGCAGTGGCGGACGTTGCGGCCCTCGTAGGTGAGGGCCATGGAGTCCTCCATGGCGCGCACCCAGTTGGACATCTTGTGGGGCCGGTAGTTGAGGTAGCGGGCCACGGCGCGGCGCAGACGCGTCTGCTCGAGCGCGGCCCAGTGCTCGTCGAGGGAGCGCGCGGAGCTGACGTGGGTCAGGTCGTCATTGAAGACGCGGCAGAAGGAGCGGGCGAAGTGGCTGTCGCTCACGCGCACGGGGCGGCGCAGGTCGATGAGGAGTCCGGCCTGGGGCGTGGGCTGATCGAAGTAGAGGAGCGCGGCGAGGCGGCGCTCGTCGAGCGGGAGCACCTTGGGCTTGAGCGCGGCGCGCGGGCCGAGCTCTTCCACGTGCGCGGCGAGCTCGTCCGACGAGAGCGAGGACGTGGTGCTGCCGGGGAAGATGTCCTTGAAGGCGGTGGCCAGCGAGGCGAGAGCATCGATGACGACCAGGGGCCTGCGCGTTCGCATCGGAAACCCATTCTAGACAGGCCGGAGGGAGTTCCCCCACAAAACGGAAGGGGTCCTCAACCGGCCGCGGCCACCGTGGCGGGCTGCTCGACCGCCGGTCCGACGAGCGACTTCCGCTCCCAGGCCCGGCTCCTCCAGCGGAACCAGAAGACGATGCCCCGCGTCCACTCGTCCGCCGCCACGGCGAGCCAGACGCCGGCCAGTCCCAGGTTCAGTTTGAAGACGAAGAAGTAGCCCAGGGACAGGCTCAGGCAGGCCATGGACAGGAAGCCCATGTACACGGTGAAGGTGGCGTCCCCGGCGGCCCGGAGGGCATTCACCAGGACGAGGTTGAAGGAGCGCCCCGTCTCCAGGAGGAGGCCCAGGACGATGACCTGGGACGTCAGCCGGAGGATGTCGTCATTGACCGTGAACAGCCCGACGAGGGGCTTGCGCAGCAAGATGGCGACCACGTCCACCAGGACGGTGATGGCCACGGCCCACTTCAGGCTGCGCAGGGCCTGCCGGTACGCCTCGTCCCGGCGGTTGGCCCCCACCAGCCGCCCGATGAGGATGGACGTCCCGATGCCGATGGCGAGGCTGAACAGGAAGACATACTGGGAGATGGCGTGGGCGTACTGCCGGGACGCCAGGGCCGCGGAGCCGAGCCAGGTGACGTAGTACAGGAACACCGTCTGGCACGCGTGGTAGGTCATCTGCTCGACGGCGGAGGGGACGCCCACCTTGAGGATCTTCCGGATGTAGTCGCCGGGGAAGGTCACGTAATCCCGAGGCGCCATCCGGACATCCATCACCCGGTAGAGCATCCAGATGAAGACGGCGAGCGCGACGGAGCGGCTCAGCACGGTGGAGATGGCGGCGCCGGCCACGCCCAGCTCCGGGAAGCCGGCCTTGCCGAAGATGAGCAGGGAGTTGCCGAGCACGTGCACCACGTTCATGCCCAGCGAGACGTACATGGACTGCCGGGTGAAGCCGTAGGTGCGGATCAGGCTGGAGAAGACGTTGATGAGCGCCTGGATGAAGAGGAATCCACCCGCGATGCCCATGTACGTGCGCGCATGGGCGAGCACCGGACCCTGCAGGTTCATGTGGGTCAGGATGGCGTCGCCGAACAGCAGCAGGCCCGCGCTGACGGCGAGCCCGAGCAGGAAGTTGAGCGTGATGGCGACGGCGGAGATCCGTGCGGCCTCCTGAGCCCTCCGGGCGCCGATGTACTGGGCCACGACGATGGAGGCACCGTTGCTGATGACCTCCATGATGAGGATGCACAGGAAGATGTACTGATTGACGACGCCGACGGCGGAGACGGCATCGTCGGAGACACCGCTGAGCATCAGCGTGTCCGCCGTGCCCATCATCATGAACAGCAGGAACTCGAGGAAGATGGGCCACGTCAGCTGCAACAGCCCCAGAGCGGGTTGTCCCGATGGCGTCCCAGGGTGTACGGCCGTCTCGTTCGTCACGCGCGGGCGTTTCTCATGACCGCGCCCCGGCGTCGAGTGCGCAATAGGCGCTTGTCCGCCGGGTTGCTCACTCCACCGCGGCGGCCCCGCGTCCCGCCACGTCGGCCCAGCTCAGTCCGAAGCGGGTGAGATATTTCCGCAGCCGGTCCGCGTCGTTGACGCTCTTCTTCTGCGCCCGTGACTGCGCGAACAGGGACCGCCCCGCGTCGGACAGGGTTCGCGCCTGCCGGCACACGGCGAGCACCTCCGCGAGCTGCGCCCTGTCGAACCGGTCCAGCGCCTCGGTGCGCTCCTCCCCGAGCACCTCCACCACGAGGTTCACCGCCGCCGCCTGCTGCTTCGGCCCGCTCTTCGCCCAGGCGGCGCGCAGCCGTTCGATTTCCTCGTCAACGCCCTCACGGGTGATGCGACCGCCGGGCGCGAGCGTCGCCATTCGCAGCACCGCCGCGTTGAGATCCCGGAAGTTGCCGCTCCAGCGCGCCTCGGGCGAGGTGGCGAAGCGCAGGAAGTGCTCCTGTGCCTCCTTGTTCATCGTCACCCGCGTCTCCAGCACCCGTGAGGCCTGGTCCAGCTCGTAGAGGAGGTTGGGCGGGATGTCCTCGGGCCGCTCGCGCAGGGGCGGCAGCCGGAAGGTCCACAGGTTGATGCGCGCCAACAGGTCCTCCCGGAAGCGCCCGCGCTCCACCTCGGCCTGCAAGTCCCGGTTGGTGCCGGCGATCAGCTGGAAGTCACTCTCCGCCTCCTTGTCCGAGCCCACCGGCAGGAAGCGCTTGTCCTCGAGCGCCCGCAGCAGCATGGCCTGCTCGTCCGCGCCCAGCTCGCCAATCTCATCCAGGAACAGCACGCCGCCGTTCGCCTGGCGCAGCAACCCGGGCCGGTCCCCCACCGCTCCGGTGAAGGCACCCTTCACGTGGCCGAAGAGCGCGGACATGGCCCCATCCCCGCGCAGCGTGGCGCAGTTGATGTCCACGAACGGGCCGCTCACGTGCCGCCGTGTCTTCTTCAACTGGTAGATGCGTCTGGCGAGCTGCGACTTGCCCGCCCCCGTGGGCCCCGTGAGCAGCAGCGGTGCGCGCGAGCTCGTGGCCACCTGTTCAATCCGCTCGATGAGCCGGTTGAAGGCCGGGTTGAGCGTGTCGATGCCCGCCTTGAGGAAGGACAGGCCCTCGCGCTGCTCCTGCTCGAAGCGCCGGGCCAGCGTGTCGTACTGGGAGAGGTCCAGGTCGATGATGGCATGCACGCCCGGTCTCCCCTGGTCCCGGACGCCCTGGGGCGGTGAGGTCTGAATCAGCCGCCCGGGGATGTGCCGGCTCTCCACCAGGAGGAACATGGAGATCTGCACGATGTGCGTCCCGGTGGTGATGTGGACGAGGTAGTCCTCGTGCTCGGGGTGGAAGGGGTAGGCCTTCGCGTAGTCGAGCAGCGCGCCGTACGTCTCCTCCAGGTCCCACGGGTTGCGGATGTTCAACTCGGTGGTGCGCACCCGCGTCTCCGGTGACACCTGGGCGATGTCCTCCACCACCGTCCGGACGAGCTCGGCATATCCCGGCAGCGAGAGCAGTTCGAACCGGTGCACCAGCAGGTCCTCCTGCTGGCACAGCCCCACGGTGGGGCGCCACTTCTCCCACCGCCTGGGCCCCCGCCCCGCGTCCAGCGTCGTGCCCAGCATCCCGAGTACCACCGTCTCGCGCGTCCGCGTCTTCGCCATACGGATAGGACTTTATCCCAATGGATAGGAAAAGGGGCGGGGAAGGGTGGCCCTCCCTCGGAAAGGGGCTGGCACGCGCCCTGCTCTACCTCCTCGCGTGCCCGGGACGGCCCGGGCGAACGGACTGAAGGAGACGGTCATGCAGACGCAGCGCAACTACGAGGTTCTGTCGAACGAGGCGGGTGGGGTTCCCATCAAGGCGTGGACGGTGGGCGTGCCGTTCGAGGACGAGGCGAAGAAGCAGCTGCGCGCGATGGCGTCCCTGCCGTTCATCCACAAGTGGGTCGCCGTGATGCCGGACGTGCACCGCGGCTTCGGCGCGACGGTGGGGAGCGTGGTGGCGACGGCGGGCGCGGTGATTCCGGCGGCGGTGGGCGTGGACATCGGCTGCGGGATGATCGCCGTGCGCACGACGCTGCGCGCGGAGCAGCTCCCGGACTCGCTGGGGAAGGTGCGCTCGGCCATCGAGAAGGCGGTGCCGCACGGCCGCACGGACAACGGCGGCCGCAATGACCGGGGTGCGTGGCAGGACGCGCCCGCGATGCACCGCGAGGCGTGGGCGCGCCTGAAGCCCGGCTATGACGCCATCCTGGAGAAGCACCCGCGCCTGGGCCGTGGCCCGGACCTGGGTCACCTCGGGACGCTGGGGACGGGGAACCACTTCATCGAGGTGTGCCTGGATGAGTCCGGCCAGGTGTGGCTGATGCTGCACAGCGGCTCGCGCGGGGTGGGGAACCGGATTGGAAGCCACTTCATCGAGCTGGCGAAGGAGGACATGCAGCGCTTCTTCATCCACCTGCCGGAGAAGGACCTGGCGTACCTGCCCGAGGGGACGGAGTACTTCGAGGACTACCTGCACGCGGTGAGCTGGGCGCAGGAGTACGCGGCGATGAACCGCGAGCTGATGTTGCGCTCGGTGGTGGAGGCGCTGAAGGCGAGCGGTGAGCTGCCGGAGTTCGAGCTCACCGAGGCGGCGGTGAACTGCCACCACAACTACGTGGCGCGTGAGCACCACTACGGGAAGAACGTGTTCGTGACGCGGAAGGGTGCGGTGCGTGCGCGCGAGGGGGACCTCGGGATCATCCCCGGCAGCATGGGGGCGCGTTCGTACATCGTGCGAGGGAAGGGGAACGCGGAGGCCTTCCACTCGTGCAGCCACGGGGCGGGGCGGGTGATGTCGCGTGAGGCGGCGAAGCGGCGGTTCACGCTGGAGGACCACGCGAAGGCGACGGCGGGTATCGAGTGCCGCAAGGACGCGGAGGTCATCGACGAGACGCCGGGTGCGTACAAGCCGATCGACGCGGTGATGACGGCGCAGGCGGACCTGGTGGAAGTGGTCCACACGCTGCGTCAGGTGGTGTGCGTGAAGGGTTGAGGGGAGTGCACGAAGGGGGTTCCCGACGAAGGAGGGCCACATGAGGGGATAGAGACATCGAGATGCCCGCTCTCTCCGAGACTTCGGTCGCCAGGATGAGGGAGCGGGCATCGCTACGTGCGGGAGCCCCCTCTCCCTCTGGGAGAGGGCTGGGGTGAGGGTCTACGCTGCGTGGGTCGCAGTGGGTTCTGGGAGATTTCGAGATGATTCGCATCGACGGTTCGAAGGGAGAGGGCGGAGGACAGGTGCTGCGCACGTCGCTGGCGCTGTCGCTGGTGACGGGGAAGCCCTTCCAGATGGTGAATATCCGGGCGGGGCGCTCGAAGCCGGGGCTGTTGCGGCAGCACCTGACGGCGGTGAAGGCGGCGGCGGCGGTGGGGGAGGCGGAGCTGGAGGGGGCGGCGCTGCACTCGAAGGAGCTGACGTTCCGGCCGAAGGCCCTTCAGTCCGGGGACTACCACTTCGCGGTGGGGACGGCGGGGAGCGCGACGCTGGTGCTGCAGACGGTGCTGCCGGCGCTGCTGGCGGCGAGCGGGCCGTCGACGCTGGTGCTCGAGGGAGGGACGCACAACCCGGCGGCGCCGCCGTTCGACTTCCTGACGAAGGCGTACCTGCCGTTGGTGCGGCGGATGGGGCCGGGCGTGGAGGCCACGCTGGAGCGGCATGGCTTCTTCCCGGCGGGGGGAGGGAGGTTCGAGGTGCTGGTGCAGCCGGCGCCGCTGAAGCCGTTGCATCTGATGGAGCGGGGGAACGTGGTGCGGCGGCAGGCGACGGCGATGATCGCGCAGGTGCCGTACGACGTGGCGAAGCGGGAGCTGGAGACGGTGGGGAGGAAGCTCGGGTGGCTGGTCGAGGAGCGGCGGGTGGAGGAGCTGAAGCGCTCGGCGGGGCCGGGGAACGTGGTGTGGCTGGAGGTGGAGAGCGAGCACGTCACGGAGGTGTTCACCGGGTTCGGTGAGCGGGGCGTGCGAGCGGAGGACATCGCGGAGGCCGTGTCGGAGGAGGCGCGGGTCTACCTGGAGGCCGGTGTGCCCGTGGGGGAACACCTGGCGGACCAGCTCATGCTGCTGCTGGCGCTGGCCCGAGGGGGCTCGTTCCGGACGCTGCCTCTCGATGGGCATGCGCAGACGCAGATCGAGACGTTCGCCCATTTCCTCGACGTGAAGGTCTCGGTCGAGGAGGTGTCACAGCAGGTGAGAGAGGTCTCGGTGCGGTGAGCGCTCTCGTGTCTGCCTTCACGTGTCGAAGCGGAAGGAGGTCTCGCCGGCGGAGGCGCGTGTTGCGAACTGCCGGCAGAACTCGTTCAGCGCGGAGTAGGGGGCGGTCGGCAGAACGTCTCGGAACTCCAGATGGGTCACGAGGCAGAAGAGCGTGACCTCCAGATAGCTCAGGTCCCGAGGCGGGAGTGCGGAGAGGATGGGCCTCGCGTTCTCCTCCAGCCACGACATCATGTTGACCAGCGACTGCCGCATTTTCGCGTGGTGGGTACTGCTGTCGGTGCCGGCGGCCTTGCCCATGATCAGGGACACTTCCGTCGACATGGCCTGAAGAACGAGCTCCTGTGCATTGGCAAGCAGCGGTTGATCGAGGTCCTCCGGCCAGACCACGCGAGGTCTGGGGTTCGACCGGCGCCATAGCTCGCGACAGACATTGAGAGAGCCGAACCAGACTCCCTGGGGCGTCTGCAAGCTCGGGATTTTGAGCGCGGGGTTGCCTCCGTAATCCTCCGAATTGGAGGACATGAGGTCTCGCACCACTCGCAGGGAGTAGTCGACGCGCATCTCCGCGGCGAAGATCCGCGTGACGCGCGTGAAGTGTGAACTCGAGCGGCCGATGATGACAGGCCTGGCGAGTTCTTCGAGCGCAGCTGGCATGCGTGTTCCTCCGATTGGGGAGTGGTACGAGGCCACCGTAGGCGTATCCCCGCGCGGTGCACAAGCCGGAAGGGGTCTGCTGCTGGGCCCAGGCGTCGGGTGGTTACGCGTCCTCGTCCTCGGTCTCCGCCGCTGCATCCTGCGCCTTCTCTTGAGCAGCAGTGCTCTTCATCTCTTCCCACTTCTTCAGGGCGGAGGCCACATGGTGGAGCGTGTGTCTCTTCAACCTCTTGTGATGCACCGCGAAGTAGTGCTCCCCGGCGATTGACACGAAGTCGAAAGGTGAGGCCGGGTGTTCCTTCAACCACGTTTCTGCGTCCGCACGGGTTTCAAATGATGGCGTCGTCGGAGGTATTCCTCTTGCCGCCAGTTCTCCGATGTATGGCTCGATGATGTAGTCACGGTAGATGAAGCGGGTGTTGTCCTCACGAGTATACACGGCCTGATAATACTCATCGCCAATGAGTATGTTCGCCGGGCTGGGTGGTTCCGCGGGCCCCTTCAGCCATGCCTCTGCTTCGTCGCGCGTCTTGAAGTAGGCAATGGCAAGCGGGGCATGATCGAGGCGGTTGTTGATGTAGTCCTCGCAAGCATCGAGCTGTCCCGTATCGGCGATGAAGTTGACCTGATGGATGATGAGGCGCGCCGCCTGCTTCTGTTCGGGCTCGAGGGTCTCGTCGAAAGCCTTCAGGAGAAGTTCCATGACCCTTTGCGAGATCGCCGCATCCTTTCGTTCTTCAAGCGCGGTGCTCACATGGGGGCGCGGCAGGGGGGCTGTTTGCTTGAGGTAGTCCTCAAACAGGTAGGCCTGGCCCGTTGCGCTGATGAAGTCCCTGTACGCCTTCACCTGGACCCAGAGCCGCTGTTCTTCTTTCTTGCCTTGGAGCCCCGCAGCGCGCCACCGAGATGAGGCGAAGCGTGCAGCGTCATTGAGAGAATCATGGATGCTCACGGGGCCACCTCCGCGACGCTGGTGGAGGGGAACCCCGAGGAGTTCTCCGCGAACAACACGAACGGCATCAGAATGAGGGCCGCTGCTCCCGCAGCGGTGCTTACGGCAACGAAGGCCACTCCGGCGATGATGATGACTGAGCCGGCGAGAATCTCCTCGCGGTGGGTCTTGAGCCAATCAAGCGCGGGCTCTATTGCATGGAACTCCGCAGCGTATTCTTCGGCCCAACTGCCTCTTCCCTTGTTACATAGAACCGCTTGTTGCAGGCAATGCCTCGGACACCACCAGCTTCTGGCGATGCGCCACGGCTGGGTTTTGACATCATCGTACTTCCATTGGCCGACCTGGATCGGTCTGCTGCTCGCAAGGCAGTCCTGCTCGCACTGGACTCGTCGGCCTTCGCAGTACGTCTCCAACCCCATTGAGGAGACGCGCACCATTGCTCGGTTTGAGTTCATCGCGCTCAGGGCGGATTGGAATTTCGCCAGATCGAAGTCCTTGAGCGGCTTCCAGTCGTGAGTGATTCGTCCATCCGGCGTCTCCTGGATGATGAGCGCGTACCTGGCCAGGTCATGCGGGCCGGTGGGTCCCTGGGCCGCGACAAGGGGTTGGGTCACGCTGCAGGCAACAAGGAGAAGACCGAGGCTCGACGCGATGAGCTTCTGTCCGAGCGTTTGGGTGGACATGCAGGATTCCCGGTGTGGTGTTCCAAGCATCCCTTTGATGCCCGGAGATGGAGAGCCTAGAGGGAGTGGAATGACGGCATACCTGAACTCTGCCGTGGGCGTTGCCTTTCATACCCTGGGGAGGGGATTCTTCCGTCCATGGAATCCAGGAGAATCAAGAGAATCGGCATGGTGGGCGGTGGTGCCATGGGCTGCGGCATCGCGCTCGAGTTCGCCACCGCGGGCCGGCAGGTGACGCTCTACAACACCCGCTCGGAGAGCAGCGCCCAGGCCCAGGTGCGCATCGAGCGCGATGCGGCGCTCATGGTGGAGACAGGCCCGAGCCCGGCGACAGCTGCCGCCCTCTGGCCCTTCGACTCACCGTCCCGGTGCGCTGAGATTCCGCGAACGGAGCGAGAAGGTCCGCTCCTCCGTGCGCGGGCCGCTGGTGAGCCCCGTGGCCTGGGTATGCTTGAATAGGCTCGTGGCCGACTTCACCGAAGAGCAGATGGATTCCGCGCTCCACCTCGCCAGCCAGGAGCTGTCCTTCCCCTCGTACTACGAGCCCTGTGTCCGGCCCCTCCTGCGCAACCCCGAGGGCCATTGGCCCCGGTGCTGTGCCGGGGGTTGTGAGCCTTGTGCCCAGACGTTGATCCGCGTGGCCCTGCGCACGCTGGAGATTCTGGGCACTCCCCGCGTCACCCCCATTCCGGAGTGGTGAGCACGGGGGCGCGGTGAAGCCTCAGTAGGCCCTCCGAGCCAACCCGGTTGGGCTCGATACCCTCACCCCGTCCCTCTCCCGAGGGGAGAGGGGAAATTGTTGGCGGCGAATTGTGGGTAGCCAGGGGATGGGGACTGCTCCTCGCTACGGTTTCAGAACAGGCGCACGCCCAGGCCCAGGCGCACTCCGTAGCCCAGCCTCGTCTGCGGCACCCCTCGCAGCTCCTTGAACACGTCCACCCCCAGCTCGCCCACCGCCGACAGCGACAGGTCCTCGCCCAGGTAGATCTCCGCTCCGCCCCCCGCCATCGGCTTCACCCTCCACGTCCCCGCAGGGCTCAGCCCCAGCTCGTACGGCACCTCCACCAGCCCCACCGCCGTCACCGTCTCCGCCACCTTCCAGCTCGCCACCACCGCCGGGTTCAACCGCAGGAACCACCCCTCCAGGTTCTGCTCGTCGAAGTACCGGCTCCCCGTGTTCCCCGTCACCCCCAACCCCAGCTCCGGCGCCACCGCCCACGCTCCGCTCGTCCACACCTGCCGCCTCGCCACCCCCTCCGCCGTCACCGCCAGCCGCAGATAGTCGAACCGCGCCCGTCCCCCCACCTCCCAGCCCCCCGTCCCCTGCCGGTACGCCGCTCCCACCTCCGGCACCCCCACCCACCCGGAGAGCGCCGTCGCCCCATCGGGCAACGCCGCCGGCGCCACCACCGCTCCGAAGTTCTCCCGCTTCTCCTCCAGCCTCACCGCCTCCGCCGTCGGGGCCGTCGTCTCTTGCGCCGCCGCCATCAGCGGCGTGAGCACACACACCAGCATCAGTCGCGTCATAGGCCGCCCACTCTGGCTCCTCGCCCCCCGGCCCGTCGAGCGTTTCCTGCCCCTCCTGCTGCCGCTTACCCAACAATTTCAAGCCCTTGGCTTCCCGTCACGGGCTCGTGTCAGATAGGACCGGGTGTACTCTCGTTTCGTGATAGTCTTATTTCTCAGAGTATCGTAGTTTTTTGTCCGTAGTGGATGCCCGGCTTCTCCCAGGATCGCCGCTCCAGGAGTTCCCCATGGCCGACAGCTCGCACCGCGCCACCATCCTCGAGCCCGCCCCTTCCTCCGTCTCCGCCGACGTCAGCCCCCGGCGGCGCTCCACCCGTTTCCGCCCCCGCGTCCTGCTCGTCGAGCCCGACAAGGACGCGCGCGCCTCCCTCGCCCTGGGCCTCGTCAGTGCCGGCTTCGAGGTGCTCGCCGCCCCCGCCCTCGAGGACATCCTCGGGGAGCTGGGCGAGGGCCGCCCGTTGCCCCACCTCGTCATCGCTCCCGTGGTGCCCCTCGGCGACGGGCTGGACGGCTTCACCTTCTGCGAGCGGCTGCGCGCCGACGCCCGCACCGAGCACCTCCCGGTGTACCTCCTCTCGCGCCACGAGGAGCCCCACCACCGCCCCCGCGCCGAGGCCGTGCGCGCGGATGACTACCTCCTGCAGCCCCTGCCTCCGCGGGTGGTGGTGTCCCTCGCGCGTCTGAAGGCCGGCCGCAGCGCCTTCGCCCCCGCCTACGAGGCCCATACCGTCCGCATGCCCCTGGCCCAGGTGCTCCACGCCCTGCTGTGTGGCTCGCGCTCCGGCCGCATCGAGCTGCGCGACAACGAGGGCTGGCTCTCCTTCCACCAGGGCCACGTGGTGGACGCCTCCTTCGAGGGCGAGCGCGGCCTCACCGCCATCCGCCGCCTGCTCCTCTTCGGCTCGGGCGCCTACGCCGTCTCCTTCGCCGAGGTGCTCGCCGAGGGGAAGCTCCTGCTCACCCTGAAGATCTACGCCTCGCTGCTCCTGCCCGCCGCCGAGCGCTTCGCCGCCCTCTGTGCCCTGGGCATCCCCCTGTCCGCGCGGCTCGTGGTGGACTTCAAGCGGCTGGCGGACGTCCTCAAGTCCCTGCCCGATGACGTGGGCCCGGTGCTCCGCCTCTTCGATGGCCAGCGCACCGTGCACACCGCCCTGCTGGAGTGCTCCCTGCCCGAGGTCACCACCCTGGAGGTGGTGACGTGCCTCTACGCCCAGGGCGTGCTGGTGCCCGCCAACCTCATCGCCGAGCGCGAGCCGGTGCCCCAGTCCATTCCGCCCTTCTTCGAGCCGGTGCTCTCTTCCGGGGCCCTCGAGGAAGAGGAGGCGCCCTTCTCCGAGGCGTTCGAGGTGCCGGGCTCCTCCCGGGCGGCCTGAAGCGGGCCTGGACCGGTCCCACGCCGGAGGTTAGAAGACGCGCCATGTCCGGTCACAATCGGTGGTCGAAGCTCAAGCGGTACAAGGCCGTGATGGGCGCGAGCAAGGGCAAGCTCTACAGCAAGCTCATCAAGGAGCTCACCGTCGCGGCGCGGTTGGGGGGCGGCAGCCCGGACAACAACGCCCGGTTGCGCGTGGCCATCCTCGCGGCCCGCGAGGCCAACATGCCCAACGACAACATCCAGCGCGCCATCAAGAAGGGCACCGGCGAGCTGGAGGGCGAGAGCTACGAGGAGATCGTCTACGAGGGCTACGGCCCCGGCGGCGTGGCCATGCTCGTGGAGTGCCTCACCGACAACCGCAACCGCACCGCCAGCGACATGCGCTCCATGTTCTCCAAGGAGGACGGCAACCTGGGGGCCGAAGGCTCGGTGAACTGGATGTTCCACAAGAAGGGCCTCATCACCGTGAAGCCCGGCCCCTCCGAGGACGAGGTCATGGAGAAGGCCATTGAAGCCGGCGCCGAGGACGTCCTCAATCACGGCGCCGAGGGCTTCGAGGTGCGCACCGCCCCGGCGGACCTGCACGCGGTGGCCTCCAGCCTGGAGCAGTCCGGCCTGAAGCTGGGCGAGCAGAAGTGGACGTACTTCCCGCAGACCACCGTGCGCGTCGAGGGCGACAACGCCAAGAAGCTGCTCAAGTTGATGGAGCTGCTCGAGGACAACGACGACGTGCAGAACGTGCACGCCAACTTCGAGATGGACGAGGCCCTCATGGAGTCGCTCTCCGCGTAGTGGGGGAGACGGGCACATCGACACGGAGGCGGCCCGCGCGTTATAGGGCAGGCTGAACCCCTGTTCCGTTGTCCCCGGAGAGGAATTTGCGCGTCCTAGGCATCGACCCCGGCAGCCGCTTCATGGGGTATGG
Organism: Archangium sp.; assembly: GCF_036277355.1. Taxonomy (GTDB): domain Bacteria; phylum Myxococcota; class Myxococcia; order Myxococcales; family Myxococcaceae; genus Archangium. The sequence continues at coordinate 200,303 of NZ_DASUNC010000046.1, forward strand.
CGTGGTGGAGGAGCGGCGAGGCCGGCTGGTCCACGTGGGCCATGGCGTCATCAAGGTGGACCCCGGCGCCCCCCTGGAGCTGCGGCTCAAGGAGCTGCACGGCGCGCTGCTGACGGCCGTGAAGCTCTACAAGCCCCAGTCCGTGGCGGTGGAAGGCGTGTTCACCTTCCGCAACGCGCGCAGTGCGCTCATCCTCGGGCACGCCCGCGGGGTGGCGCTGCTGGCCGCCGCCCAGGCCGGGCTCTCCGTGCACGAGTACCCGCCCGCCCGGGTGAAGCGCGCGGTGGGCGCCGGTGGCGCCGCCGGCAAGGACGCCGTGGCGCGCATGGTATGTACCTTCCTCGAGGTCGAGGTGTTGGATCGCGCGGATGCCAGTGACGCACTGGCGGTGGCGATCTGCCACCTCAACCAGGGCCGGTCCGGCGTGCCGGTATCGGGCGCCAGGCCCTCGAAGACGCGCCGCAAGTCGGCGCAGGCGCAGCTCGCGGACAAGCTGACGCCGTCCTACAGGAGGCCGGAAGCGCGATGATCGCCGCACTGCGTGGCAACGTTCTGGAGAAGAGCCTCGAGGAGGCCACCATCGACGTGGGAGGGGTGGGCTACCGCGTGTTCTTCTCCTCGCTCACGTTGGGGCGCCTGCCCGCGGAGGGCCAGCCCGTGCAGGTGCGGGTGCGCACCGTGGTGCGCGAGGACGCTTTCGAGCTGTTCGGCTTCCTCAGCCGCGCCGAGGAGGAGCTGTTCCTCCTGCTCAACTCGGTGTCGCACGTGGGGCCGAGGCTCGCGCTGGCGGTGCTCTCCGGCATGGAGGTGCCGGAGCTGGTGGCCGCGCTGGGCCGGGGCGAGGTGGCGCGCCTCACCAAGATTCACGGGGTGGGGAAGAAGACCGCCGAGCGGCTCGTGCTGGAGCTCAGGGACAAGGTGAAGACGCTGCACCTGGAGCAGGTGGCCGCCCAGGCGAAGCCCGCCGCCCCCGAGTCCGCGCAGAGGGCGGACCTCGTCTCCGCGCTCATCAACCTCGGTTACAAGCAGCCCCAGGCGGAGAAGGCCGCGGAGTCCGCCAGCGAGCGGCTCGGCGCCGAGGCCGCCTTCCAGGCCCTCTTCCGCGAGGCCCTCAAGTCCTTGCGCACCGGAGCCTGACGCATGCGCCCTCTCCCTCTGAAGAGGGCGGGGGTCGTCACCGCGGTCAGAAGTAGGTGACGGCCACCGGGGGCTCCGGCGCCACGTCCGGAACGCCCTCGCGCTTGCGCTGGCAGGCCGCGCAGCACTCGGCCCACGGCACGAGCTGCAGGCGCTCGAGCAGGATGGTGGTACCGCAGTCCTCGCACTGTCCGTACGTCGTGGGGTTCGCGGCCAGTTTCCGCAGCGCCCGCTGCACCCGCGGGAGGAGCACTGGATCCCTCTCCTCGCCCGACTCCGCCGCGTCCCGGAGCTGCGCCTGCTGCTCCTCGTCGATCGTCGACAGCACCCACTCGGGCGGCTCCTGGCCGGACAGGACGAAGTGCAGCACGTGGAGCTGGTGCTCGGCCTCGCGGCGCTGGGCCTCGCGGCGCATGTTCACCAGCGCCGGGGTCTCCATCAGCCGCGCCAGACGCTTCTGGACCTCCCGCCGCATCCCGGCGTCCCGGGTGATGACGTCGATGTAGGCCTCGGGGCTGAAGCCCTGGGGCTGGCAGATCTGCTGGAGCACGCGCTCGAAGACGGGCTCGATGCCGACCGTGGCGGCGGTGGGAATCCATCCAGTGGACGAAGCCAGCGCATCGAGCGTGGAGAGGACCGTCCGGTGGATGTCCGGCCACGGGGGCGGGGGGCCTTCTTTGGAACCAATCGTCATGCCTGGGGGACATCTAATCACACGGGGCCTGGGGGGCACACCGGCCTGGCCGTTCAGTGCGCTTGAATCCAGGGCATGTCCGGGGCCAGATACGGGACTCGGTGTAATGCCAGGAGGGCTCTGGGATGTCCGGTGCTTCGAGATGGTGGGAGAGCGCGCGGGAGTGGGTGGGCAAGTTGCCCTCGGGCCTGTCCGGCCAGGTGACGGTGGACGTGGCCCGGAAGCGGGTGCGGTTGTCGCACGCCCGGGTGGAGGCGCTGGCGCGCAAGGCGTTGAAGGACGTGAAGGCGCTCTCGGTGGGCGAGTGGGCGTACGGGCCCCGTGCCTATGACGTGCGCCTGGAGGTCTCCGGCTGGAAGCTGCGCGTGGAGGTGGCCCTGGAGCGGTTGGAGCTCGCCTCGGGCCGCTACCACCTGACGCTGCTGACGCCAGGCCGGGTGGACCTGGAGGAGTCGAGGGCGGCCTCGGCGCTGGTGCAGGGCGTGTTGCGCCTGGGCGGAGGCAAGGCCGCGCTGCGCGCCCTGTTGGATCAGGTCATGCCCAAGGGGCTGAGCTGGGACGGGCAGCGCTTCCAGGTGTCCGGGGCGCTGCCGAAGGAGGGCGCGGTGTCTGCGCGGCTCTTCGAGTCCTCCTCGCTGGTGGTGAACGCCGAGCACGACGCCGACGGCGTGTGGCTGTCGGCCGAGGCGTGGCCGGGCCTGATGGACCTGATGCAGGCCGCGCTCAGCGTGGACCTGCCGCGCAAGCCGCCGGGAACCTGAGCAGCCGGGCGCTCCCAGGTGGCGCCCGCCGCTTCACTCTGGAGCGGACGGGCGATCCACTTCGAGCCGGGGCGCAGGCCGCTCCCGTGGTGGACGGAGGCTCAGAAGCCCACGACGGTGATGCAGTCGTCCAGGCACTGCTTCATGGTCTCGGAGCAGGTCCGGCCCTTGACGCATTGCGAGCACTCCTGCGCCTGGGCCGAGAAGTCCTTGTCCTTCTTGACCTTCTGCTCGCACGTGTCCGTGCACTTCGCCACGTCGAGGCCAGAGGACACGCACTCCTGCTTCTTCTCGCACGCGACACGGCACTCGCTCTTGCAACCGGCCAGGGTCATCGCGAGGCCCAGGGCCGCCACTGCCATCACAATCTGGTTCTTCATCGACTCCTCCGATGCGGCGCATCATGCACGGAGACGGGCGCCATGCGAAGAAACTGCGGGTCTTACGTCTTGTCGATCTCGATACCGAGGCACGTGGACGGGCATTCAGGACCATTGGGTTGGTTGACCTCGTACGAGACCGTCTCGTGCACCTTGAGAGGCTTTCTGCCGCGCTTGTCCGTGAGGGTCACGTCGTACACGTCTCCATTCCGAAGCTCCCCCGACGCCCAGGGGCTGTACGAGACATGGAGCTGGTACCCGCCACTCGCGGCCCGCCGGACCTCGGCATGGATCAGCGGAGTATGGAGGGTGTCTCGCTGGGCCGGATCGGGGAAGGTGACGCGGTTGCCGGAGTCCGGACCCGAGGGCTCCGCGAGTGTCGCGAGGCTGCTCGAGTAGCAGAGCGCGTTGCGGCACACGGTCACGGTGCTCGCTCGCAGTTGCTCGAAGTGCAGGTTGACGGGAACCTTCAGCCAGAATCCGGATTCGCAGCCGATCAGAGTGCAAATGCGGCCGGTGCCAGGACTCACAGGCATCGGAGCATGCGGGACGTGGGGGGCGGTGACGGAGGACGGGGCGGCTGCGACGGATGGAGGGGGGGCGGCGGATGGGGCGGGTTCTTTACTGCCGCATGCACCGGTGAAGAGCAGGGTCAACACCACGGGGAGCACGACGATACGGTGGGTCATGGCTGGTTTCCTCCCGCTGCGGGTATCGCTTCCTCGTACCACCAAAAAGGAGGGCTCCGCGTTCACTTCGCGCGCCTTCGGCGACAACATGACGCGCTGGGGCACGCCCTCCGTCCTCATCGAGACGGGACCCTGGGCGTCGCGGGCTCCGGACGCGCCGCTGGTCCAGCTCAACTTCGTCGCGCTCGCCACCGCGCTGGATGCACTGGCGAGCGGCAAGGCCGAGAAGGCGGAGGTGGCGCGCTACGAGTCCATCCCGGAGAACGACTCCTCGGGCCTCGTCTACCTCATGCTCAAGGGCGTGGGCTTGTTCGGCGCGGATGGAAAGCCCTTCACCGCGGACGTGGGCCTCTCCATCACCCGCGCGGTGCGCGACAACGGCCAGGGGCCTGCCATCGCCCTCGTGGGCAAGGTGGACGAGCTGGGCGATCTGCGCGTCCTGGGCGCGCTGGAGACGGTGGAGGGAAGCGGGCTGTTCGCCGTGCCGCTGTCCGCCTCGGCGAAGGTGGGGGACCCCCTCCAGCTGGCTCAGCCAAAGCAACACACCGTGCTGCCCGGCCAGCCCGCGGAGCTGATGCTGCTCGAGCCCCTGGAGAAGCCCTCCACCTACCGCGTCGAGCGCATCATCCGCTTCGAGCGCTGAGGCAGGTGGGGGCCGGGTGCCACGAGCGCGTCCTTACGGGTGCGTCTCGATGTAGATGTGCGAGCTGCACGGATGGTCGCCGGTGGCCACGTCCGTGAAGTCGATCGGGTTGCCGCCCGAGTCCTTCGGGAAGCCCGCCGCTCCAGCGGGCGCGCCCGAGTTGTACTGGATGGCGTTACCCGTGACCGTGTACGGCCCCGGGGCCGCGGTCAGGGTCAGGTTGCCGGCGCAGTAGGCGGGGGCACCCGGCGGGAACGTCACGGCGATCTGCAGGGGGGCATTCGGGGGGAGGTTGTACTGCGCGATGAACGTCGCGGTGGAGCGCACGTTCCCGTTGCTCGTCCACACCGCGCCGCCCGAGGACGTCTGCGAGAGGCCCACGGTCAGCCCGGGCTCGGGGCTCGTGACCGGCGGCGGGTTGTAGCAATCCAGGGGGATGTTCACGAACTCGACGATGGAGCAGGCCGGGTTGACCTTCTCGATGTCGGTGTTCCAGGTGCCCAACCCATCCGCGGGGTCGATGACGCCGCCCTGCCGCGCGGCCTGGATGCGGAACGTCGTGGCCGTGGTGGAGAACTGGGGGCTCGCGCTCTGCTCGACCCACAGGCCCGTGGAGGGGCTGAACCGCCACATGACGGTGCGGCAGGTCGCGTTGAGCACGCAGGCCGGCATGGTGCCCCCGAGCGAGGCGGGCACGGGCAGGCGCACGGTCATCGAGGTGCCAGCGGCCAGTCCGAGCGTGTTGCCCAGGCCGTCCACGGCCGACAGCGTCACCGCGCCCACGGTCTCGAGCGCCACCGTCTGGCCGAGCGCGTTGCGGGCGGTGAAGTCACCGGGCATCGTGTCCGGGCCGTGCGGCACGATGGAGAACAGCACGCCGCCCGAGGGCAGGGCGCCCGCCGCGGTGCGCAGGGTGTTCGCGAGCAGCTCCACGCGGATGCCGGAGGCCGGATCCTGGATGACGGTGTTGACGGTGGGGCTGACCTGCTGCGTGTAGGCCTTGCCGAGCACGTGCACCTGGCTGAGCTGGCCCGACATCTGGAGCTTGTTCACAGGCCCGTAGCCATCCTTGCGGATGTCGAGCACGTAGCCCGTCTTCGACTCCGTTACCGAGAGGGAGTACGCCCCGGTGCTGCTGGTGAGGCGGGTGATGCCATTCACCGTGACGCGGGCATTGGCGACGGGCCGGTTGAAGGCATCCAGGACCGTGCCCGAGAAGACCGCCGACAGCGCGGCGGAGCGGGTTTCGAGCTCCTCGGCGGGAAGGGGAGGAGTGCTGTTCTCGCCACAGGCGAGGCCAAACAGGACCGGGATCATCAGCAGTGAAGAGCGTCTCATCATCGGGTTCTCCGGGGGTGGATGAGACGCGGCGATTGCACGGTGCGTACCAGCGCGGGCGGAGCTGTCGTCGCTGTCTTCTCGGAGAGTGTGACCGCACCGCGGCTCCCCGTGCCTGTCGACAGTGGAGCAACAAGGAGGGCACGCGGGTGTGGCCTGGGGAGTTATGGAGCACGCCGCCGGTGGGCGATAGTAGGAGGCGCTACGTATGGACGATGAAGCGGCTCGGGTGTGCGGCTCAGGTGCGCAGGAAGCCGCTCGCGTCGGGGAGCCCGCTGCCCGAGGTGTCCACGCCCATCGCGGTCAGGATTCCCGAGAAGATGTCCGGCTCGTTCGTCGTCATCTTGCCGGGCTCGGGCGCTCCGGTGCGCGGGTCGAAGCCGTAGGTCAGCCCGGTGAGCGGGTCCATGCCTCCCAGCACCGTGTTGCCCTTGATCATCGGGGACATCATCAGGAAGCCGTTGTTGAGGTCATGCCCGGAGCTGAACTCCACGGCGTCGTTGGGCCGATTGCGCGTGCGGCCGAACTCGGTCGCCACGTAGATCAACGTGCGGTCCCACATGCTCTCGCCGCTCGTCTCATCGAAGGGCTCGGCCTTGAGCAGATCGACGAGCTTGTCCACCACGCCCAGCACCCGTGACCACATGAAGGCCTGGCCGGAGCGGTGCTCGGTGTGGCTGAAGTCGAAGGCGAGGGGAGGGCTGGCGATGAACTGCTCGCGCGTGCTGCCCACCGCCACGTTGAAGGACGGGCCCAGCGTCACCGTCACCGACACCCGGTACTTGAGCAGCAGGAAGGCCAGGGCCGCCTGGCTCTGCACGGGGTCCGTCAGGTAGTCCGGGAAGAGCGCGCGCAGCCGGTCCCCATCGGGCGAGCTGGACAGGCCGTACTCGGAGAGCGGCAGCGAGGGCGGCTGGTTGGGCAGCACGTTGAGGCGGTTGATGAGATCCCTCGCCTCGAGCGCGGGCTGGCCCACGATGCGCTGCTCGTTCCAGCGCTGGAGCGCCGGAGCATTCTCGAAGGTCTTCCCGAAGACGGACCGGGAGTCGAGCGTGTTGCGCGTGCGCCGGGCCAGCTCCACCACGTCGCGCGGGGGCGCGTCCTTGAGGCCCTTGCTGCCATCGAGCCCCAGCGGCCAGAGCGAGGCGTTGCTCACCACCTCGCCGTAGCAATACGAGGGCAGTGAGTGATCGGTGCCGCGCTCGGAGTAGCCGCCCATGGCCATGTTGACGTTGGGAATGGGGAAGCCCGCGCCGTACTGGAGGGCCACGCACTCCTGCAGCGTGCGGCCGCGCCAGGCGGCGTTGCCGGTGAGGCTGCGCTTCTGGGCGATGACGTGGTTCACCGAGGTGCCCACCGAGGTGGCCACCAGCATGGAGTCCTTGTGCTTGCGCACGAAGGGGAGCTGATCCGTGTTCACCGCCTGGGGGATGTTGCCCAGCCGCGGGCTGCTCACCTTCACGGCGCGGAACGGGGAGCCGTCCACGCCCTGCACCTGCTCGTCGGCGAAGGTGTTGAGCTTCGAGGCGTTGGCGCCGGCCTCCGAGGCGCGCACGGCCAGGAAGCTGTCGACGATGGAGGCGCCACCGGCGGCGCCGATCACGATGAGGAAGCGGGGCTTGCCATCGAGGCGATCGCGGCGAAGGCCGCCGAGCCGCTCGAGGGACTCGGGGGTGTGGAGCGAATCGCGGCAGCCCGTCAGCAGGGTGCCCATTGAGGAGCCCGCGGCGCACAGAGACAGCGCCTTCAACATCTCCCGGCGCGAGAGCCGGCCATTGTTGCGGAGTGACATGGCGTTTCCCTTTAGAAGAAGACGGACTCGGCGGAAGAGAGGACGGCGAAGCAGGCGGCCTTCATCCAGTCGCGGCCGGGCGTGGTGCTGCCCGTGGACTCGATGCCGGTGGCCAGTTGCACCCACGTGCCCACCTCGGCCTCCGTGGGATCTCTCAGCAGGGCGCGCTGGTAGAGCGCGGTGATGGCGTTCTTCACCGGCTCGCCCTCGCGGTTCGCCAGGCGGCCCTGGGCGTCCAGCTCGATGCCTCCGAAGATGACGGCCGTGGAGGGGGTGGTGAGGTCGAGCGTGACGCGCTGGCCACAGGCCGCCAGCGCCACGCGGTCCACGGCGATGGGGGTGGTGACGCCGGTGAAGGGCAGGGGCTCGTAGAAGCCCAGGCCGTAGGGCTCGACGCCGCCCAGGGCCACGGTGTGCACGGAGGTGGTGCAGGGGTACTGGCCCAGCTCGTTGCACACCTGCTCGACGGGGAGCGACAGTGCCGTCGCGAAGTCGAGCGCCAGCCGCTCCGGGCCCTTGAAGCGCAGGTTGTTGCGCGAGGAGCGCGTCACCTCCGGGGGAGTCCCGGAGTCGGCGGGAGGCGGCGTGCCGGCGTCGGGCACCGAGGGGGTGGGCGACGGGCAGGCGGTGAGGGTGCAGGCAGCGGACAGGAGCAACACGCGAAGAGTGTCAGGGCGCACCGTAGGCCTCCGTGCGGATCAGATCGTGAAGCATGCGCTGCACGCGGTAGCCATGCGTGCCCTTGAAGCGCTGCCAGGTGGAGACGAACTCGGCCTGCTCCTCGGGCTTGGGGGCGTGGCCGATGAGCAGCTTCCAGTAGTCGGTGACGGTGGCGATGGCGAAGGCGTCGCTGTTGGCGCCCACCTGCGCCCACTCCACGAGGTCCGCCACCGGCTTGCCGAGGAGGTAGCCGGACTCGGGGACCTGGGTGATGTCCGGCGCGACGTCACGGAAGTACGTCTCGAGGCGGCTGGGGACGTAGCGGGCCGAGGTGTTGCGGGCCGTGAGAGACAGGCCCTGGTAGTTGCGGAAGGGGTAGCTCAGGGGATCCAGCGTCGCGTGGCAGGCCGCGCAGGTGGGCGCCTTCACGCCCTTGGCGTCGTAGTCACGGGGCTCGCCGGCGATGCTGTAGAGGCCCTCCTGTTTGGCGATGTCGAGGCCGAGGTACGCGCGGTAGGCCTGGGACGCGGCGTTGCGCGGGAGCGCGGTGAACATCACGAAGTAGATGAGGCTCCACGAGGAGGTGATGTTGCCCGCGCGGTGCGCCTCGTCGACGAACTGCGTGGGCAGCGTCGGGACGACGGAGTAGCGGGTGGGGTTGATGTCGCGGCGCACGTAGTACTTCGCCGTCATCACCTCGCGCGCGTCGTGGTCGTCGAGCTGCGACCAGGCGAAGAGGTTGTAGTCGTCGTAGTAGTCCGCGAGGGGGATGGCGCCCTTGTCCTCGCCGGCCTTGAGCGAGCCGACCGGGCGGATCTTCGGGTGCGCGAGCTTCCACAATTGCCCGTTCTTGCCACGCCAGAACTCGGTGGTGGTGCACCGGTCGAGCTCTGCGTCGATCCGAGAGCGCTGCTCATCGGCGTTCAACGCGGCGAACTCCTTGAGCTGCGCATAGGTGGGGGACCGTCCGCAGAAGTCGAGCAGCACGCGCCGGTAGGCGAAGCGTGTGTCATAGCGGCACACGTCATACTGGGGATTGTGGGGGTCGGAGCCCGCCACGCAGCCACCCGTCTCCACGGGGACGCTGTTGGGGTCGGCCGGCTGGGTGCCGCGCTGGTGCTCCACGAGGTTGGACACGCCATCGCCGTCGGAGTCCTGCGACTCGACGGCCCTCAGCGCGGTGGGAAGTGCGTACGTGAAATCCGCGTCGGACAGCGGGCGCGGCGCACCGGGAGCCAGCTGGGCCTCGAGCGCGGTGCCGAAGGCGTTACGCTGCGGCGGCGCGACGTGGCAGTAGGTACAGGCCGGCTGCTGCCCGGTACACGCGGGCGCCGTGGGATAGGTGGCGCAGAAAACGTTGCCCGCGGGTGGTTTGGCCAAAGCCTCCCCCGACAGACACAGGGCGGCCCCCAGAATGAGTCGTCGAAGCACCTGACCTCCTTGTGATGGGATTACTCAAGACAGACAGGAATACCCGAAGAGCCTTGAACTGAAAAGTAGCGTTTTCAGTGTGCCCAGGTGCACACATGCTCACCGTACAGGCACACAGGCTGCGCCTTGGTTTTTGAGAAACCGGTCGCGCGGGCCCGCCGAGACACGGCCCTTCCAGCGTCCCGATATCTTTCGGAAGGGGGTGGAGCCGGGCTCGACACGGCCCCAGTCGAGCGAAGGTTCAGAAAACCCAGACAGGAAGACGGGCAGCGAACGGTCGCCACCCGTCTGGGTTTCACCCCGTCATGCCTTGATGTAGCGCTCGAACACGAAACCGAAATCCTTCACCCAGTACTTCTGCTGAGCGCCGGTGAGCCAGGCGAAGGCGGCCTGATTGAGCTCCTTGAAGGACTCGACGATGGGGGTGGATCCCGCCTGGCCGCGGCCGAGGGTGGTGGAGGCGACCTCGATGCTGGCCTTGGCATGGCCGAGCGCCACTTCGTTCTCGTGCATCAGCTCGGAGATGCGGATGAGGGCCTTGTAGAGGTCCTTGACCTGCTCGAGGTGCTTCTTGTGCACGTCGATGGAGTAGTCTTTGGCGCCCAGGCGGAACTTGATCTCCACGTCCATGTCGATGTTGCCAGCGGTCTCGAGCAGCACGTTGGAGATGGGGTGGGTGCTGTAGTTGTAGCGGCGCAGCATGCGCTTCTTGCTGGCGGCGCTGGTGCCGTCGAGGTGGATGAGTGCCTTGTTGGTGAAGCAGTACTCGTCCGACTTGGACTTGATGAGGAAGTAGATCTTCTCCTGGTCCTCGTGCATCACGTAGTCATCGGCGTCCACCTTGTCATAGTCGGCCGGGGCGATGACCGAGCCGATGTCACTGAGTCCGAGGGCGTCGGCGGCGATTTTTCCGAACATCTTCATCCTCCTGGGGAAGGTGCTGCGGTGAGGGGCCGTGACCATAGTCGAGGTCGCGTGTCGGATCCACGACATGCCGGGCACCGGTTGGAAGGGAAATTCCTCGCAGGGATGCAATGCATTGGGTTGGCGGATGCATGCCCATGGCCAGTCAGAAGCGGGAGAACCCCATCCCACTGGAGCGCCGATGCCGGAAGTGAGAGGGAAAGGCTGCCTCTCCGGGATGACCCGTGAGATCGGGCCCCGCCCCGCCTGTCCGCTCGCACGCTTCACGTTCCGGCAGAACGTTTGGGATGGGGCGCCGAGGTCGAGCCGGGACGCCCGCTCGAGGACTCGCAGCTCGGAGCGGTGTCCCGGCACACTCATGCAACCCGGTTGCCAGAGCGACGGGTCCGTGCTCTCGTCACCGTGCTCGCGGACGCCAGGAGGCGCCGGAGCGGAGACCTTCTCATGGAGAGCCAGCGCGAGTGGACTCTCGGCACGCATCGACTTCGCTTCGAGCCTCCTGACGTTCTGTGGGTGGAGTACCGGGAGAAGATCTCCCTGGAGGATGCGACGCGGGTGGTGGACGTCTACCGGGAGCTGAGCAGATCGGTGCGCTTCTTCCTGCTGGTGGACTTGAGTGGAATCCCCCTGGTGGACGCGGAGGTCCAGCGCTACTTCAGCGAGCACGCGGATCCCGCGTGGCTCCATGCCAACATCATCATCGGAGCCCGGCTCGGGAACAAGGCGGTGGCCCGGGGCATCTTCCTCGCGTCTCACCTGACCGGACGCTCGGAGGAGGCGCACTTGTCCAAGGTCCAGTTCGTCTCCACCCAGGCCGAGGCCTACGAACTCGTGGCCTGGCTGCGCGCACGGCCCGGCCATCAGGCGTCCTGACGGGCCGCGGGGGGATTGGGGCCCGGACCAGAATCCGTGCGTCCGCTACCATATCGGTGCGCGGTGTTCGCGCTGGAGCGTGCGGTGGATGGCCACGCATGGGCAGGATTTCATCTGCCCCACCATGATGCTGGCACTGGTGGAGGTCTGCGAGGACCGGGCCATGAGGACACGGGTGCAACCTGAAGCCCGTGGCACCCTCACCCTGTCCCTCTCCCGGAGGGCGAGGGGTTGTGACGCGGTGGGAAGGAGAGTGCCTCGGGTCAGGGGACTCGGGCGAAATGTGACCTGGGGACTCAGGCCGCGCGGCGGGCGGCAGCAGTCGGGCGGATGTCCCCGTGGTTCGGCGCGGGCAGGGTGATGGTCGGTGACAAGCCTGGCGCCACCAGAGAGCCCGTCAGCAGCGACGACGGGTGGAAGTTCACGAATGCCCCCTCCACTCGCGACGGGCCCGCGAACACCTTCTCCACCACCATCGACGTGTACTGCTCCAGCGAGCTCTCCCGGGTGTTGCCGTTGAGCACCACCTCCCAGCCCATCTGCTCGGCGAAGGCGCGCACTCCCGGAATCCTCGACTGCAGCGGCGTGTAGCTCTCCGACGCCACACCGTTCTCGCTCACCACGAACACTTCCTTGTCCGTGGCCACGGCCAGCGACATGTTCCCCATCGTGTGCCCCGGCGTCGACAGGATCGCCGCTCCCCGGCCCAGCCACGTGTCCCCGTCCAGCAGCACCACGCGCTCCTCCGGCACCCCGTCCGTCCCTCCCGGCACGTACCAGACCTTCTCCATCGGGTGCAGGTTCTTCACCGACTCCCACTCGGCCCGCTGCACCAGCAGCTTCGCCCTCGGGAAGTACGCCGGCTCCCCATCCCCGCCCAGCCACCGCCGCACGTCCTGCACGTGCAGGTGATCGAACGCGATGTAGTCCACGTCCTCCGGCTTCAACCCCAGCGCCGTCAGGTGGCTCTGCACCGTCCCGTACCGCCGCGTCATCACCTTGTCCGAGACGAAGTCGCCGTACTTCTCGCGCAGCGACTTGAAGAAGGGCGCCTCCTGGCCGCGCTCGTAGTCGCTCGGGTTGAAGAGCAGGGTGCGCGTCGCCCCGTCCTCCAGGTACTGCACCACCTGCATCCGGTTCGTCATCATCACGTAGGGCGCCGGAGACAGCGCCCCTCCGCTGAAGGCGAACAGCGACGGGTAGGGGAACGTCACCAGGTCGCACGTGGCCACCGCCGCCACCGGGCCTCCGGCCGTGAAGGCGTCTCGCGCCTCCTGCGCTGCCCGGCGGAGCTTCTGCAGGCGCACGCCGGACACCGGCTCGGCACGGGCCTCGTTGAGGAAGGGGAGGGGACGGAAGGGCGTGTTCATGGGTTCACCGTGAGCTCGAAGACGGTCTTCACTGACTGATGGCGCGCGCGGGCCAGGTTGGCCTCGATGGCCTCCTGGTAACGCGCGAGCGGAAAGGTATGTGTCACCAGCATGCTCGGGTCCGGGCCTTCCCGGCGGGCGAGCAACTCCAGCACCGCGTCGAAGGTGTGCTGGCGAACGCCCCGGAAGCTCTCCAGCCCGTACACGTAGGAGCCGAGCAGCGTCAGCTCGTTGCGCCACACCGTCGTCCAGTCCACCCGCTCGAGAATCCCCGCCGCCCCCACCAGCACCACCTTCCCCAGCGAGCGCGTGTAGCGCAGCGCGTCCTGCACCGAGCCCGCGCTGCCGATGCAGTCGAATGTCACCTCGTAGCCGCCCGTGAGCGCCGGCGGGCCCAGGATGGGGCGGTACACCTTCGCCCCCGTGCGCCGCGCCACCTCCTCGGCCTCGGCGGTGTCGTCCCGCATCACCCGGAAGGCCTCGTCCGCTCCGAGCTGCTTCGCCAGCCGCAGCTGGTACTCCTCGGCCGCCAGCAGCGTCACGTGGCAGCGCGAGCCCAGCGCTCGAATCGCCCACAGGCACGCGAAGGCCACCGGCCCGCCGCCAATCACCAGCACCTTGTCCTCGTCCCGCAGCGGCACCTTCAGCACCGCGTGCAGGCTCACCGCCAGCGGCTCCACCAGCACGCCCGCCTTGTCGCCCACCCCCTCCGGCAGCGGGTGCAGCTGCGAGGGGTGCGCCACCATCTCCGTCCCCATGCCCCCGGGCAGGTCCTTCTGGTAGCCCAGCATCTGCCCCGCCGCCAGGCAGCCCTCGGCCGTGTGCTCGCAGCCGTTCTCCTGCCCGGCCGCGCACGCCTTGCACGGCGGCTGGATGCCCCGCAGGCGGCAGGGCAGCAGCGGATTCACCGCCACCTTCTGCCCCACCTCCACGCCGCGCGCCTCGGGCCCCAGCTCCGTCACCTCGGCGAGCACCTCGTGCCCCAGCACCGCGGGGAAGCTATTGAAGGGCTCCATCTGGGGGCTCATCTTGAAGAAGATCGTCCCCATGTCCGAGCCGCACAGCCCCGTCAGCAGGGGCCGCAGCCGCACCCAATCCGGTCCGGGCAGGGTGGGGGAGGCCAGCTCCCGCAGGGAGAGGCAGCTCCCGCGTCCGTAGTGCAGCTTCGGGTACATGCCTCCCACCCCCTTGGCGAGGACGTACCGGGGGATGGAGAGGTCGAAAACGAGTCCCTTCACGGGGCAAGCTCCCTGGGCAGGCGGGCTGACGGCGGGGGGCATCGAGTCTAGCCCCACGAGAGGAGCCGCGACACCGGGGCCGTTCTGGTAGGGTGACGGCAGAGGAACGAGGGGTATGGCGAAGGCGAAGCGGAAATCCGACGACACACTCTCCGAGGAGGCGCTCAACGACGAGGTCCGCGTCGAGGCCTCCCTGCGTCCGCGCTCGTTCGACGAGTACGTGGGCCAGAGCGCTGTCGTCGAGAAGCTCAAGGTGTACGTCCAGGCGGCCAAGTCCCGCGGCGAGGCGCTCGATCACTGCCTCTTCTCCGGGCCTCCGGGTCTGGGCAAGACGTCGCTGGCCTACATCATGGCCAACGAGCTGGGCGTGGGCATCCATGTCACCAGTGGCCCCGCGCTCGAGCGCAAGGGCGACCTGGCCGGCCTGCTCACCAACCTCAACGAGCGCGACATCCTCTTCATCGACGAGGTCCACCGCCTCAACGCCGCCATCGAGGAGTACCTCTACCCGGCCATGGAGGACTTCCGGCTGGACATCACCATCGACACCGGGCCCGCCGCCCGGGCGATGAAGATCGATCTGCCGCCCTTCACCCTCATCGGCGCCACCACCCGCACGGGCCTGCTCACCTCGCCGCTGCGCGACCGTTTCCAGATCCAGGAGCGGCTCGAGTACTACGAGCCCAAGCACCTGGAACTCATCCTCAACCGCTCGGCGCGCATCCTCGGGGTGAAGTTGGACCGCGATGGTTCCCGGGAGATCGCCACCCGCGCCCGCGGCACGCCCCGCATCGCCAACCGGCTGCTGCGCCGCCTGCGCGACTTCGCCCAGGTCGAGGGCGATGGCAGCATCACCCAGGAGCTGGCCTCCACGGCGCTCACCCGCCTGGGCGTGGACGCCTCCGGCCTGGACGCGATGGACCGCAAAATCCTCCTCACCATCCTCGAGAAGTTCGGCGGGGGCCCGGTGGGCGTGGAGACCATCGCCGCCGCCGTGGGCGAGCAGCGCGATACCATCGAGGACGTGTACGAGCCCTTCCTCCTCCAGGAAGGCTTCCTCCAGCGCACGCCGCGGGGCCGCACGGCCACGCACCATGCGTACAGCTATTTCAACAAGAAGGCGCCCACTTCTGGTGGGCAGGGGTCCCTCTGGTGAGCACCACCGCCACCGCCGTCCCGGCTCCTTCCATGTCCCGCGTTCCCCGTGACTTCTACGAGGAGCTCGTCCGCGCCTCGCAGGGCAACCGCGCCGGTTTCCTCTCCGAGCGCGAGCGCTGGCTGCGCGCCCTGCCCGTGGAGGCCCGCGAGGAGCTCCTCTTCGAGTTCGAGATGCTCCTGCGCGCCGTGGAGCGCTACGTCCACCTCTACGACAACGGCGTCATCGATCCCCAGGACAAGCCGCTCGTCACCCGCGACTTCCGCGAGGAGCTCAAGGACGTCCGCGCCACCCTCAGCCAGGCCATCCGCCTCGCCCGGCACCTGTTGGATCCGGACTCGGACCAGAAGCTCCAGTTCCGCCGCTACGTCGAGACGCAGCTCGCCGACGACAACATGCGCCGCACGCGCATCGAAGGCGAGCTGGACCAGGAGACGCCCCAGGAGAGCCTCTTCGTCCTGCGCCAGTCCTTCGAGTCGCTGCGCAACCTCATCGATCACCTGCTGCAGCTGCCGGTGTGCGGACTGAGCCTCTTCAACGACGTGGGCAACCTCGTCCTGCGGGAGATCGTCCTCAACCGCTACTTCCGGCCCTTCCGGCTCACCGAGTTCCGCCTGGAGTATGACCGGCTGCGCTCGGTGCGCCTGCTGTCGCTGCTCTCCACGGTGCCCCCGGAGACGCGGCCCCTCTTCACCACCGCCTACCTGGGCCTGTTCCGCCTGCTGCACTACCTGGCCTACGTGAGCCAGGACTCTCAGGGCCCCATCCCCCGCCGTGTGCGCGTGCTGCTCGCCCTGGTGCGCAGCGAGGCGATCGGGCTCGTGGGCTACCTGAAGAACGAGCTGGCCCCCAAGGCCGGCCCCAAGCCCCTCCAGGCCGCGTGCCTGCGCGCCGCCCGTGACATCGCCCGCGAGACGGAGCGCATCGCCCGGGACGTGCTCGTGGAGCTGGACCGGGATCGCGCCGCCGCCGCCCGCGCCTCCTACGCCTTCACCCAGCTCTTCCAGACCCAGGTGGTGGCCCTCACCGAGGCGCTCTCTCCCGGCGCCGCCTCCGGCGAGGCCCCCTTCGAGCAGCTCTCCTCGTCCATGGAGGCCGCCGAGCGTCTGCGCAAGGATCTGTGGGTCTTCGCCCAGCTGTGCCGCGCCGCCGAGGGGCACCTGCGCAACGACGACGTCCCCTCCGCCGAGGCCGTCATCTCCAGCATCGTGGCCTTCCTCGGCTACTTCCAGGACGGCAGCTACCAGCTGCTGCGCTACGTGGACTACGAGGCCTTCGACCGGTTCAGCGCGCTCCTCACCGAGCTGCCCTGGCCGCCCGAGGGCCCCGCCGTGCGCACCCGCCTCATCGAGGACCTGCGCGGCTTCTCCATGGTGCTGGAGAACACCTTCGCCGCCGTCAGCCGCCGCGCCCAGCTCCGGGGTTTCAACTTCGACCGGGCCGAGGCCGAACTGCTCCGGGACCGCTTCCTCGCCGCCACCCGGTGAAACCGTTGTCGTGAATCCGTCACCGTAAGTACGCCTTGTGTCACGGATTCGTTCGTCAACCGTTTGATTCCAGGCATCTGCTTGCGTTATGGGGTCGCGTCAATGATGCGCCATGACGGGGTGCGGCGTGTGGAAGTTCTGACACATTTGTCACGGTGACGGGGTAGGTGCACAGCGAGTCGAGGGGGGAAGGGTGACGGGCAGCTCGGGTCACCCCGGCGAACCAGCCAGAAACTCCAGTGGATTCCAACACTTGGAGAGCCCCGGGCACCCCAGCGGTGACCCTCCGGAGCATGGCTTCAGTGGCGTGTGGTTTGCATCGATACGCGGCGCGTCAGATGGGCAGTGAACATTGACGGGCCTCTCCCTGGGTAGGGGAGGGCGGAGCAGCACCCGCATCGATTCAGAGGCGACACCGAACATGGCTTACACCTCGTACAACCAGCGCACCCTTTCGCACCCCGTCCGTTGCCAGGGCGTGGGGCTCCACTCCGGCGCGCCGGTGAACCTCTCGTTGCTGCCGGCGCCGGTGAATCACGGCATCGTCTTCGTGCGTACGGATACGCCTCGCCCGGTCTCCATCCCCGCCCTCACCGAGTACGTGGTGGACACGTCGCTGGCCACCACCCTGGGCAAGGACGGCGTGAAGGTGAGCACGGTGGAGCACCTGATGTCGGCGCTGGCCGGCATGGGGCTGGACAACGTGCGCGTGGAGCTGGACGGGCCCGAGGTGCCCATCATGGACGGCAGCGCCGCGCCCTTCGCCGCGCTGATCGCCGAGGCCGGCCTGCGCGAGCAGGAGGAGCCCCGCCGCCTGCTCGTCATCAAGAAGACGGTCTCCGTGACGGACGGTGACAAGGAGGCGAGCTTCTCGCCCGCCAACCGCTTCCGCATCTCCTGCACCGTCGACTTCAAGCACCCGCTCATCACCGGGCAGTCCTTCGATCTGGAGTTCTCCGATCGCTGCTTCCACCGGGAGATCTCCCGCGCGCGCACCTTCGGCTTCCTCCGGGACGTGGAGATGCTCAAGAAGATGGGCCTGGCGCGCGGCGGCTCGCTGGAGAACGCCATCGTCGTGGACGAGTTCTCCATCCTCAACCCGGACGGCCTGCGCTTCCCGGACGAGTTCGTGCGCCACAAGATCCTGGACGCCGTGGGAGACATCTCCCTGTTCGGCCGTCCGGTGGTGGGCCACCTGAAGGCCTTCAAGACGGGCCATGCGCTCAACCAGAAGCTGGTGAAGGCCGTGCTGGCGGACCCCTCCAGCTACGAGATCGTCCCGGCCCGCAAGCACCTGGAGCTGCCCGAGCTGCGCCTGCCGGAGATCGGCCTCGAGCCGCTGGTCGCCTGACAAGAAGCGCGCCCGCGAGGGCATGAGAAATTTCTTTGCGGATACGGGGTTTTCTCGACTAAGGACCCGTACCCATGCTCATGCGCTCCACTTCCACGCTTCTGGCCGCCTTGTTGGCGGTCTCCCTCTTCTCCGGATGCAACAAGGAGAAGGCCCCGGCCGCCGCTGCCACGGCGACCACTCCCACCCCCGCCGCCGCTGGCGAGCCCAGCCCGGACACGGTCGTGGCCACCTACGGTGACGGTCAGAAGATCACCTACGGTGATCTCAACGATCGCATCAAGGACCAGCTGGCCAACCTGGACAAGCAGAAGTACCAGCTGCGCAAGCAGGGCATCGACGGGCTCGTGGTGGAGCGCCTGGTGCAGGCCGAGGCCAAGAAGCGCAACATGACCGAGGAGCAGCTGATCAAGGCCGAGGTCGACGACAAGGTTCCGCAGCCGCCCGAGGCGGAGCTGAAGAAGATGTACGACGAGGCCAAGGAGCGGCTGCCCCCGGGCACCACCTTCGAGCAGGTGAAGCCGCAGATCGTCGACTTCCTCAGCGGCTCCAAGAAGCAGGAGCGCGCGCGGGAGTTCTTCGCCGAGCTGAAGAAGGGCGCCAACGTGCAGATCACCCTGCCCGAGCCGCCGCGCGAGCGGAAGACGGTGGCCGCCACGGGCGCCGCCAAGGGCCCGGAGAACGCGCCCATCACCATCGTGGAGTTCAGCGACTTCCAGTGCCCGTACTGCAGCCGCGCCATCGAGACGGTGGACCAGGTGCTGAAGGCCTACCCCAACCAGGTGCGCCTGGTGTTCCGCCACTTCCCGCTGGACTTCCACGCGCAGGCGCCCAAGGCCTCCGAGGCCGCGCTGTGCGCGCAGGACCAGGGCAAGTTCTGGGAGATGCACGACAAGCTCTTCGCCAACCAGAAGGCGCTCGAGGTGCCGGCGCTCAAGGGCTACGCCAAGGAGCTGGGCCTGGACACCGGCAAGTTCGACAAGTGCCTGGACTCGGGTGAGAAGGCCGCCATCGTGCAGGCCGACATGGCCGACGGCAAGAAGGTGGGCGTCAACGGCACCCCGGCCTTCTTCATCAACGGCGTGCTGCTGTCCGGCGCGCAGCCCTTCGACGAGTTCAAGAGCGTCATCGACTCCGAGCTCCAGGCGAAGAAGTAGGACCCCTCCGCGTGGCGCAACGACCCAAGGCCACGCCTCGTGTCGGGTTGAGCGGTGAGCCGGGCGTGCTCGAGTTGGAGCGCCCCCTCGCCGCCAGCCTGTCCCCCGGCCGTCCCCTCGTGGCGCACTTCCATGCACCCGAGGGGATGGTGCTGTTGCGGGAGCCCGCCGCGCTCACCGGCTTCTTCGCCGGCAGCCTCAGCTCCCTGTCCGTGGAAGAGGTGCTCAGCCACATCCTCTCCGGCATCCGCAGCGGCCAGCTCATCCTTCAACACGGCCTGGTGCAGCGCACCGTCAGCTTCCGCGACGGGCAGCCCATCTTCGCCGTCTCCAGCGTGCACCATGAGCGGCTCGGCGCCGTGGTGGTGCAGCTGGGGCTCGTCACGCCCGAGCAGCTGCACCAGGCGCTCGGCAAGGTGACGCCCACCCTGCGCATCGGCGCGGTGCTCACCCGCGAGGGTTTCCTCTCCGAGGCCAACCTCTACAGCGCCATGACGTACCTGGTGCGCGAGGTGGTGCTCAACCTCTTCGAGATGTCCGAGGGCAGCTTCCTCTTCCTCGAGGGCCGTCCGCCCGAGGGCGACTCGGTGAAGCTCCAGGAGCGCACCCGAGACCTGGTCCTCCAGGGCATGAAGCGCGGCGAGGTGGTGGCGCGCCTGCGCAAGCACTTCCCGGACGACACGTCCGTGGTGGCCGGCCCCGAGGCTCCGCCTCCCGGCGAGGAGGCCCTCTTCGCCACGGCCGCCCACGGCACCACGCTGGGCTCGCTGCGCTCCGTCTGGGAGGGCAGCCTCTACTCCTTCCTCACCTGGGTGGAGGAGCGCACGCGGGATGGGGCGCTGCTCGTGCAGAAGAAGAGCGCCACGGCGCCGCCCATGCGGCGGGCCTCGGGCACCTTCCTGGCGGTGCCCCCGCCGCCCGTGGCGCCCCTGGGCCCCGAGGATCGCTTCAACGCGCTGCTCGCTCAAATCCACACCGCGCTGCGCCTCGCGGGCGCCAACCCGGACCTGATGAAGGGCTTCCTCGAGTCGCCCCAGCAGGGCCTGGAGTCGGCCTACGAGGGCGTGACGCTCGGCCCGGACGGCCGGGTGGACGTGGCGCGCATCCGCCAGAACGTCTCCAGTGGCGGGGAGGCGCTCGCGCGCGCCATGACGCTCGAGGCGCTCGACGCCTTCGTCTCCTATGCGCTGTTCTCCGCGCGCAACGTGCTGCCGGGCGAGATGTCCGAGCGGCTCTACCGCAGCTACCGCGAGCTCCAGGAGGGACTCTCGTGACGGACGCTTCCCAGGCGCGCGACAAGCTCGCGCTCGCCGCAGATCTCCCGCTGGAAGAAGGCCTGCGCCTCTACCAGCAGGTGGCGCCCCACGTGGGCTACGCGAAGGTGGGCCTCTCGCTCTTCGTCGAGCACGGCCCCGCCGCCGTGGCCGCCTTCCAGAAGCTGGGCGCCCGGGTGTTCCTCGATCTGAAGCTGCACGACATCCCCAACACCGTGGAGCTGGCGGCCGCGCGCGCCGGAGCCCTGGGGGTGTCCCTGCTCACCGTGCACGCCGCCGGGGGCGAGGCCATGCTGAAGGCCGCCGTGAAGGGTGCGCGCGAGGGAGCCCGGGCGAAGGGCCACGAGGCGCCCCGGGTGCTCGCGGTGACGGTGCTCACCTCCATGTCCGCCGAGGACGTGACGGCGGTGGGCCTCTCCGGCGCTCCGGACGTGGCGGCGCTGCGGCTGGCGAGGCTGGCCGTGGGCGCGGGCGTGGACGGGCTGGTGTGCTCGCCCCGCGAGGCCGAGGCCTTCCGCCGCGAGCTGGGCCCCACGCCCTTCCTGTGCACGCCCGGCATCCGCCCCGCGGGTGCGGCCAAGGGAGACCAGAGCCGCGCGGAGACGCCCGCCTTCGCGGTGCGTGCGGGCGCGGATCTGCTCGTGGTGGGACGTCCCATCCACACCGCGGTGGATCCGTTGAGCGCCGCGCGTTCCATCGCCGAGGAAGTTTCCACCGCCTGACAGCGGCGCTTTCGGGATTTGACACTCCCCTGGCCATGGGGGGGCCCCGTCCCCAGGTTGCTCCCAAGGCCATCCGGTCGGGGAGAACACATGGACGCAAGGCGGTTGTTGGGGTGGGGCTTGCTCGCGCTGTGCACGGCATGCAGCGGGGCGAAGCAGGCGGTGCGTGAGCCCTCGGAGCCGGGGACGGGTGGTTCGGGTGTGTCGGCCCGTCGGCAGTCCATGCACTCCGAGGAGCTGGCTTCCCGCCGCTACGTGGACGAGTCGATGGGCTTCGAGCTCATCCAGCCCGGTGGGACGTGGCAGTTGGATCAGACGGACGAGCAGACCCCCGAGGGGCTCGCCATTCCCGTCGTCCTGCGAGATCCCACCACCCAGGCGCAGGTGGTGCTGCAGGTGGCGCCCGCGGTGGCCTCGCCCGTCCAGTTCGCCGAGCGTCTGACGATGGGCCTGCGCAGCCAGCCGGGCTTCGTCACCAGCGACATCGAGCCGCTGCCCATGTCCGACAGCGCCGTGGGCTTCTACTTCGCCGTGGGGGACAACGTGCGGGGCCGGGTGGTGGTGCGCGACGGCGGTGCCGATCGCGTCTTCCTGATGCTCGCCACCTGGCCGGCCTCCGCACCGGAGGACGTGGCGCAGACGGTGAACGCCCTCTTCGAGAGCGTCCGCCCGCTGCCCGTCTCGCCCGAGCAGACCTGAAGAAGGCTCAGGCCTTCGGCTTGCCGCCGCGCGCCGGCTTGGAAGCGGGAGCCTCGGTGGCCTCGCTTCCCTCCTGCTGGCTGGCGCGGCGGCGGACGTACTCCACCAGCGTGCGCACGCCCACGCCCGTGCCGCCCTTGCCCAGGTAACCCCGCTCCTTGGGGCTCACCGACGGGCCGGCGATGTCCAGGTGCACCCACGGCGTGTCACCGACGAACTCCTTGAGGAACAGGGCCGCGTTGATGGCGCCGCCCCAGCGCTCGCCGGAGTTCTTCATGTCCGCCACCTCCGAGCGCAGCACGTCCTTCTGCAGCTCGCTCACCGGCAGGCGCCACATGTCCTCGCCCGCCGCGCGCGCCGCGTCCAGCACGTCGTTCACCGCGCCGTCGTGCTCGCCGAAGGCGCCCACGATGTAGTTGCCCAGGGCGATGACGCACGCGCCCGTGAGCGTGGCCAGGTCGATCATCACCGCCGGCTTGTGCTCGTTGGCCCACGTCATCACGTCCCCGAGCACCAGGCGGCCCTCGGCGTCCGTGTTGGTGATCTCCACCGTCTTGCCCAGGCGCGACGTGAGGATGTCGCTGGGCCGGTAGGAGGTGCCCGAGGGCATGTTCTCGCACGCGCCGATGAAGGCGTGCACGGGGAAGGGCGGCTTGAGCGTGGCGATGACGCGCATGGCGCCCAGCACCGCGGCCGAGCCGGCCATGTCCGTCTTCATCTCCACCATGGAGTCGGTGGGCTTGAGCGACAGGCCGCCCGAGTCGAAGGTGATCGCCTTGCCCACCAGCGCCACCGGGGCGTTCTTGGCGTGCTTCGCGTTCTTCGGCGTGTACTCCACGTGGATGAGCTTGGGCTCGTTGATGCTGCCCTGCGCCACCCCGAGGAACATCCCCATCTTCAGCCGCTCGATCTCCTTGCGGCCGACCACGGTGGCCTTGATGCCGGCCTCCTTCGCCATGTCCTGCGCGGCGCGGGCGAGCGCCTCGGGGTTGACGACGTTGGGCGGCTCGTTGACCAGGTCTCTCGCCCAGTTGGTGGCCTCGGCCACGCGCTGCGCGAGCGCCACCGCCTGATCATGCTCCTTCGTCTTGTCCACGCCGCCGGGCAGCGCCAGCCGCACCGTGGTCAGCTTGGGCGCGTTCTTCTCCTCCTTCGCCGAGGACTTGTAGCGCTCGAAGCGGTAGGCGCCCAGCTCCAGGCCCTCCACCACGGCGCGCAGGGCGGCGATGGCGTCCTGGGTCTCGGGCACGGTGAACACGAGCGTGCGCACCTTGAGGCGCTGGGCCGTCTTCGCGGCACGGCCGGCCGCCAGACGCAGCACCTCGGGGTTGTACTTGTTGCGCGAGCCCAGGCCCAGCAGCAGCACGCGCTCGGCCTCGAGCTTGCCGTGGGCGTGCATCACGAAGGTCTGCTCGCCCTTGCCCTTGAAGCCCTCCTGGGTGGCGGCGGTGAGCAGCCGGCCCTCGAAGGCCGTGTCGACACCGGCCAGCGGCGCGGGCGGCTTGTCCCCGGTCTCGCCTTCGAAGAGGGGAATCACGAGCAGCTCGCCGCTCGCGCGGGCGGCCTCGCCGGAGATGAAGCTGTAGTTCATGAGGGACACGGGCTCCTGGAAATAGGGGGTGGCGACTGTAGCGCCACGAATGTTTCAGGCAAGAACGGTCGAGCGTTCCGTCATTGCATGGACGCCGCCCGGCGGCTACGTGGTGGCCCATGCCTTCGTTGCTGCTGCACCTGACGGCGATCGAAAGACTGGCGGCCAACCCGGGAGACCTGCCCGAGGACTTCGTGCGCGCCCTGGCCGAGGACCTGGCCTACGCGCGCTTCGGCGCGGCGCTGCCCGACCTGCCCCTGTGCGAGGGCGTCCGAGGCGGGCTGCGCGCCTGCTACTCGGGGCAGGACTGGCCCCACTTCGCGCGGCTGTACCACGAGAAGGCGCCCGTGGGCATGGGGCTGAAGATGGCCGAGCTGGTCGCCGCCGGAGCCCTGGTGGGCACCGAGGCCGGACTGGCGCTGCTGGCCGGCTACTTCACCCACCTGTCCCTGGATCGCGCGCTCCATCCACGGGTGGACCGCCTGGTGGTGCGCCACCGGCGCCGGGGCGAGCACGCGCTCGCGGCGCACCGGCAGATAGAATGGACGCAGACGCTCTTCTACCTGCGCGAGCTGCACGGGGTGGATCTGGTGGGCAGCCCGCGCCTGCGCTCGAAGTTCGAGGTGGTGAAGAGCTCCGGCTTCCCGGTGAAGGGCATCGGCCGCGGCATCTACGAGCTGGTGCGGCTGGCCTCGCAGGAGACGCTGCAGCAAGCGCCCACCAAACAACAGGTGGACGGGTGGGCGCGGGGCCTCTACCTCGCGGGCCTCTATCTCTCCAGCCCCCTGGGGCGGATGCGTGCCCTGCCTGCCTGGTCACAGCTCAGCTTCCAGGAGCTGTACCGCAACGACTCGTTCGACTTCGCCGCCGAGGTGGAGCTCGCGGTGGATCAGTCCCGCGCCGTCTTGCGGCGTCTGCTGGCGTACATGGCGCGCGGCATCTTCACTCCGCGTGCCCGCGCGCGTTTCCTCGAGGAGTTCCCCGAAGGCACCATCGGTGCATGCGCCGCATGAGCATTCCCCGCACGAAGAGCAACCGGCCGATCGAGCACCGGACGTCAAGGGGAATGCCGCTATCCGATCCGCGAGGCGGCCCCTATCCTCTTCGTGGGTATGACGCTTCTCCTCTTGATATCCGCCGGTGTCCTCGCGGGACTCACGGGCGCACTGCTGGGTGTAGGTGGAGGGGTCATCCTCGTCCCCGCCCTGGTATTGGGCTTCAAGGTTCCGCTGGAGGACGCCGTCCCCGCGAGCCTCATGTGTGTGGTGGCCAGCTCCTGTGGGGCGGCCGCCAGCTACGTGGAGCGCCGGCTCAGTGACATCCGCCTCGGGTTGACGCTGGAGCTGGCCACGGTGATGGGGGCCATCGCTGGAGGGATGGTGGCGGGCCTGCTGGCGCCGGCGTGGGTGGCCCTGGTGTTCGGTCTCTTCACCCTCTACGTGTCGGCGCAGATGCTGCTGTCCAGCCCGCGGCCGGAGCAGTGCACCGAGACGTACGTGCCCACCAACTACCCGCTGGGCATCTCCGGCTCCTTCGTGGCCGGGAGCCTGTCGGCGCTGCTGGGGGTGGGCGGGGGTCCGCTCAAGGTGCCCCTGATGAGCTACGGCATGGGGGTGCCCTTCAAGGTGGCCAGCGCCACCAGCAACCTGATGATCGGCGTGACGGGGGCGGCGAGCGTGGCCGCCTACGCCTGGCGCGGGCACGTGAAGCTCGACCTGGTGGCGCCGCTGGTGGTGGGGGTGCTGGCGGGCGCGTCCGTGGGCAGCCGGCTGATGCCGCGCGTGCCCACCTCGGTGTTGCGGCGGTTGTTCGCTCTGGTGCTGCTGGTGGTGGCGGCACAGATGCTGTGGAAGGGAGGGGAGGGACTGTGGCCGAGCCTGCCGAAATGACGACGAGTGCAGCATCCCCCGTGGTGACGGGGGCCATTCCCATCAACCTGGAGGGTGCTGTCCGAGCGAAGACGGCACCTCCCTTGCCCCGGACGGCCTCCGAGGTGCCCGTCATCCCGGACGTGGCGGGCAGTCCGGAGACCGCCGGGCGCGCGGATGCGGGCGAGCAGTGGATCTCCCGGCTCCTCCGGGGAGGCGCCCTCTGCAGTGGAGCGCTCTTCCTCGCCTCGCTGGGACTGGAGTTCCTGCCCCGCTCCGAGACCGTCCACGTGGGCATCGACGTGCTGCGCAAGGGCGCGGCCTCGGCGCTGCTGGTGACCCCCGTGGTGCGGCTGGTGGTGGCCGGCACCAGCCTGGGTCTCCGGGGCGAGTGGAAGTACGCGCTCTACGCCGCCGGAGTCCTGGGACTGCTCGCGGTGGCCGTGGGCGCGGGACTCCACGCCTGACGGTCGAGCACCGCTTTCACTTCTACGTACGTAGAAGTGGATTCCCTCACACCCCGCGCGCGTCGAAGTGGGCCAGCACCTTCCGGGCCTTGGCCACGTCGTCGGCGCGTCCCTGCTCCTCGAAGAGCGGAATCACCGTCTCGAGCTCGGCGCGCGCGGTCTTCCAGTCCTGCACGAAGGTGCACGCGATGCTCAGGTCCCACCGCGCCCGCGCCTCGTAGGCATGATCGTGCAGCTGCTCGTACAGCTCCGCCGCCGCGTGCAGGTGCGGACGCGCCGCCTCGTGGTTGCCCAGCAGGCCCTCGGCCTCGCCCAGCAGCAGCCGGCACAGCGCCAGCGGCTCCGGATCCTCTTCCTTCTCCAGCAGGGGCAGTGCCTCGGAGAAGCGCTTGCGCGCCGCCTCGTACTCGCCCGCCTCCATGCGGATGTCGCCGATGTCCAGCAGCAGCTGGGCAACCCGCGGCCCGTTCTTCGCCTGCCGGTACAGCAGCAGCGCCTCCTGGTACTTCTCCTCGGCCGCCTTGGCATGGCCCAGCGAGCGCAGCGACTCGCCGATGGCCGCCCGGCACAGCGCCTCGTTCTCCTGATCCTTCAGCTCGTTGAAGAGCGCCGTGGCTCCGGAGATGTGCTCGATGGCGCGCCGATGGTCCTCGAAGTGGGCGCTCACCACCCCGAGCCCGAAGAGCGCCTGCGCCTGGCCGTACTTGTCCCCGGCCGTCTGGAAGCTGCTCAGCGCCTCCTCGTAGTGGCGGCGGCTCTCGGCGTGGTCCTCGAGCATGCCGTGCAGCTCGGCCAGGTGCACCAGCCCCTTGCCGATCTCCGCGGGGTCTCCGGTGATGCGCGTCACGGCGAGCGCGTTGCGCTGGTTCTGCAGGGCTTCTTGGATGTGGGCGCGTTCGGAATCGGAGAGGCTCATGTGGGGGCTCAGTGTTCCTCGCCCTTGTTGCGTCGGCGGGACTGCTTGTCCAGCGAATCCGCACGGCCCGGGTCCCCGTTTCCGTTGCGGTGCTCGCCATTGCCGCGCCCGGCCTCGTGCACCAGCAGGGGCGAGAAGAAGCAATCCTTCTTGGTGTATTCGTCGAAGGAGAAGGCGAAGCGGTAGCTGGCCGCCGCGCGCTGGTTGCAGTCGGTGCGCTCGCAGAAGCGGCAGGAGATGCCGCTGGGCACCGCGTCCTTGCGCAGATCCGTGGTGGGCAGCCCGTACGCCAGGTACTTGGCGTTCTCCGCGTGCGTCCCCAGGCCGATGGAGTAGGCCGTGCCGCGCACGATGGAGCCTTCAATGGGCTGCAGCTGCACCTTGGCGAAGCAGAAGTACGAGGTGCCGTCCGGCATCATCGAGTACTGCCGGGTGATTTGGGACGGGTTGAGGAAGGCCAGGTGCACGGCCCACTTGCCGCACGAGCCGCCGCCCGTGGCGAACTTGATGCCGGTGCCGCTGTAGCGCTTGGAGATGTTGCCGGCGATGTCCGAGCGCAGGAAGTGGAAGGGCAGGCCCTTGCGCTTGGGGTCCGACAGGTTGCACAGGCGGTGGGCCACCGTCTCGTACGTGGTGCCGAAGAGGTTGGAGAGCAGCTCCACGTCGTAGCGCGTGCGCTCCACCTCCTTGAAGAAGTCCCCGTACGGCAGCATCAGCGCCCCGGCGAAGTAGTTGGCCAGGTTCACCTTGATCAGCCGATGCGTCTCCGCGTGCCGCGTGCGCGAGGCCCCGACGATCCGCTCCACCAGCTTCTCCCGGTCCAGCACCATGAGGCCGAGGGAAGCGGCGAGCTGGAACTTGAGCGGCTGCTCCGTCAGGTCCGGCGAGAGGATGAGCTCCTGGGTCTCGGGATCGAACCGGCGCACCACCGAGGAGCCGCTGACCGCGGACTCGAAGCGCACCCGGTAGCCGAAGCGCTCCTCCAGCAGCGGCACCATCTGCTGGCTGGTGAGCAGGCGTCCCAGCTTGAAGTCGCGGCGCAGCGCCTCGGCCTGCTCCTCCAGCTCGGGGAAGTAGTTGTGGTGCGTCTGGAGGAAGTCGCTCACCTCGTCGAAGGGCGAGTAGTCGAAGCGCAGGCCCGCTCCGGACGAGCTGCCTGGCACCGCCTGTGTGCGCGCCTGCTCCTCGGCGTTGAGCTGCGCCAGCACGTTCTCCAGCTGCGTGCGCGTGTTCTTGTAGAGGTTGAAGAGCGCCGCCACCGTGCCCGCCAGCTTCGGCTCGGCCGACAGGCTCTGCAGCGACTCCGGATCGATGTCGAGGCTCTTGAGCAGCGGCTCGTCCAGCAGCTTCGCGAGCGCCTCGTCCACCCGGCCCTCGCCGAGCGTGGACATGAACTGCTCGGGGTCCTGATCGAAGTAGCGCAGGGCCTTCCACAGCAGCGGGAAGGGCATCACCCGCTTGCCCTTCTCGATGAGGTTCAGGTACGCCGGGGAGACCCCCAGGTCCTTGGCCGCGTCCGTCTGCTTGATGTTCCGCGCGAGCCTCAGACTGCGCAGCTTCAGGCCCACGTTCGCGTTGAGTGCGTTCTCGTTCATCTCTGCGCGTCCTGGAGGGGAGGTGTCACTCCCAGTACCCAATCCCTCCGACACGGCCACTGTGCGGAGGCTTTTACCAATTTGCAATCAACGTTTTCGAGGACGGGTCCCCGTGTTCTGGAGGGAACCCCGGAGAGGGCCCGTCCGCGTCCCCACGTGTTCAGTAGCGGGTAAGTTGTTGATTTTACAGCGCTTGATGTGTGAAGCCGCGCCTTGTACCACAGGACAACCCGCGGGCTGTCAAAATTTTACCCGTGACGTTTACCAACGCTGGGACGGTGCGCCGGCGGGGCGGAAGGTCGGGTGCGGGACAGGAAACCCGAGGCCTGCTCTCCCGCCGTGGTTGCATGGGAGCGTTCACCCGGAGTCAAAAGGGATCGAAATGCCTCCATCCAGGCCGGGTCTCTCCCTCATGGCGGTGGCCGCCCTGCTGGGGACGCTGAGCTCCTGTCTCCCCGTGCGCCCGCCGCCTTCCCACGAGGAGCCGGGACTCCTGCGCTACCACGTCACCTATGTCCGCGAGCCCCGGCACGCGCTGGAGGTGGATATCCTCCGGGTGGGGGAGGGGGCTCCGCGTGAGTTCCTCTTCTCCCAACCGGGCGGTGTCGAGCGGGTGAGCGTCTTCGGACGCGAGGGCTCGGAGCGTGAGCTGCCGGTGTCCGCCGAGGGCCACGTGCTCGTGCCTCCGGACACCCGCTCGTTGCGCTACCGCTACCCGCTGGACGCGCGCCCACGTGGACGGCACGCGGGCTTCTTCACCGGCCTGGGCGAGGGCGAGGCGTGGCAGGTCGCGGGCCGTGCCTGGCTGTTGCGCCCGCGCTCGGTGGGCCCGGAGCTGCGCGCGGAGCTCGTGGTGGAGGGCGTGGACGCGCTGCTGCCCTGGGAGCCGGATGCGCGCGGGGTCTATCAGCTGGGAGGCGATGAGCTGGTGAACTCGGGCTTCCACGCCTTCGGTGGGCGGCGGTGCACGGTGCGCCTGCCGGGCGGCATGCTGGAGGTGGCGCTGCTCGGACGCCCGGCCCACATGGACGACGCGGCGCTCTGTGCATGGCTGGAGCGGTCCGCCCGCGAGGTGCTGACGGTGCGGCGCTCCTTCCCGTACCCCCGCGTCACCGTGGGCCTCGTCACGGTGCCGGCTCGCGAGGACCCCGTTCCCTTCGGCATGGTGCTGTGGAGCACGCCGCCGAGCATCTCGCTGCGGGTGGGCCAGGACGCGGAGCCCGCCGCCTTCACGCGGGACTGGGTGGCCGTGCACGAGCTCCTCCACCTGGCGCACCCGCCCATCCTCCCGCGCGTCGCGTGGCTGTCCGAGGGGCTGGCCACCTACTACACGGAGCTGGCGCGGGCGCGCTCGGGCAGGCAGACGCCGGAGCGCGCGTGGACGGAGCTGCTGGCCGGCTTCGAACGGGCGCGCGCCGCCGTGGGCTCGCGGACCATGGAGGACGTCGTCACCCGGGGCGACTCCTATATGGGCACCTATTGGACGGGCGCGCTCGTCGCCCTGCACCTGGACGTGGAGCTGCGCCGCGTCACCGGCAACACGCGCTGTCTCGATGATGTGCTCGAGCGGCTCGCCGAGTCCGGCCCGGCTGCAACTTTCGACGCATTCGGCGCGGCGGTGGATGCCGTCGCCGGCCGGCCGCTCTTCCACGAGGTGCTGTCCCGCCACCTGCCCCGGTCCGCTTTGGCCGAGCTGGCGCCTCTGTTAGAAGCACTCGGTGTGGAGCCCGCGCCGGACGGAGTGAGGTTGGGAACCGCTCGTGACAGCACGCTTCGGGACGCCCTGATGGCCCGGCGTGGAGGAGAGCTGTAACCGCCCAATCCGTCGTGCGTATCACCCCGCGCGAGCTTCTCGCAGCCGTTCCATCCCCGCAGTGAAAGGACACACCATGAACATCAAGACCATGGCCGCCATCGTTGGAACCCTCTCCCTCGGCACGCTCGCCACGGGCTGTGCGACGTCCAAGGCGGCGGCCCCCGAGCAGACGGGCACCGCGGCCGCCAGCCAGGAGAAGGGCGGCGAGTCCCAGTGCAGCGGCCAGAAGGCCGCCACCACCGAGGAGAAGGGTGGCGAGCACAAGTGCGGCGCCAACGGCTGCGGCGCCGCCACCAAGCCGCAGTAACGAATAGCCCCGGAAGTCTCGGGGTTGTCTTCCGGGCGGCTGGGGCCTCTTCCCGCCGCCCGTGTCTTTTTCATGAGGAGCCGAGGTACCGGTGAGCTACGCGCGCAGACATGGACTGAAGCCGCTCGGGGCGGGCATCGGGTTGCGGCGCGAGTTCTACGCGCGCCTCCCGGAGACCTCCCGCGCCCTGGACTGGGTGGAGATCATCCCGGAGAACTTCCTCACCCTGGGAGGCCGTCCGCGGCGCGCGCTGGATGCGTGCGTGGAGCGCTGGCCGGTGCTGCCGCACGGGGTGGCGTTGAACATCGGCGGGCCGGAGCCGCTCGACGAGGACTACCTCTCGCGGCTGAAGGCGCTGGTGGAGCGGGTGGACGCGCCCTTCTTCTCGGACCACCTCTGCTACTCGCGGCTGCGCGGCGCGTACCTGCATGACCTGTTGCCGCTGCCCTTCTCGGAGGAGGCGGTGGAGCACGTGGTGCCGCGGGTGCGTGAGGTGCAGGCGCGGGTGGGGCGGCCCTTCCTGCTGGAGAACCCGAGCTACTACGCGCGCATGCCGGGGGGCACGTTGGACGAGGCGGCCTTCCTGCGGCACGTGGCCGAGGAGGCGGACTGCGGCCTGCTGCTGGACGTGAACAACGTGTACGTGAACGCGCGCAACCACGGGTATGACCCGAGGGCCTTCATGGACGCGCTGCCGCTGGAGCGGGTGGTGCAGATCCACCTGGCGGGCCACGAGCAGCAGCCGGACGTCCTCATCGACACGCACGGGGCGCTGGTCTGCGACGAGGTGTGGTCGCTGTACCGCTACGTGCTCGAGCGCACGGGCCCGGTGTCGACGCTGCTGGAGTGGGACCAGGACATCCCCTCGCTGGAGGCGGTGCTGGACGAGGCGGACCGGGCGCGCGCGGTGCTGGCTGAAGTGGAGGCGCGATGAAACCGGGGCTGCGTGGCTTCTTCGAGTCGATGGAGCACTACCTCGCCCGGCCGGACCCGGACGCGCTGGAGCGGCTGTACATGGCGCACCCGGGCTGGGACGCGCCGCGCTCGCGGGTGGCGCTCTACGGGCAGATGGTGCGCCACCACGTGACGTCCACGCTGGAGAAGCTCTACCCGCTGACGCGCGCGGGCATGGACGCGCCGCCGTGGGCGGAGCTGGTGCGCGCGTACGAGGCCTCGAGTCCCTCGCGCTCCTTCGAGATGAACCACCTGGGCGAGGGCTTCCCGGGCTTCCTCGCGGACGAGGCGGCACGGCGCGGGCTGCCGGACTTCCTGCCGGCGCTGGCGCGCTTCGAGTGGACGGACTTCGCGGTGTACACGGCCCTGGAGCCGGTGCCGGAGCGGGTGGAGCGGCTCACGGTGAACCCGACGCTCACGGTGTTGGAGCACCCCTTCCAGCTCTGCGCGTACGTGCGGCGGCAGGGGAGGGGACAGCCGGAGGCGGGGCAGGAGATGGCGCTGCTGTGGCGTCACCCGGAGCGGCTGGTGACGATGTTCCTGGCCGCGAACGACCGCTCGCTGCTGGCGGTGAAGATGGCGGTGGAGGGACTCACACCGTCCCAGGTGGCCGAGGCCACCGGCGTGGCCGAGGCCGACATCCGCGCCGCGGTGGAGTCGTGCGTGGCGGACGGCCTCGTCCTGTCGCCTTGAAGCCCCACCGGGCGGAGGGTTGCCGCCCGGCGGGTGGGGGCTCCGGCGGGCACGAGGGCCGCCGGAGCCGGTACCACTACCGGATGTCGGGCTGGCAGGTGCTGCGGCCGTTCGAGCCGGCCACGCACAGCAGACCGTCGCAGCACGCGGAGGCGCCGCCGCACGTCTGCCCGAAGCCGGAGCACGGCGGGGTGCAGGTGCAGCTGCCGCCCGCGCAGTCGGCGCCGGTGGTGTTGTCCAGGCAGCGCAGACCCTCGCAGCAGGGCGCCACGGTCGAGCACGCCTCGAAGGACAGCTTGCACACGGGGATCGCCTGGCACACGCAGGCCCCGTCCACGTCACAGGGGATGGGCGGATCCTGGTTCTGCTGCACGCACTGCAGGCCGTTGCAGCACGGGTTGGCGCTGCTGCACGACTCCAGGTCCGTCTTGCACCCGTTGCTCACCAGGTAGCTGGCCCACTGGGCGATGTGGTTGGACGTGTTGATGTCCTGGAAGGGCAGCGCGAAGGCCGCGTAGGACGGATCGCCGCCCGCGCCCACCTTGTCCGGATCCACCGCCGCCATCCACAGCAGGGTGCCCCAGGGGTTCTCGCCCGAGGCCGTGACGGGCTGGCGCAGGCCGTACTTGCGCGAGGAGGAGAACGTCACCCACATGAGCCGGCTGGTGTCGCCGTTGTTGCCGCGCGTCACGAAGGGGCTCCACTTCGGGTAGCTGTTGGTCAGGTTGGTCTGCGTCTTGTCCATCACGCCGCCCCTGTTGGCGTTGGCCAGCTCCACCGGCGTCGCGTTGGCCTCCAGCTTCGCGGCCCACAGCTTCGCGGACGGATCCGTGTCGCCGTTGCAGTCCGTGTGCTGCTCACCGGAGGGGCAGGTGGACTCGTTGAAGACGAGGAAGGACGAGTCGGGCGCGATGGCCGGGTAGTAGCGGTTGCGGCCGCCCAGGGACGACACCACCGTCACCGGATCGTTCCAGCCGCCGCCCGTCTTCGCCGTCACCATCTTGATGGCGCCCTTGAAGCTGCGCTGGTTCGTGCCGGCCAGGCCCATGGACATGTAGGCGATCTTCTGGCCGTCCGCGCTCCAGTCCGGGTGGTTGGCGGGGTTGGTCGAGGTGCCGGTCCCGGCGATCTCTCCCTCGGAGGCGGCGGTGTCGCCGTTGAAGAGCTTCAGCGTGTAGCGGGTGGAGCCACTGTCGGCGTAGGTGCCGACGAACTGGGTGCCATCCGGGTTCCACGACTCGAAGTTGCTCAGCTTCGCGCCACCCTGCGCCAGGTCCACCTTGTCCTTGGTGGCATCGAAGACGGACAGGTCGATCAGCGCGAGCCGGCCGTCGTTCTGGCCGTTGACCTCGGCCACCAGCTTCTTGCCGTTGCGGCTCAGCGCGTGGCAGCCCACGCAGCTGACGCTGGTGTTGATGTTGCTGGCCCGCAGCACGGCCGTGGCGGTGGAGGTGCCCGTGCCGGCGAAGTCATAGCGCATCACGCCGGTGCCGCCCGACGTCGTCCAGTAGTAGAGGGCGCCCTTGATCTCCGCGCGGGCGAACTGGATGGAGATGGGGTCGGAGACGCCCACCGTGCCCGTGCCCGTGTCGTCCGTGGCACGCACGATGAGCCGCACCGGCTGGCCACCGCGGTTGCTCTCGGCGAGGAACTTCCACACCTTGGCCTCCGGCGTGTAGATACAGCCGCGCTGGCCCGACGGCACCGCGCCCGTGGGCGGCGTGAAGCCGCTGGGCAGGTAGCAGCGCAGGTAGACGCGCACGTCGGTGATGGTGTTGGAGAACTGGAGCTCGAAGAGCGTGTTGGTGCTGGGACCCGACAGGAAGTGGATCTCCAGCTGCCCCAGGTTGGGCGGCACCATGACGCCATTGTTGGGGTAGACGAGCTGCGGCTTGCGCGCGGCATCCACCGTGCCGCCGAAGCGGCCGTCCGGGTTGGCGGGCAGCGGCGAGGTGCCGGTGGGGGCCGTGGTGTCCGGCACCTTCTGGTCCAGCTTCACCGTGATGTCGGTGGAGACGGACTTGGTGCCGATGCGGGCGCGCACGAAGCTGCTGCCGCCCACCTCGGTGCCCGAGTTGAAGGTGGACCCGAGGAAGCGTCCCAGCCGCGTGTCATCGATGCTGAAGGTGGCCTGGTTCGTCACGTCCTCCGTGTGCCCGTCGGAGAAGGTGGCCGAGACCGTGAACTTCTGCGAGACGCTGGTGCTGCCCGAGACGGTGATCAGCGGCTTGGCGGGGCTGATGGTCAGCGAGCCGATCGTGGGGCCGTCATCGCCTCCGCCGTCGGATCCGCCTCCGCCTCCGCCCCCATCCGGCCCGCCGCCATTGGGGCCGCCGTCCGTCGAGCTACCGCCGTCGGGACCACCACCCGGAGGGGGTTCACCACAGGAACAGCCAGACAGCGTCGTCGCTGCCACCAGGATGCCGATGAGCCAGGTTTTCTTCCACATGGCCGGCTAGCGTAACGCTGTTTCCGACGCATGGCGCGGGCTACGTGGACGGTGCCCTGGAGGGCATCCATCCTCAGCACAAGCTTGAAACGCGGCCGCAATGGGAAGGCGGCTGTCACCCGGTTTCCCATATTTTGAGAGCGATTGTGCCGCCCGCCACGCGATCAGCCGGACGTCACGGGGACGAAGGACGGCGCTCCGTGGTGTCGGGAGGCATCGGGGCCAGGCACCGCTCGTCCCGGCACGCGAGGCCTGGAGCGCATGGGTCGCTGGAGAGGCAGCCACGTGCGCAGCCGGGGGGGGCGCAGCCGCGGTGGACCAGGTCCACGTCGTCCTCCGTGCCGTCGTCCGCGCCGGGGAGCTGGATCCGCACTTCCTTGGACTCGCTCTCCTTCACGCATGCCTCGGTCTTCTTCACCGGGAAGCCGGTGGCGGAGGCCTCCACCGTGTAGCAGCCCTCGGGGAGGGGACCCACCTTCAGGCTGCCGTCCTTGGCGAGGGGCTGCCGCTGGAAGGGCGTGCCCGTCACGGACACCTGTCCCCCCTCCATCTCCTGGCGGGCGGGTCCGCGCACGAACAGCTCGAGGAAGCCGGCCGCGCGGGGCTCCACGTCCTCCAGGCGCGCCGAGCCGCCTCCGGGCACCACCACGGGCAGGCGCACCGCCTTGTCCGAGGAGGCCACGATGAAGAGCTCCACCGGGCCCGCCGGCACGTGCTCCAGCACGAAGGAGCCGTCCGGGGCCACGGTGCTCCGCACCTCCGGGTTGCCCACCAGCGACACCAGGGCCACCGACGGGTCGGCCTCGGTGAGCTGGCCGCGCACGGTGCCGGTCCGGAAGGGGGTGTTGTCGAACCCCCCGCATGCACTCGCGACGAGGGCGAGGGCCATCATGACGCTGTAGGTGCTCTGTCGCATCAGAAGCGGTATCCCACTCCGGCCCATCCGCCGGAGAAACCCACGGCCTGTCCCTGCCCATCCACCACCACGTACGTCACCATCAGCTGCGTCTGTGCGCTCAGCTCCAGCCGCTCGCCCAGCCGCCACACCACGCCACCCACCACCCCGGGGCTGACGGTGAAGTACTGCTGCCCACCGGTGAAGGCCTCCGTCTGGAAGGACCGCTGGAGGAACAAAGCGGCCACACGCGGGCCCGCATAAAGTGACAGCCGCTCCCACCGCCAAGTGTAGGGCACCGCGGCCCCCATCGACAGCGCGGTGTAGGTGAAGGGCACGGCGTTGCCGGGCGCCAGGTTCAGCTGCTGCCGGCCCCGGCCACCGCTCAGGTCGAAGACGAGGCTCAGGTCCGGCAGCGGGCGCTCCTCCAACCGCAACACCAGCGCCAGCTCCGGCGAGGCGGGCAGCAGCTCGTCGCGGCTGCGCGCGTCCACGAAGGAGAACATGCCGCCCATCAACGTCAGCGAGCGCCTCGGGAAGCGCTCCGACAACAGGCGCTCCAGCGGCAGCCGCTCGCCCGCGGAGACGTCCACCACCTCGCGCAGCAGGACGTCCTCCCCCTTGGTGAGCTCCACGGTGCGCCGGCCCGGCGGCACCGCGGCGCCCCCGGGCAGCTCCGTGCGCGTCTCGCCGTCCACCTTCAGCGTGAAGCCGTCCAGCCGGGGGTTGTACGAGAAGAGCTCCGGGCGGCCCGTCCGGTCGATGTGGCCGGAGAGCACCACCGGATCCGCTCCCACCTCGAGGATCTCCGCCGAGGGCCGCTGCCGCCCCTGGGTGAAGGCGTAGGTGGCGCGGCGCGCATGGTCATGCGCCTCGGTGGCGGTGACGGCGCCGTCCGAGTTGCGGTCCGCCGCGCCGTTGAGCCCGTCGATGAGGAAGTGGGTGTAGATGTCGTTCTGCAGCCCCTCGTCCTCGCGGGCCGTCTCGCCCCAGTCGCAGGCGGCGAACACCATGGAGGCCCGGCTCGACTCCTCGAGGGGGCGTGCGTAGAAGCCGTCCTTGATGCCGGCCAGCTCCGCCTCCAGCTCCTTGGGCAGCAGCGACTTGCCGCTGCCACTGTGGCAGGTGGCCAGCACCATGAGCCGGCGGCGCGAGGGCAGCTGATCGAACTCGGACTTCAGCTCGTCCATGGGCAGCGCCGTCTGCGGGATGGCCCGGAACGAGGCGTCCGTGGTGACCAGGTAGCGCTTGAGCTCGCCCCGGCCGTCGCGCGCCAGCGTGCCGTGCGCGGAGAAGTACACCACCACCACGTCATCCGGCCGGTGGGCCTCCTGCCGCAACTGGCGGAGCGCCGCGAGGATGGAGGCCCGCGTCGTCTCCTCGGGGCGCGACAGGACGCGCACCGAGTCGAAGTGGCCGCGCGTGGGGTCCCTCAGCGCCGCGGCCAGATCCTCCGCGTCCTTGGAGGCGTAGCGCAGATCCCTCCACTGCGCGTCCTGGAACTGCGACACGCCCACCAGCAGCGCCAGGCGCCGGGGGGCATAGGCCGTGGACAGCGCGCGCTCGTCCACCTTCACGGACACGAGCCCGCCCTTGCCGCCCTTCTCGAGCGAGCCCGGGCCCGCGCAGGCCGCCAGCACCGCCAACAACGTGAAGACGAGTCGCCTCACCGTGGGGTGGGATTCTGCCCTGTCTCGCCGCGAACGTGGAGGTCGAAGCGGGTGATGGCCAGCACCGAACGCTCCTCCATGTCGCCGCGGGTGAGTGCCTCGCGCACCTCCTCGGGAGGCGGCACCTGATTCGAGGGGAAGCCCACCAGCCACAAGGTGAGGGGGCCGGACTCGCCCTCCAGGCTGATGCCCACCAGGCCCTGGGGGCCTTCCAGCTCATGGGTGCCGGCGGAGAGGGGGAAGCGGCCGAGCAGCTCGGGCTCGGCGTCCGCGCGCTGCTGGAAGAGGAGGGCCTCGCCGGCCTCGGTGGCGTGGTAGCGCAGCACCAGCACGTCCTGGTCCGAGGCGCTGGTGCCTGGATCCATCCGGCGCAGGTGGCCATCCGGCTCGCGGGCCACCACGGAGGTCTCCAGCGAGAGGGTGCCCACGCCCTTCACCCCGTCCCAGGTGCGCTTCGCCCCGCCGGGCGGCTCCACCTGGGCGCGGGTGAGGACGACGAGCCCCGCGAGCCCCGCCGCCACCGCCAGGGCCGCCGCCACCCTGCTCCAGGGGCGGGCGGGGGCGCGCAGGCCGCGGCGGACGCGGGCGTACCCCACCTCGTCCAGCCGGGGCTCCTCCTGCCGGGCGGGCGCGAGGTGGAGCAACAGGGCGTCCACCTGCCCATCGAGCAGCCCGGGGCCGGGCGTCCTGGCCAGGAAGTCGATGCACGCCTCGCACGGGTGCGCCAGGTGCTCGCGGAAGTACGCCACCGCCTCCGGCTCACCGGTGCTCAGGGCCCGCAGGGCTTCGGTATCCAGGTGTCTCATGCGGCCTACTCCCACCGTCCGGCGAGCACGCGCCGGAGCAGCTCCTGCTTGATTCGGGCCCGGAAACGCTCCAGGCGCATCGTCACCGCGCTCTTGCCCACCCCGAGCTTCTCGGCGATCTCCCGGGCCGACAGCTCCCCCTCCACGTAGAAGAGGTGGACGGTCTTCTTCTCCTCGCCCTCGGGCAGCTCGGCGATGAGCTGGCGCACCACGGCCATGTCCCGCTCGAGCTGCAGGGCCTCGGGCACCACCGGGACGGTCTCCGGCTGGGGCTCGGAGAGCTCCTCGTCCATGCGGCGCGTCTGCCCCTTGCGCTCCAGGCGGGTGCGGGCCCGGTTGCGGGCGATGGACAGGAGCCACGCCTCGAAGGCCGCCGGCTCCTTGAGCCGGGGGAGCGCCTTGAAGGCACGCACGTAGGTCTCCTGAATCACGTCTTCCACCTCATCCGCGTCCAATGGAGCGAAACTGGCCGTCAGCCGGGCCACCAGGGGCCGGGTCCGCCGGTACAGCTCGCTGAAGGCAGGCGCCTCCCCTCGTGCGGCCCGCACCACCCACTCCGTCAGCTCCCGAGAGGAACCCACCCGGCTCATGGACCCTCCTGGTACCGCGGCGGCCACACGCCACCCGGTGGACGGACGCCTCGCTTCCCGCTTCCCCTGGGGGGCGCGTGGGGCAGAATGCCGGGGCGGTTGTTCACTTTCGTGAGGACACGACCATGCGCGTCATCAACTTCAACGCCGGCCCCGCCGGGCTGCCCCTGCCCGCCCTCGAGCGCGCGCGGGACGAGCTGCTCGATTTCCAGGGCTCCGGCATGTCGATCATGGAGCACAGCCACCGGGGCAAGGAGTACGAGTCCGTCCACGACGAGGCCATCTCCCTGCTCACCGGGCTGCTGGGCATCCCGGACACCCACCAGGTGCTCTTCCTCACGGGTGGGGCGTCGCAGCAGTTCGCCCAGGTGCCCATGAACTTCCTGCCTCCGGGCGCCAGCGCGGACTACCTCATGACGGGGGTGTGGAGCGAGAAGGCCTACGAGGAGGCGAAGCTGGTGGGCCAGGCGCGCATCGCCGCCACCACGGTGCTGCCGGACAAGCGCTACGTGCGGGTGCCCCGGCAGGACGAGCTGCAGCTGGACCCCCAGGCGGCCTACGTCCACCTGACGAGCAACAACACCATCTACGGCACCCAGTGGCACCACTGGCCCGAGGTGGGCCACGTCCCGCTGGTGGCGGACATGAGCTCGGACTTCATGTGGAAGCCCATGGACGTGAGGCGCTTCGCCTTCATCTACGCGGGAGCGCAGAAGAACCTGGGCCCCTCGGGCGTGCTGATCGCCGTGGCCCGCAAGGACTTCATCGCCCGCGGCCGCAAGGACATCCCGAAGATCTTCCGCTACTCGACGCACGCGGAAAACAACTCGCTCTACAACACGCCGCCGACCTTGGCCATCTACCTGTGCCGCAACGTCCTGGCCTGGGTGAAGCAGGTGGGAGGCCTGGCTCAGTTGGAGAAGTGGAACCGGGAGAAGGGCGAGCTGCTCTATGGGGCGCTCGACAAGCACGCGGGCTTCTACCATGCGCCGGTGGAGCGTGAATCGCGCTCGTACATGAACGTCGTCTTCAAGCTGCCCACGCAGGAGCTGGACGACACATTCGTGGCCGAGGCCAGGAAGGCGGGGATGGTGGGCCTCAAGGGGCACCGCCAGGCGGGAGGCATCCGGGTGTCCACCTACAACGCGGTGACGGTGGACAACGTCCGGGCGCTGGTCTCATTCATGGAGGAGTTCGTCCGGAAGAACGGGTAGCGTGTGCCCCTCCACCCTTCAGGAGGGGTCATGAAGAACGCCACGCTGTTCGCCGCTGTGATGGCCGTTGTGCTCGCGCTGCCCGCCGCCGCCAAGGAGGTCGCGGGCGTGCGGTTTCCCGACACGCTCCAGGCCGAGGGCAAGGAGCTGAAGCTCAATGGCGCGGGCCTGCGCAAGAAGCTCGTCTTCAAGGTGTACGCGGCGGGCCTGTACGTGGAGAGCCCGTCGCAAAGCGCCCAGCAGCTCATCGAGACGGACCAGGTGAAGCGGGTGCGCATGTCGATGCTGCGCGACCTGGACAAGAAGGCGATCACCGAGGCGATCGTCGACGGCTTCAAGAAGAACGCGAAGGACCAGCTGCCGGCGCTGCAGCAGCGGCTGGACACGTTCACCTCGGCCATCCCGGACCTGAAGAAGGGGGATGAGCTGCTGCTGACGTACGTGCCGGGCAAGGGCACGACGATCGAGAGCAAGGCGGGGCAGAAGATCTCCGTGGAGGGCAAGGACTTCTCGGACGCGCTCTTCTCGGTGTGGCTGGGGAAGAGCCCGGTGGACGAGAGCCTCCGGGACGGAATGCTGGGCAAGGAGTAGTCACCAGCGGAATGTCCGCCTCATCCAGACGTTGCAGCGGGCCGCGCGCCGGGTAGGGTGCGGCCCGCTTCGACTCCCCACATGGAGAAACACTGGATGAGAAAGGCATTGCTCGCCGCTTGTTGCCTCGTGGTGTCCGCCTGCAAGACGGCGGAGCCCGCGCCCACGCCTCCGGCCCCGCCGCCCCCCCAGGAGCAGCCGGCGCCCGAGCCGAAGCCGCTGCCGCCCGGACTGGACGCTGCGGCGATCAACGCGCAGGCGAACCCGTGCGAGGACTTCTACGAGTACGCGTGCGGCAACTGGGTGAAGAACACGGAGATCCCCGCGGATCGCCCGCGCTGGTCGCGCGGCTTCGACTCGATCGCCGCGCGCAACGAGGAGGTGCTCCGGGAGATCCTCGAGGCCGCGTCCACGGGCAAGGCCCCCGAGGGGACGCCGTACCCGCAGAAGCTGGGTGACTACTACGGCGCCTGCATGGACGAGGCGCAGCTGGAGGCCTCGCTGCCCGCGCTGAAGGCGGAGCTGGCGAAGCTGACGGCGGTGAAGAGCGCGAAGGACCTGGCCCAGGTGGTGGGCACGATGCATGCGCGCGGCGTGTTCCCGCTCTTCAACCTGAGCTCCAACAACGACCTGAAGGACGCCAGCCAGGTGATCGGCGAGGTGGACCAGGGCGGACTGGGGCTGCCGGACCGGGACTACTACCTGAAGGATGACGAGAAATCGAAGGCGCTGCGCACGGCGTACGCGGAGCACCTGAAGAACCTCTTCGTGCTGCTGGGCGAGACGCCGGAGCAGGCGGCGAAGAGCGCGGCGTCGGTGCTGGAGACGGAGACGGCGCTGGCGAAGGTGTCGCTGACGCGCGTGGAGCGCCGCGAGCCGAAGAGCCTCTACCACCGGTTGGAGCGCAAGGGCCTGAAGGCGGAGGCGCCGGCCTTCCCGTGGGACGTGTACTTCACGGCCGCGGGCGCGAAGGACGTGCAGGCGCTCAACGTCACGCACCCGCCCTTCTTCAAGGAGGTGGAGCGGCTGGTGAAGACGGCGAAGCCGGAGACGTGGAAGGCGTACCTGACGTCGCAATACGTGATGAGCGTCATTCCGGCGCTGCCCAAGGCCTTCCAGGAGGAGCGCTTCCGCTTCACCTCGCAGAACCTGACGGGCGCGAAGGCGGACGTGCCGCGCTGGAAGAAGTGCGTGCGCTACACCAACGGTGCGCTGGGCGAGGCGCTGGCGCAGCCCTTCATCGCGAAGACGTTCGGCGCGGATGGCAAGACGACCACGCAGCAGATGGTGATGGAGGTCGAGAAGTCCTTCGAGCGCAACCTGGACACGCTGGCGTGGATGGACGCGCCCACGCGCGAGCAGGCGCTGGTGAAGGTGCGGAAGATCGCCAACAAGATTGGCTACCCGGACAAGTGGCGCAACTACGACGCGCTGAAGGTGGAGCGCGGCTCGTTCCTGGGCGCGTGGGTGAACGCGGAGGCGTTCGAGCAGGCGCGGCAGCTGGCGAAGATCGGCAAGCCGGTGGACAAGGACGAGTGGCTGACGCCGCCGTCCATCGTGAACGCCTTCTACAACCCGGCCCTCAACGAGATCATCTTCCCGGCGGGCATCCTGCAGCCTCCGTTCTTCAACCGCGAGGCGACGGCGCCAGTGAACTTCGGGGCCATGGGCATGGTGGTGGGGCATGAAATCACCCACGGCTTCGACGACGAGGGCCGCCAGTACGACGCCGTGGGCAACCTGCGCGACTGGTGGACGCCGGAGTCGGACAAGGCGTTCCGCGAGCGCGTGGCGTGCGTGAAGGAGCAGTACGACGGGTACACGGCCATCGACGAGCTGAAGGTGAACGGAGCGCTGACGCTCGGGGAGAACGTGGCGGACCTGGGCGGCCTGAAGCTGGCGCACGCGGCCATGGAGGCGTGGCTGGCGAGGGACCCCGAGGCGGCGAAGCAGGTGAATGGCTACCGCTTCACGCCGAGCCAGCAGTTCTTCCTGGGCTACGCGCAGTCGTGGTGCTCGAAGTACCGGGATCCCTTCGCGCGGCAGATGGCGATGGTGGATTCGCACTCGCCGCCGCACTGGCGGGTGAACGGGCCGCTGGGGAACCTGAAGGAGTTCCAGAAGGCCTTCCAGTGCCAGGAGGGCGCGAAGCTGGTGCGCCCGGCCGCGCGGCGCTGCGAGGTCTGGTAGCGCTCAGAAGAAGCTGAGCTGCGTGCCCGGCTTCATGGGGCGGCGGAAGGTGCTCTCCTTCTCCGCCCCCTCCCAGGGCCACTCGCTGTTGAGCCCCAGGCGGCGCGCGGTGGTGTTGAAGAGCTTGTGGATCGTGTCCGCGTAGAGGCCCTCGCCCCGCATGCGGACACTGAAGCGCGCGTCGTTGAGCGCTCCCCCGCGCGTCTCGCGGATGCGGTGCAGCACCCGCTCGGCCCGCAGGGGGAGCTTCTCGCGCAGGCGCTCCTCGAAGACGGCCTGCACGGGGCCCGGCAGCCGCAGCAGCGTGTAGAAGGCACGGGTGGCGCCGGCCTCGCGCGCCGCGGTGAGCACGCGCACCATGTCCTCGTCGTTGAGCCCGGGGATGACGGGCGCCACCGCCACGCCCACGGGGATGCCCGCCGCGGCCAGCCGCTCCATCGTCTGCAGCCGCCGCCGGGGCGTGGCCACGTACGGCTCCATGGCGCGCGCCACCTGCTCGTCGTGGAAGGGCAGGGTGATGCACACCGACACCCGGGCCTCCTGCGCCAGCGTCTTCAGCACGTCCAGGTCCCGCTCGATGAGCGGCCCCTTGGTGATGATGCCCACCGGGTTGCGGTACTCGGCGCAGACCTCCAGGCAGGCGCGGGTGAGCCGCAGCGAGGCCTCGAGGGGCTGGTAGCAGTCGGTGACGCCGCTGAAGGCGATGGCCTCTCCCTTCCAGCTCTTGCGCTCGAAGGCGGCGCGCAGCAACTCCGCGGCCTGGGGCTTCACCACCAGCTTCGTCTCGAAGTCCGTGCCGGCGCCGAAGCCGAGGTACTCGTGGTAGGGCCGCGCGTAGCAGTACGCGCAGGCGTGGAGGCAGCCCCGGTAGGGATTGACGCTCCAGGTGAAGCCGACGTCCGGGCTGTCGT
This sequence comes from Archangium sp., assembly GCF_036277355.1. Classification (GTDB taxonomy): domain Bacteria; phylum Myxococcota; class Myxococcia; order Myxococcales; family Myxococcaceae; genus Archangium. The sequence continues at coordinate 243,602 of NZ_DASUNC010000046.1, forward strand.
TGCGCCCGAGCACCTCGCGGCTGTGGTCCTCGAGCACCTCCAGCTTCGCGGGAGGAATCTCGTCCAGGTACTCCACCGCGGTGGTGTCCCAGGGGTTGATCGGATTGGAGATGGGACGGGGCTTCACACTCCCAGGGTGAATCTGAAAGGACGTTCAGTCAAGAGGTTGATTGGGGAGGGGCTTCCCAACGTGGCCGGTCAGGCCGGCGAGCGGACGAGCCTGCTCACCGGGGAGGAGCGGCAGGTCGATGGTCATCCTGGCGCTCGTTGCCGGGAAGGCTCCAGCGCAGCAGATAGAAGCCGGGCAACAACGGCAGCCACAAGGTGAACCCCCGGAACAGCAGGGTGGCCGTCAGCGCGGCCTCCACCGGCAACCCGAGGAAGGAGAGCATGGCCACCGAGGCCGCCTCGAAGGTGCCCACGCCTCCGGGGAGGAAGGACACCGTCTGCGCCACGGAGGCCATCATGAAGCTCGCGAACACGGTGCCGAGCGACGTGGACTCACCCAGCGCCCGCACCAGGACGCCCAGCGTGGCGGCATCGAGGACGAAGACGGCCACCTGGAGCAAGGTGCCCTGCGCGAGCAGCGGAGGGTCACGGAGCAGCCTGGGGGGCACGCCGGCCACCGCGCGCAACAGGGCCGGGAGCCCGGGCACCCTCCGCAACCAGGGTCCCGGCCGCCAGTCCTCGCGCCCGGCGAGCAGCAGGATGATGGCGGGTACGGCGACAGCCACCCCGGAGAAGGCCGTGGCCATCCATCGCACCAGCGCATCCAACTCCTCGTGGGACCAGAGGTAGACGAGGCTCCAGCCCACCGAGAGGGCCTGGGCCGCGTAGAAGCACAGGAGGGTCATGAGGATGGCCGCCGCCGCCGCTCCCGGCGCGGCTCCCACCTTGCGAAGGCCTCGTGCCACCATCATCGAACCGCCAATGCCCGCCGTGGGGATGAGCTGGTCGAAGGTGAGCTTCATCAGCGACAGCCGGGCCAGCCCCCACACCGGGGCTCGCACGCCCGTGTGCCTCAGCACGCGCTGCCATTGGACGCCGTCGCACAGGTAGGTGGCCAACTGGAGCAGCACCGCCACCAGCAGCCATCCCGGCCGCGCCTGGCGCAACAGGTGGAGGAACCGCTCCTCCTCGGCATGGCGAGCGAGCACGAAGGCGACCAGGGCCATCAACAGGACGATCCCGGGCACCCACCACCAGCGCCCCCGCCGCATGGGAAGCGGGCCGTCCAGCAAGCCCCCTCCGCCCGGTGTCTCGGCTGTCGGGCTCGGCATCTGTTCCCCCTGGACCACGCGGGGTGTGGCCCGCGTGCGCACTTCCCACTCATGGAGGATGGGCTCGCACGGCGCGAGGTGCAGGCCCACGGGAAAGGCAGGGGTGGCACATGCTCTTCTTCCTCATCGTGATGTGCGTGGGGCTCGTGGGCCTGAGTGCCATGGCGATTCCCGGGGTCTTCCACCACGGGCATCTGGGACACGGGAGCGGGCATGTAACGCACGCACCCGGGCACGTGGCGCACGCGGGCCACGGCTTCATGCACTTCCTGCCCGAGCCCCGCCTCCTCTTCAGCCTGCTCGCGCTCTACGGCGCCTTCGGGAACGTGCTGGCGCTCACCCTCTCGTCCCTCTGGCTCGTGGCCCTGCTGGCGCTCCTCCCGGCGCTCCTGGTGGAGCGGTTCGTGCTCGCGCCTCTCTGGAAGCTGGCGTTCCAGTTCCAGGGGCGGCCCAGCTCGCCGCTCCCGGCGCTCCTCATGGAGGACGCGCGCGCGGTCACTCCCTTCCGCAACGGCAAGGGGCTGGTGCGGGTCATCCGCGATGGACGGAGCGTCCAGCTCAGCGCCCGGCTCGTCGAGGGCCAGTCGATGCTGCCAGTCCAGGTGGGGGACAAGCTCCGCATCGAGGAGATCGATCCCGAGAACGAGCGCGTCACCGTCTCATTATTTTGAGGGAAGGAGACTTCCGTGAACCCACTGCTCATCGCGGCCGCCGTCACCCTGCTGGTCATCCTCCTCACGCCCATGGTCGTCAGCGCATTCCTCCGGGACGTGGAGGCCGGGGAGATCCGCCTGGTGAGCTGGCTCAATGGCAACCTCCGCATCTACCGGGGGCCTTGCAAGGCGGTGGTGATTCCCATTCTCACCGTGAGCCGGACCGTTCCCGCCTCCGCCATCAACGTGGACATCGAGATCACCGACCAGACCGCGGACATGGATGCGAGCGGAGCGCCCGCGCCCGTGAAGGTCACCGTCAAGGCCTCCGCCATCGTGAGCGTCGGAGAGGAGGACGCGATGGTGAACACCTCCGCGAACAAGTTCTTCTCCAAATCCCCGGACGAGCAGCTCTCGACACTGACCGACGTGCTGTCCTCGGCGGGACGGCGGGCCATCAACCTGCTCAAGCATGATCAGCTCTTCAACTCCCGCACCGCCGCGCCGGCGGCCTCGGCTCCGCTCAAGGACAAGGAGGCGCTGGTGGCGCACGGCGAGGATGACGAGCTGGCGGTCATCATCAAGGAGGCCTGCTCCCGCGAGCTGTTGGACCTCGGGTTGTCCTTCAACAGCCTCAACATCAAGGCCGTGCTGAGCGAGGTGGCCGAGGCCCGGCGGCGCGAATCCGCGGCACGCGCCAAGGCCAGCGCGGACGTGGTGCAGGCGAGGGAGGAGCAGCGCGCGAAGATCGCCCAGCTCGAGGCCGCGCAGAAGGTCAACGACCAGGAGCGCGCCTTGAAGATGCAGATCGCCGCCAACGGGGCGGCCATCGCACGTGCCGAGGCCGAGCGCCAGGCCGTCATCCGCGAGCTGCGTCAGGCCGAGCTCGGTGCCTCGCAGATCACCCAGGCCCAGGCGGACGCGGATCAGAACGTCATCGCCCTGGAGGCGGAGGGGCGGGCCCAGGCGGCGCGCATCCGGCTGGTCGCCGAGGCCGAGGCGGATGCCATCCGCAAGAAGGCGCAGGCGCTGCTGGAGACGGGGCAGGTGTACCTCGAGCTGCGCCGCCTGGAGCTGGCTCCGGAGCTGACCCGCGCGGTGGCCGGGGCGCTCGCCAACAGCCAGTTCGTCAACTTCGGCGCCGCGGGCTCGAATGGTGGCCAGAGCGCCGTGACGGCCGGCTCGGACGACATCCTCCGGGTGGTGCAGACGCTGATGGCCGCCCAGGTCATCACCCATGCACCGTCCACGGGAACCGCACCGCCCACGGGGGATGGGGCCTCGCCCCCACGGAGCGCCCAGGGCGCCGGGAGCGCGGAGGGGCTGACGCCGTGGAACGCGTCCGGCCCCCACTAGTCGGCGCGGGCGCCCCCGCCCACGGAGAGCCGCCCACGGAGAGCCCTCCGGGCCGCGTCCTCCTCGTCCTCAGGGGCCGGGCCCGGCCTCCCCGCCCGGTCACATCCGCGCCCCGGACGCACCCTCTCCTCGAGGGAGGTGCAACATGAGGGTGAGCAAGAGCAGTGGAGGCCTGACGGTTCGCGCCATCGCCGGCACGCACAACATCCTCCTGGGAATCGATCTGGAGGAGGCTAAGCGCGAGGGCTGCCTCGGGTTCTCCATCCAAAGGGCCCGGCTGGATCCGGAGCAGAAGACTCCGGTGGCCTGGAGGTGGCTGCCCAACCGGCTCCGGTTCCCGAAGGATGTCAGCACCGGTCCCATCACCACCGAGCATTCCCCCGTGCAGAAATTCCGCTGGGGGGACTACACCGTCGAGCCGGGGACGGAATACCGCTACCGGGTGATCGCGCGCTATGGGCGCTGGGACACGCTGACCCCTGGCGCCACGGTGGAGCTCGACCTGAAGACGGAGTCGCCCACCGCGAGGAGCACGGCCGTCTTCTTCAATCGGGGCGCGGCGGCCAGCCAGGCCTATAACGACATGTTCGGAGCCCAGGACCCCGACGAGCTGGAGCCCCAGGCGAGGCAGAAGGCGCTGAAGTGGTTGTCACGGGGCCTCGAGGAAGCGCTGCTGGCGTTCCTGGCGCAGGCCGAGGGTGAGGGCTACGCCCTCCATGCCGCCATCTACGAGTTCCAGAAGCCGGAGTTGTTGGAGGGGCTGGTGGACGCGGCGAAGCGCGGCGCCGAGGTGAAGGCCGTGTACCACCACCGCCAGGCCGGCGAGAAGGACACCACCTGGCAGAAGAACGACAAGGCGATCGCCGCGAGCAGGCTCGTCCAGAGCGGGGTTCAGCTCCACCAGCGCAAGGCGGCTCCGCAGAGCGCCATCAGCCACAACAAGTTCGTGGTCCTGCTCCAGGACGGCGAGCCGCGAGCCGTGTGGACCGGCTCCACCAACTGGACGGAGGGCGCCATCTACGGGCAGCTCAACGTGGGGCACGCCGTGTACGACGAGGCGGTCGCGGGCGCCTACGAGCGGTACTTCCAGTTGCTCTTCTCGGATAGCGGGAGCGGCCCGCTCAAGACCGCCACCCGCGAGCTTTCTTCCGTCCTGGACGAGGAGGAGCTCCCCCCGGGCCCCGGCATCTGGCCCATCCTCTCGCCCCAGTCCAACGACGACATGCTCAAGCTGTACGCTTCCCTGTGCGAGCGGGCCCACCACCTGATGGTGTGCGCTCCCTTCGCGCTCGCCCCGGCGCTGTTGGATGTCCTGTCCAGCGAACCCGTGCGGCCAGGGACCCTGAGGTACCTCCTGGTGGACAAGGAGGGCAGCCTGGGGAAGCCCGAGCAGGTGCAACTCATCGAAGGGGACCCCTCCAACGAGCTGGGCGTGGCCACCACCCTCCACACCCCGCTTCACGACTTCCAGCGGCGGCTCCTCATGACGCCGGAGAGCTTCCACCATGACGGCATCCACATCCACTCGAAGATCATCGCCGTGGATCCGCTCGGGGACGATCCGATCCTCATCACCGGCTCGGCCAACTACTCGAACAACTCCACCCGGAACAACGACGAGAACAGCCTGGTGATTCGCGGGGACCTGGCGGTCGCGGACATCTACGCCACGGAGTTCATGCGGATGTTCGAGCACTACCACTTCCGCGGCGCCGTCTCGAAGGAGAACGAGAAGCGCACCCGGAGCGGAAGGGCCGCCGTGGACGCGCCCCTCTCGTTGAGGGAGGACGACTCCTGGTCCGAGCGCCACTACGTCGAGGGGAGCAGCGATGCGCTCGCCCGCCAGCTCTTCGCTGGCACGGGGGCGCAACCCCCCGAGCACGGGTGACGGCGGCGCCCTGGCTGGCCGCATCGAGGGGCGCGCTACCAGGAGGGCTCGATGGAGTGGGGGGTTGCCACCGTGGACGGCCAGGTGAGCGAGCGGGCAAGCCTGCTCGCCTGCCCCGTACCGCGGGGGTGCCTACCGTGGTCCCATGCGTTTCTGGCCCGCCCTCCTGTGCTGCCTGCTCCTCGGGATGCCCGTCCTGGCCGCCGAGGGTCCGCCCACGCCGGCGCCCCTCGAGGCCGCGGTGCGGGCCCACACGTCCTCCAAGGCCCTGCACCAGTTCTACGAGACACGGGGCTTCCAGCCGGCGTGGTTCTCCTATGACGGCACGGTGCGCCCGCAGGCGCGTGAGTACCTCGCGGCGCTCTGTGAGGCGGAGACGGAGGGCCTGTGGCCGGAGCGCTACCGGCGCGCGGAGCTCGAGGCGGCCCTGCATCGGCTGACGCTGGACGCGGAGCCGGGGGACGCGTGGGTGGAGGTGGAGCTGGGGCTGACGTCGAGCTTCCTCACCTATGCCTCGCATCTGCTGTCCGGCCAGGTGTCCTCGCGGGGTCTGCGGTGGCGCACGAAGCCTCCGGGGCCGGTGGTGCTGGCGGCGGTGCTGGAGGGCACGCTCGCGAGTGGAGACCTGTCCGGCACGCTGCGGAGCCTCTCCCCGAGCAATGAGGGCTTCGTGCGGCTGAGGGAGGCGCTCGCGCGCTACCGGGCCCTCGCCGCCGCCGGGGGATGGCCGCTGGTGCCGGAAGGCAAGCCGCTCGAGCGGGGCATGAGGGATTCACGAGTGGTGGTGCTGCGCGAGCGGCTGCGCGCCACGGGAGATCTTCCTTCGTCCGCGGAGGAGCGGTTGCTCTATCCGGGAGCGCCGGGGGTGGGCGTGGCGGCGCTGGTGGGGGACCTCGTCCGCGCGGCGATGGAGGAGCCGGCTCCGGAGTCTCCGAAGAAGCCCGTTCCCGAGGACCTCTACGACGCGGAGGTGGAGGAGGGGGTGAAGGCCTTCCAACGGCGGCACGGCCTGGCGGTGGACGGGAAGGTGGGCGGGGAGACGCTGAAGGCGCTGCGGGTGCCGGTGGAGGAGCGCATCGCGCAGCTGCTGGTGAACCTGGAGCGCTGGCGCTGGGCGCCGAGGGAGCTCGGGACGCGGTACGTGATGGTGAACCTGCCGGCCTTCGAGCTGGAGGCGGTGGACCAGGGCCGGACGGTGCTGCGGATGCCGGTGATCATCGGGCAGCGGGAGTGGAGCACACCGGTGCTGCGGGAGGAGGTGGAGTACCTGGTGCTGCATCCGACGTGGTACGTGCCGAGCCAGATCACCGCGGAGGAGGTGCTGCCGAAGCTGCGGGAGGATCCGGGGGCGGCGGCGAGGATGGGGCTGACGACGTACGACCGGGCCACGGGGGAGCCGGTGGATCCCTCGACGGTGGACTGGAGCGGGCTGGAGGCGGGCTCACTGCCCTACCGCTTCGCGCAGGATCCGGGGAGTGACAATCCGTTGGGCCGGGTGAAGTTCATGCTGCCCAACCGGTTCTCCATCTACCTGCACGACACGCCGAACCCGAAGCTCTTCGCGGAGGCGCAGCGGGCCTTCAGCCACGGCTGCATCCGGGTGGCCGAGCCGGCGAAGCTCGCGGACTTCCTGCTGCGAGGCCACGAGGGCTGGACGGAGGAGACGCTGGCGGCGGCGATGGCGGAGGAGGGAGGCAAGCAGCGGCGGGTGGAGCTGCCGGCGCCGGTGCCGGTGTACCTGCTGTACTGGACGAGCTTCGTGGACGCGGAGGGCCGGGTGCAGTTCCGGCCGGACGTGTACCGCCAGGACGGGGCGGTGAAGCGGGCGCTGGCGGTGAAGCCGGTGCCCGCGGCGGGCGAGTCTCCGGCGGCCTGCGGAGGGGCGCGCGGTTAGCGCTTGCTCCAGCGGGCCGGGGTGCCACGCACGTCGATGTGCACGAAGGGCCCGTGGACGCGGTTGGCGCGGTAGACGCCGTAGCCGCCGATGAGCTCGGGCACGCGCTGCTCCACGCGGTCCACGGCGCGGGCGAGCACCTCGGCGTCCTTCACGTCGACGCGCCCGTTGCCATCGAGGTCATCCATCTGCCCGTCGCCATTGTCGTCGAGCCAGACATCGGCCGCGTCGCCGTAGGTATGGCGGCTGAACTTCGCGCGGCCGTTCTCACCGGGCCCGTTGTACTGGGGCGTGCGGAAGCCGCTCATGACGTGGAGTCCCTTGGCGGGGTAGCCCTGGGTGCGCAGCTCCTGGAGCACGAGCTCCAGCTTGTCCACCAGGCGCAGGTCGAGCACGAGGTACTTGGGCCAGACATCGGCCTGGTCCTTGGTGAGGAAGTTGCGGAGGCGGAAGTGCTCGGAGACGGCGAAGTCCTGGTTCTGGGGCGTCACCTCGATGAGGAGCTCGGGAGGGGCGTAGCGGCCGGTGCGGCCAGCGGAGCGGGCCGGCCAGCGGCCGATGCGGTAGCCGTTGAGCTGCGTCTTCGAGCCGTCGAAATGGACGGGGGTGATGACGGCGGGTGCACTGGCCTCGGCGCCCTGGGTGGCGGGAGCGAGCGTCCAGACGCCGGGCTGGGCCGGGGCCTTCCAGCCCTCGTCGGTGATGGCGGCCGGGGCCTGGGTGTTCGAGCCCAACGCCAGCCAGCGGGCCTCCTTCACGTCCTCACGGACGGCGAAGTGCGGCTGGAGCGTCTCACCCGGAGGCACGACGACGGCGCGCAGGGCACCGCTGTGGCCACGGGAGACCAGCTCCACGGGCGTGGACGGAGCGGCGGCCGGCGCGGGGGCGGCGGCCATGGCGTACTGGGCCACCAGGAGCAGCGCGGCGACGAGGAAGAGGATGGCTGAACGGCTGAGGGGCAGGCGGCTACGGGATGAATTCACGCGGACCTGGAGCAACCGGCCGCGCGAAAAAATTCCCCCGGATTCCCCGGCTGGGCTCCAGGGCAGGGCAGGTGCTCGAAAGGACTCGGGAAATGACATGGCCGGTGACCCCTCCTCGGGAGAAGGAGGAGACACCGGCCAGGTGTGACGGGTTCCCGGAGGGGAGCCGCCGGCCTCAGCGGATGACGGGGACGATCTCCTTCGTCCACTGGGCGATGTGGTTGGACGTGGTGATGTCCTGGAAGGGCAGCACGAGGGCGGGGTAGCTCGGGTCCTGGCCGAGCGCCACCTTGTCCGGGTCCACGGCGGCGATCCACAGCAGCGTGCCGTTGGGGTTCTCATCCCCGCCGGGGAGCGGGTTGCGCAGTCCATACCTGCGGCTGGAGGAGAAGGTGAACCACTGCAGCCGCGAGCCCGGCTCCCGGGTGCGCTGGTAGAGGAACGGCGCCCACTTGGGGAAGGAGCTGGTGAGGTTCGCTCCGGTGTCGCGCTTGCCGGGCGCATTCGCGCGGGCGAGCTCGATGAGCGGAGCGCCCGCCTCGGCCCTCACGGCGAAGAGGCGCGCGGTGGGATCGCTGTCCGCGTTGCAGTCCTTCCCGGAGGTGGTGCCGCTCGGGCAGGTGGACTCGTTGAAGAGGAGGAACGTGTTGTCGGGCGAGATGGCCGGGTAGTAGCGGTTCTTGCCGTCCACGGCGGGCGCGAGCGTCACCGGTGCGCTCCAGCCCGAGCCGGTGCGGCTGACCATCTGGATGGCGCCCTTGCCGAAGCGCTGGTTGGTGCCCTTCACGCCCATCTGGACGAAGGCGAGCTTCTGCCCGTCCGCGGACCAGTCCGGGTGGCTGACGGGGTTGGTGCTGGTGCCCGTGCCCGCGAGGCTCTGCGCCTTCTTGCCGGTGTTGCCGTCGAAGAGCATCAGGTTGAAGTCGGTGGCGCCCGTGTCCGCGTAGACGCCCGCGTACTGCGAGCCATCCGGGTTCCACGACTCGAAGATGCTCTTGTCCGGAGAGCTGGCGCCCGCGTTGTAGGGCGCGAGCAGCGTCTTGCTGGCCACGTCCATCAGCACGATGCGTCCGGAGTTCTGGCCGCTGGCCTCGGCGACGATCTTCTTCCCGTCGCGCGACAGCGCATGGCAGCCGATGCACTCGCCGGCCGCGACTTCCGGACCGGCGAACTTCTCGCCCGTGAGCTGCGAGGCGCTCGAGAAGTCGAAGCGCATGATGGCCGAGCCGTTGGAGGTGGTCCAATAGTAGAGGCCGCCCGCGAGGTCATCGCGCGAGAAGGACACGGAGAGCGGCGTGGACGTGCCCACCTGCACGCCCGTGTCGTTGGTGCCGCGCAGGGTGATGGAGACGGGCTCGCCGCCGCGGTTGGTCTGGGTCAGCCACTGCCAGGTGGCGTCGTCCGGCCGGTAGATGCAGCCCCCATTCAGCGGCTGGGTGCAGCGCAGGTAGACCTTGAGGTCGGTGACGGCGTTCTGGAACGACAGCTCGAAGAGGGTGTTGCCCGTGCCCGGCAGGAAGTGGAGCTCCGCCCCGCGCATGTTGGGCGGCATGAGCACGCCCTCGTTGGGGTAGACGAGGTCCGGCTTGCGCGTGTCGCTGGGGGGACCGGCGAAGGGGCCCGCCGGGTCCTCGGGCAGCGAGGTGGAGGCCGGATCCTTCACGCTCGCCTGGAGCTTCACGGACACCTGTGTCGTGCCGCGCACGCTGCCCGCGAGGGCGGAGATCGTCGTCACACCGCCCTGGTTCTTGTAGGTGGTGAAGGTGCTGCCCGAGAAGCCACCGATGAAGCCGTTCTCCACCGAGAAGCGGACCTGCGCGGTGATGTCGCGCGTCCCGCCGCTGTCGAAGGTGCCGATGGCCTTGTAGGTGAGCGAGGCGGGCGTCTTCCCGGCCTCGATGAGGAGCACCTGGTCCGCGGGCTCGACGCTGATGGATTTCAGTCCGGGGAGCGGCTCGCCGCTGCCGGTGGTCCCCCCGTCGCTCGACGGGCCGCCCGGGCCGTTGCCGCCATCGTCCTCGCATCCAGTGGAGGCGACGAGGAGCACCGCGAGCAGGGTGGAGAGAAGAGCGGGAATGCGCATGGGGCGCATTCTGGCCCAGAAAAACCAGAGGCCGGCAATCCCTCGGACGTCCGAGAAATTGCCGGCCTCACAGAGAGCGGCGGACCGGGTTCGAACCGGCGACCCCGAGCTTGGGAAGCTCGTGCTCTACCAGCTGAGCTACCACCGCGTCGCAAGCAGTCTCAAAGTAGGGGCCCGCACGCGGCTTGTCAACGAGAAGTATCGGGGGGGCTATTCGCCCTCCTCAATGGTCAGCTGGTAGGCATCCTGGAAGTTGGCCTCGCGGTTGCGCGCGTCGCGGACCTCGAGGATGTAGACCCCGGGCTCGGCGCTGTAGCGGATGACCTCGGGCTGGTCTCCCCGGGCGCGATCGGACGTCTGCACGAGCGACAGCTTCCCGTCCTCGCCCAGGCGGTGCAGGTACAGCCCCACGTCCACCTTGAGGATGCCCAGCAGCGTCACCTTGATGGGCGTGCGCACCGGCCGGTCCGAGAGGTCCAGCCGGTAGTAGTCCACGTCCTTCAGCGGATAGACGGTGCCGCGCACCGCCTTGCCCGGAATGAGCTCCATGGCGCGGTCCACGGAGTTGTTGGGCTCGCGCTCCTGGCTGCCATCGTCCGGCACGGTCGTGACGGAGATGCGGTAGGGCTGGTCCGCGTTCTCGTAGTCGCGCACCCACTTGTTGTCCACCTTGCGCGCGGCGCTCTGCACCCGGAAGTAGCAGGTGCCGTTGCAGGCCACGTTGTTGAGGCGCTCGGGCTCCTTGATGGCGCCGTCGTTGGCGCGCTGGAGCACCGTCTCCTTCTGGCCCTCGCCCTCGGGGGCCGCCACCACGGACAGCTCCAGGTCCATGCGCTCCACGCCGGACAGCTCCACCTTGGCGAGCACCGGCTCGGCCGTCTTCAGGACGAAGTTGTCCACGTCGCCCTTGGGCGAGAGGAAGCCCTCCTTGTAGCCGTACGCCGGCAGGGGCGTGGCCTTGTACAGCTCGTCATTGGGCTCCAGCTCCGCGTTGGCGCCGGCCTCCTCCTGCGTCACCGTGAGCGTGTACGGCTTCTCCGAGTTGAAGCCCCGCTTCGCCTCCTTGCCCGTGCCCACCCAGCCGCTCTTCACCACCACGTACACCACGCGATCGCTCGCCCTCACGCCGATGTTGCGCAGCGAGTAGCCCTGGCCCTCCTGGCCCTTGGGCGTGACGAAGAGTGGCGCCTCCGCGGCCGAGAGCACCGACAGCTCCGCGCGGACGCCCTCGATGCCCGTGAGCTCGATCTTCAGCGCCATCGCGGGCGGCTCCTCCGGCGCGGGCTGGATGCCTCCCTGGCCGGGGACGGGCACGGGGACCTGGAAGCCTCCGGGCTGCTGCGCCTGGGCACCGGCCGCGGCCGGGTTGCCCTCGGGGCTGGGGGCGTTGGCCGTCCCCTCGGGATTCGCGGCCGGCTCGGTGGGCGGATTCTCCGTCCCCTCGGGCGCCGGAGGCTGGCCCTCGGCGGGAGGCGGCTGGGCCCCGGTGGTATCTCCCGGGTTCGGCGCGGGAGCGGGGGCCGGGGGCGGCGTGGCGCCCGCGGGGGGCTCGGGCAGCTCCAGCCGGTACCAGTCCTCGTCGGCCGCGTGCCCGATGAAGCCGGACACCGCCTGGCCGAACTGCATCGGCGTGGCGTCCACGGCGCGGTCATTGGGCTCGCGCTCCACGCCCTCCTCGGGCTCGTGGTAGCGCACCTCGAGCGTATAGGCGCCGCCGGTGCCCTTGCGGGCCGAGGCCACGCGCACCCAGCGCTCGCGCTCCACGTAGAGGTTGGGGAAGCGCTCGGGCTTGCCGTCGCCCCCGCTGTTGATGCCGGCGCTGCGGATGCCGGGGGCGTCGTACACCTCCAGCAGCACGTCTCCGCCGGGGATGCCGGTGACGCTGACGTCCGCCACGCGCGGGTTGGCGGGGGCGAGCCGGTACCAGTCCTCGTCGGGCTTGGACGGATCCGCGCCCAGGCTGGCGGTCACCGTCGCGTCCCGGCCGAGGCTCGGGGCCTGCTCGGGCCGATCGTTGGGCTCCTTCTCGTTCAACAGCTCGGGCCCGGTGACGACCGGTCCGGCGTCCGCTTCCTCGGTGCCCTTGTTGGAGCAACCGCTCGGGCAGCCGGCGAGCAACAGGGCCCACGGCCACACCCACCCCAGACGTCGCATTCCGTTCCCTCTTGGCATTCGGGCGCCTACTCAATCCCCTGGCGCCCGGGTGTCAAGGTTCGCCAACAAACGAATTGGCGCTTTCATCCCGGGATGGGAATGGAGGGAGGACGGAGCGGGGGCGTTCCCGGCCCGGAGGTACGACGGGCCCGGAGGGTGTGGCTCGGGGGAGGGGACGCCCGCGAGGGGCGTGAGCTCTCAGCCGATGGCGCTCTTCTTCTTCGCGCTGAAGTGACGGAAGAAGTCGATGATTTCCTGCTCGGCGACCTTGGCGTCCGTGGCGTCGGCGAACTCCGACTCGAGGAACATGCCGCCACAAGACTCGCAGGTGTCGTAGTGCAGGGGGTGCTGACGGTCACCGCCGTCCACCCGGATCAGGTCTACCTGGCACTCGGGGCAATGGCCGGTGAGAGCCTCCGCGTCGACCTTCCCGCCCTGGCTCTCCAGCCCGGGGAGGTTGTTGTGGAGGAGGATCCGGTTGAGATCCGCGACGTCGATCCACAGCCCGCCGCAATCTCCACACTTTCGCAACGTCTCATGGTCCCCTTCGAGATCGGCCATCTCGACGCTGCAACCGGGGCAATTCATGGGGCGGGTCATTCTCCTGTAGGGGGGAGCAGCGCTCCCGTTGGGGACGGCTCGGGGGCGTTGCCCCCAGGCCGTTCAGGGAATGATAGGTCGCATGAATTTTCAGATGCAACCCAAGTGCTGCGATGTGTTCACACACGCAACCCTGGGAGCCCCCCCGGCCCGGGGTTCAGGCCTTGACCCGGCGGATGTCGGCCCCCAGCTTTCGCAGCTTGCGCTCCAGGCGCTCGTAGCCCCGGTCCAGGTGGTAGATGCGGGCCACCTCCGTCTTGCCCTCGGCGCGCAGGCCCGCCAGGACGAGGGAGGCGCTGGCGCGCAGGTCCGTGGCCATGACGGGGGCGCCGGACAGCTTCTTGACGCCCTTCACCACGGCCGTGTGGCCCTGGATGGTGATGTCCGCCCCCATCCGGTGCAGCTCCGGCACGTGCATGAAGCGGTTCTCGAAGATGCTCTCCGAGATGACCGAGGTGCCGCTGGCCACCGTCATGAGTCCCATCAGCTGGGCCTGCATGTCCGTGGGGAAGCCGGGGTGCTCGGTCGTCTTCACGTCCACCGAGTTGACGACCTTGGGGGCCTTCACCCGCAGGCCCTTCTCCTCGGCGGTGATGGTGCAGCCCGTCTCGCGCAGCTTGAGGATGACGGACTCGAGGTGCTCGGGCTGGGCGTGCTTCACCAGCACGTTACCGCCAGTGATGGCCGCCGCGACCATGAGCGTACCGGCCTCGATGCGGTCCGGGAGGATGGCGTGGTCCACCGGCTTGAGGGACTCCACGCCGTCGATGGTGATGACGGAGGTGCCCGCGCCCTGGATGCGGGCGCCCATCTTGTTGAGCACCCGGGCGAGCTCCTCCACCTCGGGCTCGCGCGCGCAGTTCTCCAGCACGGTGCGGCCCCTGGCCAGCACGGCCGCCATCATGACGTTCTCCGTGCCCGTCACGGTGATGACGTCGAAGTTGACGGTGGCGCCCTTGAGCTGCTTGGCCCGGGCCTCGACATAGCCCTCGGTGAGGGTGATGTCGGCGCCCAGGGCCTTGAGGCCCTTGAGGTGCTGGTCGATGGGGCGGGCGCCGATGGCGCAGCCGCCGGGCATGGACACGCGGGCGCGGCCGAAGCGGGCCACCAGCGGGCCGAGCACCAGCACCGAGGCGCGCATCGTCTTCACCAGGTCATAGGGGGCCTCGGGGGTGATGGGCCCCTCGATGGCCACCTCGCACATGTCCTTCTGGCGGCCGGTGAGCCGCGCGGTGCCACAGCCCATGGTCTCCAGCACCTTGAGCATGGTGACCACGTCGGCCAGGTCCGGCACGTTGCGGTAGACGCTCTTGCCATCGGCCAGCAGCGCCGAGGCGAGAATGGGAAGCGCTGCGTTCTTCGCGCCCGACACGACCACCTCGCCCTGCAGCGGGTGGCCACCCTTCACGATGATCTTGTCCATCTGCTCCGTCTCACCCCGTGGCTAGACAGCCACGGGTTGTGTCCCAAATGCGAGGCGATCCCGCCGCTCCAGGTCCTTCTCCACCCGCGCGTCGTCGTAACCCGCGGCCTGGAGGAGGGCTTTCACGGCGTCGCCCTGCGTCTCGCCAATCTCCATTGCAAGCAGCCCGCCAGGTTTGAGGACGCGCCGGGCGCCCTCGATGACCTTGCGGATGAGCACCAGCCCGTCCGGTCCGCCGTCCAGCGCCAGGTGGGGCTCGCGGCGCACCTCGGCCGACAGGGTGGGTATCTCCGCCGAGGCGATGTAGGGCGGGTTGGAGACCACCACGTCGAAGCGGGCGTCCGGGGGCAGGGGGGCGTACAGGTTGCCCTGGAGCACCGTCACCCGCTCGGCCACGCCGAGGGCCTGGGCGTTCTCCCGGGCCAGCGCACAGGCGTCCGCGGACAGGTCCGTGGCCATCACGGTGGCCTGGGGACGCTCGGCCGCCAGGCTGATGGCGATGCAGCCCGAGCCGGTGCACACGTCCAGCGCCATTCCGGGGCCGTCCTTGGGCAGCTGGTGCAGGGCGGCCTCCACCAGCAGCTCCGTCTCCGGCCGGGGGATGAGCACCCGGGCGTCCACCTTGAAGGGGCGGTTGTAGAACTCGCGCACGCCGGTGAGGTACTGGGTGGGCTCGCCCGCCATGCGCCGCTCGATGAGGGCGCGGAAGGTGGCCAGCTCCGTCTTCTCCAGCGGCCGATCCAGGTCCACGTACAGCCGCACCCGGGTCGTCTTCAGCGCGTGGGCGAGCAGCACCTCGGTGGTGAGCCGGGGCGCGTCCACCCCGCGCTTCTCGAAGTGCTGGGTCGTCCAGGTGAGGATTTTACGGACGGTCCAGTTCTCGCCGCTCATGCGCTCGCGCCGGGGCCCTCGCCCATCTGCTGCTTGAGGGCCTCGGCCTGGTAGTGGGTGCGGCAGGCGGTGATGACGTCCTCGACCCCGCCGGACATGATGGCCGGCAGGTTGTGCACCGTGAGGCCGATGCGGTGGTCCGTCAGCCGGTCCTGCGGGAAGTTGTAGGTGCGGATCTTCTCCGAGCGGTCGCCGGTGCCCACCTGGCCCCGGCGCATGGAGTCGCGCTCGTTGCGGATGCGCTCCTGCTCGATTTCATAGAGCTTGGCGCGCAGCATGCGCTCGGCCATGGCCCGGTTCTTCGTCTGGCTCTTCTCCTGCTGGCACTTCACCACGATGCCGGAGGGCTTGTGGATGAGGCGCACCGCGGAGTCGGTGGTGTTCACGCTCTGGCCGCCGGAGCCCGTCGAACGCATCACCTGCATCTCGATGTCCGCCGGGTTGAGCTTGATGTCCACGTCCTCGGCCTCGGGCATCACCGACACGGTGATGGTGGAGGTGTGGATGCGGCCCTGGGCCTCGGTGGCCGGCACGCGCTGCACGCGGTGGCCACCGGATTCGAAGCGCAGCCTGGCATAGGCACCGTCCCCTTCCACGCGCAGCACCAGTTCCTTGTAGCCACCCAGCTCGGCAGGGTTCTCGCTCAGCACCTCGGTGCGCCAGCCCTGGCGTTCGCAGTAGCGCTGGTACAGGCGTGCCAGGTCGCCGGCGAACAGGGCCGACTCGTCGCCGCCAGTGCCGGCACGGATCTCGAGGAAGGCATTGCGGTCGTCATCGGGGTCTTTCGGGATCAGCGCGGCCTGCAGGTCGGCGTCCAGGCGCTGCAGGTCGGCCTCGGCGCCGGCGGCCTCGTCGCGCGCCATCGCCTGCATCTCGGCGTCGAGACCAGCGTCGGCCAGCATCTCGCGTGCGCCGGCCAGGTCGGCCTCGCGCGCCTGGTAGCGGCGGAACAGGCCGACCACATGGGCGGCCTCGGACTGTTCGCGCGACAGGCTGCGGTAACGCCTGATGTCGGCCGACACCTGCGGGTCGGCCAGCAGGGCATCGAGCTCGGACAGCCGCAGCGCCAGGCGTTCGAACTGTTCTCTCAGCGAGGGGGTCATGGCGGGCGCGGCCGGCCCGTCGATTCAGCGTGGGCGGCCGGACGTCGGAAGGGCGCTAACGGCTGTCGCCGCCGGGCGTGCGGCTGCTGCCGCGCAGGAACAGGCGCGACACGGTCTGCGCGAGCTGCTCGCGCTCGGGCCCGTCGACCGAATGCAGCTCGGCCAGGGTGCCGTGCAGCATCTTGTGCGTCAGGCCGCGGGTCAGGGCCTCGAGCACGGCCTCGACCGGCTCGCCCTTGGCCAGCTGCTTGCGGGCACGGGCCAGCGCCACGGTGCCCCAGTCCTCGGCCTGACGGTTGAGCGCCTGGATCAGCGGCACCGCGGCACGCTGGTCCAGCCAGTGCGAGAAGCTCTGCACGCCGGCGTCGATGATGGCCTCGGCCTGCTGCACGGCGGCCTGGCGCTTCTCGCCGGCGGTCTGCACCAGCGCCGACAGGTCGTCGACGGTATAGAGGTAGACATCGCCCAGCGAGCTGACCTCGGGCTCGATGTCGCGCGGCACGGCCAGGTCGACCATGAACATCGGGCGGTGCCGGCGCTGCCTGAGCGCGCGCTCGACAGCGCCCAGGCCGATGATGGGCAGCGTGCTGGCGGTGCAGGACACGACCGCATCGAATTCATGCAGCCGCGTCGGCAGGTCCGACAGGCGCAGCGCGTGGGCGCCGAAGCGGGCGGCCAGCCGTTCGCCGCGCTCCAGCGTGCGGTTGGCCACGGCCATGCTCCTGGGCGTGCGCGCGGCAAAGTGCGTGGCCACCAGTTCGATCATCTCGCCGGCACCGACGAACAGCACGTTGACGTCCGACAGCCGCTCGAACAGCTGTGACGCCAGCCGCACCGCCGCCGCCGCCATGCTGATCGAGTGCGCGCCGATCTCGGTGGCGGTGCGCACTTCCTTGGCGACCGAGAACGAGCGCTGGAAGAGCTGGTGCAGCGTCGTGCCCAGGGTGCCGGCTTCGTCGGCCTGGCGCACGGCCTGCTTCATCTGGCCGAGGATCTGCGGCTCGCCCAGCACCATCGAGTCGAGCCCCGAGGCCACGCGGAAGGCATGCCGCGCCGCGGCCCGGTCCTCGAGCACATAGGTGTGACTGCGCAGGTGGTCGGCGCTGACGCCGCCGTGACCGGCCAGCCAGCCCATCACCGGGGTCACCAGTTCCTGCGGCGGGGCGCGGTCGGCCGCCACGTAGAGCTCGGTGCGGTTGCAGGTGGAGACCAGCGCCGCCTCGGGCATCACGCGCTGCAGACGCTCCTGCAGGCCGCGCAGGGCCGGCGTCATGGCGTCGGGGGCGAACGCAAACCGCCCCCGCAGGTCGAGCGGGGCGGTGGTGTGGTTCAGGCCGAGGGCAAAGACAGGCACGGGTGCGATTGTAGGATCGAGCCTCACCCGACGGGCAAGGTGACGATGGTCGAGTGTGTCCAAGCCTTTTGCTGCCATGCTTGACGCTTGTCAAGTCAAATGACGCCACAACCTGCGGCAAACCCATGGGCCCGCTCGACTTTTTCTGGCACCTGACCAACCTGCTCGCCGTCGGCCTTCTGTTTGCACTGGTGGCGACGGCGGGTACCAAGCTGATCTGGCGGCGCGCACTGGCCGCGGTGGCGTGGCGCCGGCTGCTGCGGGCCAGCGGCGGCGCCGCCGCCGGCGTCACGCTCGCCGGGCTGGTGGTATTCGGCCGCGACGGCCGCATGGCCACCTACGCGCTGATGGTGCTGGCGGTGGCGGCAGCCTTGGGCTGGACGGGCTTGCGCCGGCGCGCCTAGACCGTCTCGTCGGCCAGCACCGGCGTGCCGCGCAGCGAATGCGGCAGTGCGCCGGTGATGCGCACGTCGACCATCTGCCCGACCAGCCGCGCCGCCAGCGGACCGCCATCGAAATTGACGATGCGGTTGCACTCCGTGCGGCCCATCAGTTCGGCGGCATTCTTGCGCGACGGGCCTTCGACCAGGATGCGCTGCACGGTGCCGACGCGGCTGTCGCTGATGCGGGCCACGTTGCGCTCGATCGCCGCCTGCAGCTGCTGCAGGCGCTGCGACTTGACTTCGCGCGGGGTCTCGTCGGGCAGGTTGGCTGCCGGCGTGCCCGGCCGCGGGCTGAAGATGAAGCTGAAAGACGCATCGAAGCCGATGTCGTCGATGAGCTTCATCATCTTCGCGAAGTCGTCGTCGGTCTCGCCGGGGAAGCCGACGATGAAGTCGCTCGACAGGCTGATGCCCGGGCGCACGGCGCGCAGCTTGCGGAGGGTGCTCTTGTATTCCATCGCGGTATAGCCGCGCTTCATCGCCATCAGGATGCGGTCGCTGCCATGCTGCACCGGCAGGTGCAGGTGGTTGACCAGCTGCGGGATCTTCCCGTAGGCCTCGATCAGGCGCTGGGTGAACTCGTTCGGGTGGCTGGTGGTGTAGCGGATGCGCTCGATGCCCGGGATCCCGGCCACATAGTCCAGCAGCAGCGCGAAGTCGGCGCTCTCGCTGCTGTTGCCCATCGCACCCCGGTAGGCATTGACGTTCTGGCCCAGCAGCGTCACCTCCTTCACGCCCTGGTCGGCGAGGCCGGCGACTTCGGTCAGCACGTCGTCGAAGGGGCGGCTGACCTCTTCGCCGCGCGTATAGGGCACCACGCAGTAGCTGCAGTATTTGCTGCAGCCTTCCATGATCGACACGAACGCCGAGGCGCCTTCGACGCGCGCCGGCGGCAGGTGGTCGAACTTCTCGATCTCGGGGAAGCTGATGTCGACCTGCGCGCGGCGCTCGGCCTTGCGCGCCTCGATCATCTGCGGCAGCCGGTGCAGCGTCTGCGGCCCGAAGACGAGGTCGACATAGGGCGCGCGCTCGATGATGGCCACGCCCTCCTGGCTGGCCACGCAGCCGCCGACGCCGATCAGCACGCCTTTTTTCTTGAGGTGCTTGACGCGGCCGAGGTCGCTGAAGACCTTCTCCTGCGCCTTCTCGCGCACCGAGCAGGTGTTGAAGAGGATGAGGTCGGCCTGCTCGGGGTCGTTCGTCGGCTCGTAGCCCTCGGCGGCGCGCAACACGTCGGACATCTTGTCCGAGTCGTATTCGTTCATCTGGCAGCCGAAGGTGCGGATGAAGACTTTCTTGGGCTCGTTCATGGCCGGCTCCAGCGCTGCGACACGGGGTCGAACTGCCAGGCGCGCGCCTGCTCGGCCGTCGCCGGCCAGGGCTGGTTGGCGATCTCGCTCGGGCGCAGGATCCAGATGTCGAGCAACTGGCCACCGCCCTCGGTGGTGTAGTGCACCAGCAGCCTGCGGCCGGCCAGCTGGCCCATCACCTCGAAGCGGTTGTCCTCGTTGCGGATGCGCGCGCCGGGCGCCAGCCGCGCCGGCTTGCCGTTGAGCAGCACATCGGGCGGCGCGACGCCCGTGAGCTCGCCGCGCAGCGCGGCAGGCGGAAACAGGCGCGGGACCTGGGCGGTCACCGCCGGGGCGGCCCAGAGCAGGGCCAGGCCGAGTGCAGCACAGCGAAGCATGGTGTGGATCCAGGGGCTGTGGACAAAACAAATCGGCCCGGGGTAACCGGGCCGACGGCGATCGAAAGGTGATCTGGTGGCGCTTCAGGGACTCGAACCCCGGACCTGCGGATTATGATTCCGTCGCTCTAACCAACTGAGCTAAAGCGCCTGAACCCAAAAGTATACAGCGCGCACCAACCGGATCAAGATGTTCAGCTTTTTCAAGAAGAAGGTGCAGACCCCGGCGCCGGAGGCCATTGCGGCGCCGGCGCCCGTCGCTGCGCCGGCACCGGCGACTGTGCCCGTACCCATGGCCGCGCTGGCACCGGTGACGGATGCGCCGGCCGCCGCCGCGGCGCCTGCTGCTGCGCCATCCGTGCCCAGATCCGGCTGGTTCGACCGCCTGAAGCAGGGCCTGCGCAAGACCGGCGGCAGCATCGCCCAGGTCTTCACCGGCACCCGCATCGACGACGCGCTGTATGAAGACCTGGAGTCCGCCCTGCTGATGGCCGATACCGGCGTGGCGGCGACGCAATTCCTGCTGCAGGACCTGAAGCGCCGTGTCAAGGACGCCAAGGCGACCGATGCCGGCGCGGTGAAGGCGCTGCTGGTCGACGCCATTGCCGAGCTGCTGCAGCCGCTGCAGCGCGGCCTGAGTGTCGGCCGGCACACGCCGACGGTGATCATGGTCGCCGGTGTCAATGGCGCCGGCAAGACGACGACCATCGGCAAGCTCACGCGCCACCTGGCCGCGGCCGACCAGCGCGTGCTGCTGGCGGCCGCCGATACCTTCCGCGCTGCCGCCCGCGAGCAGCTCGCGGTATGGGCCGATCGCAACCGCGTCGAGATCGTCAGCCAGGAAGGTGGCGACCCCGCGGCGGTGACCTTCGATGCCGTCAATGCCGGCCGTGCGCGCGGCAGCGATGTCGTCATTGCCGATACCGCCGGCCGCCTGCCGACGCAGCTGCACCTGATGGAAGAGCTGAAGAAGATCCAGCGCGTGATTGCCAAGGCACAGCCCGACGCGCCGCACGAGGTGCTGCTGGTGGTGGACGGCAATACCGGCCAGAACGCGCTGGCCCAGGTGCAGGCCTTCGACGCCGCGCTCGGGCTCACCGGGCTGGTCGTGACCAAGCTCGACGGCACCGCCAAGGGCGGTGTGCTGGCCGCCATCGCCCGCTGGTGCAGCGACAAGCAGCGCCCGCTGGCGGTCTATTTCATCGGCGTGGGCGAGGCGCTGGAGGACTTGCAGCCCTTCGATGCGCGCGAGTTCGCGCGCGCCCTGCTCGATTGACGGTGTTTCAGCCGGCAGCCGCCGGCCTGGAATCGTCGAAGTCGTCGAGAAAACCCGAGGGTACCGGCTCGGGGCCGGCATCGTGCATGGCGGCGTCGCCTTCGGCCAGCAGGGCGTCGAGCTCCTGCGTCTCGGGGATCGGGATCAGCGGCATCGGCCGCGAGCTGGGGGCCACCGGCTGCATCGGCCCGCTGCCGCGCACCAGGTCATGCGCCAGTGCGGTGCGCACCTCGGCCGGCGTCGGCAGGTGGCCCTCGCGCCAGACGTGCACGCGCACGCCGGCGGCCCGCAGCACGCGGGCCAGGCGCTCGTGGCGGCGGCGGCTGCGGGCGCTTTCCTCGCCCGCGCGCACGTCGATCACGGCCAGTACGCGCGAGCCGGTGTCGCACACCAGCAGGTCGGCGCTGAGCGTACCCACCCGCTGCAGCCACTCGGTGTAGGAATGCCGCGTGGGCACGCGCAGAAAGCGCGCCAGCGGCACCTGGGCCAGCACCATATAGCCCGGCAGGGCACGGCGCAGCAGTTCGTAGGACTGCCGCTCCTGCACCGTCATCACGCGTGCCGGTTCGGGGGGCCAGTCCTGCACCGTGTCGAGCGCGTCACGCAGGCTGCGCGATCCCTGCTGACGGCCGCGCAGGCGCGTGATCAGCAGCGTGATCAGCAGGGCCACGGCCCCGGCAAGGGCCATGGTCGAGGCAGAGTCGAGAAAGTCCATGTGGGTCGCCAATGCACCCCGTGGGTGCCGTCGTCGCGCAAAAGCCTGCAAGCTACGCGTGACGGGAGGTCGCGGTCAACCACGCGCCGGCGACGAAGGTATCCAATCGTTTCGGCGCTCGACAATGCCCGGCAGGTGCGGCAATGCGCCGCGCTTGTGCTCAGCGCGGCGGCAGGCCGGGAAAACCCCCGCCGCCCATGCCGCCCATGCCCCCCATGCGGCGCATCATCTTCATCAGGCCGCCACCCTTCATCTTCTTCATCATCCCCTGCATCTGCTCGAACTGGTTGAGCATGCGGTTGACCTCCTGCACCTGCACGCCGGCGCCGGCGGCGATGCGGCGCTTGCGCGAGGCCTTGATGAGTTCGGGCTTGCGGCGCTCGAGCGGCGTCATCGCATGGATGATGCCTTCCATGCGGCGCACGTCGCGCTCGGCGCGGTTCATGTCGGCGCCGGCGGCCTTGGCGGTGAGCTGGCTGGGCAGCTTGTCCATCAGTCCGGCCAGGCCGCCCATCTTCTTCATCTGCGAGATCTGCATCAGGAAGTCGTTGAGGTCGAAGCCGCCGCCGGTCTTCACCTTGTCGGCCAGCTGCTGCGCGGCCTGCAGGTCGACGCCCTTCTGCACCTCCTCGACCAGCGCGACGATGTCGCCCATGCCGAGCACGCGGCCGGCGTGGCGGTCGGCGTCGAAGACCTCGAGCCCGTCGATCTTCTCGGACACGCCGGCAAATTTGATCGGCGCGCCGGTGATCTGCCGCACCGACAGTGCGGCGCCACCGCGCGAATCGCCGTCCAGCTTGGTCAGCACGACGCCGGTGAGCGGCAGCGCATCCTTGAAAGCCTTGGCGGTATTGATCGCGTCCTGGCCCTGCATGGCGTCGACGACGAACAGCGTCTCCACCGGCTTGAGCACCGCGTGCAGGTCGCGGATCTCGGCCATCAGCGCCTCGTCGATGCCCAGGCGGCCGGCGGTGTCGACCAGCAGCACGTCGAAATAGTGGCGCCGGGCGTGATCCAGCGCCGCCAGCGCGATGTCGTGCGGCTTCTGGTCGGGCGTCGACGAAAACCACTCGGCACCGGCCTGCGCGGTCACGGTCTTCAGCTGCTCGATGGCGGCCGGCCGGTAGACGTCGGCCGATACCGTCAGCACCTTCTTCTTGCGCTTCGTGATCAGGTGCTTGGCGATCTTGGCGGTCGATGTCGTCTTGCCAGAGCCCTGCAGGCCGGCCATCAGGATCACCGCCGGCGGCTGCGTGGCGAGGTCGAGGTCGGCCACGCCCGCGCCCATGGTGGCGGCGAGTTCCTTGTGCACGATGCCCACCAGCGCCTGGCCGGGGTTGAGCGAGCCCACCACCTCATGACCCAGGGCCTTGTCCTTGACGCGGGCGATGAAGTCCCGCACCACGGGCAGCGCAACGTCGGCCTCGAGCAAGGCCATGCGCACTTCGCGCAGCATGTCCTGGATGTTGCTCTCGGTGATGCGGGCCTGGCCGCGCATCGTCTTGACCAGCCGTGAGAGGCGGTCGGATAGGGTCGAGGCCATCGCGGGACGGCGCGTCGGCACGCGCCGCGAAAGTACACTGTGGCGATGATTTTATCGTCGGGCTCCGGCAGTGCCCTGGCCAGCGGCTGGCCGGGGGTGATGGCCAGCCTCCTGTATGCGGTGGCGGCGCTGCAGGGAGGCCGGCAGGAGCGCTGGGCGACGATGGCATTGCCCGCGGCCTGGATGGCCCATCTGCTGGCGCTGATCTTCGACCTCAGCGGCTGGGGCACGGGTGGCCAGGGCACGCGGCTCGGCTTCGCCCCGGTGCTGTCGCTGACGGTCTGGATCGTCATCGGCGTGCATGCCGTGGAAAGCCGCTTCGTGCCGCTGCCCGCCGTGCGTGGCTGGCTGGCACCGGTGGGCGTGCTGGTGGTGCTGCTGGCGGCGCTGTTTCCGGGCGACAGCCGGCAGTTCGGCTCGCCGCTGGCGGCCTTTCACTTCGTGCTCGGTGTCGGCGCCTATGGCCTGTTCGGCGCCGCGGTGCTGCACGGCGCGCTGCTCGATGCCGCCGAGCGTCGCATGCGCATGAAGGGCCCGTCGCCGGGCGGCGGTACGGGCATGCCGCTGCTGCAGCTCGAACGGCTGACCTTCCGCTTCGTCGAGGTCGGATTTCTCGTGCTGTCGGCCACCGTGCTGCTGGGGCTGTTCACGGCCACGCAGTGGCGCTGGGATCACAAGACCGTCTTTTCGCTGCTGGGCTGGGCGGTATTCGCGGCGCTGCTCGTCGGTCGCCGCCTGCAGGGCTGGCGCGGACGCCGCGCCACGCGCTGGCTGTATGTCGGCGCGGCGCTGCTGCTGCTGTCCTATGTGGGCTCGCGCTTCGTGCTCGAAGTCCTGCTCGGCCGTCCGTCGGCCTGAAGCGCCGGCCCACCCGATCCCCATCCGATGAAATACCTGCTGCTCCTGCTCGTGGTCGGCGTCGTGCTGTTTCTGATGTTCGGCCGCCGGCGCAAGCCTGACGAAGACCGTCCTGACGCCGGCGACCGCCCGGCCGCCCGGCGTCCGGGCGAGGCCGCGACGATGCTGGCCTGTGCGCACTGCGGCGTGCACCTGCCGCGCGACGATGCGGTGCTCGACGCCGCCGGCCGCGCCTACTGCGGCGAGGCGCACCGCATCGCCGGCCCGCGCTGAGGCGCGCGACCGTACCGTGGACGAGCCCGGCACCGGCCCTGCACCGGCGGCGTCGACTGCCGGCGGCGACCGGCGCAGCGGTGACCGTCGCGTCGGCGATCGGCGCAGGTCCGACCGCCGCGGCACGCGTGCGCCCCTGCCCGACGAGTCGTGGTTCGGCGCCGTCGGTGTCGACGGCGATCGCCACGCCGACGCCCGCGAGTCCTTCTTCGACCCCGGCTGGCTGGCCGCCGGCGAAGAAGCGGCCGACAGCCACTTCATCACCCGCGAGGCGCGGCGCGTGGCGACGGCGCAGGACACCGCGCTGGCGCGCGTCTATCGCACCTATGCCGCCGCGCGCGCGGTGGTCGGCCTGGTGCTGGTGGCCGTGCAGGCGGCCAGCGGCCTGCTGGGCTCGCGACCGGCGCTGGCGTCGGCGCTGCTGTGCCTGGCCTACGCCGTGCAGGCCATCACCTTCTGGCTGCTGCCGCGCTACCAGCCGCTGAGTGCACCGCAGTCCAAGCGCAGCCAGCGCCGGCTGCAGTGGCTGGCGACGATCGGGGTCGACCTGGTCGTCTTTGCCGGGCTGCACATGCTGGAGCCGGGCTCGAGCTTCAACTTCGCGGCCCTGCTGGTGCTGCCGGTGCTGATGGCCGGTGTGTTGACCAGCCGCCTGCTGGCGCTGGCCACGGCCGCCGGCGTGACGCTGATGCTGCTCTTCATGGCCTGGCGCAGCGCTCAACTGGGCGGCGACCTCAATCCGCTGATGATGCAGGCCGGCCTCGCGGGGCTGGGGCTGTTCGTCATCACGCTGCTGTCGGGCGAACTGGCCGGGCGCCTGGCGCGTGAGGAGCTGGCCGCGCGCGGCAGCCTGGAACTGGCACGCCAGCAGGCGCAGCTCAACCGCCTGGTGATCGAGGAGATGGTCGACGGCGTGCTGGTGGTCGACCATCGGCTGCGCGTGCGTGCGGCCAATCCGGCGGCGCGCGAGCTGCTTGCCGAGCAGGGCCTGGCGCCGACGGCGCCGTTCCCGTTGCCGTCGCGCCAGGCCTGGCTGCCGCTGTCGCAGGCGGTGGAGGCCGCGCTGGCCGATTCCCGCACCTGGCCCGAGGCCGGGCGCGACATCGCGCTCGCCTTCGACAGCGGCCACCGCCGCACGCTGCGCGTGCGCATCCGCTTCATGCGCCGGCGCGACATCGACCAGCGCGCCGGCGAGCCGTTCTGCGTGCTGCTGCTGGAGGACGTGCGCACCGCCGAGGCGCGGCTGCGGCAGGAGAAGCTGGCCGCGATGGGGCGCGTCTCGGCCGGCATCGCGCACGAGATCCGCAACCCGCTGGCCGCCATTTCGCAGGCCAATGCGCTGCTGCTGGAAGACGAGCTCGGCGCCACGCAGCAGCGGCTGGCGCGCATCGTGGCCGACAACGTCGAGCGCCTGAAGCGCCTGGTCGACGATGTGATGGAGGTGGCCCCGGGGGCGCCGCCGGTGGTGCGCGTGATCGACGCCGCCGCCGCGGTGGCTGCCGCCGCCGCCGAGTGGGCGCATACCGTCGACCTGCCGCTCGGCGCGGACAGCCGCTTGCACGTCGACCTGCCGACGCAGCCCCTGGGCGTGAGCTTCGACCCCGAACACCTGCGCCGCGTGCTCGTCAACCTGCTGGACAACGCGCACCGGCACGCCAGCGGGGTGCCGGGCGCGATCTTCCTGCGCCTGGCGGCGGTGGACGAGCTTCGCGCCCAGCTCACCGTGGCCAGCGACAGCCCGCCGATCCCGCCCGAGGTCGAGCGCCACCTGTTCGAGCCCTTCTTCTCGACCCGCAGCCGCGGCACCGGGCTCGGCCTGTACATTTGCCGCGAGCTGTGCGAGCGCTATGGCGCCAGCATCGAATACCGCGCCCGGCCGGGCGCTGCGCGGCTGCGCAACGAATTCCGCGTACTGATGCAGCGCGCTGCGCCCGGACCGGCCAATGCCACCCTGGGTCTCGTGCCGTGAACCAAACTGCCCCGCAACGCCTGCTCGTCGTCGACGACGAGCCCGATCTGCGCACGCTCTATGAACTGACACTGGTGCGTGAAGGCTTCGACGTCGAGAGCGCCGGCTCGGTCGAGGAAGCCTGGGCGGCGCTGCAGCGCCAGCGCTTCGCCGTCGTCATCACCGACATGCGCCTGCCCGACGGCACCGGCCTGGACCTGCTGCGCCGCATGGACGAGAGCGGACGGCGCGAGAAGGGGATTGTCATCACCGCCTACGGTTCGGCCGAGAATGCGGTCGAGGCGCTGAAGGCCGGCGCCTACGACTACCTCACCAAGCCGGTCGACCTGCGCCAGTTCCGCTCGGTGGTGGCCACGGCGCTGGGCCGCGCGCCGGTGCCGGTGGCCGAACACCAGGGCCTGCCGCCGCGCGAGCGCGGCGGCGAATGGCGCAGCCTGCGCGCGCCGGCATCCGAAGCCCTTGCCAGCGGCCCGGCCGCGCTGCGGCGGCTGGTCGGCGGGTCGCCGGCCATTCAGCAGGTGCGCTCGATGATCGAGAAGGTGGCGCGCAGCATGGCGCCGGTGCTGGTGCAGGGCGAGTCGGGCACCGGCAAGGAACTGGTCGCGCGTGCCATCCACGAGGTGTCGCCGCGCGCCGGGCAGGCCTTCGTGGCCGTCAATTGCGGTGCCATCCCCGAGGCGCTGCTCGAGGCTGAATTTTTCGGCTACCGCAAGGGCGCCTTCACCGGCGCCACCGAAGACCGCGAGGGCTTCTTCCAGGCCGCCCACGGCGGCACGCTGTTTCTGGACGAGATCGGCGAGCTGCCGCTGGCCATGCAGAGCAAGCTGCTGCGCGTGATCCAGGAGCGCGCCGTGCGCCCGCTGGGCAGCACGGCGGAGCTGCCGGTCAACGTGCGCATCGTCAGCGCCACACACAAGGACCTGGCGGCCGAAGTGGCGGCCAGCCGCTTCCGCCAGGACCTGTACTACCGCCTCAACGTCATCCAGATTCCGGTGCCGCCGCTGCGCGACCGCCTGGTCGACCTGCCCGACATCTGCGCCACGGTGGTCGAGCGCATCGCCGGCGATGCCGGTGTCTCGCCGCCACCCGAGCTGACTGCCGGCGCGCTGGCGCAGCTGCGCCGCTACAGCTTCCCCGGCAACGTGCGCGAGCTCGAAAACCTGCTGCACCGTGCACTGGCGCTGGCCGGCGGCGCCCGCATCGAGCGCGAGGACCTGGGCCTGCCCGACGCCGCGCTGGTCGACGTCGAGCCCGAGCCTGCGGCCGCATCGCCGGAGGCCGTGGCAACGCACGCAGCGGCGCCGGCGGGGGCGGCGCCGCTGCCCGGCGATCTGGCGACCTACCTCGACGAGGTCGAGCGCGAAATCCTCGAACGCGCCCTCGAACGACACCGCTACAACCGCACCGCCGCCGGCGCCAGCCTGGGCCTGTCGCTGCGCCAGATGCGCTACCGCATGGCCAGGCTGGGCATCGGCAGCAGCGACGGACCGGCCGACGGTCGCGGCGATGGTGACTGAGGCTGGGTCGATCCAGGCATGAGGGCGCGCCGCCTCGAGCCCGGCTGGCGCGAAGGCTGGTGGTCCGGCGCGCGCCACGCGCCATCGCCGAATGCCGGGTCGCGGCCGGCGGGTGAGCGGCCCAGCCTGGTCGTGCTGCATTCGATCAGCCTGCCACCGGGCGTGCTGCATGGCGACGCCGTCGAGCGCCTGTTCCTCAACGCGCTGGATGTCGATCGCCACGCCTCCTTCGACGGCCTGCGTGGCCTGCGGGTGTCGGCGCATTTCTTCGTGCGGCGCAGCGGCGAGGTCGTGCAGTTCGTGGCCACGCACGAACGCGCCTGGCACGCCGGCGTGTCCTGCTGGCGCGGGCGCGCCAATTGCAACGACTGGTCGATCGGCATCGAGATCGAAGGCCTCGAAGGCCGGACCTTCGCTGCCGCCCAGTACCGCGCGCTGCGGCGTCTGTTGCAGGCCGTCGTCAGCCGTCATCCGATCGACGAGGTCGTCGGACACGAGCACGTGGCGCCCGGTCGCAAGCGCGACCCGGGTGCGGGCTTCGAGTGGGTGCGGGTTGCACGCGCACTCGGGGGCTCGCGGGTGCGCGTGTGGCCGCGCCTGGGCGCCATGCCCTGAAGCGGCGCGGCCGGCAGGGCGATTTCGCCTGCGCGGCCGCATCGTGGCAGGCTCGTGCGCAGCGCGGCCGCGCGCCAGGCGGCCGCGCACCCGGGGCGGCCCGCAGGGGACGGTCGAAGCCCGTCATCGCCATCAGGGAAGCCCCCGACGAGGCACTACCGCTAGTGTCTTGTGGGGGTCGGCACCCCCAGATATAGTGTCGCCTCGTGCTATTCTCTCGACCTCGGCGAGGCGGCCCCGATTCCCATGAAGCCATGCTGCGAATCATCCGATCGCCCATGCCGTGACCGCGCAGCATGCGGTCCTGCGGTCGAAGGGGCTGCGCCGAAATCGTTGTCCGTCGATGC
Organism: Archangium sp.; assembly: GCF_036277355.1. Lineage (GTDB taxonomy): Bacteria > Myxococcota > Myxococcia > Myxococcales > Myxococcaceae > Archangium. Next base: position 272,507 of record NZ_DASUNC010000046.1, read on the forward strand.
CTGCTTCCGCCTCTGGCTGGTGGCGGGCTTTCTGTTGCGCTTCCGATAAGAAGGCCAGGGCCCGTCGCTCACGCGCGGCTCGTGCCTCGTTGACCGTCCACAAGGGGATTCGATGCCAAGCATCCTGCCGTCCGTTGCCGAGGCCGCCGCGCCTGTTCGCCACGCTGCCGCCACCGCGGCGCCGGTGGCCCATGCCTACGCGGGTTACCAGATCATCCGCCGCAATGGCGCCGTGGTCTCGTTCGAACCGAACAAGATCGCGGTGGCCCTGATGAAGGCCTTTCTGGCCGTGCACGGTACCCAGGGTGCGGCTTCCGCCAGCGTGCGCGAGACGGTCGAGCGGCTGACGGAGGCCGTGGTGCGAGCGCTGCTGCGCTCGCGCCCGGGTGGCGGCACCTTCCACATCGAGGACGTGCAGGACCATGTCGAGCTGGGCCTGATGCGCGGTGGCCACCACGAGGTGGCGCGCGCCTACGTGCTGTACCGCGAGCGCCGCGCGCAGGAACGCGCGCGCCAGCAGGTCACCGCGGCGCCGGCGCGGGCGACCGAACTGTTCGTCACCGACGGCGGCCAGCGCGTGCCGCTGGACATGGGCGCGCTGAAGGCGCTGGTCGCATCGGCCTGCGAGGGCCTGGGTGCCGACGTGCAGGCCGAGCCCATCATGGCCGAGACGCGCCGCAACCTGTACGACGGTGTGCCGATGGACGAGGTCTACAAGGCCGCGATCCTGGCCGCGCGCACGCTGATCGAGAAGGACCCGGGCTACAGCCGCGCCACCGCGCGGCTGCTGCTGCACACCATCCGCCGCGAGATCCTGGGCGCCGAAGTGTCGCAGGCCGGGATGCAGGCGCAGTACGCCGACTACTTCCCGCAGTTCATCAAGAAGGGCATCGCCGCCGAACTGCTGGACGACAAGCTGGCGCAGTTCGACCTCGCCCGCCTGGGCGCGGCGCTGAAGGCCGAGCGCGATCTGCAGTTCGACTACCTCGGCTTGCAGACCCTGTACGACCGCTATTTCCTGCATGTCGACGAGGCCCGCATCGAGATGCCGCAGGCCTTCTTCATGCGCGTCGCGATGGGCCTGGCGCTGGGCGAGATCGACCGCGAGGCGCGGGCGATCGAGTTCTACGACGTGCTGTCGACCTTCGACTTCATGTCCAGCACGCCGACACTTTTCAACAGCGGCACGCGGCGCAGCCAGCTCTCAAGCTGCTACCTGACCACGGTGGCCGACGACCTCGACGGCATCTACGAGGCGCTGAAGGAAAACGCGCTGCTGTCCAAGTTTGCCGGCGGCCTGGGCAACGACTGGACGCGCGTGCGCGCCCTGGGCAGCTACATCAAGGGCACCAACGGCAAGAGCCAGGGCGTGGTGCCGTTCCTGAAGGTGGTCAACGACACCGCGGTGGCCGTCAACCAGGGCGGCAAGCGCAAGGGGGCGGTGTGCGCCTACCTGGAGAGCTGGCACCTCGACATCGAGGAATTTCTCGAGCTGCGCAAGAACACCGGTGACGACCGCCGGCGCACGCACGACATGAATACCGCCAACTGGATCCCCGACCTCTTCATGCGCCGCGTGATGGAGGGCGGCCCCTGGACCTTGTTCTCGCCGTCCACCTGCCCCGACCTGCACGACAAGTTCGGCAAGGACTTCGAGGCCGCCTACACCGCCTACGAAGCCAAGGTCGACCGCGGCGAGCTCAAGCTCTTCAAGCGCGTGGCGGCGAAGGACCTGTGGCGCAAGATGCTGACGATGCTGTTCGAGACCGGCCACCCCTGGGTGACCTTCAAGGACGCCTGCAACGTGCGCAGCCCGCAGCAGCATGTCGGCGTCGTGCACTCGTCCAACCTGGGCACCGAGATCACGCTGAATACGTCCGACACCGAGATCGCCGTCTGCAACCTGGGCAGCGTCAACCTGGCGCAGCACCTGTTGGACGGCGGCATCGACCAGGTCAAGCTGAAGATGACGGTGGCGACGGCGATGCGCATGCTCGACAACGTCGTCGACATCAACTACTACGCCGTCAAGAAGGCGCGCGACTCCAACCTGCGCCACCGCCCGGTGGGCCTGGGCGTGATGGGCTTCCAGGACTGCCTGTA